>NZ_LDJO01000005.1 GCF_001431595.1 Stenotrophomonas acidaminiphila
TGCCAACGCAGTGGCCGAGAGCTTCTTCAGCGTATTGAAGAAGGAGCGGACCAAGCGAAGGATCTATCCGACACGGGCCACTGCTGCATCGGACGTGTTCGACTACATCGAGATGTTCTACAACCCCATCCGCCGACATGGTTCCGCTGGCGGACTGTCACCGGTAGAGTTTGAGAGGCGCTACGCGCAGAGCGGCGACTGAGTGTCTACGGAACTCTGGCCGGTCCAATCGTCCTGCATCGTCGCCAGCGATTTCGCCGTGGTCAGCAATGGCCGCGAAGCCGTGAGCGCCGAGGTACTGGCCGAATGCGATGCCGGTGAAGGCGTCAGCGGCGAAGGTGTGATCGGTGCCGTGGTCTATGCCATCCATGGCGAGGACTTCGACGGCCGCCCAGTCCACGTCGGTGACGCCTATTCGGCCGAGGCCGCGCGGGAAGTGATGCAGCGCCTGAGTTTCGAGACCGGCTATTACAGCCGATGCTGGGAGATCAGCCGTGAGCACATCACGGTCGATACCTGGCACTACCTCGCCAACCTGGCGGACCTCGCCACGCCGGAGGCCATGCTGTTCATCGCCTTCCGGGTGCCGTACAGCCCGGCGATCGGCGTCAAGCTGATTTCCACGCCCTGGACGGACCAGAACCTGGAGCACGCCGAAGGCATCACCGCGGAGCAGCTTCGACAGGAGCATCGGAACAAGGGCATGCCGGACGACCTGGCGAACATCCTTGACCTGGCTGGCCAGGCCGATGTGCGCATCCTGATCCTCGACGCCGACGCACCTGCGCTGCTGGGCCTGCCGCTGGCTGAGTCCTAGCAGCCGCACGACGCGCCAATCTTCCTCTTTGTCCCCCATGCCAGCCCGTCTCCCAAGGAGCCGGGCTGGTCCATTTTCATAGGAGCAACCTCATGTTCCCCGACCTCATCTCACGCGCACCCGACTTCGAGCACCAGCTTGGAGCCTGCGTCAACGCCATGGGCCAGGACGACGCCATCGGCCAGATTCTGGTATTCCAGCGCACGCACGGCACGCTGCACATGCGCCATATCGCCAGCGCCGACCTGATGGACACCGACATTGACGACTACGAAATGGTCGTGTTCGACGGCGGCAACACCAGCGGCGACACGTGGAAGCACGTCTTCTTCCCGCGTCCGCGCGAGCACTACTTCGTGTACGAAGCCTGACCCGACCAGCCCCTTTCGAGGGGCTTTTTCTTTCCACGGCGTGCTGGAAAGACGGGAGCGACCGAATGCGCATTGTTTGCTGTCGCGCGCGCGAGGCCCGGACATGCTGCCCCCATGCCTGCTGACGTTGTCAGCGACATGCCAGGCAACCATCGGTCTTCGAGGTTGCCGCGCAGTTCCCACTGCGTGACCGAGCCAGCTCGCACCGCATCCATCCGCGAGCGGCCACCAGTCCTGGTGGCGGATGCTTTCGCCTTATCAACCCACCGCGGGGTTACGCACCTTTCCCCGCATGCGTGGGGCCGGTGTGTCTCCGCTTCATCCCAATGGAGATCCACCATGAGCACCACGTCCAACGAGAAATCGTATTTCGACCTCCACACCTCGGGCATCGGGTACATCCAGCGTGCCCGCGAGGTTCCCGTCCGGGGCGGCCGCCGTGCGCAGCCCTTCCTGGCATGCACCATCGCCGCACTGGTCGGTTCCGCCAAGGACCCCAGCTACCGCTACTTCGACGTCAAGGTCTCGGGTGCCGAGGCCAAGAAACTGGTCGAGCGCTACATCGGCGTTGACGATCCCAAGCAGCGGCCCCTGGTGCGCTTCCGCCTCGGCGACCTCTGGGGCGATGCGTACATCCGCGACAAGGGTGAGCACAAGGGCCAGGCCGCCGCGTCTCTGAAAGCACGACTGCTGAAGGCCGAGCCGCTTGACCGGGCCGAACTGGCTTCGATCAAGCAGCACGAGCTGATCACCCGCGGCATCGGCTACCTCAGCCGTCCGAAGGACGTCTCCCCCAAGGATGGCGATCCGTTCCTGTCGTGCTGCGTCGCGGCACTGGCCGGGCCTGTCGGTGAACCGGAATATCGGTACTTCGACACCATCGTCGCCACCCCTGAAGCCGAGCACCTGGTTCGCCGGTGCGTGCAGGCCATCGAAGGGGACCGCAAGGTGCTAATCGCCTTCCGTCTGAACGACATGAAGATCGATCCGTACATCCGCACCAAGGGCGAGCGCGCCGGGGAACCGGGAGCGAGCCTGGAATCGACGCTGGTCCACATCGGTCTCATCAAGATCGACGGCACCCAGGTCTATCCGACGAGCCAGGCGCAAGCCGAGGCGCCGCAAGCCGAGGACACACCCGCGCCCGAAGCCGAGGTTGCCGCCGACACCGCTGCCGACCAGCCTGTCGAGCCCGCCGAGCGCGAGCCCGCAGGCGAAGTCGAGGAGGAGCCGGCATTGGCTGCTTCGTTCTGAACCGGCATGGCCCCTCACGGGGCCTTGCCGTTCTCATCCCCGCAACCGCTGCGCCCCTTGGCGCCCAGCGCGTCTGCGTTCTTCATCCCCCGAGTTCCGCGTGGTTTCAGGGCCGCGCGGTTGTCGCATTTCTCCAAGGAGAACAACCATGTCTCTGGCATCCCGTTTTGCCCCGCAGTCCCCGATCCTGCGTTCCGATCGCCCACTCTCGGATGACCGCATCCGTTCCGTTGCTCCATCGATCTTTGCCGACGCTCCGCATGGGAGCCGGTCCGAACGGTATGCCTACATACCGACCGCGACCGTGCTGACCAAGCTGCGCCAGGAGGGGTTCGAGCCCTTCATGGTGTGCCAGACCCGCGTGCGCAACGAAGACCGGCGCGAATACACCAAGCACCTCATCCGACTTCGCCATGCCAGCCAGATCAACGGCGACGAGGCGAACGAGATCATCCTGCTCAACAGCCACGACGGCACGAGCAGCTACCAGATGCTGGCAGGCATGTTCCGGTTCGTCTGCCACAACGGCCTGGTCTGCGGTGACACCACCGCCGACATCCGCGTGCCCCACAAGGGCGACGTGGCAAGCCAGGTGATCGAAGGTGCTTACGAAGTCCTCGAAGGCTTCGAGCGCGTGCAGAACTCGCGCGACGCGATGCGCACCATCACCCTCGATGAAGGCGAAGCGGAAATATTTGCGCATTCCGCCCTCGCACTCAAGTATGACGACCCGGCCAAGTCCACGCCTGTCACGGAAAGCCAGCTTCTGACCCCGCGACGGTGGGACGACCGCAAGGGCGACCTGTGGGCCGTCTTCAACCGCGTCCAGGAGAACCTCGTCAAAGGGGGGCTGAGTGGACGCTCGGCCAACGGCCGCCATCAACGCACCCGTCCGGTGCAAGGCATCGACCAGAACCTGCGCCTGAACCGGGCGCTGTGGCTCCTGGCCGAAGGTATGCGCCAACTCAAGGCGTGATGCCAAGCGGACCTCGCCCATCTCGGGCGAGGCCCATTCCCTCTCATCCACCGGGTGCCGTCGGCGGCCCGTCATTCATCATCAGGAGAACCATCATGGCAACCACATCGGCGCCCGAGAGATCGGTATCGCCCATCGTCGTTCCGGGCCAGCTCACGCTGCGCACCATCCGCGGCAAAAACGGCCCGTTCACGGTGGGTCGCCTCGCCACGCACCTCGGTGTGTTCGAGGTCAAGGACCCCGAGCTGGAGCAATATCCCGAAGGCAAGTACGACGGGGAGTTCATCATCCGCTACATCTTTCCGAGGTCCTATCCGGTCGGTGGCGGCATGCGGTTCGAAATCCGCGCCAGCCTCGACGGAATGACGCTCAACGGCATCGACAAACTGAGCCGTGACGAAGCACGCAGTTTCGCCACCCAGGATGTCGATCCCCTCGATGAAGAGCAAGGGACGCAGCCTGCGGCAACGCCGGCCAAGCCCGCCAAGGTGTCCAGGCCCGCCAAGCCCGCCCCCGAGCAGGTGTCTGCGGACCCTCTCGTCGATACCACGCCCTTCGGCGTGGATGCACCGACGCCCGCTGCGGCTGCTGCCCCCGGCGGCACCGAAGACGGCGACGCCGGACTGTTCGGCCTGCTCTGGCCGCTGGGCGAGTCCGTGAAACTGGATTCGACCATCGACCGCCGCACCTTGCGCGCGCAGATCGCCCGCCTGGGTGAACTGGGTTACGCGCTGGACTTCAAGACGCAGGAGTGGAGCCGCCAGGCCGAACTGCAACCTGCGTGATCGCAGACGCCGCATCCGCGGTGTTCTTCATCCACCCGCCGGGGTTACTTCCCCATGCGGGGGAGGCTCCGGCTTTCTTCTGGAGGTTTTCATCATGTCCACCATCGCTTGCGATGCACCTCATTCCACGCTGGACGAACCCGCGTGGCGCGCGGTCTGCAAGACGGCCGCCGAGCACGCCCAGCGTGGTTGCGGCCTGTCCTGGGATCACTGGGTCACGCTTTTCAGTTCTGAGATCGACACGCAAGCCAGTCGATTGCCGCAGGACCAGCGCACTCAAGCGCTGGAGATCGCAGCCCGGGAATGGGACTACGCAACGCCTGCCGAACGGCAGGAAACCCAGGACTGGAATGCGGAGCATGGTCACTGCTCGCATGGGATCGAGTTCGGCTACTGCCCGGCCGGTTGTGATCGCGACGATGACGACTGGGACTGAGGGCAAAGCATAGGTTCCTTCGCCGCACACGCGGTATTCCATCACCCGCTGGGGGTTCTCCCCCACGGGGAGGCCTCCGGCTCCATTTTTCAGGAGGCCTCTCATGGGCTGGTATTTCTCCCCCCAATCGCGGTCTGAACTGATCGCGGAACTGATCGCACCGCAAGAGACCGAGCGCGCCAGCGTCAAGGTCATCGCCCACGCGCTGCGCGGCAACGTCCTCTGGTCCGTCACGGAAGTGACGGCCAAGGTCGAAGGCGTGCATCGTCATCTGGCGCCGGGCCAATCCCTGCGCTACATCCGTTGCGATCTGCTCGAACGCAGCGGCGGCCAGTGGGGCTACAAGCCGCTGGACGAGTCCATGCACCCGTACTACTACTCGTGCCCGCTGTCCTATCTGGATCTCGCACCGGAGCAGTCCGCCGACTGGCGTGCAGGCGTTCGCGCCTACCACGCGCGGCGGCGCACACCCACGGCACCTGCGGCACCCACCGCAGCGCTGATGGCCTGAGCCAGGAGGAACCGACATGGACTCGATCCTGGCTGCGCTTCCGCCCTCGCTGTTGAAGCTCGTTGAAGGGAGTTTGTCCAACGACGAAGTTTCGTCCGACGAGGAAATGCTGGAGTACTTCATCAGCAACGGTCTCACCGAGGAACAGGCACGGCAGGCACTGACCTACCGCGACCAGTACCTCAACAACATCTACCTGGAGGGCTTCACGCCAATCACTTCGGTAGATGAGGCGCTGCACTTCAACCCGCACACCCGGCAGTTCGAGCCGGACTGAGCGGCTTTCTTCCACCCCCTGGGGCAGTACTTGCCCCAGCGGGCGGTGCTGTTCCCGTTCATCCGAGGACACCACCATGCCCGCAAACACTTCTTCCACCACGCTGTATCGCATCGACGAATGCTCCGACGTGATGGCCGACGCTTGCGTCGGCGATGACCAGGGCAATCTGATCTTTCTGTCGATCTGGGCGCGCGACACCGCCGTCCAGCAGTTCCTCGCTCGTCTGACCCTCGGGCGCGACGAACAGGGCCTGGACCAGTTCCACGTCATCACCGACCAGGGCGGCAGCGTCCCGGTGTTCGTCAGCAACGTCGATCGCCTGGAAAAGCGCATGACCCGCGCCTACCGGCGAACGCTGTTCGGTTCGCTGTCCAACGTGTGGCTGTTCGACCGCCGCTGCGTCAAGCCCGACAAGGCCAACGCCAGCGCACTGGCATTGCTGCCCAAGGGCAGCGCCCACCGGCTTGACCGCCTGTGGATGCTGGTACGGGACACCTGCCCACTTCCGCTACTCGACCACTGGCGCGAACCCGTGCTGGAACTGCTACAGACCCGCGAGATGCTGGCCCGCCTTCCGTTCGCCCTCGGGCCGCTGGAAGGCCATCGGCTCGCCATCGATGTGCCGGCGCTGACCCTGGCGCTGGGCTCTCTGATCCGCAGTGACGTGCTCACCGCCTATCCCTATCCGGCCAAGATTTGGACGCCGGAAGCGGTAGCGGCTTGACCCACCCGCGAGAGCACGCCAAGGCGTGCTCTCGCACTTCATCCCCGCCAACCAGGAGACTTCCATGGCCCTCATGTTCCCGCGGCTCGCCCGCAATTTCGCCAAGAACGGGTATTACCCGACCGACGAACCCACGCTCGAAAGAGCCCTCAACGCACTGATGCCCAGCGATGGGCCGATGTGCATCCTCGATCCCTGCGCCGGCGAAGGCGTGGCGATCGCCGAAGCCGCTCATGCCCTCGGGCGCGAGCAGGCCAAGGCGTTCGCCGTCGAGTTCGACGCGGAACGGGCACGCCATGCCCGCGGCCTGGTCGATCACTGCCTGCACGCGGACCTGATGGACACGATGATCTCCAAGCAATCGTTCGGGCTGCTCTGGCTCAACCCACCGTATGGCGACCTGTCCAAGGACGTCAACGGCAACATCGGCTATCAGGGCCAGGGCCGTGCCCGCTTCGAGAAGCTCTTCTATCAGCGCAGCCTCTCGCTATTGCAGTATGGCGGCGTGCTGGTCTTCATCGTCCCCGGCTACGTGCTCGACGCCGAGCTGGTCGGCTGGCTGACGCGCCACTACACCGATCTGCGGATCTACCGAGCGGTGGAGACGCAGTTCAAGCAAGTGGTGATCTTCGGCCGCAGGGTGCGTCAGCGCGAGCTGGCACCCGATGGGCTCAAGGCCGTGCGCAATCTGCTGCTGCAGGTCGGGCTTGGTGAAGTCGAAGCCGAGGAGCTGCCGAGCGAATGGCCGTTCCTGCCGTACATCGTCCCCGCCAGTCCGGCCGAGCCAGAGCACTTCTTCCGCGTGACGATGGAGCCGGAGCAGTTCGCCGATGAAGTCGGCCGGCTGCAAGGCCTCTGGCCGTCGCAGGACACGCACCTGGGGGCCGCGCAGCAGTCGCTGCGTCCGCCAGCGCGTGCCTTGTCCCACTGGCATCTCGCCCTGGCCCTGGCCGCGGGCGCGATCTCGGGGGTTGTGCGCTCCAAGACCGGGCGCGTGCTCGTCGTCAAAGGTGACACCCACAAGGACAAGACGCTTCAACGCGAATTCACCGAACGCGAAGACGGCTCCATCGCCGAGACCCGCATCCTCACCGACAAGTTCGTGCCCGTCATCCGCGCGTGGGACATGACGCCCGGCTCCGCTACACGGGGCGAGGTCCTGACCATCCGTTAATCCACCGGACGCGCTGCCGTCCTGCTGTACCACCTCGAAGGAGAAACACCCATGTTCTCAAGCCTGTTCAAGCGGCCCGCGCCGCAGAAGCAACCGTTGTTCGCACCAGGTACGTTGCAGTTGAGCGAGAAGGTGCATTGGCTGGCCCGCAAAGGCCTGATCGACCCCTTGGCTCTTGTCCAGCGCCATGTGCGCGGTGACTGGGGCGAGACCGATGAGGCCACCCGTCAAGCCAAAGATGTCGCAATCCGTGGGGACGATCCGATGATCTCCCACTTCAGGATCACGCCCGAACTGGTGTTGATCGTCAAAACCAGCGAGGACCACCAGACCACGGTGATCCAGCTTCCCGAAGAACGGGACATGATCTGACAGCACCATCGTCGTCTTCATCCACCTGACGGAGCCACTTCACTCCGCCAGGGGTGTCGTGGCTCAATGACTCATCAAGGAGGAGCCCATGGCATCACATCGCGTTGAAACCTACTGCCACAGGCTGGCGTTTCCAATCGGTGCGCTCATCTTCAGCAGAGGCATCGACCGCCTGGTCCGCACGGGTCGCCTCGACCCGATCCCGTACTTCAGGCGCCACACCCGTGGCGACTGGGGCGACGTCAACCTCCAGCAATGGCAGGCCAACAGCACTGCACTGCAATCAGGTGCATCGCTGGAATCCCGCTACGTGATCCATCCGGGGCTGGCCATCCGCATCGTCACCGATGCGCAGCGCAGCGCCACCGTCATCGTGCTGCCGTCCGAAGACTGAGCACGATTCACCAGCAGGCCGCCACGGCCGGCAACTTCGACCACCTCGGCCAAGCGCCGATTTCCTTCCCACTGCGGGGCATGCCATTGCCCCGCTGGGGGTGGTGCATGCCCCATTTTTCATTGGAGCATCACCATGTCCCTCGATCTCGAAACCACTGCCGCTGAAGCCGCGCCCGTACAGGGCGAACTGCTCGATGCGGAATCTTCCCCTCTGACCCTGAGCCTTCAGGATTTCGTCGGCGAGTTCGGTGACGAACTGCTCGACGCCCTCAACAGCGCCAACCCGCCGGTCTATAACGGCCAGCCGCAGGCGCACCGACAACTCATCGTCGCCAGCCTCAAGCGCAAGCTCTTCCAGGCCCAGGCCGAAGTCGTCCACGCCGCCGCGGAGCTGCTGATCGATCGTGGCGAACGCGCCGCGATCGTCAATGGCGAAATGGGCTGCGGTAAGACGACCGTCGGCATCGCCACGGCCGCCGTGCTCAACGCCGAAGGCTACCGCCGCACCCTGGTTCTTTCCCCGCCGCACCTTGTTTACAAGTGGCGGCGCGAGATCCAGGAAACAGTGGCGGGTGCCAAGGTGTGGGTGCTCAACGGGCCGGATACGCTCGTCAAGCTCATCAAGCTGCGCGAGCAGTTGAACGTCCAGCCCACGGGCCAGGAGTTCTTTGTCTTGGGCCGGGTCAGGATGCGGATGGGGTTCCACTGGAAGCCCGTCTTCACCCAGCGACGCACCCGTCACGGCAACGTGGCGGCTTGCCCGGACTGCGGCACGGTCATCACCGACCTCGACGGCGAGCCGGTCAACCCGGTCGCACTCCAAGCCGAGGAATACCGCAGGAAGTGCAGCCATTGCGCCGCGCCCCTGTGGACGCTGATCCGCCCACGCAGCCTGTCTGGCAGCGACCAGTCCTCAGCCGTGCTGAAAGCCTTGAAGCGCATCCCGACTATCGGGGAAGTCACCGCGCAGAAGCTGATGCAGAAGTTCGGCGACGGGTTCCTGGCGTCGATGCTGGGCGACAACATCCATGAGTTCATCAACCTCATGGACGGCAACGGCGAGCTGGTGTTTTCCGACCGTCAGGCCACGCGCATGGAGCGTGCGATGGCCAACATGGAGTTCGGCTTTGGCGAGGGCGGCTACCAGCCGTCCGAGTTCATCAAGCGCTACCTGCCGCAAGGCACGTTCGACCTGTGCATAGCGGACGAGGCTCACGAGTACAAGAACGGTGGCAGTGCCCAGGGCCAGACCATGGGCGTGCTGGCGGCGAAGGCTCGCAAGACCTTGCTGCTGACAGGCACGCTGATGGGCGGCTACGGGGACGACCTGTTCTACCTGCTGTTCCGAGCCCTGCCTGGGCGGATGATCGAAGACGGCTACCGCCCGACCACGAGCGGCAGCATGACCTCGGCGGCCATGGCGTTCATGAGGGACCACGGGGTCCTCAAGGACATCTACTCCGAAAGCACCGGCACGGCGCACAAGACGGCCAGGGGCACCAAGGTATCGGTGCGCACGGTCAAGGCTCCCGGCTTCGGGCCGAAGGGGGTCTTGCGGTGCATCCTGCCGTTCACGATCTTCCTCAAACTCAAGGACATCGGCGGCAACGTCCTGCCGCCGTATGACGAGGAGTTCCGTGAAGTCGCAATGGACACGGCGCAAGCCGCGGCCTACCGCGACCTGGCGGGTCGGCTGACCGCGGAGCTGAAACAGGCTCTGGCGCGACGCGATACGACGCTGCTGGGTGTGGTGCTCAACGTGCTGCTGGCCTGGCCGGACTGCTGCTTCCGGTCGGAAACCGTGGTGCATCCGCGCACGCGCAACACCTTGGCGTTCGTCCAGGCTCAGTTCAACGAGTTCGAGGTGACGCCGAAAGAGCGCGAGCTGATCGACATCTGCAAAGAGGAGAAGGCGCAGGGCCGCAAGGTTCTGGCCTACACGGTCTATACCGGCACGCGCGACACCACGTCGCGCTTGAAGGTATTGCTGGAGCAAGAAGGTTTTCGGGTGGCAGTGCTGCGCGCAAGCGTGGACGCCAGCCGCCGCGAAGACTGGATCGCCGAGCAACTGGACCGTGGCATCGACGTGCTCATCACCAACCCCGAGCTGGTCAAGACGGGCTTGGACCTGTTGGACTTCCCGACGATCGTTTTCATGCAGTCGGGCTACAACGTGTACTCGCTCCAGCAGGCGGCACGCCGCTCCTGGCGCATCGGACAGAAACAGCCGGTGCGCGTGATCTACCTCGGCTACGCCGGTTCCTCGCAGATGACCTGCCTGGAGCTGATGGCCAAGAAGATCATGGTCTCGCAGTCCACCTCCGGCGACGTGCCCGAATCGGGCCTGGATGTGCTCAACCAAGACGGTGATTCCGTCGAAGTCGCGCTGGCCCGGCAACTGGTCGCCGCCTGATCCCCACGCCAACGCCGGCCTCGCGCCGCCGGCTTTCCATTGTTCCCACCTTGCAGCCACGCCCACGGTCTCCGTGGACGTGGCTGCATCTTCACTGGCCCCTTCGGGGGCCTTTTTCTTTGGAGGGAGGCTTTCGGTAAATCGGGCGCTGCCTGGTTCGCATTGTTTGCTGCCGCTCGTGGCCCGAGCGGCGATGGTGAGGGCTCGATGTTTCAGGACGACGCGCCATGTGCCCCTCTCCACCCTGGTTTCACCATCCCGAACGCCGCCTGCTGGCGGGTTTTCTCGGCCTGCTTTGGTCGGTGCTGGCCGGTGGCTGCGCGACGACGACCGCGCCGGTCGCGCCCCACACCATCGAGGAAGTCTCGGCCGCGCCCGAACCCGAGGCGCCGGAGTACATCCCCGTCGTGCGCTACGGCCGCTATACCCTCGTGGAACTCGCACCCACGGCGGCGCAGCGCGACCTGCTTTTGCAGACCATCGATGTCGCCATGCCGGAAGACGCCCGCGCCACGGTCGGCGACGGGCTGCGGCATGTGCTCAGGCGCAGCGGTTACCGACTCTGCGAAACCGCGCATGCCGTGGTCGAGCTGTACGCACTGCCACTGCCGGCAGCGCACTTGCACCTCGGCCCCATGACCCTGCGCGATGCGCTGCTCACGCTGGCTGGCCCGGCCTGGGAACTGCATTCGGATGACCGCGCACGGCAAATCTGCTTCGAGCGGCCCGGCGACAGCATGGCCGCCGACAACGCCCACGCGCTGCCCGCCACCGAGGCGGCGCAGACCTTTCCGCTGGCGCCCGCGGCATCGGGAGGCCAGCCATGAACAGCCCGCAGCCCGCCCATCGTTCAACGGCCGCCGTGGTGGTGCAGAGCCTGATGTGGCTCTGGCTGATCGGCCTCAGTGTCCTCGTTGCCCTGGGTTACCAGGCGATGAACGACCAGGCCGACCAGGAGCGCCTCGATTCCCGCCTGCAACGCCTCGAAGCGCAGGCAACAGGCCTGGCCGAGACCATCGAGGCCATCCAGCAGCGTCCGGCCGTCGCAACGGCGGCGGATCTCAAAGACATCCGCCAATTCCTGGAAGCTCGTGCAGCCCAGGTCGAGAAAACGCTGAGCGCCTATGCCGCTGCCGACGACCTTCAGGCGCTGCGCGCCGAAGTCGAGCAGGTCAAGGCGCGGCAGACCGCTGCGCGCGCCGCTACACCCGCCCAGCCGCGCACCAGGAACAAGCCCACCGCCAAGCCCGAACCACCGCCGCTCCCGTTCCGCATCGTCGGGGCCGAACTGCGTGCCGGCGAGCGCAGCGTGTCCGTCGCGCCAAGCAATGGCGACTTCACGCCCGACCAGCTTCAGGTGCTGCTACCCGGCGATGCGGTCGGCCCGTGGCGCTTGCAGGCCGTCGAGGGCAACACCGCCGTGTTCCAGGCCGGCGACCAGACCCGCCGCGTGGCGATCCCCTGACCGGAGCAGATCGCATGAAGCCATCGATCATCCTTTCCGCGCTCTTGCTGGCGTCCACCCAGTGGCCCGCCTGGGCGCAGCAGCCCGCCACAGCCCCCGCCCGCAATGCGCAAAGCCAGGAGCGCCCGCTGGTCGCTCGCGTTCTGGATGACCGGGTGGCGAGCGACTGGGGCCTGCAACCGCAGGAGTGGGCGCGCTACCGCGAACTGATGGACGGGCCGCTGGGCATCTACTCGCCCAACCTGGACCCGCTGTCGGCCCTGGGCATCGAGGCCCGCACCGACGAGGAACGGCGCCGCTACGCAGAGCTGCAGGTGCAGGTCGAAGCGCGCCGCGTGGAGAAGCTGCTTGCCTATCAGCGCGCCTACGACGAGGCCTGGCAGCGCCTGAACCCCGGCATGCAGCGAGTGAACCTGCCGGACGACAAGCCGGTCGCCGGAGCCACGCGCGGCTCCGGCCGCACAGCGGTGTTCGTCAAGGACGGCTGCGATGCCTGCGGCCAGCTCGTGCAGCGCCTGCAATCGGCGGGCACCGAATTCGATCTGTACATGGTCGGCAGCCGCCAGGACGACGGGCGCATCCGCGACTGGGCCAAGCGCGCGAACGTCGATCCGGCGCGCGTGCGCCGCGGCACCATCACGCTCAACCACGACGGCGGTCGCTGGCTGTCGCTGGGCCTGCCCGGCGACTTGCCCGCAGTCGTGCGCGAGGTGAACGGCCAATGGCAGCGCCAGCCGTAGTCGCCACCTCTGTTTCGCAGTTCTTGCGCGCACTGACGCTCGCCGCCGGCCTGTGCGCCTGCGTCGCCCAGGCCCAGGCCCAGGAGGTTCCGCCGCCGGCCTACCAGCTCGCCGCGCAGCGCGCAGGCATCCCCTCGACGGTGCTCTACGCCGTGGCCTTGCAGGAGAGCGGCATCCGCCGCAATGGGCGCATCGTCCCGTGGCCGTGGTCGCTCAACGTCGCCGGCCAGTCGCGCCGCTATGCGACCCGCGCCGACGCCTGCGCGGGCTTGCAGCGGGCGATGCGCTCCACGCCGCACACGCGCATCGACGCGGGTCTGGGCCAGATCAACCTCGGCTACCACCAGCAGCGCTACGCCACCGCGTGCGACCTGCTGGACCCGTACCGCAACCTCGCCATCGCCGCCGAGATCCTGCGCGAGCAGCACACCCCCGGCGAGGACTGGTTGCTCGCGATCGGCCGCTATCACCGTCCTGCGGGCGGTGAGCCCGCCGCCCGCTATCGCCGCAGCGTGTCGCGCCACCTTGCCCGCGTACAGGGCGCGCGCGCAACCGCCGCGGTTCTCGCCGCACGCCAGGAGACATCCCCATGACGACATCCCATCTGGCCTTGCGGGGCCTGCTCGTACTGCTGGCAGGCTTGCCGCTGGCCTCGCTTGCCGGCGAGCCGCTGATCGTGGTCGAAGACCGCGGCGGCGCGTCGGCGCTGCCGTACTACGAAGCCCTGAACCTCCAGCCGCGTGCCAACGCGCCGGCCCGGCCGCCGATCCCGACACCCCAGGTTCCCGCCACGCCGGCGGACGAGGCCGCGATGCTGCCGGTGCGCAGCGCCAAGCTCACGCCCGGCACCGTCGCGCGGCGGGTCATCGAGGCCCCGGGCCTGCGTCCTTTCGTGGTCGTCGGCGACGACGAGGCGTCCCATGCCTGGCTTCGCCGCCAGGCGACCGCGCTGCGCGAGCGTGGCGCGGTCGGCCTGGTGGTCAACGTCGAGACCATGCAGGGCCTGGCGCGGCTGCGCGCACTGGTGCCCGGTGTACCCCTCGCGCCCGCGTCCGGCGACGACCTGGCCGAGCGCCTCGGCTTGCGGCACTACCCGGCGCTGATCACGGCCACCGGCATCGAGCAATGAAGCCATGTCGGGGAAACAGCCGGTCGAGGTACTGCTTCGCCCAGCGGTGGAGCTATACACCGTTGCCGCATGCGCGGGCGCCGCGTTTCTGTCCCTGGTGGCCCCATGGTCGCTCGCGCTGAGCCCGTCCATGGGCGTCGGCAGCGCGCTGGCGTTCGGCGCCTACGGCGCGATCCGCTACCGCGATGCCCGCGTCATCCTGCGCTACCGGCGCAACATCCGCCGCCTGCCGCGCTACGTGATGACCAGCAAGGACGTGCCGGTCAGCCAGCAGCGGCTGTTCGTGGGGCGCGGTTTCCTGTGGGAGCAGAAGCACACCCATAGGCTGATGCAGACGTACCGGCCGGAGTTCCGCCGCTACGTCGAGCCGACGCCGGCCTACCGGCTGGCTCGACGGCTGGAAGAACGATTGGAGTTCGCGCCGTTCCCGCTGTCTGGGCTGTCCGCGCTTACCGGCTGGGACGTGCCTTTCAACCCGGTGCAGCCGCTTCCGCCCGTGGGCGGCTTGCCCCGTCTGCACGGCATCGAGCCCGACGAGGTGGACGTCAGCTTGCCGCTCGGCGAGCGCGTCGGTCACTCGCTGGTGCTGGGCACCACGCGCGTCGGCAAGACCCGGCTGGCCGAACTGTTCGTGACCCAGGACATCCGGCGCGTGAACGCCGCGGGCGAGCACGAGGTGGTGATCGTCATTGACCCCAAGGGCGATGCCGATCTCCTGAAGAGGATGTACGTCGAGGCCAAGCGCGCGGGCCGCGAAGGCGAGTTCTACGTCTTTCATTTGGGCTGGCCGGACATTTCCGCGCGCTACAACGCCGTGGGGCGCTTCGGCCGCATCAGCGAGGTGGCCACCCGCGTCGCGGGGCAGCTTTCCGGCGAAGGCAACAGCGCGGCGTTCCGCGAGTTCGCCTGGCGCTTCGTCAACATCATCGCGCGCGCCCTGGTGGAACTGGGACAGCGACCGGACTACATGCTGATCCAGCGGCACGTCATCAACATCGACGCGCTGTTCATCGAGTACGCCCAGCATTACTTCGCCAAGACCGAGCCCAAGGCCTGGGAGGTGATCGTCCAGATCGAGGCCAAGCTCAACGAGAAGAACATTCCGCGCAACATGATCGGGCGCGAGAAGCGCGTGGTGGCGCTGGAGCAGTACCTCTCGCAGGCACGCAACTATGACCCGGTGCTGGATGGTCTGCGCTCTGCTGTCCGATACGACAAGACCTATTTCGACAAGATCGTCGCCAGCCTCTTGCCGCTGCTGGAGAAGCTCACCAGCGGCAAGATCGCGCAGCTCCTGGCCCCGAACTACTCCGACCTGGCCGACCCGCGCCCGATCTTCGATTGGATGCAGATCATCCGTAAGAGGGCCATCGTCTATGTGGGCCTGGATGCACTCTCCGACGCCGAGGTCGCCGCAGCGGTCGGCAACTCGATGTTCAGCGATCTCGTGTCGGTCGCCGGGCATATCTACAAGCACGGGATCGACGACGGCCTGCCGGGCGCATCGGCCGGTGCGCGCGTGCCCATCAATGTCCACGCCGACGAATTCAACGAGTTGATGGGCGACGAGTTCATTCCATTGATCAACAAGGGGGGTGGCGCAGGCCTCCAGGTCACCGCGTACACGCAGACCCTCTCGGACATCGAGGCCCGCATCGGCAACCGCGCCAAGGCCGGTCAGGTGATCGGCAACTTCAACAACCTGTTCATGCTGCGTGTGCGCGAAACCGCGACCGCTGAACTGCTGACTCGGCAACTGCCGAAGGTCGAGGTCTATACCACCACCATCGTCAGCGGCGCGACCGACAGCTCCGACATTCGCGGGGCGACGGATTTCACGTCGAACACCCAGGACCGCATCAGCATGTCCAGCGTGCCGATGATCGAGCCGTCGCACGTCGTCGGCCTGCCCAAGGGCCAGTGCTTCGCGCTGCTGCAGGGCGGCCAGCTTTGGAAAGTGCGCATGCCGCTGCCGGCCCCGGACCCGGACGAGGTGATGCCGGCAGACTTGCAGCAACTGGCCGGGTACATGCGCCAGAGCTACAGCGAAGCGACGCAGTGGTGGGAGTTCACCAGCGCCCCGGCATTGCAGGACGCAGCCTTGCCTGATGATCTGCTGGATGACGCCGCGCTAGCCGAACCGGCCGCCTTTGGCGCAGGCGATACGGATAGCGACGAGGCAGCGCCATGAGCGACGCGGCCAGCACCACCCAGCGAGAGCAGAACCGCCGTCGGGGTTTGATTATCGGCACGATAACGCTGCCATTTCGGCTGCTCGGGGTGCTGATCGGCTCGCTGCTGTTCTCGATCGTGATGGAGTGCGTCGGCATGCACCTGTTCTGGAAGGATCAGGGCTGGCGCCATTCCCAGCAGATGTTGCAGTACGAGCTGGGGCATCTGTCCAGCCACTTCACGCGCAGCGTCGTCGTACAGGAGCCGGGCCGCACGGCGCACGAACTGGTGGATACCGGCTACGAATGGGTTTTCGTGCGCTCGGGGCTGCTGGAGCGTATGAGCCAGACTGCCGAGCGTGCGCGCACGCCCAGCCAGGGGCAGACGCTCAATTTCCGCTACTACATCAGTCAGGTCTATGTCTGGGCCGAGAACTACCTGATTGCCGCGGCCTTCACCACCCTCACGTTCCTGGTGCGCCTGCTGGTTCTGGTGCTCACGCTGCCGCTGATCTTCACCGCGGCGTTCGTCGGCCTGATCGACGGTCTTGTGCGGCGGGACGTGCGCCGGTTCGGCGCGGGCCGGGAATCCGGCTTCATCTACCACCGCGCGAAGGCGAGCCTGATGCCGCTGGCCGTGCTGCCGTGGATCACGTACCTGGCCTTGCCGATCTCGGTGCATCCACTGCTGATCCTGCTGCCCAGCGCCGCCTTGCTGGGACTGGCCGTGAGCCTGACTGCGGGTAGCTTCAAGAAGTACTTATAACCACACACAGCACCGAATATCGACGTTCGGTGCATATTTAGAACCGAAAGAGATCAAGAGCTCTCCGTCCGGAGCAGCCACTCAATCTGTCGCCGTGCTGTGGAGATGATCTGTCCAAAGATTCGCTCCTCAACATCCGGCTCACGATTTCCAGTAGGAAAGTCGGCAGACCTGCCTCCACCGACCAACAAAACCTGAACAGCAGAGCCAACGTACTTTGTCAGTTCATGCCTATAGCCGATTGCCTGTACGTAATCACCGTGATTCAGCGCGTGGCTTGGCCGTTTGAATTCGATCAATAAGTACTTGCCGCTCAGATTCTCGTTGAGAAGCAGGTCAGGACGTTTGTCGGCCTTGTCTCCCGTATAGACCTTCCCAAGAACATCTTCCACTTGTCGCCGCAATGTGCTGTTTGAGCTGAACAGGGAATACTCCGGACCAAACACCCACAAGTTACGTTCCAGGGCTTTGTGCAAGACGGCCTCGGTAGTTGTTGCGTCACGAACAAGCAGTTCCAGTTGATCAAGAAAAACTTGGCGCGCTGCGGCTTGCTGAACCAGGAATGCCATCTCTGCCAAGCCAAACTCATCCAGCCGCTCGGCCACCACTGCAACGTCGCTCGAAGTTGCTTCCGCAATGTGCTCAAGAAGAATACGGTAATCGGATCGTTCCATTGCCTCCAGCAACACATTCACCACCGGCTCGACCTTGCTCTCCGGTTCGCCGTAATACTTGTCGAGGATTTTCTTGATCGCCCGATCTGCAAAAACCCTTTTGTGTTCCGGCAGCGCTGAGAGTCGAGTAAGGATCGCTTTTTGCAGTCGAGCCTGTGCAAGCTGGATCTCTTGCCGGTACTGCTGCTCATAAGCCTCCCGGAGAATGGGCTGGACGTATGCCTCAACCTCCTTCAAAAGTTCACTATTCTCAACGGCAGCATCCCAACCAGCAGTGATGTGATCGCGCAGTCCGTCCGCCTCGACTTCGCCGTAGAGCTTGCGAAGTAACTTGCGCGGGAAGTCATCCCGTTGATCCAAGCCAAAGAATCCTGGCCGCCCCACGGCCTTGCCATCCACGCGCAAGGTAATGCCAGGCTGACGCAATCCTGACTTGCCATCGCTGATAGAGAACCGCAGTTTCACCTTGCCCACATTTGGCAAGGACTGATCCTGCTCTGCATAACGCCCTGATACGTCGTCAACATCCAGACGCTTGTCGTCAACCGTGATCGCGAAGTCATCCTGCCGACCGTAATCCTGTAACAGGATCTGGCGTAGGCGGTTGGCATCCGGGTAAGCCAAACCCTGGTGCAAGTCGTTGAGCGTAATGGTTGTCCCGTGGAGTTCGGGCGCGCACGGTTCGCTGTGCAAGCTGATATCCAACTGCTCGATATCTTCAACGCGCGCAAGGTCATCCAAGCGCAGCGAAATCCGGCACAGGCGGCCGCGCGCACGCGTTTCGAGCATCATGGTGGCCGCCGCCATGAGGCCAGAAAACTTGCCGATGCCTTTTCTGCCCTTGACCGGGCGGCTCTTCCCGGCGGTACGTTCTCCGCGCCGTGAGCGGCGATCGGATGCAATGGCCAAATAATGCCGCCGCAGCTCCTCTTCGGTCATACCGCTTCCATCGTCCTCAATGACGATGGAGCCACCGCTCAGTGGCTTCGGGAGAGTGACAGATACGTGCTCGGCGTCGGCATCCCACGCGTTATCGACGAGCTCCTTCAACGCCCGCTCTGATGACGGGTATTCCTGACTCAGCAATGTGGCGAGTCGGGAATCAACCTGAAAACGCAGCTGGGCACGGCTCATATCAACGCTCCTTCAAATCAGTCCTTCACTTCGAACCGCAGGAAATCGGCCAGCCGCTTCGACTCTGCGATTTCATCGTGTGGCACCAGGATGTATTTCCACGGCTTGCCACCGACGTTTCTGGCGTGATCTGAAGCGTATTTGCACCAGCGCAATGCCGCCGCAGCCTTGGCGACGACTTCATCCGATTTCAGATCGTCGCGCTTCTTGGTCTCGGCCAGCAGGATGAACGCATCCATTTCCACCACGAAATCCGGCACGTACTCCGGCTGCTCGGTGCCGAGCTTGTAGTAGATCTGGAACTGTCCCTTCGCGGGCTTGAACCACTTGTTCGCGTCGCGTTCGAGGATGACGGCGAAGCGGCGCTCGGTGTCCGAGTCGAACTTTTGCAATGGGTAAAGGCACTTGGTGAACCCGCCGAACAGCATCTGCTTGATGCGGCCCACGTCCTCCACCGTTTCGCGGAAATGGCGCGGGGCTTGTCCCGCCGTAGCGGTGTAGTTGCAGGCTTTCAGTTCCGTGAAGCCGCGACTGACCTGCACCTCGAACTCGGTCGCTTCCTCGAAGAAGTGCGCCATCATCTGCGAGTGGATTTCCTTTGCGATGGTCTTGCGCTGCCCATTCAGCACGTTGACCGCCTCGGATTCCGAGAGGTAGCTCTGCAGGTGCCGCACCATCTGGCCCGCCAGGTCATAGAGCAGGTCGGCGTGGGTGAAGTAGTCGATGTCGTCGAAGTCCACCAGCGCGTGGACGATGTAGTCCTCCGGGCGCTGTTCTTTCAGGCCGATTTCCGCCGCCAGCGCAAATTGTTCGTTGGTGCGCAGCATCTGGCCGACGATCTCGCGCTCGCCCGGTTGCAGGCGAAGCTGGCTCACGTCCAGCAAGAACGGGCGAAAGCCGGTCGTGACCTCACCCTTGGGTACAACGGCAATGCGCGGGATGTCGATAGTCTGTCGCACCACGATCTCGGTGGTCTTGGCTACCACTTTGGTCAGATCAATCACCGGTGCCGCATCGTCCGCGCCTGCCAGCAGGTTGCCCTGCATCGGCTTCAGGCGTTCTGCCACCTCCGCTTGAATGACCTTCTGCACCTCGGGCGTGAGCAGTGCGCCACTGGTCGGCACTAGATCACGCTGCGTCTCCAGCTTGCCGATGACTTCGATCACCACGCGCGCCGCTTGCTTCTCGGCCTCGGTGGTGAACACCGGCGTCGGCGCGGGTTTTGCCTCGCCACCATCCGAGTCAGAGTAGGCAGCCGCCGAGGCTGGATCAACTGCGGGCGCGGCATCCGCCAGTCCAAGCCGCGCTGCAGCACCGGAGCCGACCTGCACGCTTACCTTCTTGTCGTCGGCACTGGGCACGTCGAGGATGATCTGCTTCAGGCGAATCGGCGAATCGCCACGGTTGGCCTCGTCGATGATCTCCTGAAACTTGTCGTGGGCAACGATGTTCAGGCGATCCACCGCCGCCACGCCGGTGCGCTTGCCATAAGGCAGGCGCAGGCCGCGCCCGATGCTCTGCTCGATCAGCGTGCGCGCGTTGGCGGCGCGCAGCGGCACGATGGTGTAGAGGTTGGTCACGTCCCAGCCCTCCTTGAGCATGTTGACGTGAATCACGATCTCGGTCGGCTCGTCCACACTCTCCACAGCCAGCAGGCGCGAAATCATCTCTTCCTCTTCCGCGCCGGTGCGGCTGGAATCGACCTGGATCACCTTGCCCGCGTAACGCCCTTCGTAGAAGGCTTCCGATTCCAGAAGTGCCAAAAGACTCGCAGCGTGCGTGGTGTCGCGTGCGATGACGAGCATGAAGGGCTTCACCGGCTTGACACCGTTCTCGCGGGCATAAGTGAGCAGCTCGACCTTCGTGGTTTCGTGCAAGCGCACGCCGTCTTCCAGCTTGGTCTTCTCCACTTCTTCCGGCGTGTGGTCGCTGGCCTTGAAGTTGCGTTGGGTGACAACCGCAGGCTCCTTGACGAAACCATCCTCCATCGCCCGCGCCAGCGGGTAGTCCATCACCACGTTCTTGAACGGCACCGGCCCCTTGCTGCTTTCGACGAACGGCGTCGCCGTTACTTCCAGGCCGAACAGCGGCTTCAGCTCGTTGATGGCACGCACGCCCGCGCTGGCGCGGTAGCGGTGCGATTCGTCCATCAACAGCACCAGATCGGGCAGGTTCGCCAAGTGGTTGAAGTAGCTGTCGCCCAGCACTTCCTTCATCCGCTTGATGCGCGGCTCCTTGCCGCCGCGCACTTCGGAGTTGATCTTGGAGATGTTGAAGATGTTGACGCGCACGTCGTGGGCGAAACCCTGCGGTTGGTCGTCCACCGCTGCGCCAGTCTGGTCGTAGTTGTCACCGGTGATGATCAGCGGTGGCTGCTGCGCAAACTCGGCAATGCCCTTGAACACGTACTTCGGCGTGTTGCGTGTGAAGTCCGTGATCAGCTTGTTGTAGATGGTCAGGTTGGGCGCGAGCACGAAGAAGTTGTTGATGCCATGCGCCAGATGCAAATAGGCGATGAACGCGCCCATCAACCGCGTCTTGCCGACGCCCGTGGCCAGCGCGAAGCACAGCGAGGGAAACTCGCGCTCAAAGTCCTCCAGCGTGGGGAACTCGGCCTTCAGCGTGGAAAGAACGGCGGCGATATCCCGCTCATGGCCCAAGAGGTCAGGCGAGGTTTCGAGCGCGCGAACCAAGCGTTTGAGAGATTCCTCCTGCGGCGGGCGCAGCGACAGACGACCGGTGACGGCGTGCAGGACACGGCTGTTCATTACTCGTTCTCCCCAAACAGACCGCCCTGATTCAAATGCGCAGCGGGCACTTTCCTGCTCTTGGTTTTCTTGTTCGCTCCGGCGGCTGCCGAGGCATCAACGGGATCGGGCTTGGCCATCGGCAGGTTCGCCACGTTGAGGCTGTAGTCGTCGTGGCCCCATTCGCAGCGGGCCAGCACCATCTTCGGAATCTTCTTCAAGGTCAGGTTCGGCCAGCGTTCTGCCGCCTTCGCCGCTGTCACGCCTCGGAAGGCAGAGCAGCAGACCAGCAGGCTCCGGTCGGAACCCACTTCGTCGGAGAGTGCCTGCAACTGGTCGGCAGACAAGTTCTGCGTGGTAACGTAGATGAAGTCGCGCTCGCTGGAGTGGCCGTGCTGCCACCACTGCACCTCGGAGGGTGCGTAGGTAAAACCTTCCACTTTCGCCAGCGCTTCGGCTAGTTGCGCGGCGTTGTATTCAGGATTGATGACCGGGTTGCCCCAGCGGTCGTTGACGATCAGGCTGGGCGCGAGGCTGTAGTAGCGGAAGCCGCCTCCGCCTTGCCAGTTCACGCTTTCCGTGACGCCGCCTTTGTCTTCACCGGCGATGACTTTCTGCAGGCGCGGAATGATGTGCGTGTGACAGTGCTCTCCCAGTTCCACCATGATCCAGCGAAGGCCCATCTTGTGCGCGACCGCGCCAGTGGTTCCAGAGCCAGCAAAGGAATCGAGGACAAGATCCCCGGGGTTAGTAGACATATCAAAAATGCGCTTCAGCATGTCTTCTGGCTTTGGAGTATCAAAAACATCTTCTCCAAACAATGTCTTTTGATGCGCCTTGGTTTGCCGTGTTGTGTCGAGGTCATTCCATATCGTTGGATAAGGCCGCGATGGACTATCCGGTGCAAACTCTCGGGTATACGGAATCCAGCCGGTTTCGCGCTTTTTCCAAATCAACTCGTTTTTTTCAATCAAATCCTCAACAGAGGTTTTCCCCATTGCCCATCGTGCCTCCCTGCCATCATCGTGAATCGGCAGTACTTCCGTTCCGTCAGGAGCGGTTAATGGAAAGAACATCGACGGACGGTCAGAGCGAAGGCTATTCTTGCCGTTCTTTTTCAAGAGACGGTCGCGATACGGTCTGTCAGATTCGGCATCTGGCTTACGGTACGCCGCCAATATCGAATCATCGTATTTCTGTCTGAATGGGCGAGATCCAGGAGTTTTCGTAAAACACAACAAATACTCGTGATCTGGCGTGATTGGTACTTTGTTATCGTTCGGGCTATCTACCTTTTTCCAGATAAACGTCGTGACGAAACAAGCTCGTCCAAACACCTCATCGCACAGCACCTTCAGGTATTGCGCTTCGTTGTCGTCAATAGTGATCCACAGCGAACCATCATCTGCTAGCAATCGCCGAATGATCTCCAGCCGGTCGCGCATCAGCCCCAGCCAAATGGAGTGTTCTAATCCATCGTCGTACTGCTTGAACGCGCTGCCTGTGTTGTAAGGCGGGTCAATGAACACGCACTTCACCTTCCCCGAGAAATCTTGCTCGAGAGCCTTCAGCGCCAGCAGGTTATCTCCGAAGATCAGCCTGTTATCGAAGATATCGTTCTCTGTAACGCGATGCTGGGCGTGGTACGACTTGTCCGGGTCTTCGAGCAGAATGCGCGGCTCCAGCTTGGGGCGCTTTTCCTTGCCGATCCATGTCAGTTCTAGTTTTTGCTTGCTCATGGCATCGCTCTCATAGTTGGGGGGCCTTGCCCGACAAGTAGTCGAGCAGGCGCTTGCGCGGATAGGCATCCGCCGCAGTATCGATATTGCGCAGAGTGGGTAGCGTTGGATCGGCGGTCAGCGCGAAATGCGTTTCCATCAGGTCGGCCATGAACGAGGCGACGCTGCCCTGATTGCGGAAGTAGGCCAGTGGCCCCTCGCCGAGCAGGCGTTGCCGCCCGAGGTCGAAGGTCTGCTGCCGCAACTCGTCGAGCGGCTGGCTGATCAAGCCGGGAATTGCTGCGGCGTCCATGACCGTCGCCGCGCCGATGCGTTGGCGCAGGCGCTTCATCATCACAGCCGTGATGACATGAGTGGCGTGGCGGTAGATCAGCTTTTCTTGGCTGCGCGCCGCCGCCTTCTGCTCGTAGTCGACCACCAGCGTGCGGATGGCCCGGTGGCACAGCACGGCGTTGAGCAGGGCCACGCCGGTCAGGGTGGCCGGGAACAGCGCCTGGTATTCGGCGGATTCCGGATTGGCCAGCCGCGCCGGTTCGCTTTTGAGCCAGACCGCGTAGCGCGGATCGTCCTGGCGCGAGGCGAGCGCGCGCAGCGCCTCGTCGAGCGAAACAGCCTGGAGGCCGGTGGCCGAGGCTTCCGGACGGTAGTGGTAGGCGAAGCCGAGATGCGCGATTTCTTGCCGCAACCGCTCCTGGTTTTCGTCCAGCGAAGCGAAGTTCGCTGTCTGCACTGGGTTCTGGTGGTTGCGCGCCTTGGTGACGCGCTTACCGAACGGGCCGTCCGCCGGGGCCTTGATCAAGGTGAGCATCACCTTGGCATCGTCGATGTTGCTGCCTGGATGCTGGGCCACGAACTCGGCGGCGGACGCGACCGTCTGCGCGCCGTTGATGATCGACAGGCCACGAACCTTGAACTTCCGGAACCCACTGCTGGGGTTCTTTCCCTTCAACTCAATCTCGTCGCAGACCGCCGTCACGCCGTTGTTGAGGTAGAAGAAGCTGCCGGGATCGTCGCGCAGGGTCGTCTTGATGGCCTTGTTGACGTCGGATCGGCTGCTGCCGAGGAAGTAGCGGATGTTGCGCTCGTACAGCGCCTTGCCCTTGTCCTTGTGCAGCGCGACCAGGTCGGTCAAACGGGCGATGCCGTAGTACGTCGTGCGCGGGTTCTCGACCTTCGCGTGCTTCTGCAAGGCGATGTCGGTATGAACCGGCGGATAGGCTTGCTCCGCCAGCAGGTCGCGGGTGATGTCGACTGCCGCGTAGTAGTCCACCTGCTTGTCGAGCCGCTCTTCGTCGAGATCATCGTCGTCCAGCAGCACTTGCAGCGCATCGATGGCCGACTGCGACACACCGTCCCCAGTGTAGGGCACGACCAGTTTGATGCGACTGCACGCATCGAGCGCGCCTTCGATCTCGGCCTTGCGGTTGTGGACGTTCCCATTGAACCCGGTGAAATCCTGCTTCAGCAGCAGCCGGATGCCGGTGCAGAACGATTGTGCTTCATCCTGCTTGAACTGCTCGGATTCCTTCAGCTTGGTTTGCAGGAGGTAGAGCGTTTCCGTGGGGGCGTGGTAGTGGATCGCATCCAGCCCCTTGTCGTTGAAATCGTCCACCACGGAAGCGGCGGCGTCCTTTGGCGTGATGTTGAGCAGCTTGTTCAGGGCGAAGGCGCTGAAGGCACGCGAGAGCTGCTTGGCAGCCTGATCCTCCGGCTTCGCCGCACCCAGGAGGGGCGGAAGGAACGGCACGAAGCGCTCCGCCAGAATCTTCTTCAGGACGGTCATGTGCTGTGGTTCAAGGGCCGCCATGTCAGTGGTACTTCCCGTAGCGGTTCTCGAATGCGGGTTTCGTCCCCTCCAAGATGGTCACGACAGCTTCGTTCAGCCCCGTGTTCTCGATGGCTCCCGATTCGTAGCGGATAGTGGAGTCCGATGCGCGGTCGAATCTTGCGTGGATGATTTGTTCGGCGTCGCACACAACCGCCAAATTGGGGTTGTGCGTGACCATGATGATCTGCCGCTGCTTTTTGGCTTCGGAGAGAACGGGAACGAGCAGACGGAACACCGTCTCGTTGTCAAGATTCTCTTCCGGCTGATCAAGAATGATGGGGGTTTTTCCCTTGTCCACCAGCAAGTAGAAGATCAGCAAGAGCGCGCCACGTTGACCAGGGGACAGTTGCTCGATCTGCGTGTCCTGGAAGAGGAGCGAGTAGCGAGGCTCAAGGAAGTTCAAGCCAAAGATGAGGTCATAGACGGCCGCGGCCGGCTGCCCCTTCTTCAGCAAACTGAATATCCCGGCATCCGAGCCGGAGGCCTTCGCCGCTGCCAAAACCTTCTCCTGCAAGGAGGCAATGAAGGCTAGCGCCCCATCCTTGCTGTTCAGGTCATGGCCATCGAACAATCTTCTGATGGTCGCCGGTGCTTCGTCCTGCCCGCGAAAGTCACCTGCGGTCTGCTTGATCAGAGCAAACAACTGGTCGGCGATGGCGTCGGCGGATGCCGCCAGCGTTGCCTGGAACTGCAGCCTGTAGTCCTCGCGTATCAGGACATTTTTCTGAATCAGGTCTTGCACCGGCTTGAACAGTTCCGCACGTGCACGCCGCTGTGCATCGAGGGTATCGAAGATTTCCCCGGACAACTGCAAACGCCTCGCTTCCAAAACCTTGAGCTGCTGCGGAAGCTCCTCGATCTGCTCGATTCTGGTTTCCAAGCCGACCTTGGTCTCAGGGTCGGTGATTGAGCCGATGAGTTCGTCGCGCTTCGTGTTCCATTCCGCAAGCTGGCGCTGGTAGGCCTCATATTGCTGTTGCGGCGCGTTCAACTTTGCGGTGAAACCTTGCTGGGTTGCAGTGGCGGAATTGAGGACTTCCGCCAGTTTTTCAGCCTCGATCTTTATCTCGCCTTGCTTCGTCGCCAACTCGGTCGATTTTTCTTCCAGAACGGCGGTCTTGATGTCGATGGCGGCAAGATCGGACCAAGCGAAGCCAAGAAGATTGAGATCGTCGGAGACGGTTTTTTCGGCTTGATCGAAAGCACGTTGCAGCAATCTCAACTGCTCACGAATATTTCCTATGGCCTTTTGACGTTTGGCCAGTTCAGTGGTCTCGCCAGCGATCTCTTGGCTGCGCTTTCTGGCAGCGTCCACCTGTTGACTTGCTGCCGCCAAGCCTTCAGCCGCTTGTTTCTGCTCGGGGCTCATAGCTTCGGTCGGCACCGCAACCTCCGCAGGCTTCAGCTTGTCGTGTTCCTCGATCTGCTTGCTCTTCAGCAGGAGCAGATCAGTGAGTTTTTTCAGTTCAATGGGTTGAAGCTGCTCCTCGATGCGAACGATGGTTGCGTTGGTCGATGTCAGTTCCTTGCGGTATTCACCCAATCGGTTCCTGAGCGATTGCTCCTGCTGCTCGGTCAACTGATCGAAGTCGAGTGCGCCAAGCCTCATTTCTTCGCTCGCATGGGAGAAGATCACTGACCTCAGCTCTTTCTCAAATGCGTTCGACTTACCCGATACGTGCTCATTGCAAAGCTCTTCGAAATAGCCCTGCGGGATGTAGCGAACAAGCTCGGCCTTCTCCTCTGAAGGTGACTCATTCAACGGCCTGGACTCGGTGCTTTCGTCTCGCCAGGTTAGCGTTCCGGTGAAGTGGCGAGCGGGCTCGCCGGTCTTGCCCCAAAAGCGATCCCTCTTCAAGAAGCTGAAGTGCTTGGACTGCTTGGAGTTGCCGAGCGTCGCGATGACATCCGCCAATGCACTCTTGCCACTTCCCTTGTTCCCAATAACGGCGACAAGATCGGGGTTCAGCAGGATGTCACAGCCATGCAGCCACCGCCCAACGCCAGCCTTGTCCCCTGTTTTGGTGATCTCGATCGACTCGATGTAGAAGGTCTTGTTGGACTCGACTTCTTGAACCTTGGGCGGCTTGTCACCAATGAAGGAGCGTTTCGCTGGCTCAAGAATGGCTTGCTTGAGGCCGTGGAACGTCGGGTCGGCTTTGATCCACGTCCTTTTCCCGGAGGGGAAGTCGCCATAGCCCCGCTTGTTGTTGTCGCCAGGTGTTCCAACGAAGCAGTGGGCGTCGCTTCCTGAGACTGCCAAGCGCGGAATATTATTCAGACCTGCTTGAAAATTCTTGAACCACTTGGCGTTGCCGGCTGTCTGCTCGCCAACAAATGCGCCACGCAGGTCGGTGTCTCGTGTCTCGAAGATCGGAGAAGTTTGAAAGAGGTTCATGGCATAGGCGTAGTGCTCTTGCCACCCAACCTCGGCCAGTCCGTCATTCGTATCAAACGGCATAAGGCCAATCGCGTGCTCGTTCGGGACCTTCCGAATCGCTTCCCTGTATGAGTCAGCGTTGATCTCCGCAATCACCGCCCCAGCAAGCAGAGCCTTCTCGTCGGAAGCATCTACATCGGCCTTTTTGAAGCCGTGATGCTTCAACTTGTCCTCGCCGACCTTCCTGGCAAGCTCTCTCAACGCAGGCTCGGAAAGTGGCCTGTCCACTAACTCAATGCGCAAGGCAGATATGAAATCCCTGAGCACCTGTTCATCGACCTCGTTCGAGAACAGTACGTGTGCATTCAGTCGCCCCTTCATTGGCGCGGCAAGCCGAAGTTCGATCCCTGGAAGGACGGTTTTTTTCAGGACGGGGGCGTCCTCGTCCTTGAGGCGCTTTCGTAGTGCAAGCCAGCCGTCAAAGGTCCAGTAATCCATGATCGCGAACACAGCCGGTTCTGCCTTGTTCATGGCTTCGATCATTTCATCGACCAGCTTCTTGCTCTTTGCAGAAGAGAGATCGACATCGAACCTATCTCCCGACCAATGAAACGATGCTGGTGTATGGACATGCAGATCCCACTGCCGCCAAATTGCACCCCGAGAAATATCTCTTTTTGTAATCATGTCAGCCCCCACTCGATAGTGAACAGCGTGCGCTCTTCCACCCGTTGATGGAGCTGCACCTCCAACTGACTGATCAAGTCGTTGCGCTGCGCTTCGACCTCATCCTGCCGATTGAACAGTTCCCGCCGCAGCTTGCTGCGCTTGCCTTCCAGTTCGCGCTGCTTCTTCTGCCATGACAGTTTTTCTTCCAGCGTGGGCGAGGTGGCTGCCGTGCGGCGAACTTCCTTGATCTCGCGGTCGATCTCCTTGATTTCTTGCTCAAGGCCGAGTTTCAGGTCATCGGCCCAGGCGTCCAACTTCTGCACTTCCTGCTCGAAGTAGCCAAGGTTGCGTTGGTTGATGTCGCGCAGCAGCTCCGTCTTGCGGGTTGCCACGTTGGCTACCAGCGTGGCGTCGCCTGCGTTATTGAACAGGCTCGCTGCCTGCGTGGTCGCGGGCAGGCGCAGCAGCTTCTCCGGGTCTTCTTCGTCCAGCGACACGCCGTCAGTAGTGGTGGCTGCAACCAAGAGATGCTGCTCCTGATTGCCCAGGGCTTCGACGACAAGCAGCTTGAGCGTGAGCCAACCAGCCTTGCCGCGATACGGCTCCAGGGTGCTGACCTTGCTGCCATAGCCTTCATAATCGAACACCAGCTTGGCCCCATCGAGCGTGCGGGTCTTGGCCTGCTGCGCGATCCACAGCGCCAGCGGATGATTGATGCGGTACAGGTGCGCGTCACCGGAGCGGCGTGGCAGTTCGTAGCGCCCCAGTTCGATGCCTTCAATGCTGCTGCCTTCGATGCCATCCGGCGCGCGCCACAGGTGAAAGCCGTCGTCATCGAAGCTGGCGCAATCGCCCAACTCTGCCCGACTCAAGTCCATCAGCATCCGCTCGAAGCGGCTGCGGGCGCTGCGGCTGTCCTCGGCGCGGACGCGGAGTTTGTCCTGCACTTCCTCATCGAAGTTCTCCAGCAAAATCTGTCGGGTCTTGACCATCGCTTCGCTGATCTCGCCGGAGAGGTCGAGTTGGAGCTGTTCGAAGCTGGCCTTGATTTCGCTCGGGTTGCGGCAGTTCTGATAGATGTCAGCGATGCGGCGTTCAAAGTCCACGCCGGAGCCAATCGTGCCCAGCACTTCATCGCTGGCCCCGAACACGCCGTCGAACAGTTGGAATTTCTGCTCCAGCAGTTCGTACACGCGGGCGTCGGCCTCGTTGCTGCGATCCACGAAGTTGACCACTACCACGTCGTGCTTCTGCCCATAGCGGTGGCAGCGCCCAATGCGCTGCTCAATGCGCTGCGGGTTCCACGGCAGGTCGTAGTTGATGACCAGTGAGCAGAACTGCAGGTTGATGCCTTCCGCGCCCGCTTCGGTGGCAATCATCACCGTGCCGCGTTCCTTGAAGTGCTCGACCAGTGCGGCGCGCGTGTCGGCGGTCTTGGAGCCGGTGATGTGGTCAGTGCCTTCGTGGCGTTTGAGCCAGTCCTTGTAGATGGCCTGCGCGCGGGCGTCGCTGTTGGTGCCGTTGAAGAGGACGATGCCGTCGCCGTAGGACGTGTCCGCCAGCAGGCTCAGTAGGTAATCCTGCGTGCGCCTGGATTCGGTGAAGATGATGGCCTTCTTGGCCGCGCCCAGCCGATTCAGTTCGGCGAATGCTTTGTCCAAGGCCGTGAGTAGCGCCTTGCCTTTGGCGTTGTCGCGGATACTGGTGGCCAGCGTTTTGAAGTGGCGCAGCTCGTCGATCTCGTTGGAGATGGCGGTGCGCTCCTCTTGGCTAGGCCCGGCCGCATCCGCTGCCGGGTCGTCCTCGCCGTCGGCGAAATCCTCTGCGCCGCTTTCGTCAGCAACCTCATCGAGCGACTCGTAGTCCTCGTCCAGCTCGTCCGTCAGATCGACCACCGGCGATGCATCGAGCACGCCTTGCAGGCGCTTGGCCATCGTTTCCAGCGCGCCCGCAATGGCGTGCGTGCTGGACGCGAGCAGCTTCCACAAGACGAGGGAGATCAGTTGCCGCTGGCTTTGCGGCAGCGCTTGCAGGTTGGGGCGGCGCAGGTAGTCGGCGACGAGGCGGGACAGTTCCTGCTCCTCGTTTGACGGGGTGAATTCCTGCACGATGGCCTTGCGCGCCGTGTAGGAGACGTAAGGCTGCACCTGCTTGCGCAGGGTGCGTTTGCAGACGGTGGCCAGCCGTTCGCGCAATGCTCCGAAGGCTTGATCGCGCCCGCTGGAGGTGAATTGCGCGCGGAAGCTGTCAAGGTCGCCGAATACACGATCATCGATAATGCTGACGAGACCATAGAGTTCCACCAGCGAGTTCTGCAAGGGTGTGGCCGTGAGCAGCACCTTGGAATGGACGTGCGCCATTGCGTCCTTGAGCGTCTTGGCGATGACGTTGCTGGTCTTGTAGACGTTGCGCAGGCGATGGGCCTCGTCCAAGACGACCAAGTCCCACTCGATTTCCTTGATATCTTTGGCCTTGGCCTTGGCGAACTGATAGGAGCAGATGATCGGGCCGGATTCCGACAGAAAGGGGGCCTGCTGCCCCTGTTTGCGGGCCGCGTTGTAACTCTTGGCTTCGAGGATTAGCCCCTGCAGACTGAACTTGTCCTGCAGTTCCTGATGCCACTGCTTGCGCAGGTTGGCCGGGACGATGATGAGCACCTTGCGCCGTCTCTCCGCCCAGCGCTGTGAAATCACCAAGCCTGCCTCGATGGTTTTGCCAAGACCCACTTCGTCGGCCAGTATGACGCCACGCGAAAGCGGGTTGCGGCAGGCAAAAAGGGCGGCGTCAACCTGATGCGGGTTGAGATCGACCTGCGAATCGACCAGTGTCGAGGCCAGCGATTCAACGGTGTCGCCCGCCGCGCGACGGGTGAGCAGCCACGCGACGTACTGGCTTTGATACGGCGTCAAAGGTTGCTGCGTCGTCAACGGTGATTCTCCCCTTGTCCTGTCCCGGACTTGATGTGGTGGCAAGTGTGGCAAAAACTCACTCAAGCCCCCGGCTTCTGCTTGTTGGTGCTTTCGGCAATCCAGCGCTCAAGATCAGAACGACAGAAGCGCCAGGTTCCCCCCAGCTTGAACGCGGGAATCTCTCCCTTTTGAGCCAGGCGATAGACCGTCCTTTTTCCTGCTTTGAGGTAAACCGCCACCTCTTCAAGTGTGAGGATTTCGTTTTCGGCATCAGTCATCTGCAAACCTTCTCGGTTGGTCTTTCATAGCCTTAGTTTGCCAAGTCTGCTCAATTCTACTAACGAACACTTGTTGCAGGCCACTATTCAGTTGGCGAGTTTCGAAGCTCTCGATAACCCGGTTACCGCGCAGTTCCTATTGTTTGCAGCATGAAGTCGCCCTGATCTCCACGATCAAGCCATTGCTGATCACACAGGAATGGCGCGATGTTGGCTCCGGTCTGGCAGCGCGCCGCGCATCGCGGCGTGCCCATTTTTCTCGTGACGGCCCTGCTGCTGGGTCAGTCCCCGATGGCGTTGGCCGAGTCCCCCGCACAGCGCCAGGAGCTGGTCGCCGCGCTGCGCCAGCTCGATGCGCTGGAGCGCACCGTAGCCGACAGCGCCGCGCGTGCCCCCATCCAGCCGGGCGAGCGCTACCACTTCGATTACCCGCGGCTGCTGGCTGACCTGGCGCGCGTGCGCGCCGGCATCCAGGCCCATCTCACACCGTCGCGTGCCCAGCCGCGCGACCCCTCCGAACTGGCCGGCGACTACCGCACCGAGCGGGCCGCCTCGCCATCGCCGACGACTACGGAAGCCAAGCAATGAACGGCGCCCAGGTCTCGGCATTTCAAGCCAACAGCGGCATCGCACCTTCGGCGATGGCGACCGTCCTGGTCGGCGTCGTGTTCGCGGTCCTGCTCGTGTGGGGCGTCTGGGCCATCCGAACGGCCTACGTGGGGTGGTCCGAGAGCCGCCTCAACCAACGCCAGTTCCTCGGAGTCTGCATCCGCTTCGTCGCGATGTACCTCGTCCTGAGCTTCTTCCTCCTCTCCTGACCTGAAAGGCACGACCATGCAAAACCGCATCCTCCATTCCCGTCTTGCCCAGCGCGCCGCTGTGGCACTGGGCGCCGCCGCGCTGCCCGCGCTGTCGTTTGCGCAAGGCTTGCCGCAGTTGGAGAACCCGACCCGCGGCACCGGCAACGGCATCATGGAAACGATCAGGAACTACGGCTACGACATCATCATGCTCGTGGCGCTCCTGGTCGTGGCGTCGATGTTTATCGGCGTCTGCTACCACGCCTACGGGACCTACGCGGAAATCCACACCGGCCGCAAGACCTGGGGCCAGTTCGGCCTCACCGTCGCGATCGGTGCCGTGCTGCTCGTGATCGGCATCTGGTTGCTCACCGAAGCCACCGGCATCCTGTAAGGCGAGGCCGGTATGTCCGAGCAGCAGCACGTCCGTGCGGACGGGACGGTCACGTTCCTTCCGCACCGGCTCAACCGCCATCCCGTTGTTGTGCGCGGCCTGACCGCCGACGAGCTGTGGATCTGCTGCGGCCTGTCCGGCGCCGCCGGCCTGCTGGTCGGCGCGCCGCTGTCCTGGGCGTTCCGCACGATCGCCATCGCGCCGACGTTCGTCGTCCTGGGTGTGGCCCTGGGCGTCTTCATCGGCGGCGGCATCCTGCGCCGGCTCAAGCGCGGGCGTCCCGACACCTGGCTGTACCGGCAACTGCAATGGCGCATCGCCACGCGCCATCCGCTGATGGCGGGCTGGGTGAGCGGCCACGTGCTGATCTCGCGCTCCGGCTTCTGGACCACCCGAAGGTCTGCCTCAAGGGGGACACGATGAGCCGCTTCAAGAACGAGATCACCCACCTGCAGGCGCACATCAAGACGCTTCGCCTGGGTGCTGGCGCGCTTGTCATCGTCGCCCTAGTCATGGGCGGTGGATGGTGGAGCGCGCCGCGCGACCTGACCATCCACGTCCCGCCCGACCTGCGCTCCGGCAGTACCCGCAAGTGGTGGGAAGTGCCGCCCGAATCGGTCTATGCGTTCACGTTCTACGTGTTCCAGACCCTCAATCGCTGGCCGACGAACGGCGAAGAGGACTACCCGCGCAACCTCCATACGCTCTCGCCGTATCTCACCCCGTCCTGCCAGGCCTTCCTGCGCGCGGACTACGACTACCGCCGCAGCACGGGCGAACTGCGCCAGCGCGTGCGCGGGATTTATGAAATCCCCGGCCGCGGCTACGGCGACGACCCCACGGCGCGCGTGCGCGTGGTCTCTGACCGCGACTGGGTGGTGACGCTCGACATCACCGCCGACGAGTACTACGGCGCCGAGCAGGTCAAGCGCGCGCTCGTGCGCTACCCGGTGAAGGTCACGCGGGTGGACGTCGATCCCGCCCGCAACCCGTTCGGCCTGGCGCTGGACTGCTACGACGGTGCGCCCCAGCGCATCAGCGCCCCGGAGCCGACGCGCCCGGCGCCTGGCGGCCTGTCTCCGCAAGCGCCCCAAGGAGGAAACACCCCATGAAGCATCCTGTACTCGTGCTGCTGGGGCTGCTGGCCGCGGCCGCGGCACCCGTCTCCCATGCTGTGGAGATTCTGCGCTGGGAGCGCATGCCGCTGGCGGTGCCGCTGAAGGTCGGCCAGGAGCGCATCGTGTTCATCGACCGGAACGTCCGCGTGGGCGTGCCTGCGGGCGTGGGCGAACGCCTGCGCGTGCAGAGCGCGGGTGGCGCGGTGTACCTGCGGGCCAGCGAGCCGATCGAGCCCACACGGCTGCAATTGCAGGACGCCGACACGGGCGCGCTGATCCTGCTCGACATCGCGGCCGAGCCGCCCAAGGACGGCGAAGCCGAGCTGGAGCCGGTGCGCATCGTCGAGGGCAGCAGCACCCTGACGCGCTATGGCGATCAGGCAGGCGGTGCCGATGAGGCCCCGGCGCGCGCCCAGGGCCAGGCAGTCGCTCGGGCTGCGCGGCGCGAGACGCCGATTCCGGTCGTCCTGACGCGCTTCGCTGCGCAGAACCTCTACGCGCCCCTGCGCACCGTGGAGCCGCTGCCCGGCGTCATGCGGGTGAACCTGCGCCGCGACCTCGACCTCGGCACGCTGATCCCGACGCTGCCGGTGCGCGCGGTCGCGCTCGCGTCGTGGCGTCTGGAAGACCAGTGGGTCACCGCCGTGCGTCTGATCAACAGCAGCAGCGGCTGGGTCACGCTCGACCCGCGCGTTCTGCAAGGCGATTTCCTCACCGCCACCTTCCAGCACGAAGCGCTCGGCCCCCGCGGGACGCCCGAGGACACGACCGTCCTGTACCTGGTGACGCGCGGGCGCGGCCTGGCGCAGTCAGTGCTGCCGGCGATCCACCGCTTCGACCCGGCTGCGCACCTGCCACAGCCGGAAGCTGAAGCCGGCGACGGCAAGGAGACCCGCCATGCGCAGTAACGGCTTGCTCAAGTGGCTGATGATCCCGGTCGCCTTGCTGGTGCTGTTCGTTGCCATCCGGCTGTTCTCCGGCGGAAGCACGTCGGCACCGCCCGCCGCGGATGCCGGCTCCAAGCTCACGCCGGAGGAAATGAAGGCGTTGGGCATCGAAGGCGATACCCCCCGCGATACCGTGGCAACGCTCGTCGCCCAAGTGAAGCAGTTGCGCACCGAGCTTCAGACCGCGCTGACCGACAACAAGTCGCAGCGCGAGGAAAACCAGCGGCTGCGCCAGCGCGAGAACTCCATCGATCAGCGCATCAATTCGGCCCTCGAATCCGAGCGCTCGAACCTGCGCCGCGACCAGGAACAGGCGGCCAGTGCGCGCCAGCAGACCGAAGGGCTGCTCGCCGACCTGCAGCGGCGTCTGGACAGCATCGGCGGGCGCGGCGGCGGCCATGCCGATCTGCCCGTGGGCCTGGGGCTGCGCGATGGCGACGAGGCCGGCATGGAAGGCGGCATGCGCTGGGTCGAACCGGATGATGCGAAGAAGGCCGAGGGCCGCAACAACGGTCGTGGCGCGGGCAGCGGCATGAGCTTCCCGACGAGCTTCGGCCCGGCGCAAAGCACGCTGGAAACCACCGCGGAAACCGTGGCGAACGCCGGCGCACGTACGGCAGGCGTCAAGAGCGCCAAGCCGGTCTATACCGTGCCGACCAACTCGACACTGATGGGGTCGGTCGCGATGACGGCGCTGATCGGCCGCGTGCCGATCGACGGGACGGTGAACGATCCGTACCCCTTCAAGGTGCTGGTCGGGCCGGACAACCTCACGGCCAATGGCATCGACATTCCCGACGTGGCCGGTGCCGTGTTCAGCGGAACCGCCTCGGGCGACTGGACGCTTTCATGCGTGCGCGGTCAGGTGCGGAGCATCACCTTCGTCTTCCACGACGGCACGATCCGCACGATCCCCGAAGACCGCGAAGGCAATCAGCAGAACAACCAGCAGCGCGACGGCCTGGGCTGGATCAGCGACCCGCACGGCATCCCCTGCGTCAGCGGCGAGCGGCGCAGCAACGCCCAGCAGTACCTCGGCTCCCAGGCCCTGATCACCGCGGCCGGCGCCGGCGTGGCCTCGCTCATCGAAAGCGACAGCGGCCGCATGTCCTACGTCGGCCCGGACGGCGCCATCGGCACCGTGGGCATCAGCGGCCAGGAAGCAGTCGGCCAGATCCTCGCGGGCGGCGTGCGGGACATGTCGGCCTGGGTCAACAAGCTCTATGGCCAGGCCTTCGCCGCCGTGTATGTGCAGCCTGGCGCCAAGGTCGCCGTCCACCTCGAAAAGCCGCTCGCCATCGATCACGACCCCGAAGGCAGGCGCGTCGATCACCGTGCAGGAGAAAGCCATGCGCTCGAACTCGATTAAGGGCCTCGCGCTGGCCCTCGCCGTCGTCGTGCTCGGCGGCTGCGCCACCAGCAAGGAAGAGCTGCTGACCCATAGCGACCGCACCATGATGGACGTCTGGCAGCAGGAAACGGGTGGCGGCGGCAGTGGCACCGGCCAGGTCGCCCGCCGGCAGTTGCTCGACGCGCGCCAGAGCCTGCGCCGGCCGCTGACCGACGCCAATGTGCAGGCCGCGCCCGCCGAGCAGATGCGCTACACGCGCACGGCGCAGAGCGAGGTCTATCGCCAGTTCCAGCGCCTGCCCAATCCCGATCTCGTCATGTACGTGTACCCGCACCTGGCGGGCACGGACCCCGTGCCGGTTCCGGGCTACACGACGGTCTTCCCGCTGTACCAGCGCGTGCAGTACGCCATGCCCGGTGAACGGCTGGAGGACTATTGATGCGCTGGAAACTTCCCTGGCCGAAGCTGGCCGCATCCGGCACCGGCGACGAAGAGAAGCCGGACGGCTGGCAGCGCCACGTCGAGGCCTTGCGCCAGGCCGGCGTCCCCGAACCCGGTGCAGCGGTCCAGGGCCGCAGGCCGGCGACGGTAGCCGACGAGCAGGCGCTGTACGACGTCGCACCGTCGTTCGCGGAACTGCTGCCTTGGGTGGAGTTCCTGCCGCAGTCGAAGTCCATGCTGCTGGAGGATGGGCAGTCGGTCGCTGCCTTCTACGAGCTGGTGCCGCTGGGCACCGAGGGCCGGGAACCCGGCTGGCTCGCGCATGCCCGCGACGCCTTGGAGAACGCGCTCCAGGACTCATTCGATGAGCTGGACGAAAACCCCTGGGTGCTCCAGCTCTACGCCCAGGACGAGCCCAGCTTCGACCAGTACATGCAGACCCTGCGCGACTACGTGCAGCCGCGCGCCCGCGATACCGCGTTCACCGAGTTCTACCTGCGCTTCTTCGGCCACCACCTGCGCGCGGTCGCCAAGCCGGGCGGCCTGTTCGAGGACACGGTGGTCACGCGGCTGCGCTGGCGCGGCCAGACGCGGCGGGTGCGCATGGTGATCTATCGCCGTGCCACCGGGCAGGCAAGCCGCCGCGGCCAGACGCCCGAGCAGATGCTGAACATCGTTTGCGACCGCCTGTGCGGCGGCCTGGCGAACGCCGGCATCCAGGCACGGCGCATGGTCGCAGCCGACGTCCACGACTGGCTGCTGCGCTGGTTCAATCCGCGCCCCGCGATGCTCGGGCCGAGTGCAGAGGACCGGGAGCGCTTCTACGCGCTGGCGCGCTACCCCGACGAGGCCGAGGACGGCGAAATCGAGCTGGCGAGCGGGCGGGATTTCAGCCAACGCCTGTTCTTCGGCCAGCCGCGCTCCGACGTGGCGCACGGCACCTGGTACTTCGACGGCATGCCGCACCGGGTTCTGATCACCGACCGTTTGCGCATGCCGCCTGGCACCGGACACCTGACCGGTGAGACCCGCAAAGGCGATGCCATCAACACGCTGTTCGACCAGATGCCAGAAGACACCTTGATGTGTCTTACCATGGTCGCCACGCCGCAGGATGTGCTGGAAGCGGATCTCAACCACCTGGCGAAGAAGGCCGTGGGCGAGACGCTGGCGTCGGAACAGACGCTCAAGGACGTGCAGGAAGCTCGCTCGCTGATCGGCAGCGCGCACAAGCTCTACCGCGGGACGCTGGCGTTCTACTTGCGGGGGCGTGACGAAGCCGAGCTAGACCGGCGCGGCCTGGACCTGGCGAACGTGATGCTCAACGCCGGCTTGCAGCCGGTGCGCGAGGACGACGAGGTGGCGCCGCTCAACAGCTACCTGCGCTGGCTGCCGTGCTGCTACAACCCCGGCCAGGACCGGCGCAAGTGGTACACCCAACTGATGTTTGCCCAGCACGCGGCGAACCTGGCGCCGGTGTGGGGCCGTGCCCAGGGCACGGGGCACCCCGGCATCACGATGTTCAATCGCGGTGGCGGGCCGATCACCTTCGACCCGCTCAACCGCCTGGACCGGCAGATGAACGCCCATCTGTTCCTGTTCGGCCCTACCGGCTCGGGCAAGTCAGCGACCCTCAACAACCTCTTGAACCAGGTCACGGCCATCTACCGGCCGCGGCTGTTCATCGTGGAGGCCGGGAACTCCTTCGGCCTGTTCGCAGACTTCGCCCGGCGCCTGGGCCTGACCGTGAACCGCGTCAAGCTGGCTCCTGGCTCGGGCATCAGCCTCGCGCCATTCGCCGATGCGCGCCGGCTGATCGAAACGCCGAGCGACGTGCAGACCCTCGATGCCGATGCGCTGGACGAGGACCTGCCGCCGGATGCTTCGGCCATGGAGGCGGACGAGCAGCGCGACGTGCTCGGCGAACTGGAGATCACGGCACGGCTGATGATCACCGGAGGCGAGGACAAGGAAGAAGCCCGGATGACGCGCGCAGACCGCTCGCTGATCCGCCAGTGCATCCTCGACGCCGCCGAGCACTGCGTGGCCGAGAAGCGCACGGTGCTCACGCGCGACGTGCGCAACGCGCTGCGCGCTCGGGGCCAGGACCCGACGCTACCCGAGATGCGCCGCGTGCGGCTGATGGAGATGGCGGACGCGATGGACATGTTCTGCCAAGGCACCGACGGCGAGATGTTCGACCGCGATGGCTCTCCGTGGCCCGAGGCAGACATCACCCTGGTCGATCTGGCGACCTACGCGCGGGAGGGCTACAACGCGCAGCTCTCCATCGCATACATCAGCCTGATCAGCACGGTGAACAACATCGCCGAACGAGACCAGTACCTGGGCCGGCCTATCGTCAACGTCACAGACGAAGGACACATCATCACCAAAAATCCATTGCTTGCGCCCTACGTGGTCAAGATCACAAAAATGTGGCGCAAGCTCGGGGCCTGGTACTGGCTGGCTACACAAAATATCGACGATCTGCCGCGCGCTGCAGAGCCCATGCTCAACATGATCGAGTGGTGGATCTGTCTCAGCATGCCCCCCGATGAGGTCGAGAAGATCGCGCGGTTCCGCGAACTTTCGCCCGCGCAGAAGGCGCTGATGCTGTCGGCACGCAAAGAAGCGGGGAAATTCACCGAGGGCGTCATCCTCTCCAAGAGCATGGAAGTGCTGTTCCGCGCCGTGCCGCCGAGCCTGTACCTCGCGCTCGCGCAGACCGAACCCGAAGAGAAGGCCGAGCGATACCAGCTCATGCAGCAGTACGGCTGCACCGAACTCGAAGCCGCCTTCCGGGTCGCCGAGAGGATCGACCAAGCGCGCGGCATCGAGTCGCCGGCCTTGGAACTGTCGTAAGCCGGAGAGTGCCATGGAGCAGAAACGTCCTTCCATCCCGATGCAGGTCCAAGCGTTCCGTCGCCGCCACGTGCGGCCCCGCTGGCCTTGGGCCTTGGCCGCTGCACTGGTCGCGCTGCTGCTGATCTGGGGCGTGTCCCGGTCGCCCGACGAATCCTCGCCGCAGCCGTCCACGCCGGTCAGCACGGCCCAGGTCGCCGGGCCGCCCTGGCAGATGGGCAACGCCGAAGGCCGCTTCACGCTGACGCTTTATGCCGACCTGGAATGTCCGTTCTGCCGGGAGTACTTCCCGCAGCTCAAGCGCTGGGTCGGCAACAACACCGACGTGGCACTGCAATGGCACCACCAGCCGCTGGCCGCGCACGAGCCCGCCGCGTCGGCCGAGGCGCGCCTGGTCGAGTGCGCCGCCGAAGCGGGCGGACATGCCGCGTTCTGGCAAGCCGTCGAGTGGGTCTATGCCCACACGCGCAGCGATGGCCAGGGCCTGCCCGATGGCCTGCGCTACCCCGAATCGACGCCGGCCGTCGAGCAGTGCCTGGCGAGCGAGCGGGCCGATGCGCTCATCCGCGCCCAGGCCGCGGAAGCCACCAAGAGCGGCGTGAACGCCACGCCGTCGCTGCGGCTGCTCGATCGCCAGACGGGTCAGGCCATCCTGCTGCAGGGGCCGATCGAGGGCGATGCCTTGCTCTCGGCCATGGACATGCTGGCAGCCGAGGACCCGACCAGTGACGTGGCGGCCTCGCCCGCCACCCCCACATCCGAAATGCCTGCCGACGCTGTCGGCGACATGCCCAGGTAGCCCTCGGTCTTGGAGGCTACGGCGCGGCTTGCCACGCTGACCGCGACCCGTTCGCTTCGCATCCTGGCTGCGGACAATCACCGCTGCGCGGTGGTGGATGCACCTTGTTCCGCTATTTCCATCCCCAGGAGGGCTTGCCCTCCCAGGGGGGGCGCCCTCCGTTCACATTCTGGAGGTTTGCCCATGTCTCTCGTCGCCAATGACTCCTGCGTGGAGCCACGTTTTGCACCAGCGTCCCAATCCGATGACTGGATCATCCGGCAAGCCATCGCGCTGCTGGAGCAGCGTGTCTTCAAGAAGGGGCCATCCCTCGAACGGCCCGCCGCCGTCAAGGACTACTTGAACCTGAAGCTGGCAGCCGAGCCCAACGAAGTCTTCGCCATCGTGTTCCTCAACAGCATGCACGAAGTGCTGGCCTACGAACCGATGTTCAAGGGCACGGTCCATTCGACCACGGTGCATGCGCGCCCGATCCTGCAGCGCGCCTTGGAACTGAACGCCGCCGCGGTCATTCTTTCGCACCAACACCCTTCGGGCTGCACGGAGCCGTCAAGCGCGGACCGCGCGTTGACCCAAACGCTGAGGGCTGCGTTGTCGCTGATCGACGTGAGGGTGCTGGATCACCTCATCGTCGGCCAAGGCACGCCGTACTCGTTCGCGGAATCCGGCCTGCTGTAGCAACGGCATCGGCTCCTTGATCCACGCGGAGGCTTCGGCCTCCGCTTTTTCATGGGCGCGAGACAAGCAGGTATGCGGGCGGTGCGCGATGCGCATTGTTTGTTGGGGCCGCATCGGCTTCGCGTTTGACTACTGCTCTGATCAACTTCAAGGGCGCGCGACATGCCAGCATCTCTTTCCAGGTTCGCGTCAGGCTGGCGAACTCTCGGCCTGGCCGTTGCGCTGCCGGCCGCGCTGGCCGTTTTCAGCCCGGCCGCCTTCGCCGCAGACGTGGTGGTCGTCACCGACAGCCGCCACCCGTTCAAGACCATGGGTGGCGAGCGGCTGATCGAGCTGGACGAGCCCCACCGGATTGAAGCGGAGCTTTCAGCGGAGCTGCCCAACGACCCCGAGCAGGCGACGGCCATCGTCAAGCGCCGGCTGTCCAGCGGCGGCACCGACCTCCAGCGCCGCCTCGCTTCCGCGTACCAGGGCGTCACAGACGCTTGGAGCCTGGGCATCACCAGCCTCCCGGCCGTCGTGGTGGACCAGCGCTACGTGGTCTATGGCGAGCCGGACGTGGCCCGCGCCGTCGCGCGCATCGAACAGCACCGGAGGCCTCAGCCATGATCCGAGCATTCGACCTGATGCGCCGCCTGCGCGCTGGCGTGGCGTCCGTGCTGCTGCTCAGTGCCACCGGCAGCTACGCCCTCAACACCGCCACCATCGTCGGCTCGGTGGCGTCGCCCGACTGCCTCGAATACCGCGTCGTCGGCATCTGCTACTGGCTCTACTGCACCTGGACCGGCTGCACGGTGCGCACATCCATCAAGGTGCGCCACTACATCCCCGATGCGGTGGTGTCGTCGTACTCGAACACCGGCGAAAACCCCTGGGTCGAAGTCCGGGCGATGAGCACGCCCAACCCGTCTGCCCAGGCGGGCGGCGACGGGACGACGAACGAGGACCACGAAAACAACCTCGCCAAGTTCAAGAACGCCGACGTGATCGGCCACCCTGGTGTCGAGGTGTTCAACCAGTTTGTCTCATCGTCGGGCTACTTCTGCGAGGGCGCGGGTACGGCGTTCATGCCGTACTTGCTCAGCACCTTGGACACGCTGGCCTGGCGCTACAACGTGCCCGAGATGGCCTACCCGGAAGCGCTGATTCCGGGGCTGCGCGAGGTCGGCGCACGTACCACGATGAACCTCTGGGGCAATGTGTATCCGCGTGGCGGCTTCCTGCACCAGACCGACGACCACAAGGCCGGTGCAGTCGTCGCCCAGCGTGCGGGTGATGTCGTCACGCGCCGCGGGCAGATCCACGTCTATCAGCCGCTGCTCGCCAACTCGCGGCCCGGCTACTGGCCGGCCGGCGCGCTGATGGAAGGCGATGCCTCGACAGGCAAGTGGCAGGAACTCACGCCCGTCCTGTCTTCCTCCTGCACGGTCTTCCCACGCAGCGGCTTCCTGACACAGGCCCAACAAGGCGACTACGCCTGGGCGTTGTGGCGGCCCTATGCGTGCTGCGAACGCCGCGGCCAGGTGTTCCTCGGCAGCGTCGATTTCTATTGAGGGTACGGCAATGAAACGTCCAGAACTGATGAACCTCCCCGCCCAAGCTCGTCGTCTGCTGCGTCCGACAGCGCTGGCCGGGGCGCTCACCTTGGGCTGCGGCCTCGCATGGGCGCAGGCTGGATTCCAGACCAGCGGCCCCATCCTCGGCGACGAGGTGATGTATTCGATCGGCGGCGGCAGCGCGGTGTCGATGGGGCGTGCGGCCGGCATGCGCTCGATCGGTGTCGGCGTTGGCTGGAACAGCAACCTGATCTGCGGCGACATGAGCATCCAGACGACGTTGCGCAACCAGCTCAACGGCATCACCAACGGCTTTCAGCAGATCATGAGCAACGTGATCCAGAGCGCCACAAGCGCCGTGGCGTCGCTTCCCGCACTGATCATCCAGCGGGCCGATCCCGGCCTCTACAACCTGCTCACCAATGGCGTGCTGCAGGCACGGCTGGACTTCGACCGCTCCAAGCTGGCGTGCCGCGCCATGGCCGAGAAGATGGCCGACATGGCAGGTGGCCAGTTGGGCTGGAGCCAGATGGCTGAGGGCATGGCGCTGCGCGACGCGGTGTCGAGCACTGACGCCGTGTCGGCGATCGAACAGGCCGAGACGCGGCGCGGCAACGACGGCGTGCCCTGGGTGGGCGGCAGCAATGCCGGCGGCGCGGGCCAGCGTGCGATCCGGGTGGTCGGTGACGTGACCCGCGCCGGCTACAACCTTGTCAACGGCCGCGGCGTGACGGACACGTCGTCCATCGCGCCAGCCAGTTGCGCAAGCCTGTCCTGCCAGACCTGGACGTCGCCCCAGCAAGCGGTTGAATGGGCGACGCGGGTGCTCGGGGAACAGGAGCAGCGCACCTGCGATTCCTGCACAAAGACCGAGACGGTGCCCGGGGTCGGGCTGACGCCGCTGATCCAGGAGGAATACGAGACGAAGCTGGAAGCCCTTCAGGAGCTGATCTCGGGGACGCGCAACACCACGTTCGAGAACCTGCGCGCGGCCGGCAGCGCGTCGCTGCCCATCACGCGCGGCGTCATCGAGGCGCTGCGCGACGAACCGGATCAGGACCTGCTGGCACGCCGCCTGGCGTCGGAGGTCGCACTGTCGTCCGTCTTGGAGAAGGCATTGCTGCTCCAGCGGACCCTGTTGACCGGGAAGAAGGAACCCAACGTGGCGGCGAACCAGTTGGCGGTCGATGCGGTGAACCACGAGAGCGACACGCTCGACCAGGAGATCCGCAACCTCAAGACCGAACTGGAGTTGCGGCGCGAGTTGGCGAACAACTCGCCGATGGCCATCATCCAGCGCCACGGCACGCGTGCGGCGGGCTCGCGCGGCATCTACGAGGGCGATCCGGTTCCCGACCGCCTCGACCGGCTCCAGAGGGGCAATCCGGGAGGCAACCCATGACCCCGGTGAGTTCCAGTTGGCTGCGGCCGCGCTGGCTGTTCAGCCGGCGCGCGGCGAAGACGCTGCTGTGGACGGCGGTACTCGTTGCCGCTGCCGTGGGCGCCAACATCGTCGGCATCTATCTCGTCGGCAGCGTGGCCGGCTGGGAGCAGTGGCTGGCGGCCGCGTCGGGCTACTTCCTGGTATGGCGGCTGTGCTTGTACGGCGCGACGGCCTGCGGATGGATGTGGATGCGCCGCCGGCTCCTGGCGCGCGAGGGCGACGACGCCCAGGCACGGCGCCGTCTGGTGCGCAGCGAGATCGCCGGCGGCGTCGCCATCGTGGCGCTGGAAATCAGCCTGCTGATGCAGGGCTGAGGGGAGATTGGTGCCATGACGCTTTTTACGACCGACTACCTGGAGTACTACCTGACCCTCGTGTCCTGGATCGTCAACAACGGCATCTGGGCGGTGCTGGTGTCCAGCGGGGTATTCGCGCTGCCTTTCGTCGCCATCATCGTGCAGGAGTGGCTGAAGGCCCGCGCGGAAGGTGCCGACGAGGGCAACAAAGGCGTGCTGAGTGCCGCCCGCATCGAGAACCGGGTGTTCGTCGCCATCGTGGTGGTAATGTTCGCCGGCATCCCGTTCATCGACGTGGACCTCAACACCATCCAGTACGACAGCTCGCGCTCGGCGCAATGCCAGGTCAGCGTACCGCAGCCCACGGATACCGGCTGGTCGCAGTCCTTCAGCACCATCAACAACCAGTCGGCGAAGGTGCCGGTCTGGTGGGCCTTCATGCACGCGCTCTCGCGCGCGGTCACGAGCGCCTCGGTGGCTGCGATCCCGTGCGGTACGGACCTGCGGCAGATGAGGATGGAGATCGACGCGACCCGCATTGACGACCCGGTACTCGCTCAGGAGGTCGCGGACTTCTCGCGGGATTGCTATGGGCCTGCGCGGGCCAAATTGTTCATGCAGCGCCCGGATCTCGATGAGCAGCAGATGCACGACGTGACCTGGATCGGCTCGCGCTTTTTCACGGACACGGGTGGCTACTACGACAGCTACCGCTCCAGCACGGCGCGCGAGGCATGGCCCTACGACGACACCCGCGATGCAGGCCTCGCGCAGGTTGCCAATGGTGGCGGCTACCCGACCTGCAGGCAGTGGTGGTCAGAGGGCAGCAACGGCCTGCGGGCACGCCTGCTGGGTCAGGTGGACCCGAGCCTGCTCAACCGCCTGGCGGGCTGGGCTGGGTTCCTGAGCCGTGCCGAGGTGGACGATTCGGTGATCCGCGCCATCGCGTCACCCCGGCAGCAGAAACTGAACCAGGGCAGCGTCTATACGGACTACGGCGGCCAGATCGACAAGACCCTGCCGAACATCGTGACGCGCGCCACGGGCGACGTCGGGATGGCAGTCGGCGCGATTGCCGCGTTTCCCGCCATGGATGTCGTGCGCCAATCCCTGCCCATGGTGCTCGCCTTGCTGAAGATGGCACTGGTCATCTGCATCCCGCTGGTGCTGGTCGTGGGCACCTACGACCTGAAGACGGTCGTCACCGTCAGCGTCGTGCAATTCGCATTGTTTTTTACGGATTTCTGGTTCCAGCTCGCACGCTGGATCGATTCGACGATTCTGGACGCGCTTTATGGCTGGGGCTTCGGCTGGAACCGGCCGCACACCAACTTCGACCCGCTGGTGGGGCTGAACAACGCCTTCGGCGACATGCTACTGATGTTCATCACGGGGACGATGTTCATCGTGCTACCTACCTTCTGGATCATGGCTTTGGCTTGGGCGGGCGTTCGCGCCGGTAACGTGCTGCAAGGCCTCGCTGGTGCCACCGGAGATGCCAAGGCTGCCGGTGGGAAGGGAGGAAGTATCGCGATCAATGCAGTGTCGAAGAAGTGATCACTGCTAATCGTCCTCGACATGAGGATCAATGCGAAAACCGTCGTAGGTGTACAGGCCGAACCCGGCCTGTCCATTTCGCCATTCTGGCTCGGGCAACTCCTCGCCCAGGTCAGCGTTACGGGCCATCCAGGCAACAACCATGACGCATACCAGCAGCAGAGCCAGCCAGAAGGTGCTGTACAGCAACGCCCCGAGCGCGACCAGCTTGACCACCCACACGAGCGCGACAGCGCCTGCTCGCGGCACACCCTTGGATACCAACCAGTTCGACGCCCGCCGTTCGCCGCGCGCATAGGCACGCCATCCACGGCCAAAGGCGCGGCCGAGGCGTTCTGCGGTGCTGGTGCGGGTCGTCGTGTTCATGGTCGTCTCCTGCTGTTGAGGAATGCCTATTCCAGTTTGCTCCAATTCATTCGGTTTGAGGCTTCAATGCGCTTTCTTGCTGCTTCAGGACGCTTCGTCCTCCGGCTCCACCGGGCCGGGATCGGGTTCCACGCCGATGCGGTAGGTGGCAACGAACTGCGGCCAGTCCACATGGTCAACCAGGTCGATGTCCTCGACAACGCTGACCTTGGCTCCCGCACGCTCGAACAAGGCGATGCTCTTGGCGGGGTAGTTGTTGCGCGACGGGTAGAGCACCCCGTCAAACAGGGGCTGGCCGTCGTTTCCGCGCATCGCATGCACCTGGGCGGACACCTGCTGCGTGTGCGTGTAGTCGCGGCTGGCCAACTGCTCCAGGTTCAGGCCGAAGTAGCCCGCCATGACGCCCGGCGCCGTGAGATCGGCCAGAAGCACGTCGTCCAGCACGCCTACTGCGCGCACCATCCGGGCCTGGATTTCCTTCATGGCAATGGAGCGCTTCGTGTCTTAAAGCCACTGGTGCTTGTGAAACACCGACTCCATCAGCGCCGTGGGCAGGTCGCGCCCCAGGTAGAGCACGCCATAGGCCCCTGCCGGGTCATCGTAGCGATTCGTGCTGCTGCGGCCATAGTACAGCGGGCTGCCCCGATAGACGACGCGGCTCACATGCTGGAGCAGTTCACCGGCATCGATCAGGAACGAAGGCAGCTCGTGGCTCATGGCGATCTCGCTTCAATGCACCTGCACGCCCAGCACGTTGAACACGGCCTCGGCCACGTCATCGATCGTGCCATGCGTCACCGCATCCACCGGCGAGCGACCGCCCAAGCCTTCGAGCGGTTCAGACAGCGCGCGGTAGATCGTCCAGTGGTCGATGCCCTCGACCTCCTGGAGCACGGTTTGGGTCAACTGCTGCTTCACCGGGTCGAGCTGCCAGTCGGGCAGCTTCTGGCCGCGCGGCCCCACGTTCAGCGCCAGCAGCCGACGGGCGAGGATGTCCTTGTAGATTTGCTGGCGCGACTTGTCCGCCAGCTTGGCGAACTCGGCAGGCGGCAGGTTGTCCGGCTGGTTGAAGGCTTCCAGCAGCACGGCGCGGCCTCTCTGGACGTCGGTTTCAGCCGGTGCCCAGCGCGTGTCGGCGCGCAGCGCGGCCGCCTTGCGCTGCAAGGCCTGCGCCACCGTTTCACCTTCCAGGTTGGCAGGCAGCGTCACCGCCTCGACGCGCTCGTGGATGAACGCCTGCAACTCGGCCGCGAAAGCCGGGGCATCCCGGATTTCGACGGTATCGGCGAAGCGTCGCACATCGTCCACCGTGACGCGCGGCAGCCGGTCGGCAATGAATTCGATCGCAGTGGGCATGGTCAGCTCCCAGGTAGGTTTGAGACAGGATTCACTCTAGTCGCCCTTGTCGCTTTTGTCAACTTTGTCGCCTGAGTGAAAGCCTACCTGGCGGGGTAGCGTCTTGGGAGCATAGGCCGCGGCCAGTGCCGGGTCGCCGTCCAATCCATTAATGCGGGTTCCCCATTGACGCTGGAGCCGCAGCCCAAGCCCCGCTATACCGAAACGGTTAAAGGCCAAAGGGTCGAAACGGCAAGGGAATGGGGTGCAAGGGGAAAGGCCCTACCCCGAAAAGGCCAAAAGGCCTCCCGCCCGGCCCGCCATCAGGACACCGACATGCTCTCCCTGTTCCAGCGAAAACGGCCCCCGGTCGCTGCCGCGCCGTCGCCAGCCCCCGCCACCGACCTCCCGAAAGGGTTGATGCGGCCGGAGTCGGCCGCATCGCTGCTGGCCACCCCGCGCCGGCAGAAGCTGCTGGAACACATCTGGCAGCGCACGTCGCTCTCGCGCAGGCAGTTCGCCAGCCTGTACCGCACTCCACTGGAGCGCTACGCCGAGCTGGTCCAGGCTTTCCCGGCCTCCGAAGCGCACCACCACGCCTACCCGGGCGGCATGCTCGACCATGGCCTCGAAATCGTCGCCTACAGCCTGAAGCTGCGGCAGTCCCATCTGCTGCCCATCGGCGCCAGTCCCGAAGACCAGGCGGCGCAGGCCGAAGCATGGACTGCGGCCGTCGCCTATGCCGCATTGCTCCATGACATCGGCAAGGTGGCGGTCGATCTGCACGTCGAACTGGCCGATGGCAGCACCTGGCACCCGTGGCACGGCCCGCTGCGCCAACCGTACCGCTTCCGCTACCGCGACGACCGCGAGTACCGGCTCCATAGCGCCGCGACAGGCTTGCTCTACCGGCAATTGCTCGATCGCGATCTGCTGGACTGGCTCAGCGGCTATCCGTCCCTGTGGGCGCCGCTGCTCTACGTCCTGGCCGGACAGTACGAGCACGCCGGGGTGCTGGGCGAGTTGGTCGTGCAGGCCGACCGCGCCTCCGTCGCCCAGGAGCTGGGCGGCGACCCCGCGCGCGCCATGGCCGCGCCCAAGCACTCGCTACAACGCAAGCTGGTCAACGGGCTGCGCTACCTGCTCAAGGAAGAGCTGAAACTGAACCAGCCCGAAGCCTCCGATGGCTGGCTCACCGAGGACGCGCTGTGGCTGGTGAGCAAGACGGTATCGGACAAGCTGCGCGCGCACCTGCTGTCCCAGGGGGTCGATGGCATCCCCGCGAACAACACCGCGGTGTTCAACGTGCTCCAGGACCACGGCATGTTGCAGCCGACGTCCGATGGCAAGGCGATCTGGCGCGCGACCGTGATCAGTGCGACCGGCTGGTCCCACTCGTTCACCCTGTTGCGACTGGCGCCTGCGCTGATTTGGGAGCCTGGCGAGCGGCCGGCGCCGTTCGCCGGGACGGTGGCGACTGACACGGCCCCCGCGGACAAGGAGGCCGATGCGCCGCCCCACCTTGCCACGGCTGACGCGAAGGCCGCCCCGGCAAGCCAAGAGGCACTGCCACGGGAAGAAGCTGCTAGCACAGCGCCGGTTGCTTCGCCCCAGCTCGTGCCCGATGTGATGGAAGACATGCTGACGATGGTGGGGATGGGCGAGTCGCCGGCCCCGCGGCAGGATGTGGAAGCCGCCTTGGGCGAGAAACCTTCCGCATGCCTCGAAGCGCCCGCGCCAACCTTGGCGGCTGCGCTGCGTTCGTCACCTGTACCTACGCCAACGCCTTCGGCGGAGCAGCCGTCCGCCGAGCATTTCATGGCATGGCTGCAACAAGGCATCGCCTCCCGCCGGCTCATCATCAACGACGCAAAGGCGCTCGTGCATACCGTGAGCGATACCGCGTACCTGGTCAGCCCCGGAGTGTTCCAGCGGTATGCGCAGGAGCACCCGCAGGTGAGTGCGCTGGCCAAGCAGGAAAACCAGTCAGATTGGCAATGGGTGCAGAAGCGTTTTGAGAAGCTGGGACTGCACAAGAAGCAGGCCAGCGGGCTGAACATTTGGACGTGCGAAGTTATTGGGCCACGGAAGTCTCGCCGCCTTCACGGGTATCTATTGAAAGAACCCACACTGTTGTTCACCGAGGTGCCTCCGAACAATCCATATCTTTCGCAAGCATGACTGAGACAGGTCAGCAGGACGAGCCACTGTGCGCGTTCGTAGAACCAGGTGTGATCGACCAATTGCAGTCGACGACGGCGCCGGCGGTGAGGTAGTCGCGCTGCGCTGACCTTGGTGCGTCGTCCCGTCAAGGGCGGCGCGCTTTTTTTGCTGCGCTGTCGCTTGGCTCCGTCTGTGACAGGGCACGGTTGTCGTTAGACGCATCCCCCCAGGGGGGATATAATTCTCACATGATGGAATCACACAAACACACCAGCCATCCCGACCTGGTGAAGCGGCTCAAGCGTGCCGAAGGCCACCTTCGGCATGTCATCGGCATGATCGAGGCGGAGGAACCTTGCCTCGATGTTGCCCGCCAGCTCTCGGCGGTAGAAAGCGCGGTGACGGCAGCAAAGCGTGCGCTGATCCACGACCACATCGATCATTGCCTTGACCATGATGCAGCTTCCGCCCTGCCTGAAATGAAGGCACTCGCCAAACTCCTTTGAGGCCGACTGATGCTCGCTGTCCTTAAGAACCGCACCTATCGCCACCTGTTCGCCGCGCAGGTGATCGCGCTCGTCGGCACCGGCCTCATGACTGTGGCGCTGGGCCTGCTCGCCTATGACCTGGCGGGCGCGGACGCCGGAGCCGTGCTAGGTACGGCGCTGGCTATCAAGATGCTTGCTTACGTCGGCATCGCACCGATCGCTCAGGCGTTCGCTGACCGCCTGCCGCGTAGATCGCTGCTGGTCGCCCTCGACCTGGTTCGAGCCGCCGTGGCTCTCTGTCTGCCTTTCGTCACCGAGGTCTGGCAAATCTATCTGCTGATCTTCGTGTTGCAGGCAGCCTCCGCTGGATTCACACCGACCTTTCAGGCGACGATCCCAGACATCCTGCCTGACGAAGAGGAGTACACGAAGGCGCTGTCGCTCTCGCGGCTGGCATACGACCTTGAAAGCCTGGTTTCCCCGATGCTGGCGGCTGCGCTGCTGACCGTCATCAGTTTTCATAACCTGTTTGCCGGGACGGTGTTTGGCTTTCTTGTCTCGGCCGCGCTGGTGGTCAGTGTGGTGTTGCCCGCGTCCACACCTGGCCCACGTCGCGGCATCTGGGAGCGCACCACGCGGGGCACTCGCCTCTATCTTGCAACGCCGCGGCTGCGGGGACTACTGGCAGTCAACCTCGCCGTGTCAGCAGCGGGCGCTATGGTGATCGTGAATACGGTGGTCATCGTGAAGGCGCGCTTCGGCCTTGGTGAAGCGGAAGTGGCTTGGGCGCTGGCAGCGTTCGGGGGCGGTTCGATGATCGCCGCATTTGCACTGCCTGGTCTGCTCAACAAATTGGCGGATCGGCCTGTCATGGTCACGGGAGCGGCGGTGCTGGTTATCGGTACGGCCGTCGGAGCGCTGATTCCGTCTTATGTGCTGCTGTTGCCGCTTTGGCTGGTGATCGGTTTCGGCTACAGCGTGGCGCAAACGCCTTCCGGTCGGCTTTTGCGCCGTTCCGCCCATGCCGAGGATCGGCCTGCACTATTTGCTGCGCAGTTTGCGCTGTCACATGCCTGCTGGCTGATCTGCTACCCGTTGGCGGGGCGCTTCGGCGCTACCTTCGGGCTACAGTCAACCTTCATCGTCATGTCATTGATTGGCTTTGCCGGCGTAGTGCTTGCGCTAAGACTATGGCCTGCGGGCGATCCGTCCGATATCGCCCACGACCACCCGGATCTACCGCCGGATCATCCGCATCTGCGCGAACATTCAGGCTCCAATCGGCACCACCATCCTCTGATCGTGGACGATCTGCATCAAGGCTGGCCACGCGCATAGCGTTATGTCTTTCGCCGAACGTGATCTGACTTTGCCAGGGGGGCTTTGCCCCCCTTTTATTTGCTCCTTGCGTGGCTGGTCGTGGTGTCGTGCTTCTTCGTGCTGGAGATCCAGCTTTCACGCTGATCGAGTTCAAGCTGATTACGCTCCCGCAATGCTGGAGGCGTTCATGGCGGGAGATCGGGGACTACGACGAGGCAGCGCTAGAACTGCTGCCTCGCAGAAGCCAATGCAATGACACCAGCCCGGTGCTGAGCACACCGCACCCGTCCCAAGGCCACCCTGACGCCAACCCAGGTGACCGATGCGGAGGCAGTTGTCATCGTATTGCCTCAGTGGCGGCCAGCAGCGGCAACGTCGGCAGGCCCTTCCGCTGAAACACCGCCCGCCGAGGGGAGCGACTTGCGCCGTGCCTGCGGCAACAGACGTGCCGAGTTCAGGATGAACGTCAGCTCCGAGGCTACGTGAATGAAGGCGGCCAACAGGGGGCCCAGCAATCCGAACGCGGCCAGCGCAATGCCCAACAGATCGATGCCGATCGTGCCCACAAAGTTCTGCCAGATGATGGAGCGCGTGCGGCGCGCCACCTTCATCGTGTCCACAAAGCACGCCAGGTCATTGCCCAGCAGCACGATGTCGGAACTCTCCTGTGCCACATCGGTGCCTGACCCCATCGCAACGCCAACGCTCGCCTCAGCGAGCGCAGGCGCATCGTTCACGCCGTCGCCGACCATTGCCACCGTCCACCCTTTTTTCACCATGTCGGCCAGTCGGGCTAGCTTGTCCTCGGGCAGCAATTCGGCTTCGACGTTCTTCAAGCCGAGTTCGGTGGCCACGGCGGTTGCGACCTGATGGTTGTCGCCTGTCAGCAGAACCGTCCGCACGCCCATGGCCTCCAGCGCAGAGATGGCCCGCTTCGCCTCGGGCCTGATCGTGTCGGCGATGTCGATGGTGCCAAGAAGTTGTCCGTCCCTCGCGACCACGACCTCGGTGCACGCCCCGAGATCACGAGTCGGCGGCATGTGGATACCGTTGTCGGCCATCCAGGCGCGGTTGCCGACGAGGATCGTGGCATCGCCCAGCCGCGCCGAGATGCCCCGACCTGGCGTATAGCCGAAGTGCTCCGGCTCCCGAACTTCACGCCCTTCGGCTTTCACGCGGCTCAGGATGGCCTTGCCAAGCGGATGCTCCGAGCGGATCTCGGCGGTAGCCGCAGCATCGAGTAGCTCCTCGGCCGACACGCCCTCCACGGGCGAAACGGACTGGATCTCAGGCCGGCCGTATGTCAGCGTGCCGGTCTTGTCGAGCACAACGGTATCGACCTTGCCCAGTGTTTCGAGATGGACGCCGCCTTTGATGATGGCCCCCAGTCGCGCTGAACGGCCGATGCCGCCCAGGATCGCCAACGGCGTTCCGGCAGCGATGCCGCACGCGCCGGCAACAATGATCACCGAGATGGTCGCGCGCATGTCGCGCGTGATGAGCCAGGTCAGCACGGCAGCGCCCAGCGCGAAATACACCAGATAGCCGGCGAGCCGGTCCGCCATCCGCTGCACGGGCGCCCGCGAGCGCTCGGCGCGCTCCACGGCCTCGATGATGCGGCCGTAGCTCGTATCTCGGCCGATGCGTTCGGCGCGAATCTCCAGTGCCCCCGACTGGTTGATCGCGCCGGCATAGACGCGCGAGCCTTCGGTCTTCTCAACCGGCATCGATTCGCCGGTAATGCGCGATTCGTCGGTGAACGAGTGGCCGGAGACGACGACGCCATCGACGGGAAGGCGGCCGCCGGGAGAAACCAAAATCACGTCGCCCACCGACAGTTCCTCGGCCGCGACAGTCTTGATGGCGCCCGTCCTGCGCACCGACACCTCGCGCGGCAAGAACTCCAGCAGGTCCCTGATCGCCTTGCGCCCACGGCCGACCGTCAAGCCTTCCAGCACCTCCGCAATCAGCACGAACAGCGTGATCACCAGTGCAGTGAAGAACTCACCGATCGCGGCTGCGGCGACGATGGCGATAGTCATCGAAAGCTCCATCGTCATGCGACGGGCTAGCGCGTTCTCTAGTGCTTCCTTGAGGATCGGCCAGCCGCCAATCGCCAGACCGATGACGCCGATCACGCTGATCGCCGGATAGGGTTCCCACCACTTGAACCAGACCGCAGCGGCAGCGACCGCGACAAGGCAGATACGCAGTGCCTCTTTCCAGTCGAAGGGATGCTCGTGATCGTGAGCCTCGTGCTCATGATCGTGATCGTGATCCTCGTGGCTCTGCTTGGTGAGCCTATCGTGCCCATGCGGCACATTATGCGGAGATGTATTCATCGTAGAGTCCTAAGAGGGTTTGCGCGCGACAGGCACGACTGGAATTCACTTCATGTAGCTGCGAAGAATCGCGATCAACTCGGCCGCGCCTTGCTCGCGCGTGCCGTCGCCGGGGTCTTGGGGGTTAGCGATGTGCGAGTGGATGTGCCCCTCGATCACTTCGCGCATCAAGCCGGTCAACGCACCCCGAGCCGCCACGATCTGGTGCAGGACGTCGGCGCATCCCAGTTCTGCTTCCAGGGCGCGCTCGATGCCCTCAAGCTGTCCCTTTATGCGACGGGCTCGGGCGAGAAGCTTCGGCTTTTCCTTGACGGTGTGACTCATGGTGTCGAGACTTTAGTTAGCATAGGGGGGTATGGTATTCTAGACGCGACCTTTTAACAAGGACGGGCACCAGGCGCCCGGAAAGACGAGGTACCCATGCGTTCTTGCTTTTCAAACCCCCTACCACGGTGGTTCATCGCCCTGCTGATTGCGATGAGCCTGCATGGTCTCGCCGCAGCCGCCCCGGCCGATGATGAGAAGGCACAAACCGTCGTCCACATGCTTGACTACGTTGGCGTGGACTACCCCGAGTTCGTGCAGGACGGCAAGGTTCTCAACGCCGAGGAATATGCGGAGCAACAGGAGTTCGCAACACAGATCGCGACGCTACTTGATCAGTTGCCCGCTGTGACCGAACAGCCTGCGCTGCTGCGGCAAGCTCGCGAGCTGATTGAGCGCATCGGGGCTAAGGCACCAGGCAGCGAGGTCGCTGCCCTAGCCGCGCGACTGCGCGCCGGGGTGATCCAGGCTTGGCAGCTCAGCGTGGCGCCACGACAAGCACCCGACTTGACGCGGGGCGCGAGGCTGTTTGCCCAGCAGTGCACCACATGCCACGGCGCGCAGGGCCGCGGAGATGGGCCATTGGCCAAGGACATGCTCCCTCCGCCCAGCAACTTCCACGACGAGGCGCGCATGCGTCAGCGGAGTCTCTATGGTCTGTACAACACGATCACGCTTGGCGTGGGTGGCACGCCGATGCGCGCCTTCAATGAATTTTCCGAAGCCGACCGTTGGGCGTTGGCCTTCTTTGTGGGCGGCCTGCGAGCTAGCCCCGAGATCATCGCCCAAGGTGAGGCCGCATGGCGCCAAGGGCAAAGTCAGCAGGCGTTCGATGCCCTGTCCACCCTGGTCACGAAGACGCCCAGCGAACAGGGAAAGGCCGGCTCGTCGCTGGACGCTGTACGCGCTTACCTGACCCATCAACCACAGGCACTACAGTTAGCCGCGCCGGCGCCCCTGGCGGTCTCGCGCACCAAACTCGACGAGGCTGCGAAGGCGTATGCGCGCGGCGACCGAGAATATGCGCGGCGGCTTGCAATCGCCGCTTATCTCGAAGGCTTTGAGCTTGTCGAATCGGCGCTTGACACCGTGAACGCTCCTCTGCGCGGCGAGGTGGAGCGGGAAATGATGACGTTGCGCGCTGCCATCGGAGACGGCCAGCCGCCCGAGGCCGTGGCTGCCCAGGTCGAAAAGACCAAGGCACTCCTCGACCGCGCCGACGACGCGCTCTCCGGCAGTGGTTTGTCGTGGTCGACAGCGTTCGTGAGTTCTCTCTTGATTCTGGTACGCGAGGGGTTAGAAGCGATCCTTGTGCTGGCGGCCATCATCGCCTTAGTCGTGAAGACCGGACGGCGCGATGCCTTGCCGTATATCCACGCGGGCTGGATTGGGGCAGTGGCACTTGCGGCTGTCACCTGGAGTGTGGCGCGCTATGTGATAAGCATCTCGGGAGCGAATCGAGAACTCACCGAGGGCATCACGGCGCTGCTGGCAGCGGCAATGCTGTTGTACGTGGGATGGTGGTTGCATAGCAGATCGAACGCACAGGCCTGGAATCGCTTCATCCGCGAGCAGGTCGATGTGGCGCTCAACAAACGAACGCTATGGGCGATGGCCGGTATCTCCTTCCTTGCGGTGTACCGCGAGTTGTTTGAGGTAATCCTGTTCTACGAGACATTGTGGGTCCAGGCGGGAGCTGAAAGCCACGGCGCGGTGTTGTGGGGCGTCGCAGGAGCCACGCTTCTTTTAGTGCTGATTGGCGGGGCCATCCTGCGCTACAGCGTGCGCTTGCCAATCGGGCCGTTTTTTGCGGCGACTTCCGCTTTTCTCGCTTTGCTGGCAGTCGTATTCGTGGGCAACGGCGTCGCAGCTCTACAGGAAGCCGGCATGCTTGACTCAACTTCCGTTCGATTTTTTTCACTGCCGCTATTGGGCATCTATCCGACAGCGCAGGGCCTAGCGCTACAGGTGCTGACATTGATCTTGATCGCGGGTGGCTTGTGGTTCAACCGAACAAGGCAGAACTCTTGAACAGATGCCGCTTCGACCCTTGAACGCGGGAGACGCTATGAAGCTAAATTACACGGGCTTCCTAATACGTTGGGGTCGAGTCCTTTCTCAAGTTATGCCGTCCTAATGCGACCAACACAATATGACCAGCAAATTGCGCCTCGACATTCCCTTGGTACTGCCGCAGATCGCGGATGCGCAGGACGCCATCGTTCGACGCCTGATCGACGACCTGCAGGGCCGTGAAGGCATCGACAAGGTGCATGTACGAACGGCGCAAGACGATGCGCCGGCGCAGTTGTGTATCCACCATGATCCCGAGTTGCTGCCTCTGGGCCGCATCCGCGAGATCGTGCAGGCAGCAGGTGCGCAGATCACAGAACGCTTCGCGCACGTGCTATGGCAGACCGAGGGCATCGGCCATGCGCGGCGCGCCAGGACGGTAACCGAGCTGCTGCGCGGGTTGCCGGGCGTGCTGGATGCAGAGGCCAGCGCGATGGGATTGGTTCACGTGGATTTCGACCGCCAGGCGGTCACGGAGCAGGCCCTCCTCAAGTCGCTTTCGGGTGCAGGGGTGAAGCGGCTTGAAGATTCGACAACGCCGACGTCTGCGGTGCACGGCGAGCCGGGGCATCGTCACGAGCCGGGCGAGAAAGGCGAACATGGGCATGTGCATGGACAGGGAGGTCTGTTCGGCGCCAATACCGAAATGATTTTCGCGTTGGCCTGCGGTACGTTGCTGGGCGTTGGCGTGGCGATCGACAAGCTGATGACGGGCATGCCCGGCTGGCTGCCGCTGGCCTGTTTCGTTCTGGCGTATTTCTTCGGCGGCTTCTACACGTTGCGCGAGGCGATCGACAACCTCAAGCTCAGGCGCTTCGAGATCGACACGCTGATGCTGGTGGCTGCCGCCGGCGCCGCAGCGCTAGGTTCCTGGGCCGAAGGCGCGCTGCTGCTGTTCCTCTTCAGCCTGGGTCATGCGCTGGAACACTATGCGATGGGCAGGGCCAAGCGCGCCATCGAGGCCCTGGCCGAGCTGGCGCCGGACACCGCGACGGTACGTCGTGACGGTCAGACAAAAGAGATTCCCGTCGAGGAACTGGTTGTCGGCGACATCGTCCTGGTTCGGCCCAACCAGCGCCTGTCAGCCGATGGCTTCATCGTGCAGGGCACCTCGGCCATCAACCAGGCTCCGGTCACCGGTGAGAGCATGCCGGTCGACAAACGCCCGGTCGAGGATGCCGCAAAGGCGCGCGCCCGACCCGACAGCGTGGATGCGGCGTCGCGCGTCTTCGCCGGCACCATCAATGGCGCGGGGGGCATCGAGGTGGAGGTGACGCGCCGCTCCAGCGAATCCGCCTTGGCGCGGGTCGTGAAGATGGTCAGCGAGGCGGAGACACGCAAGTCACCCACACAGCGTTTCACGGACAAGTTCGAGCGCATCTTCGTGCCAGCCGTGCTGGGGCTGGCCTTTCTGCTGCTGTTCGCCTGGGTTGTGGTCGATGAGCCGTTCCGCGACAGCTTCTACCGCGCCATGGCCGTGCTGGTGGCGGCCAGCCCCTGTGCGCTGGCGATTGCCACGCCCAGCGCGGTGCTTTCAGGTATCGCCCGGGCCGCGCGAGGCGGCGTGCTCATCAAGGGCGGCGCGCCACTGGAGGAGTTGGGCTCCCTCGATGCGATGGCCTTTGACAAAACCGGCACGCTGACCGAGGGCAAGCCCCGCATCACGGATGTGGTGACGGTCGATGGCACGAGCGAGGAAGAATTGCTGTCCGTGGCGGTGGCGGTCGAGTCGCTCAGCGACCACCCCCTGGCCGCCGCCATTGCGCGGGATGGGCGCGAGCGCCTGGGTGCAACGCAGCCATCGGATGCCGACGGCCTGCAGAACCTGATCGGCCGCGGCGTTACCGCCAAGCTGCAGGGCGAGACAGTGTGGATTGGCAAGGTGGAGATGTTCGGCACCGAAGGCGTTCCTGCGCTGGGAGCCGCTGCCCAGACTGCGATCGAGCGTCTGCGCGAAAGCGGCCGCACGACCATGGTGGTGCGGCGCGGTGACCGCGACCTGGGCGCCATCGGGCTGCTGGACACGCCGCGCGCTGGCGCGAAGGAGGCCCTGCAGCAACTGCGCGACCTGGGCATCCGCCGCATGATCATGATCTCTGGCGACCACAAGAAGGTCGCCGAGGCGATCGCTGGCGAGGTCGGCTTGGACGAGGCCTGGGGCGACCTGATGCCCGAGGACAAGGTCGAGGCGATCCGCAAACTGCGGCAGACAACGAAGGTGGCGATGGTCGGCGACGGGGTCAATGACGCTCCGGCGATGGCCAACGCAACGGTAGGCGTCGCGATGGGCGCCGCCGGTTCGGATGTCGCGCTGGAAACCGCCGATGTGGCGCTGATGGCCGACGATCTCAAGCACCTGCCGTTTGCGGTGGGACTGAGCCGGCATACACGCTCGGTGATCCGCCAGAACGTGTTCGTCAGCCTGGGCATCGTGGCGCTGCTGGTGCCGGCCACGATTTTGGGGCTGGGCATCGGCCCGGCCGTGGCCGTGCACGAAGGGTCCACCCTGCTGGTGGTGTTCAATGCGCTGCGGCTGCTCGCCTATCGCAATCCTGTCAAGAACTCGGCGGCATGAACGCCTGTACTGCGTGAAGCGTGATGTACGGTGAATTTGCCGCAGAAACCTGCTTGGAGCATCGCCTTGTGGCCGATAAGCAGCGTGTGGCCGGCATCTACCGGCGCGTCGTCAGGCTGGCCAACGGGCGCTGCGCGATGCTCGACGACGGAATGGGATTCTCGCTTGCGCCGTGGAAGCCAGTGATCGAGCAGCGTCCAGGACAGCACCTTGCCGCGACCGCGTGTGGCAGAGGGGTGCCCAGAGAAATCGAGAGGCCGCGCGGACTGGTCATGGGCCAACACATCGTCTGCCGGCTGTGGCTCCAGCAGGATACAATAAACCGATTGACGGTCGGTTTTTTGTACAGCATACTGCTAAATTCGAGTCAAAGCTCGGAGTTGACTACCTTGACCAATCACAGCGCACCAACGCTTGGCGATCTGGAAATCGCCGTGCTTGAAGACATCTGGCGTTTCGGCCCATCCGATACCAAGGCGGTGTACGCACGCATTGGACAGTCGCGCTCGATTTCCTTGAACACGGTGCAATCTACGCTGGAACGTCTATTTCGGAAGACCATGCTTCGGCGTGAAAAGATCAGTCATGCTTATGAATATTCAGCGCGAGTTTCGCGCCAGGAATTAATCCACAAGCTGGTCGAATCCACGGTGCGCCGTGTTGCAGGCCCGCAGCCGGATGTATTGCTGCGTGCCTTTGTCGATCTTGCTGCAAGAGCGGATGATGATCAGCTCAAGAGGCTTGAGGAGTTGATTGCCCGCCGGCGTGCTGAATTGGATCAGACGTGATGACGAGTTATGGCCCACTACTTCAGTTTGCATTGCTGTCCGGCTTTGTGCTGGCGGTGACGCTTACCCTGCTGATTGGAGCCTGTGAGCACCCGCTGCGTCGTGCGTTATCTGGGAGGACTCCTTCTCAGCGAGCACGGATATCTTGGTGGGCGCTGGTAACTCCGGCATTGGCGGGCATCGCCTACGTGCTTATGGCCCTTGCAATGCCGTCAATGTTTGAAGGTTCGGCTCGATTTGCCGCTGCCTGTTCTGCGCACGCTGACACGCTTCTGCATCTGTGCGTTTCGCACCCGAGCGGCAACAGTCAGAGTGCGTGGCTATGGGGGGCATTGGCGTTGCTGGTGGGATATGCCGCCTGGCTGGCGACACGGGCCGCAGCGGGGCTTTGGCGCGCTCGGCGAACTCTTGCCTCGCTGGTGCGTCTTAGCAGGCGTCCGGGACATCCTGAGAGACTTCGCGTACTTGATGTCGATCGGCCTATGGCGCTCGCCTGCGGCATCGGGCATGGCCACATCCTGCTTTCGACCTTATTGATGCGGCAACTTGACCCAACACAGTTGCGCGTGGTGCTAGCTCACGAACAGGCACACATCACCAATCGCGATGTTCTGCTTCGTTTAGTCGCTGCCGTATTGTCTAGCATCCAACTGCCAAGCACCCGTCGCCGATTGTTGCGTGATCTAGAACTCGCTTTGGAACAACGTTGCGATTTTGCTGCTGCGAATGAAGTGGGGTGTCGCGTCGCCGTGGCCGAAACTATCGTCGCGATGGAGAAGATATATCGGCAGCACGCCAGGGAACAGGCGCCATTCACGATGGCGTTCTTTTCCGATTTTGTTCCTGAGCGCGTCGAAGCACTGCTGTCGCCTAAGCAGTCGTCTGTCTCATATTTAGGGTTGATGCTAGGTATTCTTGTTCTAGCGTTTTGCAGCCTATCTGTAGGCTGGCTGCATTCTGCGACCGAATCTTTCATCACCATGATGCCCAGGTAAGTTCATATGCGTGTGTTCTGTGTTTTTTTAGGCGAAAAACCGATCAATGATCGGTTTTTTGATGATTCCGCCCGACGTGCGAGGACGGTCATCGCGCGGAATCGTTTGCTCGTCACCTGCCCTCGTGGGAGTTTTCATGAATTTGATTGGTTTAACGGCCTTGGTGGTCGTTGGAACCCGCGATCCATTCACCCTACCCGTCAAACCTCTTTGGCTGAAAGAGGCCGTCTCCCGTGCTCCTCGGCGTCATTTGCATGGCCGACACGTCACGGGGGGCGCGTGAGGTCACTCCCATGAAGCAGTCAAGACCCTGTTCGCTAGTTGCAGCGGCGCGTTGGAATTTTCGCGGAGTATTTATCGGAGCATCTATGTCTTACCAATCTTCACTTTGGACGCGCACGCTCTGCGCTTTCGCAATCGCGCTCTCTCTCCCATCGGCGGCCTTGGCCGCCGACGAGTTCGCCGTTTCAGCCGCGCAAATGCAAGCCTTGGGCGTACAGCTACAACGCCTAGAAAAGCCTGCATCCATTCCGGGTATGACTTACCCAGCCCGCGTCGTGCTGCCTCCCTCGCAGGAGTACGTCGTCAGCGCACCGCTAGCCGGCGTCGTTGATCAATTGCTCGTCGGTCAGAACGAAGCCGTGAAGCCTGGCCAAGCTCTGTTGCGCTTGGTGAGCCCCGAATTGGGTGAACAGCAGCTCAAGCTGATGGAGGCAGCTTCGCGCAACCGGCTGGCGCAGAGGACGCTGCAGCGTGAGAAGCAATTGGCCGCAGAAGGCATCGTGCCGGATCGCCGGGCACAGGACGCGGAGACCGCCGCAGCGGAGGATCGAGCCAGACTACGCCAAGCGGAAGCCGCCTTGCGGCTGGCAGGTCTGGATGCGGCTTCCATTCGCCGCGTCGCCGAAGGCGGCGCCATGCAGGATGCGCTGGTCATCCGGGCACGCGCCGGGGGCACCGTGACCGACATCGGTATTAAAACCGGCCAGCGCGTCCAACAGTCCGATCCCCTGGTGCGTGTCGCCGACACAAGCAAGCTGTGGCTCGACATCCAGTTGCCTGTGGAGCGACAGTCGCAGGTGACGGCTCGCGGCGGCCAGGTGAACGTCGTTGGTCGAGATACGAGTGCCGTCACGACGAGCCTGGGCACCACTGTCAGTGAAAGCCAGACCGTCACACTACGCGCGGACGTCACGCGCGGTGCGCCGTTGCTGCGGCCCGGCGAGTTCGTACAGGTGCAAGTGGCGTTTGCCGGTGGTGGGGAAGGCTGGCCTGTGCCGGTCGCTGCCGTGGCGCGGCAGGGCGACAAGGCCTATGTATTCGTGCGAACCGAAACGGGCTTCTTGGCCACGCCGGTGGAGGTGCTGGACAGCGCCGGCCAGGCCCTGCGCGTCAAGGGCACGCTGCGTCCCGGCCAGCAGATCGCCATCACCTCCGTGATCGGCCTCAAGGCGGCTTGGCTCGGCAAGGGCGGGGGCAACTGACATGCTGACGCGCCTCGTTCAATTCGCGCTCGCGCAGCGCCTGTTCGTCCTGCTGGCCAGCGTGTTGCTCGCCGGTGCGGGCTGGTATGCCTTCCGCAACCTGCCCATTGATGCGTTCCCCGACGTTTCCAGCACCCAGGTCAAAATCATCATGAAGGCCCCGGGCATGACGCCCGAGGAGATCGAAACCCGAATCGCGGTGCCGATCGAAGTGGAGATGCTGGGCATCCCCAACCAGCGCATCCTGCGCTCGATGTCCAAGTACGGCATCGTCGATATCACGGTCGACTTCCAGGACGGCACCGACATCTACTGGGCGCGCCAGCAGGTGGCCGAGCGTCTGTCCAACATCAGCGCCGATCTGCCGACAGGCGTCAGCGGCGGCATGGCGCCGATCACGACACCGCTCGGCGAGATGTTCATGTTCACCGTCGAGTCGCCGGAGATGACGTTGGAGGACCGCCGCAGTCTGCTCGATTGGGTGATCCGGCCCGCCCTGCGTTCGGTGCCAGGCGTGGCCGATGTCAACGCGCTGGGCGGAAAGGTGCGAACTTTCGAGGTCGTTCCCGATCCGGTGAAGCTGGCCGCGGTGGGCCTGTCCACGGCGCAGTTGCGGTCCGCCATCGAGGCCAACAACCGCAACGACGGCGCCGGCCGTTTGGGTGAAGGCGACGAGGTACTGCTGGTGCGTACCGAAGGCAGCATCAAGACCATGGACGACGTGCGCGCCATCGTCGTGAAGGCCGAGGGCGGCGCAAGCGTGCGCATCACGGACATCGCCCAGGTACGCGAGGGATACCTCACGCGCTATGGCGTGGTGACGCAAAGCGGCCGAGGCGAGGCCGTGCAGGGCCTGGTGCTCGGACTGGCTGGTGCCAATGCGCAGAAGGTCGTGCAAGGCGTGACGCAGAAGCTGGAAGAACTCAAGCCCACCCTACCGAAGGGCGTCGAGATCAACGTCTTCTACAACCGCGCCAAACTGGTCGAGACGGCGGTCGGCACGGTGTCAAAGGCGCTGCTGGAGGCGACCGTACTGGTGCTGGTCCTGCTGGGCGCATTCCTCGGCAACCTGCGGGCAGCGGTGACAGTGGCCGTGGTGCTGCCGCTGTCGGCGCTGGCCACCTTCATCCTGATGCGCTGGTATGGCATGTCGGCCAACCTGATGAGCCTTGGGGGTTTGGCCATCGCGCTGGGCATGCTGGTCGACGGCGCGGTGGTGGTGGTCGAGAACATCGTCCAGCACATGGCCCATGACGGCAAGGACAAGCTGCCTCGCCAGCACATGGTGTTCCGCGCGGTGCGCGAAGTGGCCGTGCCGGTGGCCGCGGGCATCCTGATCATCGCCGTCGTGTTCCTGCCGTTGATGACACTGCAAGGGCTCGAAGGCAAGTTCTTCGTGCCAGTGGCGATGACCATCGTGTTCGCGCTGGCCAGCTCGCTCGTGCTGTCCCTCACCATCATCCCGGTGCTGTCGTCCTTCCTGTTCAAGAAGGTGAAGCACGACGACCCGTGGCTGCCCCGCCAGGCACTGCGGCTGTATGCGCCGATCCTGCGCTTCGCGTTGGGCCGGCAAAAGCTCGTCTTTGTCGTGGCCGGCGTCATGCTGGCGGCCGCGGTAGGCGTCTATACCCTGGTCGGCAAGACCTTCATGCCAGCGATGGACGAGGGAGACCTGATCGTGGGCATCGAGAAGCTGCCATCGGTGAGCCTGGAGCAAACGGCCGAACTCGACCTGAAGATCCATCAAGCGTTGATGAAGGGCATACCCGAGATCACTGGCATCGTGGCGCGCGCCGGCGCCGACGAGATCGGGCTAGACCCGATGAGCCTGAACCAGACCGATACCTATCTCGTGCTGAAGCCTCGCAACGAGTGGGCCCCCGGGGGAAAGCCGGCATTGGAAGATCGGATTCGCGCGGTACTCGACGAACTCCCGGGCGTCGGCTACAGCTTCACCCAGCCGATCGACATGCGCGTGTCCGAGATGATCATCGGCGTGCGTGGTGACATCGCGATCAAGATCTTCGGGCCGGACCTGTCGACGCTCAATGACCTCGCCGCCCAGGTCGAGAAGCTGATGAAGGAAGTGCCGGGCAACCAGGACGTCTATACCGTTCAGAACGACGGCGTGCAGTACCTGCGTGTCATCGTCGATCGCCTCGCAGCGGGTCGCTACGGCCTGTCGGTCGAGGATGTGCAAGACGCGCTGCGCGTGCAGATCGAAGGCCAGCGTGCAGGCACGGTGATCGATGGCAATCGGCGCATCCCCGTCGTGGTACGTGGCCAGGACATCGTGAAGGTATCGCCCGCGGAGTTCGCGGCAGTGCGCATTACGACATCCAATGGGCAAAGCGTCGCGTTGGGCCAGCTCGCCCAACTGGAGCGCCAAGGCGGTCCTGTGAAGATCGACCGCGAGATGGGCAGCCGCTACAGCGTAGTGATCGCCAATGTCACCGGGCGCGATTTGGTCGGCTTCGTCGAGGAGGCCAAGGCCAAGGTCGCCCAGGCAGTCACGCTGCCCACCGGGTACCGCATTGCCTGGGGCGGTCAGTTCGAGAATCAGCAGCGTGCGGCAGCGCGTCTTTCGCTCGTCGTGCCGCTGTCGATCGGCTTCATCTTCATCATCCTGTTCTCCACCTTCGGCTCGGTCCGACAAGCGCTGCTGGTCCTGAGCAACATTCCATTTGCGCTGGTCGGCGGCATCGTGGCGCTTTGGCTCACGGGCGAGTACCTCTCGGTGCCGGCCTCGGTAGGTTTCATCGCGCTACTGGGCATCGCCGTGCTCAATGGCGTGGTGCTGGTGAGCTATTTCAACCAGTTGCACGCCGAAGGCTTGTCGCTCGTCGATTGCGTGACACAGGGAGCACACAGGCGTCTGCGCCCGGTGTTGATGACCGCATCAATCACCGCATTCGGACTCATCCCATTGCTGTTCGCCACCGGCCCCGGCTCGGAGGTCCAGCGGCCACTGGCCATCGTCGTGATCGGCGGCCTGATCACGGCGACCGCGCTGACGCTGATCCTGCTACCCATCCTGTACCTGCGATTCGCGCACGCCAAGTCGGCGGCGCCCATGGAGGCGCACCATGCCTAAGTCCTGCTTGACCCTGCTTCTCGATCCACAGATCGAGGAAAAGTTGCTCGACTTGCTGCTCGATGTCGCGGGTGACGAACTCTTTGTCAGCACGCCGACGTTCAGCCACGGCACAGCCTACGGGCGGCTATCGAACGAAGAAAAAGTGATGGGGCGCAGCCACGCGGTCCAAGTGCAGATCCTAGTCACCGACGGGAAGCAGGAAGAAATCCTGCAATTGCTGCAAGAACGTTTTGCCGGCACCGGGTTGCGCTATTGGGCAGCGCCGCTGTCGATCGATGGAGAGATTGCATGAAGTCTTGGATCACGATGACCCTGGGATGGGCGCTGGTGTTGCCCCTGCAGGCGTTTGCGCAGCCCGTCATTCCGTCCGACCTACCTCCTGCCGAACTTGCGCGTGCGGCCATTGAGCAGGAGCCTTCTGTCGTGAAGGCTCGGCATGCGCTCGAAGCAGCAGGCCATGCAGGGCGCAGGATCGCTGCATCGCCCTACGAGTGGTCTGTAGGGATCGACAGTCAGAGACGCCGCTATGACACAGGTGGCAATTCAAACGAATGGACCGCCAGGATCGAGCGACCGATACGAATTGGCGGCAAGGCCGAACTCGATCAGGGCCTAGGCGACACGACCGAACGAATAGCCCGCGCCGAGTTAGCGCAAACACGACATGAAGCGGCGCGTACATTGGCTGACTTGTGGATCGACTGGCTGGCAGCTATTCAGGCGCGAGAGTTGGCTAAGGAACAACTCGACTTCGCCGAATCGAGCGCGTCGGCGGTTGCCGGGCGCCGCAGGGCCGGCGATGCGTCGCTTCTTGATCTCAACGCTGCGCAAGCGGATGCGGCCGAGGCACGCCGACAGTTTGACACCACGCAGGCACAGGAAACCAAGGCGATCCTTCGCCTGCGCTCACGCTTTCCGTCTTTGGTGATGGAGCCACAGTCCTTGAGTGAACCTGTGGAACTAGACCTGGACGAAGCGCAATGGCGCGAACGAGTCCTGGCCGGGAGCGACACGCTGCGGACGATGCAGGAATCGCTGAAGCGGGCCGAACTGACGGCCGATCGGGCACGGGCCGATCGAATTCCTGACCCCACCGTTGGCCTTTTCACAGCCTCGGAGGCTCGTCGCAGCGAACGCATCGTAGGCATCAGCGTGAGCATCCCGCTCGGCGGGACCTATCGCAAGGAAACCATGTTGGAGGCGCTCAAGCAGGCGGACGTGGCGCGGGCCGAACTGGAGCGCCAGCGAAAGGAAATCGACCTGGCGACTGCGGAAACCATCAACGATGCCCGCACTGCACTGCGGCGGTGGAGGTTAGCCGAACAGTCCGCACAAATGGCCCGCGAGAACGCAAGGCTCGGCCAGCGTGGCTACAGCCTCGGCGAAGGGGATCTGCAATCGCTGCTGCTGCTGCGTCGGCAATCCGTTGACGCCGCCGGGGCATCGCTTTCATCCCGCGTCGAAGCGTTGAAGGCGCGCAATCGGCTGCTGATCGACGCTCACTTGATTCTTGGGCTGGCCGACGAATAAAGCTGCGTCGCTGCACACCCATATCACTGGCGCAACTCCCCGACGATGCCAAGACGGCACGCCAGCGTGCGCACGTCGATTTTCGTCACCCTGATCGCACGAGCGCGGCGAATGAAAAGCCACTTTCTGCGCTCATCAAAGGATTTTTTGGAGTTTATTAAAGGTATGAGATTCATCCACGAAAGATTTACGGCAGCAATGCCAAGTCGCCTTCCCTCAACCTGGCCACGGATTCTCCTATTTCTAATAGCAGCGCTTCTCCTCATGTTCGCAAGTGCGAATCAGGCGCTAGCTGTGATCTCTCAGTAGGTTGTTCATCCGGGGCATCGCTGGAAGATGGGAGTTACGACACCAACCCAGCCCCCAGGAGCCCCGGATGAACCTGCATAAACATGCCCGTTTGACGCCTCGCGGTCGAGCCCTGCTTGTGGAGCGCATCCTCGTGCAGGGCCTGCGCATCGAAGAGGCCGCCCACGCGGCCGGCGTGAGCGTGCGCACGGCCTACAAGTGGCTCAAGCGATACCGGGAGGAAGGCCCTGCGGGTCTGGTTGACCGCAGCTCCCGGCCGCAGACCTGCCCCCATGCCACGCCGCCGGCCATCGTGGCGCAGGTGCTGGAGCAGCGTCGCTCGCGCCGGACCTATCGCCAGATCGCCCAGCGACTGCCCGTGGCGCCCAGCACCATCGCCCGGTTGCTGCGCCGTGCCGGGCTGCATCGCCTGGCCGAACTGGAACCGGCGCTGCCGGAGAACCGCTACGAGTACGCCCGGCCCGGCCAACTGCTGCATCTGGACATCAAGAAGCTGGGGCGAATCGGTTCCCCGGGCCACCGTGTGACCGGCGACCGCTCGCACCGGCACCGGGGCATCGGCTGGGAATACGTCCACCTGGCCATCGACGACCACTCGCGCGTGGCCTTTGCCTCCATCGCACCGGACGAGCGCGGAACCAGTGCCTGCAAGGCTCTGATCCGCACGGTGCGTTACTACCGCAGCCTGGGCGTACGCTTCGAGCGGGTGTTGACCGACAACGGTACGTGCTACAGGTCGCGCCGCTTCCAGCGCCTGCTCCGCCGCCTCGGCATGCGCCACCTGCGCACGCGCCCCTACACCCCGCGCACCAACGGCAAGGCCGAGCGCCTGGTACAGACCAGCCTGCGCGAGTGGGCCTATGCCCGCGCCTACGACAACTCCGTGCAGCGGGCCGGCGCCCTCCATGACTGGCTGCACCACTACAACTGGCACCGGCTCCACGCCAGCCTCGGCTACAAGCCGCCCATCTCCCGAATCCCGCTGAACAACGTACTGGGTTTACACAGCTAGCCCATGCCGTTGCCGAAGGTGACAAGGGCTACATCCAAGAAATATCTGGCGTCAATCTGATCCCTTTCATGTATTTAGGGGCGAAGCACATGGCGACGGGATACGACCACATCCTGTTCCTGCTCGGCGTGATCTTCTTTCTGTACCGACTGAAGCATATCGGCCTGTATGTGACGCTATTTGCCATCGGCCACTCAACCACGATGCTGCTTGGCGTGTATTTCAACGTCGGGATCAACAGCTACATCATCGACGCGATCATCGGCTTCTCAGTTGTTTACAAGGCGCTCGACAACATCGGCGCGTTTCAAAGATGGCTAGGCTTTCAGCCCAACACGAAGGTTGCAACCGTCGTATTCGGACTATTTCACGGCTTTGGGCTGTCCACCAAGATCATCGAATACAACATTTCACCTGACGGCCTGATTCCCAACCTGCTGGCGTTCAATGTCGGCGTTGAAATCGGGCAGTTGCTTGCGCTCGGCACGATCCTGATCGCAATGAGCTACTGGCGTCGGACGGCGAGCTTCTGGCGCCATGCGTACACCGCAAACGTGGCAATGATGTGTGCCGGATTCGTTTTGATCGGCTACCAGATCACCGGCTACTTCGTTTCCTAACTGCACACGGAGAAAACTCTATGTACAACGTATCCAAGCCAACCCTTGACGCCCTGCCAACATCGAAACAGTTGATACGCTCGACGATTATTGCGCTCGTTGCGGCCATCGCAATTCTGGTCGCCGTCGTCCTTCCCTCCGAATACGCAATCGACCCGACAAGAATTGGTCGTGCTCTCGGGCTGACGGAAATGGGGGAAATCAAGACACAGTTGGCCAAAGAAGCTGCTGCGGACGCCGCCATGGATGCAGCCAAGACCGCTGCCACGAGTACAGGAAATGCAAGCGCAGCCACGCTGGCACAGGTGCAAGGTGCCGCCCAGGTGACGAACGATTCTGCGTGGCGCGATGAGGTGCGCGTCCTACTCAAACCCGGCCAGGGGGCCGAAGTGAAGCTAAGCATGAAGGCTGGTGAGAAGGCCGAATTCAGTTGGATCACCGAAGGCGGTGTAGTGAACGTTGATACCCACGGCGATGGCGGTGGACAGTCCATAAGCTACGAGAAAGGCCGCGCCGTGCCCGCAGGTGACGGCGTGATCCAGGCTGCCTTTAGTGGCAATCACGGCTGGTTCTGGCGAAACCGCGGGGATGTCGATGTGACTGTGGTTGTTCGCACTCGCGGCCAATACGTGGAAATGAAGCGCGTCTTGTAGTTCGCCGGAAAGACAGGGGCGAATGCCCTATGCACTCCGGCCCTCCTGCTGTGCCAAACGCGCACTAGGAAGCCGAAGTTTCCGCCCTGCCACGAGGCCGGGCCCTACCTATGGAGATAGTGAAATGAATGTTCGTCCGCTCTTGATTGCCTTCCTGGCCAGCACATCGCTTGCTTCACCGCTTGCGATGGCCCATCCCGGCGCGCATAACGACGATGAAAAGGCCATGCCGAAGACCTGCGAGCAATTGGCAGATACGAAGCGGTACATCAGCGACGTGGCTTACCCCGAAGTAAAGAAGCTGAAAGAGCAATGCGATGCCGCCACGAAGAAGAAGCCGGCTGCAACGCCGGCACCGGCAACCCGTCAATCGTCCGGCGGCAAGAACTGATTGCTCAAGGTTGTGGCCGTAGCCCTGCGAGCTGCGGCCACTGCCTTGTTGGATTGGCCCCTAGTTTGGCGCTCGTTTGCATGCTCGGTGCTACTAATACTCAGAACTTTCCTGGGTGACAGATCATGGCTCTGCCATTAACCGAGGAGCGGGTTCTACCCGGCAGCGCTCGCATTGAACCTGCGCGGCAGATTGGAGCGCACAAGGAGACATGTTTAATGGAGCTGCGACATCTACGTTGCTTCGTAGCCTTGGCTGAGGAGCTGCATTTCACACGAGCTGCCGAGCGACTACATATCGAACAACCACCTCTTTCCCGAGCCATCAAAGAACTGGAGGACGAATTGGGGGTCTTGCTCTTCGATAGAGACCGCAGAGGTACCCGGCTGACCGCAGCAGGTACTGCGTTCTTGCAAGACACTCGCCGACTATTCACCGTGTTGGAACAAGCACGAGAGAATGCCAAGGCTGTTGCAGCGGGCTCGCGAGGTAGCCTGCGCATCGCAGTATCCGATGGCGCAATTGATCCCTGGCTGTCGGATTTTCTCGCCAGTTGTCGCGCTGAAGAGCCAGACGTTGAGATTCGCTTGTCCGAAGTGCCGTTGGCCGAGCAGTTGCGCGGTCTGCGTGCCGGCGACTTCACCATCGGGTTCGCGCACACGGCCGAAGTCGGCGACGACATTGTTGCCGAGCCGATCTGGCAAGACCCGTTGGTGATCGCCGTACCTGTCAGACATGAGCTGCTTGTCCACAAGGCAGTCCCACTCCATGAACTCGGAGGCCACCCACTTGTACTGTGCGATCCACAGGTGTGCGAAGGCTACTGTCGTGAACTAGCTCGGCTTCTACGGCTTCTAGAACGTGAACCGAATGTGGTCGAGCACGTATCCTCGCTGGAGATGATGCTTACCCTGGTCAGCGCGGGCTTTGGTGTCGGCTTCACGACAGCGACCAGGGTTGCTATCAGTCCACGACCAGATGTGCTGACTCGCCCGCTAGCGGTGGATTCAGCAGTAATCACAACCTATCTGCTCCGACTCGGTGGCGGCGACATGCCGGCTTCGCTGGAGCGATTCATCGTTCGTCTGCATGATCTCGTCCGGTTACGCGACAGTCTGAGTAGCTGACAGCTCGGTCACCCTCAAGAATCTGTGCTGCTGCCGGTGCCAAGGTTGCGCTCCGTTGCAGACATCAGTTCAGCGGCGCTTATTCCGAGCGCCGTGGCAATTTTTAAGATGAGAGGAAGCGTGGGCACGTGCTCCCCGCGCTCGATCTTGCCCATGTGCGAACGCGAGATGCCTGCTCTAGATGCAAACTCGTCTTGAGCGACACCTTGAGCGACGCGCGCAGCGCGCACAGCCTGCCCGAAGGCCAACGCTGGCTCGGATTCATATGTCGATGTGCCAATGGGGCGGCCTGGCTGAATAGTGGGCTTCTGCATTAGCAGAAGCGTCGAACAATCTACCCAAATTAACCACGTTAATGTTATAGACGTTAAAGTTCTCTCTTAACTATCATGTCGGCTTGCTCTCGACCTGCTTTGCCGCTTTGGGGCACCCATGTACAACACCACCAGCCGGCTCTCCCATCTCAGGCTTGCCATAGCGCCAGGCGTGCCATCGTCAAAGCTCTCGGCACTGCTGGCGCTGCAACGCGCGGAAGAACCCGATGTCACCCTCGCATTCTTTGAGGTTTCGGGCAACGACCTGCGCACGGGGCTACATAACGGTCGCTACGACGCAGGGGTATCGCTTCAGGCGTCGGGCGACACGACCCTTAAGACCCAGCCGTTGTGGGTTGAGTGCATGGCCGTCGCCATGCCGCTACGGTTCCCGTTGCTTGACCAGGCAACGCTCACGATTGCCGATCTGCTGAACTACCCCATGTATCGCTGGCAGGCGGAAATGTGCTCCAAGCTCGACGAGCGACTTTCCACCCTCCCGCCTATAGGTCGGCAAAACATCCGGTACGTGACTTCGTTTGCCCTATTGGCCACATGGGTCGCGGCCGGCTATGGCGTCGGGGTATCCGCGCAATCGCGCATCGAGCATGCCCATCGCTGGGGGCTCGCGATGCGGCCGATCATCGATGGCCCTTACGAGATCGTGACGCACTTGCAGCGACCCCAGGAGCAAGCCAGTTCCGTTGTAGAGCGGTTCGAACGTAGAGCGCTGCAAGTTGCCAGGGCAAGTGCTGCATAGTGGCCGCCCCCTCTGGCCGGGGTGACAACCCCGGCCAGAGGTTGCAGTCCACGGGTCAGGCCCCCTCAAGCACTACTGCGCTATCCACCAACCGACGGACGCTCAGCCGCACATCCTCGGGGATGGGCCGCGTGGCAACGGCTTCGGGCACATCCTCATGGCGCTGCCAGTCGCCCATGAGGACCCGGATGATCGCGGGCACGTTGGTCGGCGTGACCACATCAATGGCCGCACGATCCCCCAGGTCAGGGTGCGGCTGCGTCAGCATGCGGTACAGGTCCCACGAATCCGCGTGCGGGCACTGGTTCATGAGTACCTGGGCCAGCTTGTGCTTGAGCGGCACCAGTTGCCAGTCGGGAACCCGCTGCCCCCGGTTGCCCAGGCTGATGGACAACAGCTTGCCGGCTTTCAGCTCGCGGTTGATCTGATCCTTGGACTTCCCGGCCAGCTTGCCGAACAGCGGGACCGGCAGATTGTTCGGCGACTCATAGATGGCCAGCATTTCCTCGCGCTCGCGCTGGATGGCGGACACTTCCGGCTCCGGGGCATGCACCGGAGGTGGCGGCACCTGCGACAGCCGCTGGAACGTGATTCCACCGCTGTTCGGGGTCACGACGATAGGCGTGGCCACCACGGGCGGCACACCAGGGACAGCGGACTCGGCCACCGTGGGGACCGCGCCCACCACTTCCTCCACTTCCGCCATCGCCGGCACCCCGTCGATACGGATGGTCAGGTGCGCGCTCGCGGCTTCCACTTCGCCCTGTTCGAGCAAGTCGAGGCGATCGGCCCAGTCCTGCATCATCCGGCGGCGCGGCTCCACGTACTTGGCGTGGTTGTAGGCCGAGCTGACCTTGTTCGGATCGGAGTGCGAAAGCTGCGCGTCCACCCAAATCTTCGGGTAGCCGATCTCGTTGAGCGCGGTCGAGATGGTGCCGCGAATGCCGTGACCGGTCAGGCGCCCCTCATACCCCATGAGCTGCACGGCCTTGTTGAGGGTGTTCTCGCTGATGCGCTTCTTGAGTTCGCTGCGATGCGACAGCAGGTACTTCTGCGCCGGACGCATCACGCCCAGGAGATAGCGCACGATCTCGATGGCCTGCAGGGACAGGGGCACGATGTAGGGCGGCACGTCCTGCGGCCGCTTGCCGGCCTTGCGCATTTCGTCCTGGAGCTGCTTGACGACCTGCGGCGGGATGATCCACAAGCCGCGGTCGAGGTCGAATTGCTCAGGCTCGGCCAGCCGCAACTCGCCCGTGCGCACCCCCGTCAGGAACAGCAGCCGGACGCCAAGCTGGGTCTGCCAGCCCCGGGGGTTGTAGAGCCGGAGCTTCTGAAGGAACTCGGGCAGCTCGGGCAGGTGCAGATAGGGGTTGTGGGCCACCGGGGGCTTGGGCTCGGCCACCACGTCCAGGTCCGCGGCCGGGTTGACTTCCAGCCCCTCGGCAATGACCAAGGCGTAGCGGAACATCTGGTTGAACCAGGTGCGGACCTTCTCGGCGGTGGTGAACGCCTTGCGCTTCTCGATCGCCGCCACGACGCCTACGAGCTGGGGCCGACGAATGTCGTAGATCGACATCTTCCCCAGGGTGGGCAGCACGTCCTTGTTGAAGATGCGCAGGATCTGCGAAAGCGTGCTTTGACGGCCTTCCTTGAGTTCCTTGCGGCGATGCTCGACCCAGGCATCGAAGACGTTCTTGAAGGTGTATTCGCCTGCCAGCCTGGCCGCGTGCCGCCGCTGATCCCGCTCGACCTGGGGATCAATCCCCCTGGCGAGCAGGGCTTGGGCCTTGTCCCGCTCGGCGCGGGCCTCGCGCAGGCTGAGGGCGGGATAGCCGCCCAGGGACATGCGCTTTTGCTTGCCCAGCCAGTAGTAGCGGAAGATCCACGACTTGCCGCCTGCGGCAGAGACCATCAGGCCCAGGCAGTCGTTGTCGGAGAGGGTGTAGCGCTTGCCGGTGGTCCTTGCCTGCCGGACGGTCAGATCAGAGAGTGCCATTTCGAGGCTCCTAAGTTATGACTTAGGCTCTATGCTCGTCATGGTTCCCGCTCAGCCCCAGCAACTATCCGGTAGCCGTCCCACCCGTATTCTTGTGCCTCAATTGGTCACTCAAAAACGGTAGCTGTGGGTGGATTTCCGTGGCGCTCGCTGGAATGAAAAAAGGGGCCGAAGCCCCTCTTTTCAACGACTTACAGACGTCAGTGGAAGTCTGTAGATCATAACTTGGAGCGGGAAACGAGACTCGAACTCGCGACCTCAACCTTGGCAAGGTTGCGCTCTACCAACTGAGCTATTCCCGCTTGGGAGCCGTGCATTCTACAGACTTCGTAGGTGTTGCGCCAGCCTTTTTAACAACTTTCTTCACGCTCTTGGGAAGCTCTTGGCCTCCCTGTGCATCCCGCACGCAGTCGCTTGACTGCTCGATATACACGAGGTGAATCCCTTGATGACGCCCCGTTGAAAACCCGGAAACTTCATCGAACTGGAGCGGGAAACGAGACGTTTACTAGGCGCGTAAGTCGTTGTTTCCCGAACACTTTCTTCGCCGAGGTGGCCAGCGAAGACCTAGATTGTAGCCTAGTTTTTCACCCCCGCCAACAAGATCGTCCAAAGAGTTCCACTGGCGTCCATAGACCCGCACTCAGCACACCGGCCCCACACTCGTCACAACGTCGTCAGCGACGGTCTCGAACTGGCGCCTGTCCCTGCTCTCGGCACCCGCACCAGTACCGCGATGACGTCCAGGCCGATTCTCTCGGTGCTGGCTCAGTTCGGATGTCAGCTACGAGCCGCATGCGCCGCGCATTGCGTAGCTCGTCCGCACAAGTCGTGCGGGAAGAACGCACACCCTAGCCGTGGCGCGTCAGCGCGCGATTCTTTGTCGCTATATCAGGATGCTGGACAAGCATGACAGGCTGGGGTTTCACCGCGTCCTTGTGGACGTCGGGTAGCGATTGCGAGCCCTTCGCGCCTCGTGAAACCGCTGGCATATCAGGCCATACCCAAACGGTTTTGCGAAGATCGCCGCTACTTATGACGCTGCTACTGTGCGCGTCGCTTTCGAGCCTGCCAGCGAAGGCTCGACCATCTTGCGACTCACTGGATTCTTGCATATCGAGCACACGACGGCTACCTGCAACACAAGCCGGTGAGAAGTACTCAGGCCCCATGACGAAGCGGACCTCGGGACCCGCTTCATGCACAGACAACACGCCGACCTTCAGGTTGGCACCAAAGGAGTCGGCCATGTAGTTCTCCTGGAAGGAGATAGGAGCATGAACAACAATGCACCAACATCAAAGGTGTTCTACCGCCCGATCGAAGCCTCCATACGCTGGGCCGGGCTGCTGCGATTCGAGCACGTCATCCTGGCCTCGATCTCGTCGCCGAGAGACCTGCCACAGTCGTTGGACTGCCCGCGCTGGGGCGAACTGCGGCTGTATACCGACCGCATCTACGACGGCATCCTCAATGGGGAACTGCCCTTCGGGCAGAACGGCATCACGATGCGCGACATCGAACTGATCGACTCCCCTGATATCACCGTTCGCCACGTCGATCTGAAGCGCTGGATGCGCCAGCACTACCCCGAGCAGCGGCCCGCCTTTCTCTTCTCCCGCAGCGAGCGCATCGCCCATCCCTTCATCTCGCTGGAGACCGGGCAAGCCATGCTGGTCGAAAGGCTGGCCCTCAAATCCGCCTTGGAGCAGTCCAAGCGTCAGCTTCGCGAGTTGCAGGAAAAGCACGACGCGCTGCTCAAGCAGTCCTCGGTGATCCCCGCATGCGCGCAATGCTCGATCAGCGATCGGGCCGAGACCACCTACCTGAACATCATCGGGGGCATGCTGGAGTTGATACTCGGCCAGTCGCCCTCGGGCACGCCGTACTCCAGCTTCAAGACGCAGGAGGCCGTGGTCAGCGCATTGGTCGCCCATCACCACGGCGTCATGGGGATCGCGGAGCGGACATTGAACGGCAAGTTCGCCACAGCCAGGCGCCGGCTACATAGCGCCATCCTCTAAGGTTTTCCAGCTTGTTTAGGCAGCCGCGGAGATTGCATTGGCAATGTCTTTCCGCAGCCGCGTCTATTGAATAGAGGTCACGCCAACAAACGCCACTGAGCGTTCAGGAGTGACCGCCATGTCGCCAACACCTGCACTGCCGCCCAACGAGCGCCGCATCCTGCGCCTGGAAGAAGTCGAAGCGAAGTCCGGCTTCAAGCGTGCCCACCTCTACAACCTGATGCGCGCCGGCAAGTTCCCCAAGGCGCTGCGCCTGGGCGTGCGCGCCGTCGGCTGGGATTCCATCGAAATCGACCAGTGGATCGCCGAGCGCGTCAACAACCGGGCCTGACCCGTTCTCCCACGGACTTCCCATCCTCACCCGGAGAACGCCATGCAGGTTGTATCCATTGTCTCGACCAAAGGGGGCGTCGGTAAAACGACCACGGCCGCCAACCTGGGCGGGCTAGCCGCCGATGCGGGACTGCGCGTGCTGCTGCTCGATCTCGACGTGCAGCCCACCTTGTCCTCTTACTACGAGCTGGCCCACCGCGCGCCCGGCGGCATCTATGAATTGCTGGCCTTCAACGAGCGCGACCTCGGCCAGCTCGTGTCCCGCACGATCATCACAGGCCTGGACCTGGTGCTGTCCAACGACCATCGGGGCGAGCTGAACACCTTGCTGCTGCACGCGCCGGATGGGCGCCTGCGGTTGCGGCACCTGCTGCCGATGCTGGCTCCCCTTTATGACCTGGTGCTGATCGACACCCAGGGCGCGCGCAGCGTGACCTTGGAGATGGCAGTACTGGCCTCCGACTTGGCGCTGTCGCCTGTCACCCCGGAAATCCTCGCCGCCCGCGAGCTGCGGCGCGGCACCATGCAGTTGCTGGAAGACATCGCGCCGTACCGGCACCTGGGCATCGAGCCGCCGCCGCTGCATCTGCTCATCAACCGGGTCCACCCGGTGTCGGCGAACGCCCGGCTGATCCAGCAAGCCCTGCGTGACCTGTTCCAGGACCACACCGGCATCCGCGTGCTGGCCGCCGACGTGCCGGCCATCGAAGCCTATCCACGCGCCGCGACGCGCGGCCTGCCCGTGCATCGCGTCGAGTACCGCCAGCCACCGGGCAGAGTCGCCCCCGCCGCGCTCGACACCATGCGCGGCCTCGCCGGCGAACTGTTCCCGCAATGGCAGCACCGACTGGCTCGCGTGTCCGGCCGCCCGCCATTTCCTCTTGATACCGGGAGGCCCCATGGCGAACGCACATGAACTGGCCCGAGGCCACAAGCGGCTGCGCGCCCTGATCGAGTTCGCCGTCGGCGAGGGCTGGCACGTCAAGCGCACGCCAGGCGGCCACCTCAAATTCACGAAGGCAGGCTGCGCCGCGATCTACACCAGTTCGACGGCCAGCGACCACCGGGCGGCCCTCAACGCCCGCGCGCAGATCCGCCGCGCCGAGCGCGAGTCCCGGTCCCCAGCGCAGGGAGGCCGCCATGGCTGAAATGACCTCCCAGCAGATGGCCGGCAAGCTGCTCGCGGCCGGGTTCGAGCGCAGCGGCCCGTCCACCTCGGCCTTGAGCGACCCGATCGCCGACACGCCCATGGTCGTGACCCTGGACCAGTTGCGCCCCTACGACCACGATCCCAGGAAGAAGCGCAACCCAGCCTACGAGGACATCAAGGCGTCCATCCGTGAGCGCGGCCTGGACGCAGCGCCGGCGATCACCCGGCGCCCGGGCGAGGACCACTACATCATCCGCAACGGCGGCAACACGCGCCTGGCGATCCTGCGCGAACTGTGGTCGGAGACCAAGGACGAGCGGTTCTTCCGCATATCGTGCCTGTTCCGCCCGTGGCCCAGCCGCGGCGAAGTCGTGATGCTGACCGGCCACCTGGCCGAGAACGAATTGCGCGGGGGCCTGACGTTCATCGAGCGCGCCCTCGGCGTCGAGAAAGTCCGCGAGTTCTACGAGCAGGAAAGCGGCGCCGCCCTCAGCCAGTCGGAGCTGGCGCGCCGGCTCGCTGCCGACGGCTTCCCAGTCCAGCAGTCGCACATCAGCCGCATGAACGACGCGGTGCGCTACCTCCTGCCGGCGATCCCGACCGTGCTCTATGGCGGGCTCGGCCGCCACCAAGTCGAACGCCTGTCGGTCACGCGCAAGGCCTGCATGCTCGCGTGGGAGCGCTACGCCAAGGGCCGCACGCTGGTGCAGGACTTCGACGACTTCTTTCAGGAGGTGCTGTCGCAGTTCGACACGCAGGCCGACGAGTTCGCCCCCCAGCGCGTGCAGGACGAGTTGATCGGCCAGATGTCCGAACTGCTCGGCATCGACTACGACGTACTGGCGCTCGACCTCACCGAATCCGAAAGCCGCCATCGCGCCCTGATCAGCGACCCGACCCCACCATCGGCACCGCCCGCGCTGCCTGAGCCCGGCACCGTGGCACGCCCGCCCGCCGCGCCGGCCCCATCGGCCCCGACGCCGGCGACCACACCTGGGTCGCGCGAGCGCGAGGGCGGCTCGGGGACGGACGGCTCGCCCGCAGGAAGCCCCGTGGCTGCTCCTGGTGATCTGCTGCAGGGGCACATCGTTTCGCCTGCACCGACGACGGAGCGGCTGCAATCCATTCAGCGGATGGTCGCCGACGAGCTGGGGGATGCGCTGCCCGATTTTTCGGCCAACGTCTTGCAGTCCATTCCCGTCCAGGCGGGCGGTCTCTACCCGATTTCCGACGTCTGGCACATCGACGCGGGCCTGGACACGCCCGATCGCCTGCGCATCCACATCGCGCAGTTCGCACGCGAGATCGCGGGCGAGGCAGGCCTCGATCAGTGCATCGAGGACCGCGCGGACGGTGTGGGCTTCGCATGCCATCCCAACGCACAGCCCCCATCACCGCAGGGCCGCGTCGTGCTGGCATTGCTGGCGAGCCTGGCAGGCCAGAGCTTCACCGATGCCGATCTGGACGGCGGGCAGCTTGCCGCCGAACTGCCGGCGCTGCTGCATGGCCAAGGCGATGCGACCCGCCGCTTGAGCGACACCGCGCTGGTCAAGCTGTTCCGATTGCTGCGCCTGGCCCGGCGCCTGCTGGACCTGGAGTCCGGTGCCGCAGGCCCTGGGGCATGAAGGAAGGAGACCCGCATGGCCGCCCCGCACCCGCTCAATCAGGCCGTCATCGCCCAGGCGCTCTACGACCTGCGCAACGGCCAACTGCGCCGCTGCAAGGCGATGGGCTTCAGCGAGGCCGAGCTGGATGCGCTCAAGCATCCCGCCATGGTGAGCGTGCTCGCCAACGCCAATGTCTCGTGGTGTTCCGTGTCCGTGAACCGCGAGGTGCTCCGGCGTCTGCTCTCGCAGGCGCAGGACGTGGAGAAGGAAATCGCGACCGTCGATCGCATGTTGCGCCTGGGGGCCAGCACGGAGATGGTCAGCCGCTTCTATGGCCTGACCCATCAGGAAGTCGCCCTGCGCCGTGAGGTGCTGGGCCTGCCCAAGCGCAAGGGTCGTCACCCTGTCCTGGACGAGAAGCAGGACGTCGAACTGTGGCGGCGCTGGAAAGCCATCACCAGCAGCAGGAATGTGGACCTGGAGGACGAGACCTCGATTCTCGACGCGGCCATGGACCTCGCCGAAGGCATGGATTTGCCGTTGTCGGTGGTCTGGGCCGCGATCAAGTCGTGGGTCGATCAGGGACTGGGTTGAGCCATGGCCGTGGACGATACCGCGCCACGCCATGGCCCCGTCGCACTCGCTGACCTGTTCGATGCGGCGCTGAAGAACTTTGCGCCCAAGCCCAACCCCAACCCGCCAACACCCGCTCCCGAGCGCATACCCGTGCCGTCACCTGCGACACCGGCCGCGACCGGCGATGCGCTCCTCTTCAGCGGCAATCGGCACGAGACCGTACCGCGGCGGCTGTTCCTCGACCGCCGCCTGACGCCGCTGGAGCGCAACGCCTGGCAGGTGTTCCGGCTGATGCTCAACGACGACGGCGTGACCGCATTCCCCACCTATGAGCAGTTGCGGCCCTGGCTGGCCTCGATGCCCTGCGCCGGCCAGGCCTCGCATGAAACCGTGGCGCGAGCCCTGACGCTGCTGCGACTGACCCGGTGGCTGAGCCTGGTGCGGCGACGGCGCGACGCCAGGACCGGCCGCATCCTCGGCAATCTGTACGTGCTGCACGACGAACCCCTGACGCCGTTCGAGGCCATGCAGCTCGACCCGGACTACCTGCAACTGGTCAGCCAGGCGCTCGGCCACTCGGCCAAAACCGTTCAGATCGTGGGCCTGCACACCCTCAAGGAAATCGGCGAAGACCCGATGCTGGCCGGGCGCACCCTGCCGTCGAGGCTGCAAGTCCTGGCCGAGCGCCTCGCCAGCCAGGGCGCTGGGGCGCACGAAGGTTATCCACAGGAGGACGCCACGCACGAATCCGAAGAAGGGGCGACGAGCCTTCTTCGGAATCCTGACGACCCCACTTCGGAATCCGAAGCAGGGTCGAAACCCGCGCCAGACGCCTCTCTTCGGAATCCGAAGCAGGCCCGTACAGTACGTAGTACTCGTATTAATGAAGTACGTACTACCGCGCACGCACAAGCGCAGGCGCGCGCGCTGGGCGACCTCCAATGGCCCAAACGCTTCGCGGAACTGAAGGCAGAGCAGCAGACAGGTGCGCGGGTGGCGTTGCAGCAGGTCGATGCCTCGCTGAGGCAGGCTGTGCTGGACGAATGGGCCACGCGATGCAGCAGCCACGGCATCCGCAATCCTGCGGGGTATCTGTTCGGCATCATCCAACGGGCCATCCATGGCGAGTTCAACGCCTGGGCCAAGAAAGACGCGCCATCTGCATACGCTCCGCCGAATGAGCGGCCACCACCAGCACCGCCACCATCCCAGCCGCAGGGCAAGCCGGTGCCGCCAGAAGTCGCCAAACAGCACATCGAGCGGCTGCGCAACCTGCTCGCCAGCAAGTGAGCGGGCCTGCAAGGCGGTGAAGTGGATGCCAGTGGCTTCCAGCAGAGCTATCCCCAGGGGATAGTTCTACTGACGGCTACACGTCGAACCGCTGCACGTCAGGCCCCGATCGCCTGCGGCGGGATCGGCCTTGTCCGGGCTGAGCCGGGCGCGCAGCGTTCCTTGGCTCTCCATGGAACTATCCCCTGGGGATAGTTCCACTGACGGCTACGACGTCGAACCGCTGCACGCCAAGCCCCGATCGCTTGCCGCGAGATCGTCCTTGTCCGCGCTGATCCGGGCGTGCAGCGTTCCTTGGCGCTCCATGGAGCTATCCCCTGGGGATAGCTCGCGTCTCATGCACCCGCCGCGCCCTGAACCGGGGACGGGCGGGTTTCGGTTTGTTGACTGACTGCCTTCCGCTTCCTGCCGAAGCTGGCCGCTCTTTTCCAACAACGAGCGGACACCATGGCAACGACCAACGAACCTCTGCAACTGAATCTCGGCTCCTTGCGCAGCGCGATGTCGCTGACGCTGCACACTCACCACGCCTCGCGCATCTGGCACGGTCGCGCCGCCGGCGAGGGGCGACCCGGCATCGTCGGCCTGAACGGCTACATCGCCCAGATGAACAAGATGCGGCGCGGCTCGGAGCAGGACGACCCGTACAGCGACTTCTGGATGCTGCGCATCGAGGACAAGACACACCAACCAAA
>NZ_LDJO01000050.1 GCF_001431595.1 Stenotrophomonas acidaminiphila
TGGTCGCCGACGCCGCCGCCGGCGGCACGCCGCTGATGCTGCTGCACCTGGACATCGATCACTTCGCCTCGGTCAACGAGAACATGAGCGCCGACGTCGGCGACCAGGCGCTGGTCCTGATCGCGCAGCGGCTGGGTGAGCACCTGCGCGGCCGCGGCCGGCTGTGGCGGCATGGCAGCGACGAGTTCGTGCTGGCGATCCCTAGGGCGGAGGGGGTGCCGTTGCCGGAGGAAATGGCCGAACAGCTGCGCCAGCAGATGGAGCTGCCGCTTTCGGTGCTGCCCTACACCCTGTTCCTGACCGCCAAGATCGGCGTGTCGCTGAGCCCGGAACATGCCACCGACCCGAGCCGGCTGCTCGACCTGGCCGAGGACGCGCTGCACCAGGCCGGCCGCGAAGGCGGCAACGTGGTGCAGGTGCACATGCTGCACAAGCCACTCAGCGCGCACAGCGAGAGCATCATTTCCCGGCAGCTGGTGGACGCCATCGACAACGGCGAACTGCGCCTGCGCTACCAGCCGCTGGTCAGCGCCCGCGACGGCCACGTCGTGGGCATGGAGGCGCTGCTGCGCTGGCAGTCGCCGACGCTGGGCATGCTGGTGCCGGAACGCTTCATGCGTACGGCCGAACGGCTGGGCATCATCGTCCAGATCGGCGCCTGGGTGCTGGAAATGACCCTGCGCCAGGCGCGCATCTGGCGCGACCAGGGCTTCGACGATTTCAACATCGCGGTCAACGTGTCCACCCTGCAGCTGCTGCGGCCGAGCTTCTTCGCCGAGACCATGGCGCTGCTGCAGTCCACCGGGGTGCCGGCGCGCATGCTGACCCTGGAAATCAACGAGAGCGCGCTGACCAACAACGTCAACTTCGTGTACGAGACCCTGGCCAACCTGCGCAACGAGGGCATCAGCCTGAGCCTGGACAATTTCGGCACCGGCGACTCCAGTCTCAGCGCGCTGGTGCGCTACCCGGTGGACAAGCTCAAGATCGACCGCAGCTTCATCAAGAGCGCGCCGGCAGCCAACCGCGAGGCCGCCATCTCGCGCGCGATCATCGCCATGGGCCACCAGCTGGGCATGACGGTGATCGCCAACGGGGTCGAGTCGCAGGCGCAGCTGGGCTTCCTGCGCCGCAACGACTGCGATGTGTTCCAGGGCTATCTGTTCGGCGAGCCGATGTCGGTCGAAGCCGCCGGCATGACCCTGCGCCGGCGCTACCTGCGCCCGGAGGCGTTCGCCGAGACCCGCCCGGACCGCACCCTGCTGCTGCTGGACGACGAGGAGAACGTGCTGCGCTCGCTGGTGCGCCTGTTCCGCCGCGACGGGTACCGCATCCTCGCTGCCGGCAACGTGCGCGATGCCTTCGACCTGCTGGCGATCAACGACGTGCAGGTGATCCTGTCCGACCAGCGCATGAGCGACATGAGCGGCACCGAGTTCCTGGGCCGGGTGAAGATGCTCTACCCGGACACGATACGGCTGGTGCTGTCCGGCTATACCGACCTCAACACCGTGACCGACGCGATCAACCGCGGCGCGATCTACCGCTTCCTGACCAAGCCCTGGAACGACGACGAGCTGCGCGAGCACATCCGCCAGGCATTCCGCACCCACGACGAGAAGCGCGGCGGCAGCCAGGGCCGCTCGATCAACGGCATGGAATGAGCCGACCCCGGGCCGGCCCAGCCGCGCCGCTGCCGGGCACCGGCAGCGCTGGTGTTCAGCCCTTGGGCTGGCGGATCGGCAGCACGATGCGGAAGCGCGAGCCCTCGCCCACCGTGCTGTCTAGGTCGATGCGGCCGTGGTGCTTGTTGACGATGCCGTAGGAGATCGACAGGCCCAGCCCGGTACCGCTGCCCACCGGCTTGGTGGTGAAGAACGGATCGAAGATGCGCTGGCGCAGTTCCGGGGAAATGCCCGAGCCGTTGTCCTGGAACTCGATCCAGACCTCGTCGCCGTCCACGCCGGTGCTGACCACGATATGCCCGCGGTCGGCGATGGCATGGCCGGCGTTGAGCAGCATGTTCATGTACACCTGGTTCAACTCCGACGGCAGGCACTCGACCATCGGCAGCTCGCCGTAGCGGCGCTCAAGGGTGACCTTGTACTTGAGCTCGTTCCAGATGATGTTGATGGTCGATTCCAGCCCCGCGTGCAGGTCGGCCAGCTTCCACGATTCGTCGCGCCCGGAGTACGAGAAGTCCTTCAGGTCGCGCACGATGCGCGTCACCCGCTCGATGCCCTCGCGCGACTCGGCCATCAGCTGCGGCAGGTCGCGGCTGATGAAGTCGATGTCCAGACGGTCGCGGATGTCGTCGATCTCAGGGATCAGCGCCTTCGGGTCCGGCGCGCGCAGGGCGCGCTCGTAGGCCTCGATGACGGTGAACAGGCTGCGCAGGTATTCCTGCAGGCTGCCCAGGTTCGAATGGACATAGCCGATCGGGTTGTTGATCTCGTGGGCCACACCGGCCGCGAGCTGGCCGATCGAGGCCATTTTTTCCGATTGCAGCAGCTTCTCTTGGGCGCCGTTGAGCCGCAGGTAGGCCTGGCGCAGTTCGGCATGGCGGCGCTGCAGCTCGTTCTCGTAGTCTTCCTGGTCGTCGATGTGGCGGAACAGCGCCAGGCAGGCGTGTTCGCCCTGGTGTTCGTGGTGGTACAGGTGGACGATCACCGCACGCGCGCCCAGCGGCAGGCTGCCGCTCCAGCAGCCCGAT
>NZ_LDJO01000051.1 GCF_001431595.1 Stenotrophomonas acidaminiphila
ATCCCCAAACCCCCGCTGCCTATGCAGCGGGGGTTTGCTTTTTTTCCGCATCCAAAACCCGGATGTCGCATAAACCAGAACGGCGCCTGTTGGCGCCGTTGCTTGAACCTCCTCGATGTCCCGCCCTTACACCCGGCCAAACACCAGCGTCGCGTTCGTACCCCCAAAACCAAAGCTGTTGGACATCACCGTCTCAAGACGTGCTTCCTGCGTCTGGCGGAGTATCGGGAAGCCCTCGGCGCGCGGATCCAGCGTCTCGATGTTCGCAGAGCCGGCCATGAAGCCGTCTCGCATCATCAGAAGGCAGAAGATCGCCTCGTGCACGCTGCCTTGTACCAGATAGCGGCAGCTACCCGGTTCAGGCCCCCTGCGATGGCGTACCGGTCGCTGGGCCATGACCGGGCGTCCGCACGGGGGCGGCATTGCGTTGTCGGGCGGCCAGGGCCCAGCGGGCGGCGATGTTGGGGGCGGTGATGCAGACCGCGGTATCGGTCACGGTGGTTACCGCACGCTCCAACAGCTGGATGTCCGCTTCGTGCTGGCGCGCCACGTGCGGGTCCTCGAAAAATATCGCCCGCTGGCAGTGGCCTTCCAGCACCCGGTCGGCGATCTGTGCGTCGCCTCCCAGCGGACCGCTCTGGAAACGCTGGATCCAGGCCTGGTCACGCGGCCAGCCGCGGCTCCAGGCCAAAGCGTTCAGCTGTTGCCCCGTGGTGCCGGTGCCGATCCGCTCGCGGAATTGCGACAGCACGTCGAAATGCTCGGCGACGAACGCCAGCATCTGCGGCTTGCGCGCGTCGTGGGCGATCAGCGCCAGGGTCTGGCGGCCGAAGTCGTGGAGATCGTCGGCGCCGGGGTCGGCGGGAAAGCCCGCGTGGATGCGTTCCATCTCGACCCAGTCGCGGGCACTGGCGACGGTGGAGATGAACGGCTTGCCGTGGATCACGCACTGGCGCTTGAGGGCGATGGCCTCGGGGAATACCGAGGACGGGTCCACCGGGTCGATCAGGTAGATCGCCCCATCCAGGGTGCGTTCGGGCGTACCCATGCCGACGACTTCGGCGACCAGTTTCATCAATCCGCCTTCGCGGCCATTCGGGTAGCGGGTCAGCCCGGGCAGGCTGCCAGCCGGCAGGGCGGCGACGATCGCGTCGTGGGTACGGCCGACGGCATGCAGCTCGACGCCAAGCTCGCGCAGGCCGATGGCGCTTGCGCGCAACCAGCGGAACAGCGCGGCGTCGGCGCGCTCGTGATGCAGGCGGTTGGCAGCCAGGCCGATGCGCATGGGGATCTCGCTGGAGGGGGGAACGACGAGTTTAAGCGCTGGCGGTGTACGCGATTCCACCGGTACCGCGAACGGCCAGGCGGGCGGATGGACACGCCATCCTGCCCGCGGCCGACGCTCCCGGTTGCTGGCCGTGCTGGCCGTGCTGGCCGTGCGCGCCGGCGGGAGGCTTGGCTCAGTGCAGCAGCAGGGTGATGATGCTGGCCGCGGCGTCGCGGCCTTCGGCAACCGCCGTCACCACCAGGTCGGCACCGCGTACGGCGTCGCCACCGGCGAACAAGCGCGGGTTGTGGGTCTGGTAGGGCAGTCGGCCGGCGCCGCCGGTGACGATGCGTCCCGTGCCGGTCGCTTCCACGCCCTGCGCCGCGAGCCAGTCGGGCAGGGTGGCCGAAAAGCCGAAGGCGATGATCACCACGTCGGCTTCCAGCAGCGACTCGCTGCCCTCGACCGGCTCCGCGTTGCGGCGGCCGTTCGCATCCGGTTCGCCCAGGCGGGTCTCCACCACGGTCACGCCGATCACCTCGTCGTCGGCGCCGGCTTCGATGGCCAGCGGCTGGCGGTTGAACAGGAAGCGCACGCCCTCTTCGCGGGCGTTGGCCACCTCGCGCGCGGAGCCGGGCATGCTGGCCTCGTCGCGGCGATAGGCGCAGGTCACCCGCGCCGCGCCCAGGCGGATCGCGCTGCGCACGCAGTCCATGCCGGTGTCACCACCGCCGAGCACCACCACCCGCTTGCCGTTGAGGTCCGGCAGCGCGATCTGGTCCTCCCAGCCGGCGATCGGCCGGCCCTGCGGATGGCCGCCCCCGACGATGCGCCCGTTCTGTACCAGGAACGGCAGCGCCGGCAGCACGTTCTTCAGGTCCTGGCCGACCAGCCCGCCATCGGTGTAGCGGTAGGCGCCGGTGCCGAGGAACACGGCGTCGTAGTCGGCCTGCAGCTGCTCGATGGTGGTGTCGCGGCCGATCTCTACCCCCAGCCGGAACTGCACGCCCATGCCTTCGAGGACTTCGCGACGGCGCCCGATCACGCTCTTCTCCAGCTTGAAGCTGGGAATGCCGAACTGCAGCAGGCCGCCGATCTGTTCGTAGCGGTCGAACACCACCGCCTGGATGCCGGCGCGCGCCAGCCGATCGGCGCAGGCCAGCCCGGCCGGGCCGGCACCGACGATGGCCACGCGCCTGCCGGTGGGCTGCACCGCCTGCAGGTCCGGCTTCCAGCCGCTGGCCAGCGCGGTGTCGACGATGTACTTCTCGACCGCGCCGATGGTCACCGCGCCGAACTCCTCCAGCGTGCAGCTGCCCTCGCACAAGCGGTCCTGCGGACACACGCGGCCGCAGACTTCCGGCAGCGGGTTGGTCGAATGGCACAGCGTCGCGGCCTCGTGGATGCGGTCTTCCTGCACCAGTTGCAGCCACTGCGGGATGGCGTTGTGCACCGGGCACTTCCAGCTGCAGTACGGGTTGCCGCAGTCCAGGCAACGGCCGGCCTGGTACTGCGCATCGGCCTTGTCGAACCTGCCGTAGAGCTCGCCCCAGTCGCCGGACGTGCGCAGTTCCACCGGAATGCGCCGCGGCATGGTGCGGGGAATGTCGAGGAACTGGAAGGCTTGCTTGCGGCTCATGGGCGACTCGTGGAGAGGGGGAGGGGGCGGAGCGGGAATGCGGCCGGGGCCTTCCCGTCTCCATCCCCTTCCGCGTGCGGGAAGGGAACTCCTGGCGTCATGCGGCGTTGCGTAGCGCGGCCGCCAGCGATTCGATGCTCGCGGCCTTGGGTTTGACCAGCCAGAACTTGCCGACGTAGTCGCGGAACTCGTCCAGGATCTGCTGCGCCCAGATGCTGCCGGTCAGCTCGCGGTGGCGGCCGATCAGGGCGTGCAGGTGCTGGCGGTAGTTCTCGAAGCCCTCGGCGGAGATGCGGTGGATGTCGATCAGCTCGTGGTTGTAGCGGTCCACGAAATCGCGGTCCACGTCGAGCACGTAGGCCAGTCCGCCGGTGAACCCGGCACCGAAGTTGAGGCCGACCTTGCCGAGCACGACGACGATGCCGTCGGTCATGTATTCGCAGCAGTGGTCGCCGGCACCCTCGATCACCGCCAGCGCGCCGGAATTGCGCACGCCGAAGCGTTCGCCGGCCCGCCCTGCGGCGAACAGTTCGCCACCAGTGGCGCCATACAGGCAGGTGTTGCCGACGATGGCGGTGTTGCGCGCCTCGAAGCGCGCACCACGCGGCGGGCGCACCACCAGCCGGCCGCCGGCCATGCCCTTGCCGACGTAGTCGTTGGCCTCGCCCTCCACCTCCAGGTTCAGGCCGCCGACGTTGAACGCGCCGAAGCTCTGCCCGGCGGTGCCGCGGAAACGCAGGTTCAGAGGCGCATCGTCCATGCCATGGTTGCCGTGCGCGCGGGCGATGGCGCCGGCCAGGCGGGTGCCCACCGAACGGTCGGTGTTGTGGATCAGGAAGCGGTGTTCGCCGCCGCGCTTGTGCGCGATGGCCCCGGCCAGCAGTCCGTCCAGCTGGGTGGCCAGGCTGTCCGGCGACTGGTACAGGCGCTGCGCCGCGCAGTGCGAGCCTTCGTAACGGGCCGGCGCCAGCAGCCGCGACAGGTCGACCTTGACCCCTTCGCGTGGCGCCACGTCCAGCTGCTCGAGCAGATCGGTGCGGCCGACGATCTCGTCCAGCGAGCGCGCGCCCAGGTACGACAGCCACTGCCGCACTTCCTCGGCCAGCAGCCGGAAGAAGTTCTCCACCCGTTCCGGCATGCCGGTGAAATGGCCTTCGCGCAGGCGCTCGTCCTGGGTGGCCACGCCGGTGGCGCAGTTGTTGAGGTGGCAGATGCGCAGGTACTTGCAGCCCAGCACGATCATCGGGCCGGTGCCGAAGCCGAAGCTGTCCGCGCCCAGCAGCGCGGCCTTGACCACGTCCAGCCCGGTCTTCAGGCCACCGTCGGTCTGCAGCAGGGTACGACCGCGCAGGTCGTTGCCGACCAGCGCCTGGTGCGATTCGGCAACGCCCAGCTCCCACGGCACGCCGGCGTAGCGGATCGAGCTGATCGGCGAGGCGCCGGTGCCGCCGTCATGGCCGGATACGGTGATCAGGTCGGCGCCGGCCTTGACCACGCCGGCGGCGATGGTGCCGACCCCGGCATGCGATACCAGCTTCACCGATACCAGCGCTTCGGGGTTGACCTGCTTGAGGTCGTAGATGAGCTGCGCCAGGTCCTCGATCGAATAGATGTCGTGGTGCGGCGGCGGCGAGATCAGGCCGATGCCCGGTTTGGCGTAGCGCAGCCGCGCGATCAGCTCGTTGACCTTGTGGCCGGGCAGCTGGCCGCCCTCGCCGGGCTTGGCGCCCTGCGCGACCTTGATCTGCAGCACCTCGGCATTGACCAGGTACTCGGCGGTGACGCCGAAGCGGCCGGATGCGACCTGCTTGATCTTGGAGCGCTTCTCGGTGCCGTAACGCACCGGGTCTTCGCCGCCTTCGCCGGAGTTGGAGCGCCCGCCGAGGCGGTTCATGGCGATGGCCAGTGCTTCATGCGCTTCCGGCGACAGCGCGCCGAGCGAGATGGCGGCGGTGTCGAAGCGCCTGAACAGCGCCTCTGCCGGCTCCACTTCGGCCAGCGGCACCGGCGTGGCCGCCGGCTTGAGCCGCAGCAGGTCGCGCAGCGCCGACGGCGGCCGCGCATGCACCGCATCGGTGTACCGGCGCCAGTCCTCGGCCTTGCCGGTGCGCGCGGCGCGCTGCAGGGTCAGAACCACGTCCGGGTTGTACATGTGGTACTCGCCGTCGTGCACGTACTTGAGCAGGCCACCGATTTCGGTGGGCGCCAGCGGGTTCCATGCGCGGGCGGCGAGCTCGCGGGCCTCGGCATCCAGGCGCGCCAGGCCGACGCCGCCGATGCGCGCGGTGGCATCGGGGAAGCACAGCCGCACCACGTCCGGGTCCAGGCCGACGATCTCGAACAACTGCGCGCCGCGGTAACTGGCCACGGTGCAGATGCCCATCTTGGAAATGATCTTGCTCAGGCCCTTGTAGATGCCCTTGCGGTAACTGCGGCCGATCTGCGAGACCTCGCCGCCCTTCTTCAGCAGCAGGATGCCGCGCCGGCCCATGTCGAACAGCGTCTGGTACGCCAGGTACGGGTACACCGCGGTGGCGCCGAAGCCGAGCAGGCAGGCCATGTGGTGCGCGTCGCGCGCGGTGCCGGTCTCGATGATCAGGTTGACGTCGCAGCGCAGGCCGCGCTTCGACAGGTGGTGGTGCACCGCGCTGGTGGCCAGCAGCGCATGCACCATCGGGCGCTCGGGAACCGGGTAGCGGTCGGACAGCAGCAGCATCACCGCGCCCTCGCGCGCGGCCTGCTCGCATTGCGCGCAGATGCGCTCGATGCCGGCGGCCAGCCCTTCCTCTATGTCGTAGGACAGGTCGATGAGGCGGTTGCGCTCGACGTACTGCTCCATCTTCAGCAGCTGGCGCAGCTTGCGCTGGCTGAGCACCGGCGAATTGAGGATGACGTGATTCACCGTCTCCGGGCCGGCGTGGAAGATGTTGGTCTCCCTGCCGAGCTGGGTGGTCAGGGACATCGCGCAGTCTTCGCGCAATGGATCGATCGGCGGGTTGGTGACCTGCGCGAACGCCTGCCGGAAATAGTCGTACAGCGGCCGGGTGTGGCGGCTGAGCACGGCGATGGGGGTGTCGTCGCCCATCGAGCCGGTGGCTTCCTGGCCGGTCTCGGCCAGCGGCCGCAGTACCTGCTCGACCTCCTCGGAGGTGAGCTGGAACAGCTTGTGGTAGCTGAGCAGCGTGGCCTCGTCGAAAGGTTCCTCGGCCAGCGAGGGGTCGATCAGCTCGGTCTGCAGGTAGGTCACGCCCTGGTGCAGCCATTGCTTGTACGGCGCGCGCGCGCGGTTGATGCGGTCGATGGCGTCGGAGTCGAGCAGGTCGCCGCGCTTGAGGTCGATGGCCATCATCTGCCCCGGCCCGAGCTTGCCCTTCTGCACCACGCGTTCGGTCGGCACTTCCCAGACGCCGGCCTCGGAGGCGACCAGGAAATGGCGGTCCGAGGTCAGCATCCAGCGCGCCGGGCGCAGGCCGTTGCGGTCCAGCGTGCAGGCAGCATAGCGGCCGTCGCAGGCGACGATGCCGGCCGGGCCGTCCCACGGCTCGCTGTTGAGGCCGTAGAACTCGTAGAACGCGGCCAGGTCGGCATCCTTGAATTCCAGCGACTGCGTCGCCGGCGGTACCAGGATGCGCAGCGCCTGGATCAGCTCCATGCCGCCGGCCACCATCAGCTCGAGCATGTTGTCCATGCTCTGCGAATCCGAGCCGTGCATCGAGATCACCGGGTCGAACTCGGCGATGTCGAACTTCGGCGTCTTCCATACCCTGCTGCGCGCCTGCGCCCAGTGGCGGTTGCCTTCGATGGTGTTGATCTCGCCGTTGTGGGCGAGCATCCGGAACGGGTGCGCCAGCGGCCAGCGCGGCAGGGTGTTGGTGGAAAAGCGCTGGTGGAACACCACCACGCTGGAAGCCAGCTCGTGGCGCTGCAGGTCCGGGTAGAACGTGCTCAGCTTGTCCGGCAGCACCATGCCCTTGTAGCTGATGGCCTCGGCGCTGAGCGTGGTGACGTAGTAGTCGGCCACATCGCGCAGCGCCTGCTCGCTGCGGCGGCGCGCCAGGAACAGCGCCAGCGCGAACTGTTCGGCGCTCTGCGCGGGACCGGCGTCGACGAACACCTGCTCGATGCGCGGCAGCGTGGCGCGCGCCAGCTCGCCGCAGACGCCCGCGTCAATGGGCACCACGCGCCAGCCGCGCGGCGCGCAGCCTGCTTCGCGCAGGCGTGCGTCGAGTTCGTCGCGGCAACGCTGCGCGGCCTGCGCGTCATGGGGCAGGAACACCACGCCGGCGGCGAAGTTGGGCCCGGGCGCGATGCCCGCTTCCTCCGCCAGCCGCCGCAGGAACGCGGTGGGCTTGCGCAGCAGCAGGCCGCAGCCGTCGCCGGTGAGGCCGTCGGCGGCGACGCCGCCGCGGTGGGTCATGCGCGAGAGCGCGGCGATCGCGGTGTCCACCAGCAGCCGGGAGGGCTGGTCGTCCAGTTGCGCGACCATGCCGAAACCGCAGGCGTCGCGTTCGTCCTGCGGGTCGTAGAGCCCCTGGCGGTTGCGGAGGGTCATCTGTGCCTCGTGGCGATGTCGGGTGAGCGGCGACACCTCTCCCTTCTCCACCGCGGCAGGCCATGCATGGCCGTGGTTCCGGCCCGTGCACGGCATGCCTGTCACTGGAGTGCAGCGTCGAGGCCACCGGATGTGCTCGACTAGATCACAGATGTTGCGGTGCCGCAACGCATGGTTGCGGCAGCAACCAAAGCCTTGCGCGGCAAGGCTTCTGGCGAATTTGGATCAGCCGCAGCGCACGCCGCTGACGAGGTTCTTGTCGTCCACTTCGATGTTCAGGCGCTCGCCCAGGAACTCCATGGTGACGGGTTGGTTGGGCTTGAGCATGCGCACCTTGGCCGCACCGGCGTCCTGCCGTGCCTGTTCGGCCAATGCCTCGGTGTACGCCTGGCCGACCAGGCCTTCGACCTGGCTGGCGTCGCAGGTGCCCACCGGCGGCGGGGTGGTGGCGACGCCCGGATCCGGCGTGGCGGCGGCATCGGCGGCCTGCTTGGCCTGGTCCAGCGCCTGCTCCTGTTCTTCCGGGGCCGGGCCCGTGCAGGCACCCAGTGCGAGCACGAGCGAAAGGGCAGCGATCAGGGCGGTGGGGCGGCGTACGGCGCGCGGCATCGTCGGGATTCGCATCGGAACTCCAGTGCTGGTGAAAGACACCAAAGCATATCGCCTGGGTCCGGGCGTGTACCGTCGCAGCGCGTCATCCCCGGTGCATTCGCCGGCATCGCTTTCAGCCGCAGCGCAGCGCGGTGATCGCGTTGTTGCGGCCGACGTGGATGGTGAGGCGGTCGCCGCCGGACGTGGCGCTGGCCGGCGTGGCCGGTTGTCGCGTGCCGTCGCGGACTGTCTGCACGTGCAGGCTGTCGCTGTCCACGCGCGCGCGTTCCACCGTGGCCGGCGAGGCGGCCAGCCCGGCCGCGCCGAGCACCATGTCGGTGTGGCATTGGCCGGAGACGACCCCGTCGATGGGCTGGATGCCGGCGACCGGCGCGCTGCTGCAGGCGGTGGCGGCCAGCACGACGGCGCCGGCGAGGATCAGGCTGCGGTACATGGCGGACTCCACGTCGAGGCGATGGGACGAGCCTGCCGCCACCGCCGTGTGCAGGCGATGAAAGCCGGCCGCGACGGCCGCACCGCCGCCCGCCGATAATGCGTGCATCACCGTGCGCGGAGTGGATCGATGTCGCAACAGGAAGGCTGCCGGGTCGTGGTGCTGGGCGGGTACGGGCATTTCGGCGCACGCATCGTTTGTGCGCTGGCGGCGACCCCGGGCATCAGCGTCATCGCCGCCGGGCGCCACCCGCAGCGCGCGGCGGCGAACCTGCCCGGCGTGGAAATGGCGCCGGTGCAATGCCGGCGGCTGGATACGGCCGCCGCGACATTCGCCGCCGACCTGCGCGCCACCGGTGCCGATCTGGTCATCCATACCGCCGGCCCGTTCCAGGGGCAGGACTACGGCGTCGCGCGTGCGTGCCTGGAGGCGGGCATGCATTACATCGACCTGGCCGACGGCCGCGATTTCGTGCGTGATTTCCCCGCGCAGCTCGATGCCATGGCGCGCCGGCACGGACGCAGCGCGATCAGTGGCGCCAGCACCCTGCCGGCCTTGTCCGGCGCGGTGGTCGATGCGCTGCGCGACCGCTTCGACGTACTGCAGTCCATCGACATCGTGATCGCGCCGGCGCAGGCCACGCCACTGGGCATGGCCACGGTGCGTGCGGTGCTGTCGTACTGCGGGCAGCCGTTCCGCTGCTGGATCGACGGGCGCTGGCAGGCCGTCGTCGGCTGGGCCGACCCGCAGCCGGTCACGTTCGCGCGCATCGCGCCGCGGCTGGCCTCGCCCTGCGACGTGCCCGACCACGACCTGCTGGTGCAGCGCCACCCGGGCGTGTCCACGGTGCGTTTCCGTGCCGCGCTGGAACTGCCGCTGCTGTCGCGCTGCCTGGCCGCCCTGGCCTGGCTGCGCCGCCGCGGCCTGCCACTGCCGATGGCGGCGCTGGCGGGTGTGTTCGCCCGCGCCGGGCGTTGCTTCGATCGTTTCGGTACCGACCTGGGCGGCATGCGCGTGACCCTGCGTGGCCAGCGCGAAGGGGTCGCCCACCGGGTGCACTGGGACCTGACCGCGCCGATGCTGCACGGGCCGGAGATCCCTACTTTCGCCGCGGTGCTGCTGGCGCGGCGCCTGGCGCGTGGCGAACCGCTGCCGGTCGGCGCGCATGCGTGCCTGGGCCTGTTGGACCTGCCGGAATTCGAGGCCGAATTCGCGCGCTGGCAGATCGACAGCCAGGTGTCCTGAGCCGGCACCGCAACCTGAAGCATTCAGCCCGACAAAGGGCGGTATGCCCATCGGGCTATTGACTACATTTGTAGTCATGGCTACCGTGGCGACAAATGTAGTCACGGAGTCGACCATGCGCCGCAAGACCATCGGGGACCAGGAGCTGGCCCTGCTGCAGTACATCGGGGAGAACGAGCCGGCCAGTGTCGGCGAAGTGGCCGCCGGCTTCGGCGAGGCGCGCGGCCTGGCCCGCTCCACCGTGCTGACCATGATGGAGCGCCTGCGCAGCAAGGGCTACCTGCAGCGCGCCCAGCACCAGGGCGTATACCGCTACCAGTCCACCGCGCAGCAGCAGGAGGTGGTGAGCAGCGCGGTCGGCAGCTTTGTCGAAAAGACCCTGCAGGGGTCGATCTCGCCGTTCGTGGCGTGGATGTCGGAAAAGGCCGAGGTCAGCGACAACGAACTGGCCGAACTCGAAGCGCTGGTCAGCAGGCTGCAATCGCAGCGCCGGGAGGATTGATCATGGACAGTCTGTTCGAACTGCTGGGCAACCGCCTGCTCGCCACCAGCGTGCAGACCGTCGTGCTCACCGCGCTGGTCTGGGCGTTGTGCCGCTTCGTGCGGCGACTGCCGGCGGCCACCCAGTGCGGTCTGTGGTGGCTGGTGGCGCTGCAGGCGGTGGTCGGCCTGGTCTGGAGCGCGCCGCTGCGGCTGCCGGTACTGCCGGTGATGGACACCACCGTCGACGTGGTGCAACAGGCCGCTGCCGCGCAGCCGCAGGCCACCGTCGCACCATTGATCGTGATGCAGCCACTGCCGCTGGAAAGCGGCTGGTCGTGGCTGCACGTGGCGATGGCGCTGTGGCTGGCCGGGGTACTGGTGATGGCGCTGCGCACCGCGTCGGCCTGGCGCAGCAGCCGCGCGCTGCTGCGCACGGCACGGGCCTGCGACGACCGGCGCCTGGATGCAGCGCTGCAGCTGGCCGCCGAAGCGCATGGCCTGCGCCGCGCGCCGCGGCTGATGCTCAGCGCGGCCATCGACTCGCCGCAGCTGGTCGGCCCCTGGCGGCCGGTACTGCTGCTGCCGGCGCGTGGCCTGCCGCGCATGGGCGACGATGACCTGGACATGGCGCTGACCCACGAACTGGTGCACCTGCAGCGCCACGACCTGTGGCTGGGCCTGGTGCCGGCCCTGGCCCAGCACCTGTTCTTCTTCCACCCGCTGGTGCACCTGGCGGCCCGCGAGTACGCCATTGCCCGCGAAGCCGCGGTCGATGCCGCGGTGGTCGCCGGCAACCGCCATTGCCGCCAGCACTACGGACGCCTGCTGCTGCAGCTGGGCGTCAGCCCCCGGCCCGGCGCCGGTCTCGCCAGCGCCTCGCCCACCTACCTGAGCCTCAAGCGGAGACTGCTCATGCTGCAGAACACCTCTTCCTTCCCGCGCCTGGGTGCGGGCCTGATCGTCGCCGCGGTGGCCCTGGTCGGCGTGCTGCCGATGCGCCTGGTGGCCATGCCGGGCCCGCCGGCGCCGCCCGCGCCACCGCCGGTGCCCGCGGTACCCGCCGTGCCGACGCCGCCCGCCGTGCCGAAGGCTGACCACTCGGTGGTGCACACCGTGATCAGGGCCAAGGGCACCGCGCCGGTGCTGCCCGCTCCGCCGCCGCCGGCCGCACCGGCTGCACCCAAGGCCCCGCCGGCACCTCCGGCGCCGCCAGTTTCGACCCATGGCGTGATCCACCTTTCGCAGAGCCCGAGCAGCAACGGCTACGTGCTGTTGAAAGACGACCACAACGTGATGAATGGCTCGGTCGCCGATCTGGAGCAGGCGCGCCGGCTGGACGACGGCAAGGGCGTGCTGCTGCTGCGTCGCGACGGCCGCGCCTATGTGGTGCGCGATGCCGGCGTGCTGTCGCGGTTCGAGCAGGCGTTCGCCGAGACCACGCGGCTGGGCGAACAGCAGGGCCGCCTCGGTGAGCGGCAGGGCAAGCTGGGCGAACGCCAGGGCGAGATCGGCGAGCGCATGGGTGAAATCGGTACCCGTATCGGCGAACTGGCCGCCCGCCAGGCCGAACTGGCACTGGCCGCGCACGCCAAGGGGGGCGCGCTGACCCGCGAGCAGGCCGAATCCGCACGTCGCGAGGCGGAAAAGCTGCGCGCGCAGATGGACACGCCGGCGATGCGCGAGGAAATGCGGGAGCTGGCACGCCGGCAGGCGGAACTGGGCAGGCAGCAGGCCGAGCTGGGCCGCCAGCAGGCCGACGCCAGCGTCCGTGCCCAGCGCGAGGCCGAACGCCTGATCCAGCAGGCCATCCGCGAGGGCCTGGCGCAGCCGGTCCGCGGTTGAGCGGACTTCGCCAGCCGCAGGCCGGCCTCGCGGGCGTGGCGTTGCCGAGACGCCCGCGGACCGGGGCCTGCGCTTACGGCGCCGGTGGTGCCAGCCGCTCGTCGGCCTCGGCCTGCACCAGGCGCAGGAACAACTGCGCCAGGGTCACCACGTCCTGGTGGTTGTGCTCGCCGACGCGGCGCAGGTTGCGCGCGCTGCCGCCGCGCAGGTAGTCCAGCCAGGCGCCCGGTGCTTCGGAGCCGGGCAGGTCGTCCTCGCGCTGGATGCGCAGCAACTGGCGTTCGATGGTGGCCAGCCGGCAATTCTCCCAGGTGCCGCGGTAACGGCGCCGGGTCGGGAACAGCAGGTCGACGTGATCCAGCGCGGAAAGCGGGTCGCCGCGCCGCGCCAGCCGGTAGCGCGTCTTCAGCAGCGGCGCGTCGTAGCAGCGGCCGTTGTAGCTGGACAGCACCGTGGTCGGCGCCAGCCATGCGGAGAACGCGTCCAGCATCGCGCTTTCGGCGCCCATCGTGGACATCAGCAGCTGGCGCACGCGCAGCCCTTCGCCGCGCGCCGCATCGCGATGCCAGTCGGCGGCGCCGATCATGAAGGCGCGGGTGCCGGTGCCACCGGCCAGGCCGGTGGTCTCGGTGTCGAAGAACAGCAGGTCCTGCGGCCGCACGCTGTCGTCCGGGCGTCTGCTGAAAGCCAGCGACAGTGGCTGCGCGGGAATCGGCTGCGGCAGGAAGGCCTCGATCAGATGCAGGCCGGGCGCGATCTCGGTGCCCGGAAGCCCGCGATCGACCGGGCCGTTGCGCGGCAGGCGCGGCGCCGCGGCCACCGCGCGCCCGCGCGTGACCAGCAGGCGGCGCAGGCCATCGCCGTCCGGCGTGCGCGGTGGCACGGCCGCGGGCTTGTGCCGGATCTGCTCGACCCAGCCGAACACCGAGTCCCCGCGTGGCGGCGGTGCCGGCCGCGGCGCATCGTCGTGACTGGGTGACGGCGGCACCCGCGGCGACGCCGATGGCGCTTCCGGTGCTGGTGAAGCGCCCGCTGCAGCCGCAGGCGCGGGCATTGCCGGGGCCGCTGGCCGGGCCGGCTCCGCGGCCGGGGACGCGGCGCCATCGGGCGTCGTCGCAGCCGTGGGGCCGGCAACGGCGCCATCGGCATGCCCGGCCTGCCTGCGCAGCGCCTTCAGCTTGTCCAGGCTGATGCTCATGGCAGCAGGTCGAGCGCCTCGTCCACCGCATCGGCCGTGACCGCCGGCACCTGTTCGCAGCGTTCGGCCGACAGCAGCGACAGCACCTTCAACGCCAGCGCGCGCGGCGTCCCGCCCCGGGCTTCTTCCTGTGCGGCCAGCACCGGGCCGACGCACGCCGGGCAGCCGGCGCTGCAGTCGCAGCGTTCCACCAGTTCGAGCGCGCGCTGCACCAGTTCGCCCTGGCGCTGCCACAGCGGCTCGCTCAGGCCCACGCCACCGGGGAAGTTGTCGTACAGGTACACGGTCGGCACGAAACTCTGCATCAGTTCCACCGCGCCTTCGCCGCCCTCGTTGCCGCGCAGCTGGCCGCGGCCGCTCTGGTCGGCCACCGCGAACCACGCGCCATCGCCGTTGCCCACCGCCTTCTGCAGGTCGCGCGCGTCGGCCATCACCGCCACGGTGGCGACGATGTGCAGCGCGTACGCCGCGCCGAGGAAGCCGTCGAGCGCATCCTGCTTCTGCGCGAAGCTGCGCAACAGCGTGGCCTGCGGCAGCTGCCACCACACCGCGGTGGTGTGCAGCTCCTGGTCGGGCAGGTTGACCGGGCCGTAACCGATGTTCTCGTGCGTGTAGTAGCGGATCTTCTTGTAGCCGGCCACGCGCCGCACCACGTGCACCTCGCCGTGGTGCGAATCGCCGCGTCCGGCGGCATTGCCGTCGAAGCGGTCCAGCACCTTGAGCTTGGTGAAGTCGATGCTGTCGGTGTAGTAGTCCACGTGGGTGCGGGTGACGTAGGCCTTGCGCCCGTCCCAGTCCAGCCGCTCGACCTGGTAGGGCGTGCTCTGCACCATGTGGATGGCGCCTTCGTACAGGGTGAGCGCGGCGGCTGAATAGTCCACCTCGGCGATGATCTGCTGCTTCCCGTCGCTGCGGTCCACCACCACGAAGTTGCCATCGGCCACCGCGCGCAGGCTCACCGCGTTGGCCGGGTAGCTGTCGGCGATCCATTCCCAGCGGTCGCCTTCCTGGTGCACCACCCCGGTCTCGGCCAGCGCCTGCAGGAACACCAGCGGGTCGATCGGCCCGAACGGCTCCCCGCTCAGGAACGGCAACTCGAACGCCGCGCAACGGATGTGGTCGAACAGGATCAGCGGCTGGTCCGGGGCGATGCGCGCGTGCTCGGGGGTGGCGTTGGCGAAGAAATCCGGGTGCCGCACCACGTACTGGTCCAGCGGCTGGCTGCTGGCCACCATCACCCCGAGCGCGGCCTGCTGGCGGCGACCGGCGCGGCCGAAGCGCTGCCACGTCGCCGCCACGCTGCCGGGGTAGCCGTTGAGCACCACCACGTCGAGCGCGCCGATGTCCACGCCCAGCTCCAGCGCCGAGGTGCTGACGATGCCGTCGATGTCGCCGGCGCGCATGGCGCGCTCCACCTCGCGGCGTTCGGTGGGCAGGTAGCCGCCGCGGTAGGCGCGGATCCGGGCCGGCTTGCGCGGGTCGTTGTCGAAGATGTCCTTCAGGTACTTGGTCAGCACTTCCACCATCAGCCGGGTCTGCGCGAACACCAGCGTCTTCAGCCCGCTCTTGATGGCGATGCGGGCGATGCGGTTGGCCTGCGAGCGCGCCGAGGCGCGCAGGCCCAGGTCCGGGTTGATCACCGGCGGGTTCCACAGCAGCACGTGCTTGGGGCCGCTGGGTGCGCCGCTCTCGGTGATCGCATGCACCTGTTCTTCCACCAGCGCTTCGGCATGCGCATGCGGGTTGCCGATGGTGGCCGAGCACAGGATGAACTGCGGGCGCACGCCGTAGAACGCGCAGATGCGCTTGAGCCGGCGGATCACGTTGGTGACGTGGCTGCCGAACACGCCGCGGTAGGTATGGATCTCATCGATCACCACGTAGCGCAGGTTCTCGAAGAACTGCGCCCACTTGGTGTGGTGCGGCAGGATCGCCTGGTGCAGCATGTCCGGGTTGCTGACCACGATGTCGCCGTGCAGGCGGATCGCCTGGCGCGCGTCGCCGGGCGTATCGCCGTCGAAGGTGAAGGCCTTCACGCCCAGGTCGCCGGCGCGGTTGAGTTCCAGCAGTTCGGCCACCTGGTCCTGCGCCAGCGCCTTGGTCGGGAACAGGTACAGCGCCTTGGCGTTGCCCTGCATGGCCGCGCTCACCACCGGCAGGGTGTAGCACAGCGACTTGCCCGAAGCGGTGGGCGTGACGATGGCCACGTGCTCGCCGCGCTGGGTGGCGGCCCAGGCCTGGGCCTGGTGCGAGTACAGCTGCTCGATGCCGCGCGCCTCGAGCGCGGCCTTCAGCGGCGCGGGCACGTCGTCGGGGATAGGCGCATGGCTGCCCTCGCGGCCGGGGATGGTGAAGCTGCCGGTGACCCGGTCGCCATAGCGCCGTGCCAGCCGCTGGCCGAGCAGCGCACCGTCGCGCGAGGGCAGGCCGTCGGTGGTCGCCAGCGCCCGTTCGCTGGCTTCGGTGCGGGGAGCGAGGGAGAACGCCATGCCGGTAGTGCCGATCGAAAGACCGGCATGGAAGCACAGCGCCGTCTCAGCCTGTGAGACCCATGCAAGCTGAACGCCGCCCGCGCCCGCGAACGCAATCTGAAGGTGGCAACCGTATGCTGCGCCCTTCGGCAACCGGCAGGGACAGGAACGGTGGCAAGGCCTCGATGGTATGCAATGGTGTTGGCGGGGATGGTGCTGGTGGGCGCGGCGCAGGCGCAGCAGGCGTCGCCACCGGCCGTGGATCCGGTACCTGCGGCCGACCCCGCGGCCGACTCCGCGGCGGCGTCCACGGATGCGGTGAGGACGCTGGAGGAAGTGCGCGCGCTCAAGCCCGAGGACGACACGCCGCTGGACCTGTACGGCTTCCGCAACCCGGTGAAGGTCGAGCCCAACCGCTTCAGCCGTTCATGGAGCGAGCCGCCTACGCCCGAGCAGGTCAGCCGCAGCGGCGGCTACGTGCTGATGGGCATCAGCTACGGCCTGATGGCCGCCGCCAAGGGCCTGCACAAGCTGACCGGCGGCCGCGACCAGATCCAGTCGGCCATCGCCCGCCCACCGCCGGAGCTGAGCGAGGACCAGCGCCGCCGCGCGTTGCGCTTCTGCGCGCAGCAGGAAGGCTGCCAGGTCCCGCCCGGCGACTGACCGTGGCTGTCGCGCCCGCCTGATCGCCTACCATGGCGCTTCCCCGCCGGGCCTGCCGCAGTGAACGAACCCCTCCTCCCGAAATCCGCGCCGCCGCCGGCGCGCATCGCCGCCTGGGTATTGATGCTGCTGGGCATGTGGGCGGCGCTGGAGCTGGGCCTGGTGGTGACCCTGCTGTCCGGCCTGCTGGTGTTCCACCTCAGCCACGTGCTGGCGTCGACCGTCGAAGGCCGGCTGCCGCCGGGCCGGGCGCGGGCGATCGCGGTAGGGGTGCTTTCGGTGGCGGTGGTCGGCCTGCTGAGCCTGGCGATCATCGCCGTGGCGTCCTTCTTCCGCAACGAGACCGGCGGCCCGGACGCGCTGCTGGCGCAGCTGATGGAGATCCTCAACACCTCGCGGCACCAGGTGCCGGCGCTGCTGCAGCCGTATATCCCCGAGGACATGCAGGCGCTGCGCACCGGGGTGAACGAATGGGTCGCCGAGCACCGCCGCCAGCTGGGTGTCGCCGGCACCTCGGCGGTGCAGATCGGCGTACGGATGCTGATCGGCATGGTGCTCGGCGCGATGATCGCGCTGTACGACGAACTGCCGCTGCCACGCATGGGACCGCTGGCGCGGGAACTGGTCGGCCGTACCAGCCACCTGGCCACCGCGTTCCGCCAGGTGGTGTTCGCCCAGGTCAAGATCTCGCTGCTCAACACCCTGTTCACGGCGATCTTCCTGCTGGGCGTGCTGCCGCTGCTGGACGTGCACCTGCCGCTGGCCAAGACCCTGGTGCTGATCACCTTCCTCGCCGGGTTGCTGCCGGTGGTGGGCAACGTGATCTCCAACACCGTGATCACCATCGTCGCGCTGTCGGTCTCGTTCTACGTCGCCGTGGCCGCGCTGCTGTTCCTGGTGGTGATCCACAAGCTGGAGTACTTCCTCAACGCCCGCATCGTCGGCGGCGAGATCCGCGCCCATGCCTGGGAACTGCTGCTGGCGATGCTGGTGATGGAGGCGGCGTTCGGCCTGTCCGGCCTGGTCGCGGCGCCGGTGTTCTACGCCTACGTCAAGCGCGAGCTGGTGGACCAGGGCTGGGTGTGAGGCCGCGCCCGGCCGCTCAGGACGACACCCCGGCCAGCGCCGCGTACATCACCCCCACGAGCACCAGCCAGAAGTAGATGCCACCGATGAACACGTAGCGCGCCAGCGTCGCCCACCCGCGGCCGCCGTACACGCGCTGCTGCATCCACAGCAGGTAGACGGGGACCGCCAGCCACAGCGCCACGAGGATGCAGTCGCCGATGGCGTTCACGACGGTGTTGCCGATGGCACCGGTGACGCCGAGCGTCAGGAACGTCGCCAGCAGCACCAGCATCAGCCACGCATGGCTGTACAGCGCCACCACCAGGTGCTCCAGGTAGCCGATGCGGCGGCCCGCATAGGCCACGCGCAGCACCAGCGCGAACACCGGCATCAGGAAGAACAGCGCGCCGGGCAGCGCGGTGAGGAACGCCTGCACGTACAGGTCGGTCTTGCCGCCCATGCGCTCCACGTTGGCCTGGCCGTTGGCCAGGCGCCGGTTGAGCCACTGGTTGGCGAACGCCGGCATGCCCGGCACCACCACCGGATTGGCCTGCGCATCCCACGGCTTGCCGTTGATGTCGGAGTCGAAGAAAGTGCCGTGCTGGCGCCCCGCGGCCTGGCCCGCAGCCTGCGCGGCACGTGTCATCGCCGAGGCGGTGGTGCCCTGCGCCTGCCCTTCCAGTTCGGCGGTCCGCTGCGCGGCGGCAGTGTTCAGCGCGGCCATGGCCATCGTGAATGCCGGCGTGGCCGCGGGCGACGCCGCCAACTGGCGCTCGATCGCGGCCTGCTGCGCCGCGCGTATCGCTTCCACTTCCTGCGCGGTCTGCGCGGTGGCGAACAGTGCGTTGTCGCCGCCGTTCAGGGTCATGTCGTCGACATGCAGGGTCAGCTTGCCGACGAAGAAGGTGAACAGGGTGAGGATCACGAACAGCCGCAGTGGCTGCACGTAGCCCACGCGCTGGCCCTTGAGGTAATTGAGCGCGACCCGGCCCGGCACCAGCAGGTCGCGCAGGGTGCGGAAGATGCGCCCGTCCAGGTGCCAGAACGACTCGAACACTTCCTCGATCGCATGGCCCACGTGCTTGAGCGGGTTGTGCGCCGACTGCCCGCAGTGGTGGCAGTAATGGCCCTGCAGCGCCGCCTGGCAGTTGTCGCAGGCACCATGCCCGTGCGCCGCCTCGACGACGGCGGGAACCTCGGCAACGGCGGTGTTGTCTGGGGTCGGGTTCATCGGGAGCGCGGGCGGTAGGCGGGACGCGACACGATAGCGGGCATTGCCGGCGCGGTCAGCTGCGCGGACGCGGCTTGCGGTGCCAGAGCGCGTTGACGATGACCCAACGGCCGTCGAAGCGACCCATCTGCAGGTGGTCGATGAACCACGGGCTCTCCAGCCGCACCGTGGCGATGTCCTGGTCCACCTGCAGCACGGTCACCGTGCGCTGCCACTGTTCACGCGGGGTCTTCAACGCGCCTTCGCGGGTAAGGCGGACCAGTTCGTCCGCGCTCATCCGGCCCAGCCCGAAGGTCTCGTCGGGCCTGGCCACGACGTTGCGCTTGGCCAGGTCCGGGTGCAGCGCACGCGCCACCCGCGCCGGGTCGCCCTCCAGCTGTCCGTCCATGTAGTCGTAGGCGGTGGCCTCGATGGCCTGCAGGGTGGCCGCGTCCGGTGGCGTCGCGCCGGCGCTGCCGGCGACCCACAGCATTCCCAGTAGCAAAAAGCGCATCGCGGCTGACGGCATGGCCGGCTCCTTCCCAGGTCGCGGCAGTGTGCCGGCCGCCACCGCGCGCGCCATGGGCCGATGGTCACTGGCCCGCGGCCGGCCACCCGGCCGCGGCGGCACCCCAAGGGTGGGTCCGCCGGACCGCTTGGGCTACAGTAGCGCGATGACGAAAGAGCACATTCCCGGCGGCCTGTTGATCGCCATCGAGGGCATCGACGGTGCCGGCAAGTCCACGCTGGCGCGGGGGCTGGCCGATGCGCTGGAGCAGGCCGGCGCCGAGGTGGTGCTGAGCAAGGAGCCGACCAACGGGCCGTGGGGCACGCAGCTGCGGGCCTCGGCGGCGACCGGCCGGCTGAGTCCGCAGGAAGAGGTGGAGCTGCTGCTGCGCGACCGCCGCCAGCACGTCGAGGAACTGGTGGTGCCGGCGCTGGCGCGCGGTGCGGTGGTCATCCTCGACCGCTATTTCCCGTCGATGGTGGCCTACCAGGGCGCCGCCGGGCTGCCGGTGGACGAACTGCTGCAGCTCAACGCCTTCGCGCCGCGGCCGCACCTGCTGCTGTTGCTGGACCTGCCGCCGGCCACCGGGCTGGCGCGCATCCGCGCCCGCGGCGACGTGCCCAACCATTTCGAGACGGCGCAGAACCTGGAGCGCTGCCGGGCGATCTTCCAGCAGCTGGACCTCCCCGGGAAGCAGGTGATCGACGCCAGCCGCAGCGAGGCCGAGGTGATGGGTGACGCGCGTGCGGCCATCGCCACCGCGCTGGCCCGGCGCGCGGATGGGCAGGGCGGGCCGCTGCGACGCTTCCACGGGCAGGACGCCGTGCCGGCCACCGGCCGCTGACCGCCCGCCACCGCCATGCCGACGCCTCCGCACCCGGCAACGCGGCGCCCCGCGCCGGTGGCCGCGCGCCTGCATCCGCGCAACCGCCACCAGGGCCGCTATGACATGGCCCGGCTGGTGGCGGCCAACCCGGCGCTGCGCACGCACCTGCGGCGCGCCCCGGATGGCGGGCAGAGCATCGATTTCAGCGATCCGCTGGCGGTGCGCGAACTCAACCGCGCGCTGCTGGCCAGCGATTACGGCATCGCCCGCTGGGACATCCCCGCCGGCTACCTGTGCCCGCCAGTGCCAGGCCGGGTGGATTACCTGCACGGCCTGGCCGACCTGCTTGCCGCCGATGCCGGTGGCGCGATCCCGCGCGGCCCCGGGGTGCGCGTGCTCGATATCGGCGTGGGCGCCAACTGCATCTACCCGCTGCTCGGGCAGGCCGAGTACGGCTGGTCGTTCGTCGCCAGCGACATCGACGGCGCCGCCCTGCAGTCGGCCGCCGCCAATGTGCGCGGCAACGGCCTCGAGGGGCTGATCGAACTGCGCCTGCAGCACGCGCGCGGCAGCCTGTTCGCCGGCGTGGTGCAGGCACAGGACCGCTTCCACCTGACCCTGTGCAACCCGCCGTTCCACGCCTCGGCCAGGGAGGCCGCGCAGGGCAGCCAGCGCAAGCTGCGCAACCTTGGCGGCGACAAGAGCGCGCCGCGCGGCAAGCCGCCGCTGTTGAACTTCGGCGGCCAGGCCAACGAACTGTGGTGTACCGGTGGCGAGGCCTCGTTCCTGCGGCGGATGATCCGCGAAAGCGTGGACGTGCAGGCGCAGGTGCTGTGGTTCAGCGCGCTGGTCGCCAAGCGCGAGCACCTGGCCGACATCCATCGGCAGCTGGCCCGCTCCGGCGCGCTCGACGTGCGTGAAGTGGCGATGGCGCAGGGCAGCAAGCAGAGCCGTTTCGTCGCCTGGACCTTCCACCCTGCCGCGCACAGGACGCGGTGGCTGGCGGGGTAGGAACGATGTGTGCGGGCCGGTCATGGATTGCTCCCGCATCATAGGCTGCGGCCGAATGCGCCATTGGTCCGGTCACGATGCCTGAACGCGGCTTCGTCGAAAGTACGGCTCCCCCTCCCAGGAGCTGCTGCATGCGCATCGTCCCCCTGTCGCTGGCCTGCCTGAGCGTGCTGCTGTCGGCATGCAGCCCGCCATCACCGCCGCCCGCCGCGCAAGCGGAGGCGGGCGCCGCGGCCACGGAGGAGCAGGATGCGGCGGCGGCCGATGCCGGTTTCGAGTTCCCGGCGATCCCACAGATCATGGTGCCCAGCATCGTCGGCAGCGGCCCGGCGCAGCGGCAGCTGGAATCGTCGATGCAGGCCCTGATCGACCCGCTGGCCGGGATCAGCGTGCGCCCGGCGAACTGCTCCACCAACGGTGCCCTGGTCAACGAGAGCGGCTTCACCAACGTCGACGCCGCCGGCAACCTGCAGCGCGTCGCCAGTGAGGGCGTGTTCGACGTGGCCGCCGACGGCAGCGGCCTGGCGGTGACCGGCGAGGACGTGGTGCGGGTCAATCCGGACGGCAGCGGCAGCATCGTCAACAGCGCCGGTACCTTCGAGGTGAAGGCCGATGGCTCCGGTACCTATGTCGGCGAGTTCGGCCATATCGCGCTGGACGGCAAGGGCGGCGGCACCTGGGTGGGCGACTTCGGCAACATCGAGAACCACGGTGATGGCTCGGGGCTCTGGGTGGGTGAGGAAGGCAGCATCGAGGTGCGCGCCGATGGCTCCGGGCGCTGGATCGGCGGGCCCGAAGGCATCGCCGAGAACCGCGGCGACGGCACCGGCACCGTGGGTGCGGTCGCGCGCGAGGTGCGCATGGCGCCGTTGCCGCCGCTGCCGCCGGCCGGGCGCTTCCCGCTGCTGGACAGATTCCGGCCCTCGGGCGCGCCATGCGGCTTCGTGGTGACTCTCAGCGACAAGGTGCTGTTCGACTTCGACAAGGCGCAGGTGCGTGCCGATGCGGGCGAGGTGCTGGACGGGCTGTCCGGCGCGCTGGCCAAGGTTCCCGCCCGCGCCATCGAGGTCCGCGGGCATACCGACGCCAAGGGCAGCGACGCCTACAACCAGGATCTGTCCGAACGCCGCGCGCAGGCGGTGGTGGCGGCGCTGCGCCAGCGTGGCGTGGCGCAGGATGCCAGCGCGCGCGGCTACGGCGAGACGCAGCCGGTGGCGCCCAACGAGGTCGATGGCAGGGACAATCCCGGCGGCCGCCAGCTCAACCGCAGGGTCGAGATCTTCGTGCGTACCTGAGCCGGGTTCTCGCAGGCCGGGGCATGGCTAACGGCCCGTGTGGCGGAGCGCATGCCCGGGCGATCATCCGTCGACCCGAACCGACGAGAGACCCGCCGATGCACCCGATCCGCCCCGCCCTGCTGGGACTGGCACTGTTGGCCGCCATGGGCCTGGCGCATGCCGCCCCCGACGTGCCCACCACCGACGCCCGCGGCGTCGCCATCAGCGAGGCGGCGTATCCGGGCACGATCCTGCTGGACGTGGATGCCACCGACCTCGGCCAGCGGGTGTTCAAGGTGCGCCAGACCGTGCCGGTACGGCCCGGGCTGCAGCGTTTCCACTATCCGGCGTGGCTGCCGGGCAACCATGCCGCCAGTGGCGCGATCGAGAAGCTGGCCGGGCTGGTCGTCACCGGCAACGGCCAGCGCCTGGAATGGACCCGCGACCCGCTCGACGTCTTCACCTTCAACGTGCAGGTGCCCGAAGGCGTGGCCGAGCTGCGCATGGACTACCAGTTCCTCAGCCCCACCGATGCCGCGCAGGGGCGCACGGTGATGACCCCGAACATGCTCACCCTGCAGTGGATCGCGATGGTGCTGTACCCGGCCGGCCACGCCGCGCACGCCATCAGCTACCGCGCCAGCGCCCGCTACCCGCAGGGCTGGGAAGCGGCCAGCGCGCTGGAGGTCGAGCGCCGCGACGGCGACACCGTGCATTACGCACCGACCAACCTGGAAATCCTGGTCGATTCGCCGGTGTTCGCCGGCCGTTACCACCGCCGCATCGACCTGGCCCCGGCCGGCACCCGCCCGGTGCGCCTGAACGTGTTCGCCGACCGCGCCAAGGACCTGGAGGCCAGGCCCGAGCACATCGAGCAGCACCGCGCGCTGGTGACCCAGGCGCGCCGGCTGTTCGGGGCCGAGCACTACAACCACTACGATTTCCTGTTCGCGGTGACCAGCCAGCTCGGCGGCATCGGCCTGGAGCACCAGCGTTCCAGCGAGAACAGCGAGGACCGCGACTATTTCAGCGGCTGGAACGCCAAGGTCGGCAGCAGCGACCTGCTCGGCCACGAGTACACGCATTCGTGGGACGGCAAGTACCGGCGCCCGGCCGACCTGGCCACGCTGAACTACAACGTGCCGATGCAGGGCAGCCTGCTGTGGGTCTACGAGGGCCAGACCCAGTACTGGGGCAACGTGCTGACCGCGCGCTCCGGGATCCGCCCGATGGATGCCTCGCGCGATGCGCTGGCGCTGGTCGCGGCCACCTATGCCGACAACCGCCCCGGGCTGGAGTGGCGCTCGCTGGGCGACACCACCAACGACCCGGTGATCGCGCGACGCAAACCCAAGCCCTACCGCGGCTACCAGATGAGCGAGGACTACTACCAGGGCGGGCAGATGCTGTGGCTGGAAGCGGACGTGCGCATCCGCCGGCTGAGCAGCGGCAAGCGCAGCCTGGACGATTTCGCCCGCGCGTTCTTCGGAAAGAACGACGGCCAGTGGGAACGGCCCGACACGTACACCTTCGAGGATGTCACCGCGACCCTGGAACAGGTGCAGCCCACCGGCGACTGGGCGCAATTCCTGCGCGACCGCCTCGAGCGCCGGGTGGGCCTGACCGGCGGCATCGAGGCGGCCGGCTGGAAGCTGGTCTATGGCGACACGCCCAGCGCCTACTACAAGGCGACGATGAAGGGCCGCGGCGCCAGCTTCATCTACTCGCTGGGCCTGTCGCTGGATGGCAATGGCCGCATCGGTGAGGTGCGCTGGGACAGCCCGGCCTTCAACGCCGGCCTCGGCAGCGGCATGCAGGTGCTGGCGGTCAACGACCTGCAGTACAGCGCCGACGAGCTGGAAGAGGCGGTGCGTGCGGCGAAGGACGGCAAGCAGCCGATCCGCCTGCTGGTCAAGGACATGGACGTGTACCGCACGCTTGCCATCGACTACCGCGGCGGCCTGCGTTACCCGTCGCTGCAGCGCATCGAAGGCACCCCCGACTACCTGACGCCGATCTTCAGCGCCAGGAAGTGACCGCCGCCGCCGGCGGTCGCTCGCCTGCATCGGCAACGGGTGATCGCCGGTAGCGCCGACCGTCGCGGGCGCGCAATGCGCCTGCTGGCTGCTCCGTCGCGCATGCGCATGCGCGTGGCGCTACGTGGCGGGGCGGGTGCGGCGTTCCAGCCACCACAACAGGCCGGCCACCCCGATGAAGCCCAGCAGCCAGGGCCAGCGCGGGCCGGGTACCGGCAGCGCGCGGGTACCGGCAGGGGCGCTGCCGCCGCGCAGGGCCGCGGTGGCCTCGCGCGTGGCCTGGGCATGCAGGGCGCGTGCGGCGGCCGGGTCGATGACCCGCACCCCGGCGCTGGCGTCGCCGACGACGACCCGGTGCCAACCGGCCTGCCGCGGCCACCAGCCGCTGCAGTTGCCGGCGCGTGGATCGGCCAGCAGCGCGGTGGTGTCGCCATCGGGCGCCTGCACCCGCGCGCCGTCCGGCAGCCCGCACAGCGCGACGCGTTCGCCGGCCCAGGCCCAGGCGGGCAGCCGTGCCAGCGGCGATGCCGGCAGCGGCCGCGCCAGCACCGCCAGCACCTGGTTCCACAGTTCGGCATGGATGTCGGCATGACCGGCGAGTACCAGGGTGTAGCTGTCGGCGATCGGCAGCAGGCCGATGCGTCCCCGCCCGAAGGCGCGCCAGCCGCCGATCGCGCTGTCGTCGGCGGCGCGCAGCAGCGGCACCACGCCGGGATCGGCGAACGCCAGGTCGAAGCGCTCGATGGCCGGCGCCGCGGGCGCGCGCTCACCGCCAGTACCTGCATCCGCACCCGTACCCGCGCCCATGTTGGCACCGGCGTCGCGCAGCTTCACCGTTGCGGTCCGTTCGCCGCCACGCAGGTCCAGCCCCCAGTCGCGCAGGGTGCGGCGGGCATTGCCGTCCAGCGCGCCGCCCATGCGCACCAGCACGCCGAGGCCGTCGCGCATCGCCGCGGTGATGGCCGCGCGCTGCGCCACCGACAAGGCGGCCAGGCGGCGCTCGTCGAGCAGCAGCAGGTCGAGCCGGGCGAGGCCGGCCGGGTCGATCGCCGGCGGTGCATCGCCCAGCTGCACGCCGCCCCCGACATCGATGCCGGTCTGTACGCGCGCGCCTGCATCGGTGGCCCAGCGCTGCAGGTACTTCAGTTCCGGCCCGGGTGCGCCGGCAAGCAGGCGCAGCGCGGGCGCCGGCAGCGGGCGCACGCGCACCGGCACCGGCAACTGGTCGAGCACCTTGCCGTCGCGGTCGAGCGCGCGCAGGGTGAACTCGACGTCGCCGGCTTCGCGCGCGCTGGCCGCCAGGCGGACGCGGCCGTCGCCACCGGGCACGCCGATGGCGACACGATGCCCGGCCGGGTCGAGCAGCTCCACCCGCGCCCGTGCCAGGCCCTGTACGCGCGTGCCGACCTCGAAGCGTGCGCCGGCGGCGAGCGGCGCCGGCGCCTGCAGTTCCACCAGTCCCCGCGGCGCGGCGGCGGGCAGGAAGCGCAGCGGCGGCAGTGCGGCATCGCGGTCGCGCGCCGGCAGGCCCTGGCCGACGACAACCAGTTCGCGGGTACCCGGATGCCGGCGCAGCGCTGTGGCCAGATCCGGTACCCGGGCCACGTCCGCCAGTGCCGGCGCTTCGGGCAGGCGCAACCGCATGCCGGCAGGGGTGGCGGCCAGCGCCGCCGCGGTGGTGCCGGCGCTGGCGATCAGCAGCGTATCGGCGGGCACCGGCTGCCGTGGCGGGAACAGGGTCAGCCCGAGCAGCAACGCCGCGGCCAGCTGCAGCGCCAGCAACAGCGACAGGCGCGCGAGCGGCGGGCGCGGCGGCAGGCACAGGCGCAGGCTGGCGAGCAGCACGGCCAGGGCGATGAGGACGAGCGGCAGCCACGCGGTCATCGAGCGGTTTCCTGTGGTGCGGCCAGCGCATCCAGATAACGCCGGCCCATGGCGTCGGCCGCCTCGCGCCGTGCCGGCGGGCCCGGTGCGCGCGGCAGCGCCGGCCACAGCTGGTCGCGCAGGCGTTGCCGGCAGGCGTCGCAATCGGGTTGCTGGCGCAGTGCGTCGATGGCGGCGGCGATGTCGAGCGGGTCGGGTACGGCCTGCGGATGCGCCTCCAGCCAGCGCGACACTGCGTCCAGGTCGACCGCGGCCCCGGCCGTCGCCAGTGCCCGCCAGGCGTCGACCGGGGTGGTGTCGCCCGCTGCCCGCCGCGGCAGCCGCAGGTCGCGGTTGCCCAGGCCGTCGCGCTTGCCGCCCATGCGCCGCGCCATGTCGATCGGCGGCAGCTCGGGACCGACCCGCGCCAGGTAGACGCGCTCGGCCTGCTGCACCTGCTTGATGAAGCCCAGCGCCTTGTAGGCGTAGGGCAATGCCTTGTCGGGATGGCCCTGGCGCAGCGCGCCCTCGGACTGCCACATCTGGTCGAGCGCCGCCTTGAGGATGGCGCGGGTCTGCGGATCGAGCAGGGTCGCGGCCTCGGCGTGGTCGTGGGTGTGGCCGTACTCGGCGAGCACGTCGGTGGCGCTGCCGAAGGCCGCGGCGTCGCCTTCGTTGCCGGCGGCGCCATGGTCGTGATCGTGGCCATCGTCGTCGGCGTGCGCGCCGGCCGGGGCGTCGGCGGTGGGCGGCGGCTTGGCACCGCCCTCGGCCTCCTCGCCGAGGAACTGGCCATAGCGCAGGCGCAGGATGCGCTGGTCCACGCCGATGGCATCCGCCCGCCGGGTGAACGTGTCGGCGTCGAGCGCGCCGCGCTGCTTCAGCAATGCCTCGGCGTCGATGATGATCTGGCGCTGGCTGCGGAAGTAGGCCGGCATCACCTTCTTGATCGCGCCTTCCAGGTCGCTGGTCTGCACTTCCTGCGCGCTGGGCAGGCGCAGGATCAGGCTGGGGCTGCGTGCTTCCTGCGGCTGCGGCGCACGGTTGTCGCGCACGCCCAGGCGCGCGACCACTTCATCGCCGGCGCCGACGCTCAGCGCGTCCAGGTCGACGTCGTAGGCAAAGCGGCGGGCGCTGGCGGGACCGCTGCCGGCCAGCGTGATGCGGCGCTGCTGGAAGTCGATGTTCTCGCCGCTGCCCTTGGCGCTGGTGAGCTCCAGCACCGCGTCGGCGGCGACGCCGAAGTCGTCGCTGGCCTCGAACCGCAGCGCCCAGCGGCGCTGCCGTGGCGCGGCCCGGGTCAGCGTCTGCGCCGGCTCGATCACCTTCACCTGTGGCGGCCGGTCGGGCACCACCTGCAGCCGCCAGGCGCGTCCGGCACCGGCCAGCGCGGGTTCGGCGACGATCCGGTACAGGCCGGAACGCTGCAGCGTCTGGCTCGCCTGCCAGTAGTCGCCCTCGCGCTGCAGCGGCAGCCGGCGGCCGTCGTGGAACTGCAGCCACACCTGCTGCGGTTGCGGCGACAGGCGCAGCTGCCAGCGCAGGTGGCTGCCCTGCAGGGCGCGCGCGTCGAGGATCTCGCCGGCGCGGGCGGGCTGGCCGGTATAGGCCGGCGGGGTCACTTCCAGCCGGGTACCGCGCAGCGCGGGCGGGTTGGCCGCCGTGGCCGCTGCCGGGCGCTCGTCGTGGCGGCCGGGCGGCGCGACCCCGGTGGCGCGCGGCCACAGTACCGCGCCGCCGGCGACCAGCAGCGCGGCGCCGATGCAGGCGAGCAGGCGCGGCCACTGCCAGCGTGGGCGCAGGTCGGGTGGCGCCGTGCGCAGGCGTTGTTCGATGCGCGCGCGCTGGCGCTGCTGCAGCGGGTTCAGTGCCTGCGGCGCGGCGAACAGCAGGTCGGCGCTGTCCTCCAAGCGCGGTTGCTGGTCCAGGCGCGCGACCAGCCAGCGTGCATCCAGCCGGCGTGCGCGCCAGGTGGCGAAGGCGGCAACCGCGAGCAGGGCGAGGGTGAGCACCACGCTGCCGGCGTCGAACCCGGCCACGCGCAGCGCCAGCACGCCCAGCGCCAGTGCCAGCGGCACGCCACCGGCCAGCGTGATCAGCAGCAGCCGGCGCCGCGCGCCGCGCAGCAGTGCCAGCGGGTTCATGCCTGCCCCCGGCGCCGGCGCGCGCTGGCCAGCCAGCGTTCCAGCAGGAACAGCATGGCGATGGCGGCGACCAGCCAGGGCACGGGTTCGTAGGCCGGCTGCGGGCACGTGGCGGCCCCCGTGTCCGGCTGCATTGCCGCGGCCCATGCCCGGGTCGGTGCGGGCGGCGCCTGCAGCAGCCCGCGCAGGTGCTGCGGAAAGCCGGCATCGAGCAGCGCCGGTATTGCCGCGGGCTGCAGGGGGGCGGCCCAGCGCAGCCATTGCCCGGCGTCGCCAGTCACCTGCTCGATCACCGCCGCGCCGCCATCGTCGCGCCACAGCGGCAGGTGCTGCGTGGCAGCCGGCAACGGCGTGCGCGCGTCGACCAGCAGCCGACCGCCAGCGCCGGCCCATGCCTGCACTGCCGCCGGAACCGGCCTGGCCGACAGCCACACGCGGATGCCATCGCCGTCGGCGAACGGATGCTCGTCGCCGGCGATGTCGAGCGGCGTGGCGGCGTTCCATGCCTGGGCAACGGCACGCAACCATGGCAGCGCGGCGGCACCGGCCTGGTCATGGCGGATGTGCAGGCGCGGTGGCGCCAGTTCGCTGCGCTCGGCAGCCGCCGGCGCGGCTTCGATCACCTGCCAGCGCACGCTGCGCGACAACCGCGGCCGTTGCCCATCCAGTCCGTCCAGCACCGATGGCACCACCACCGTGAGCGGCACGGTGGGTGGCAGCGTCGCATCGAGTTCGCGCAGCAGGCTGGCCAGCGGCTGCGGCGATGCCGGCACCGCCGGCGCATCCAGCGCGGGAAAGCCCGGTGCCAGCCACAGCCATTGCGCCTGCTCGCCGGGAACGGCACGGCGTGCGCTGGCGATGTCCACGCCGGGTGCCACGGCGACGCGCGGCGCGACATCCTCGACGCCGTGCAGCGCCGGCCGTGCCAGCAGCAGTGCCAGCAGCGCCAGCAGCAGCAGCCGTACCAGCAGCAGCGGCCAGTCGTCGAAGCGGATGCGTCGGCGTGGGCGCGGCCGGGCCGCCAGCCAGCGCAGCGCGGCGAAGTCGAGCAGCCGCTGCTCGTCGCGCCGCGCCAGGTGGATCAGCAACGGCAGCAACAGGCTCGCCAGTGCCGCCAGCCCCGCCGGGAACAGCCATGCCAGGCTCATCCGCGGTGACCCCCACGGTGACCGGCCAGCCGCTGCAGCGGCGCATCGATGGCCTCGTCGAGGAAGCCGGTGTCATGGCGGATGCCGGCGGCCTGCAGCCGCGCGTCGAGCGTGCGCCGCGCCTCGGCGAAGCGGGCCAGGTAGCCGGCGCGTACCGCGTTGCCGTCGCCGAGCAGCTCGTCGCCGGTTTCCGGGTCGCGGAACCGGTGGCCGTCGCGGAACGGGAAATCGCGCTCCTCGGCGGTCAACAGCTGCAGGTGCACGACGTCGCGGCCGGCCCTGGCCAGGCGTTCGGCCAGGGCGATGGCGTCGTCGTCGAAGCCGTCGCCGATCATCACCACCAGGTCGTTGCCGGCGATGCGCTCCCACACCGGCGCCAGCCGTTCGCGCGGCGGCCACCGGCCGTGCGCACGCAGCGCATGCAACTGCAGGTGCAGGCGGTCGCGCTGGCGCAGGCCATGCCCGGCCGGCAGCAGCCGCACGCCGTCGCCGCCGATCGCGATCAGGCCGAAGCCGTCGCCCTGCTGCAGCGCCAGCTCGGCCACGCATGCGGCCAGCGCACAGGCGCCGTGCAGGCGGGTCCAGCCGCTGCGCGCCCGGTCGGCCTGCGCCATCGAGGCGGTGGTGTCGAGCAGCAGCCACACCGTGAGCGGACTTTCGCGCTCGGATTCGCGCACGAAAAAGCGGTCCGAGCGCGCGTAGAGCTTCCAGTCGATCTGCCGCGGTTCGTCGCCGGGCTCGTAGGCGCGGTACTGCGCGAACTCCAGGCCGGCGCCACGGCTGCGGCTGGCGTGCATGCCGATGCCGCGGCGGCCGCTGGCCCGTTGCGGCAACAGCCGCAGGCCGCGCAGGCGGCTGCGCACGTCGGCGGGAATCAGCGGGGGCGGGGCGGCGGCCAAGGCGAACGCGGGGCTGGCTCAGGCCGGGTACGGCACCGCGCGCAGCAGCGCGGCGACCACGTCGTCGGCGTTCTTCTGCTCGGCCTCGGCGGCGAAGGACAGCAGCAGGCGGTGGCGCATCACCGGTGCGGCCAGCGCCTGCACGTCCTCGCGGGTGGCGGCGAAGCGGCCGTGCAGCAGCGCACGCGCCTTGGACGCCAGCACCAGCGATTGCCCGGCGCGTGGGCCGGCGCCCCATTTGATCCAGTTGTCCACCTCGGCCGGCGCGCCATCGCCCGGCCGGCTGGCGCGCACCAGCCGGGTGATCCAGGTCAGCAGGTCGGCGCCGACGTGGACGTCGCGCACCGCCGCCTGCAGCGCCTGCACCGCATCGGCATCCATCACTCTGGGCACCGTGCCGCCGCCGCGGCCGGTGGTCTGCGCGAGGATGTCGCGCTCCTCGGCCTCGCTGGGGTAGTCCACGCGCACGTGCAGCAGGAAACGGTCCAGCTGCGCCTCCGGCAACGGGTAGGTGCCGGCCTGCTCGATCGGGTTCTGCGTGGCCAGCACGAAGAACGGCGCGGGCAGTGCGTAGGTGGTGCCGGCATAGCTGACGGTGTGCTCCTGCATCGCCTCCAGCAGCGCGGCCTGGGTCTTGGGCGGGGTACGGTTGAGCTCGTCGGCCAGCAGCAGGTTGGTGAACACCGGCCCGCGCTGGAAGCGGAACACGCGCTTGCCGGTGCCGTGGTCTTCCTCCAGCAGCTCGGTGCCGAGGATGTCGCTGGGCATCAGGTCGGGGGTGAACTGCACGCGCCGGAACTGCAGTTCCAGGGCCTGGCCGAGCGACCGCACCAGCAGCGTCTTGCCCAGCCCGGGCGCACCTTCGAGCAGGCAGTGGCCGCCGGCAAGCAGGCCGATCAGCAGTTGTTCGACGACTTCCTGCTGGCCGACCACGGCCTGCGCCAGCGCGGCGCGCAGGTCGCCCAGGCGGGGCAGCAGGGAATCCAGATCGGGGGCGGGGGTGTTCATGCGGTCACCAGTGGAGTCAATGCGTCAGTGCGTACATCACGATGTTCACGCAGAACTTCGTGTTGTCCTCGGCCAGGAAGCGCTTGTTGCGCCAGTCGTAGTCCCATTCGCAGCCGTAGTCCTTGTTGCTGTAGAGCACGCCCAGGCGGCCGTCGATCTCGATGCCCTTCAGGTAGTCGTGCACCAGGTCGTCGCCCCAGCCGTTGAGCTCGAACGTGGTCGCCGGCGGGCCTTCGGGAAACCTGAAGAAGCTGCTGTAGAGCGGATGCGTGTTGGGCAGCTTGTTCAGCGCGCCGGCGCCGAAGATGGCACGCATCTGCGCCTCGAACGAAGTGGCGAACAGGCCGTCGATGTCGTGGTTGCAGTCGTCCACCAGCACGAAACCGCCATTGCGCACGTAGCGTTCGAAATTGCGGCGCTCGTCGGGGTTGAACTCCACCAGCTTGTGCCCGGCCAGGTAGCAGAACGGCGCGCGCAGCATCTTCGGGTCGGACAGCGCGACGACGTGTTCGTTCGGGTCCACGCGCAGCGTGGTGTAGTCGATCAGCGACGTGATCAGGTTGGACGGCATGCGCGCATCCACGTCCCAGTCGCCGGAGTCGTAGCGCAGGCGGGTGAACCAGAAGTCGTAGCGGCTGGCCTGCGCGCGCGCCTGCCGGGGAAACGCGGCCGCCGCCGCGCCGCCGAGCAGCAGCTGGAGGAATTGCGCACGCGTTAGCCGGGACGGTGACAAAGGCGGGAACATCTCGGGAACGGAGCCCCCCTTTGGCGAAGGGGGGCGCGGCGGCGGCCGCGGGGAATCGGCAGGGCCGGAACACGGGACCCCTGGTTTCGCGTCGGCGCAACCAGGGGCGGGCTTGCCTAGACCGCGTCGGACAGCGAGGTGAAGGTGAAGTCGCGCAGCCGCATCGGCGGGATCATCATCACGAAGCTGGATTCGTCGCCGGCCACGCGCACCGGCTTGCCCAGTTCGTCGATGTTGTTGAGCATGATCACCGGCGATTCGTTGAAGCGGAAATTCTTCACCGGGTGCTTGATCTGGCCGTTCTCGATGTAGAAGGTACCGTCGCGGGTCAGGCCGGTCAGCAGCACGGTCTGCGGGTCGACCAGGCGGATGTACCAGGTGCGGGTGAGCAGGATGCCCTTCTGCGTGCCCTTGACCAGGTCGGCGATGGACTTGCTGCCGCCGCTCATCAGCAGGTTGCCCGGTCGCGCGCTGGCGGTCTTGCCCTGCTTCTGCGCCCAGTAGCGCGAGTAGTTCAGGTTCATCACCTTGCCGTTCTCGATGATGGCCATGCGCTCGCGCGGCATGCCTTCGCCGTCCCACGGCAGCACCGGCGCGTCCGGATGCCACGGGTCGGCGAACATGTTCACCTGCGGGTCGTAGACCTGCTCGCCGAGCTTGTTGCCGCCGCCCTTCCTGGACAGGAAGCTGCGGCCCTCGTCGGCCGAGCGCGCGTCGAAGAAATTCATCATGAAGCTGATCAGGCCGGCGGCGGCGGCCGGCTCCAGGATCACCGTGTACTTGCCCGGCTCCAGCGCCTTGGCCTCGGCCGACTCGATCGCCTTGCGCTTGGCGATCTCGATCTCCTGCTCGGCGCGGAAATCGGCCGCGTCCTTCAGGTTGCGCCCGACCCAGCCCGAGCCGCGGCCGTCCTCGGTACGCACCGTGCAGGTGTAGTCGAACGAGGTGGTGCGCTGGTAGCCGAAGTTGCCCTTGCTGTTGGCGATGGCGATGAAGCCGCGGCTGTCCTCGAGGAAGCCCGCGGCGACCAGGCCGTGGCCGCGGCACGGTGCGATGGAGTCGGCGGCGACCCTGGCGCGGAACTCCGGGTCGATGGCGGCGGTGGATTCGCTGAAGGTCGGGCTCGGCTTGTAGTCCTGCTTGCCGATGATGGGCATGAACTCCGGGTTCTCCGGCGCCAGTCGCGCCAGGTCCTCGGCGCGGCGCACCACGCGCTCCAGCGAGGCGTCGTCGAATTCATTGATCGAGGCGGTGCCCACGCGCTTGCCGAAGGCCACCTGCACGGCCAGTTCGGCGTTGGTGACCATGCCGCTGGTGGAGACGTTGTTCAGCGCGAAGCGGATGTTGCCGTCGATGGAGCCGGCCAGGGTCGCGGTGCATTCGTCGGCCTTGGACAGCGCGATGACCTTGTCCAGGATGGCCTTGGCCTGCTGTTCGGTGAAGATGCTCATTGCTCAGGAACTCCTTGGACGGTCAGCCGAGGCTGCGCGCGGTATTGATGACGTTGATGCCGTCGAAACGGGCGGTGGACGAGCCGTGCGACACCGCCGAGACCTGGCCGGGCTGGCCCTTGCCGTCGAAGAACGAGCCGCCCAGGCGGTAGTCGCGCTCGTCGGCCACCGCGCTGCAGGCGTTCCAGAACTCCGGCGTGCGGATCTGGTAGGCCACGTCCTCCAGCATGCGGGTGATCTGGCCGTTCTTGATCTCGTAGAACAGCTGCCCGCCGAACTGCGCGTTGTAGCGCTGCTGGTCGATCGAGAACGAGCCGTCGCCGATGATGTAGATGCCGTTTTCCACGTCCTTGATCAGGTCGGCCACGCTCAGCGGGGTCTTGCCCGGCGCCAGCGACACGTTGGCCATGCGCTGGAACTGCACGCTCGACCACGAATCGGCATAGCAGCAGCCGTCGGACTCGGTCTTGCCGAGGATGTGCGCCTGGTCGCGGATGGTCTGGTAGTCGACCAGCCTGCCTTCGCGGATCAGGTCCCACTGCTTGCACTTCACGCCTTCGTCGTCGTAACCGACCGCGCCGAGGCTGCCGGGCTGGGTCTTGTCGGCGAAGATGTCGACCTTGTCGCTGCCGTACTGGAAATGCTGCTCGCGCTTGTCCAGGGTGGCGAAGCTGGTGCCGGCGTAGTTGGCCTCGTAGCCGAGCACGCGGTCCAGTTCCAGCGGGTGGCCGACCGACTCGTGGATGGTCAGCCAGGTGTGCGACGGGTCCAGCACCAGGTCGTACTTGCCCGGCTTGACCGACGGCGCCTTGAGCTTCTCCTGCGCCTGCCGGGCCGCGGCGATGGCGTCCTCGCGCATGTCGTAGGAGCGGCCGTAGTTGACCACGCCGTTGGGCGAGACGAACTTCTGCCCGGCGTCGCCGTCCAGGTACTCGAAGCCCATGCCCATCGGCGAGGACAGGCCGTCGCGGGTGCGGAACTTGCCGGTGGTCTTGTCGATGGCGGTCACCGACATCGGCGCCCAGATGCGGTGCACGTCCTGGTCGATGTAGGAGCCGTCGGTGGAGGCGAAGTACTTCTGTTCGTTGACCAGGAACAGCATCGAGTTGACGAAGCTGGCGCCGGCGGCAAGCGCGGCGGCGTTGACCCCCAGCAGCAGGTCGGCCTTGTCCTTGATCGGCACTTCCATCGCGTTCTTGCGGATCGGCGTGCGCCAGCTCACTTCGCCGAAGCCCGGCGCCTTGGCGAACTGCACCGGCGCGGTCTGCACCCGGGCGTTGGCCTTGGCGATGGCGGCGGCCTGCTGCGCGGCCTTGACCACGCCGGCCGGGCTCAGGTCGTTGGTCGCGGCGAAGCCCCAGGCGCCGTTGGCGATCACGCGGATGCCGGCACCGGTGGATTCGGTGTTGACCACGTTCTGCACCTTGTCCTCGCGGGTGATCACGAACTGGCGCAGGTAGCGGCCGATGCGCACGTCGCAGTAGCTGGCGCCGGCGGCGCGCGCGGCGTTCATCGCATCGTCGGCCAGCCGCTTCTTCAATGCCGGGTCCATCGCGGTGAGCAGTTGTTCGGCGGCGATCGCCTTGCCGAAGAACGACGGCACCATCAGGCCGCCGGCGGTGAGCCCGGTCAGGGCGAGGAAGTCACGTCTTTGCAAGGCAGTTCTCCGGTTGCGGTACGGCAACGAACGACGGTGGCTCCGCGGCGCTCCGCGAACCGTTCGATTCTTGCGGGACGCGGTTGGCCGCGGTAGTGACTTTAGACATAGGAACCGGTACCGCTTTCACCGGTGCGACGGCCGGGCACCCATGCGACCGGCCGATGGCAACCCGCCGGCATGCCGCGCGCGGCTCAGCCCAGGCTGCGCGCGGTGTTGATGATGTTGACGCCGTCGAAGCGGGTCGTCGCCGCGCCGTGCGACACCGCCGAGACCTGGCCCGGCTGGCCCTTGCCGTCGAAGAACGAGCCGCCCAGGCGGAAATCGCGTGCGTCGCAGATCGCCGAGCAGGCATTCCAGAACTCCGGCGTGCGGATCTGGTAGGCGGCGTCCTCGACCATGCCGGTGATCTCGCCGTTCCTGATCTGGTAGCAGAGCTGGCCGCCGAACTGCGCGTTGTAGCGCTGCTGGTCGATGGAGTAGGAGCCGCGGCCGTGGATGTAGATGCCGTTCTCCACGTCCTTGACCATCTGCGCCGGGGTCAGCGGCGTCTTGCCGGGTGCCAGCGACACGTTGGCCATGCGCTGGAACTGCACGCTCTTCCACGAGTCGGCATAGCTGCAGCCGTGCGAGGCGTTCTCGCCGAGGATGTGCACCTCGTCGCGGGTGGCCTGGTAGTTGACCAGGATGCCGTCCTTGACCAGGTCCCAGCGCCGGCATTTCACGCCCTCGTCGTCGTAGCCCACCGCGCCCAGGCTGTAGGGCTCGGTCTTGTCGGCGGTGAAGTTGACGATGTCGCTGCCCCAGCGGAAGCCGGCCTCGCGCTTGTCCAGGGTGGCGAAGCTGGTGCCGGCGTAGTTGGCCTCGTAGCCGAGCACGCGGTCCAGCTCCAGCGGGTGGCCGACGTTCTCGTGGATGGTCAGGAACAGGTTGGACGGGTCCAGCACCAGGTCGTACTTGCCCGGCTTCACCGACGGCGCGGTGAGCTTCTGCCGCGCCTGCTTCGCCGCGGCGATGGCATCCTCCACCGGGTCATAGGAGTGGCCGTAACCGATCACGCCGCCGGGCAGCGGGTACTTGCCCACGGCGTCGCCGTCGAGGAATTCCCAGCCCATGCCGGCCGGCGCCGACAGCCCGTTGCGGGTGCGGAACCTGCCGCTGGCCTTGTCGATGGCGGTAGCGGTAAACGGCAGCCAGATGCGGTGCACGTCCTGGTCGATCCACGAGCCGTCGCTGGAGGCGAAGTACTTCTGCTCGTTGACCAGGAACAGCTGTGAATTGATGAAGCTGGCACCGGCGTCGAGCGCGGCGGCGTTCACCGCCAGCAGCAGTTCCACCTTGTCCTTGACGGGAACCGCCATGGCGTTGCGGCGGATCGGCGTCTGCCAGCGCACCTCGCCCACCCCGGGGGTGGGCGCCAGCTGCACCGGCCGGGTCTGGATCTTCGCGTTGGCGCGGGCGATGGCCAACGCCTGCGTCACCGCCGCGGCCACGCCCTGTTCGCTGGACTGGTTGCTGGCGGCGAAGCCCCAGGCGCCGTCGACGATCACGCGGATGCCCACCCCCGCCGATTCGCTGTTGGTGACGTTCTGGACCTTGTCCTCGCGGGTGATGATGGCCTGGTTGAGGTAACGGCCGATGCGCACGTCGCAGTAGCTGGCACCGCCCCTGCGCGCCAGTGCCAGCACGGTGTCGGCCAGTGCCTTCTTGCGCGCCACGTCGGCCGGGGCAAGCAGTTCCTCGGCGGCGATCAGGCGCGCGTTGGGCAGCATCATGCCGGCGAGGCCGAGGCCGGAAAGCGCGAGGAACTGGCGGCGTTGCATGCGGGACTCCCTGGGTGATGCGATGCGGTCGCACCGCGCATAACAGCCGAATCTCGGCTGCCATGCGGTGCGCGCACAAGTGACCATGGTCATGCGCGGCGTGGGCCGGCACTCCGGCACAATCGCCCGGATCACCCATTACGCCCGCCGCGATGACCGCCAAGCCCCACGCCGCGTCCTGCGACCGCAACCGCGAGCCGATCCTCGCGGTGCTGCTGCGCCACCTGGGCGATGCCCGCAGCGTGCTTGAGATCGGCAGCGGCACCGGCCAGCACGCGGTGTACTTCGCCGCGGCGATGCCGTGGCTGCGCTGGCAGGCCAGCGATCACCGCGACCACCTGCCCGGCATCGGCCAATGGCTGGAGGCGGCCGCGCTGGCCAATACCCCGGCCGCGCTGGAACTGCAGGCGGTGGCCGGCGCCGGGCTGCAGCCGGCGCCGCCGCTGCCGGTGGCCGATGGCGTGGCCGGTTTCGATGCCGTGTTCACCGCCAATACGCTGCACATCATGGGCTGGGACCAAGTACAGGCGCTGTTCGCCGGGCTGCCGGCGCTGCTGGCGCCGGGGGCGCGGTTCATCGCCTACGGACCGTTCAACTACGGTGGCGACTTCAGCAGCGACAGCAACCGCGTATTCGATGGCTGGCTGAAGGCACGCGACCCGCGTTCGGGCATCCGCGATTTCGAGGCGATCGACGCGCTTGCGCGCGCGCAGGGGCTGGAGCTGCGCGAGGACGCGGCGATGCCGGCCAACAACCGCACCCTTGTGTGGCAGCGGACACCGCTGCCGAACGGCTAGGATGCGGAAACTTCAACACGGGGCAGGGGGACGGATGTACGCGCACAAGTGGTGGTTGGCGATGGTGCTGGGGCTGGCGCCGCTGGCGTGCGCGCACGCGCACGGCGGCGATGCACGGCAGGCGGCGATGCAGGTGCAGGCAAGCTACCCGGGCGTGATCGAACTGGAGGTGGATGCCAGCGACCTGCAACGGCGCATCCAGCGCGTGCGCCAGCGCATCCCGGTGTCGCCCGGCCCGCTGACCCTGTGGTACCCGCAGTGGATACCCGGCAACCATGCACCGACCGGGCCGATCAACCAGATGGCCGGGCTGGTGATCCGCGGCAACGGCCAGCCGCTGCCGTGGCGCCGCGACCCCGGCGACATGTACGCCTTCCGGCTGCAGGTGCCCGCCGGCGTGGACGCGCTCGATGTCGAGTTCCAGTACCTGTCGCCCACCGCCGCCGACCAGGGCCGGGTGGCGATGACGCCCAACCTGCTCGACCTGCAGTGGCACCGCGTGGTGCTGTACCCGGCCGGGTACGATGCGCGCGGCATCCAGGTCAAGCCGACCCTGCGCCTGCCCGAGGGCTGGCGCAGCGGCACCGCGCTGGACGTGGTCCGGCGCGACGGCACGGCCGAGCACTATGCGCCGGTGTCGCTGATGACGCTGATCGACTCGCCGGTATTCGCCGGGCGCTGGTTCCGGCGCTTCGCGCTGGACGACAAGTCCGCCCAGCCGGTGTGGCTGGACGTGGTCGCCGAGAACCCGCAGGGACTGCAGGCCGAGCCGAAGGTGCTCGATGCGCACCGTGCACTGGTGCATGAAGCCGACAAGGTGTTCGGCGCGCGCCCGTACACGCGCTACGACTTCCTGCTGGCGGTGTCGGACGTGTTCAGCGGCATCGGCCTGGAGCATGCGCAGTCCAGCGAGAACGGCATGCACGACGGTTACCTGCGCGGCGAGCGTCCCTACACCGACAACGACCTGCTGCCGCACGAATACGCCCATGCCTGGATCGGCAAGGCGTGGCGGCCGCGCCCGACCTGGGTGCCGCACTACAACGCGCCGATGCACAACGACGAGTTGTGGATGTACGAAGGCCAGACCCAGTACTGGGCGGTGGTGCTGGCCGCGCGTTCGGGCCTGTGGGCGCCGGACTACGCCATGGCCATGCTGGCGCAGCTGCAGGCCAACTATGCGACCCAGCCGGGGCGGCAGTGGCGCGACCTGCACGACACCGTCCACCAGGGCATCCTCGATTTCAATTCCAAGCCGCAGGCCTGGGCCGACTGGCAGCGCGCCTTCGAGTTCTACAACGAGAGCACGCTGCTGTGGCTGGGCGTGGATGCGCGGCTGCGCACGCTGTCCAGGGGCAAGGTGGCGCTGGACGACTTCGCCCGGCGCTTCCACCAGGGCGGTGCGCAGGGCGAGATCCGCCTGTACGACCGCAGCGACGTGATGCAGGCGCTGGAAGCGGTGCAGCCCGGCGCCTGGGACGCCTTCATCGGCCAGCGCCTGGAGGCGCGCGACGGCAGCGTGCCGGATGGCCTGGAAGCCGCGGGCTGGGAGCTTTACTACAGCCAGACGCCGAACCCGGTGATCGCCGACGGCGAGGCCGGCGGCCTGGTCGACCTGCAGTATTCGCTGGGCCTGAAGGCCGGCAGCGACGGCGTGCTGCAATGGGTGGGCTGGGACAGCCCGGCGTTCAAGGCCGGGCTGGCGAAGGACGTCACCGTGCTGGCGGTCAACGGCCTGGCCTACACCGGCGGGCGCCTGAAGCAGGCCGTGGCCGATGCCAGCGACGGCACCCCGATCGAGCTGATCGTGCGCCAGGCCGACAGCTTCCGCAGCGTGCGCATCGACTACCGCGACGGCCTGCGCTACCCGCACCTGCGCCGCATCCCCGGCCGCGCCGACCTGCTGGGCAGGATCCTCGCGCCGCGGCGTTGAGCCGGTCGCGGCCACACGCCGGCCGATGCAATCAACCGGACGCACCGCGCTGCGGGGCGTCCGGGCCGAGCGGCCGCCGCAGTGCTCAGGCCGCCTGCACGATATGCAGCGCCTTGGGGTTGCGCCACGTGGCCAGCAGCGCCGCCTCGCGCGCCCTGGCGTCGTGCAGGTGTGCTTCCTTGACGTGGCCGTAGCCGCGGATGTGCTCGGGAATGCTGGCGATCTCCACCGCCAGCGCCAGCCGGCCGGCGTCGAGCGAGCCCAGCAGTTCCTGCAGGGTGCGCTCGTAATCGGCGATCAGCTGGCGTTCGCCGCGGCGCTCGGCGGTATGCCCGAAGATGTCGAAGCGGCTGCCGCGCAGGCCCTTGAGCCGCGCCAACAGGCCGAAGGCCTTGAACATCCACGGCCCGTATTCCTTCTTCTGCAGGCGGCCCTGCTCGTCGCGCTTGGCGAACAGCGGCGGCGCCAGGTGGAAACGCACCTGGTAGTCGCCCTCGAACTGCTGGGCCACGCGCTTGAGGAAATCGCCGCTGGTGTACAGGCGGGCGACCTCGTATTCGTCCTTGTAGGCCATCAGCTTGAAGAAGTAGCGCGCCACCGCTTCGGTCAGCGCGGTGCTGCCCGGCGCCACGCGCTGCTCGGCCTTGCGCACCGCGTCCACCAGCTGGCGGTAGCGGGTGGCGTAGGCGGCATCCTGGTAATCGACGAGGAAGCCGCTGCGGCGTGCGATCAGTTCGTCCAGCGAGCGCGACAGGCGGGTGTCGTCCAGGGTCGCGAACGGTGTGTCGCCCGGGTGCGGGTCGCTGGCGGGCAGGCCGCGTACTTCCGGCTCGTTGCCCGGGTTGCGCGGCGCCGACGGTGCGCCGGCTTCGCTGCCTTCCCACTCGCCCGGCGGCAGCTCGCGCAGCGTGCCCGGGGTGCGCTCGGCTTCGGTCGGTGCGTTGCGCACCAGCCCGGCGGCCTGCTGCACCGCCTGCGGGTCGATCGCGGCCAGGCGGCCCCAGGCGAAGGCGCGCTGGTTCATTTCGATGGCGGCGCCGTTGAGTTCGATGGCGCGCATCAGCGCTTCCAGCGACAGCGGCACCAGCCCCTGCTGCCAGGCGAAGCCGAGGATGAACAGGTTCGAGGCGATGGCATCGCCCAGCAGTGCGGTGGCCAGCTGGGTGGCATCGAGCAGGATCGGGTCGCGCCCGCCCAGGGCCACCTTCACCCCGGCGATGATGTCGGCGGCCGGGAACTGCATGTCCGGGTGCGTGGTGAAGGTGCCGGGCATCGCCTCATAGGTGTTGAGCACCACCTGCGAACGTTCGCCGCGCACCTTGGACAGCGCCCAGTAGTCGTTGACCACAACCATGTCGCAGCCCAGCACCAGGTCGGCCTCGCCGGCGGCGATGCGCACGGCATGGATGTCCGAAGGCGCGCGCGCGATGCGGATGTGGGTGGTCACCGCGCCGCCCTTCTGCGCCAGCCCGGTCTGGTCGAGCACGGTCGCGCCCTTGCCCTCCAGGTGCCCGGCCATGCCCAGCAGCGCGCCGATGGTGACCACGCCGGTACCACCGACGCCGGTGATCAGGATGTTCCAGGGCTGGGACAGGTCGCTGCGGAACGCCGGGCTTGGCAGGTTGTCGAGCAGGCTGGCGGCATCGCTCCTGCGGCCCTTGCGCAGCTGGCCGCCGTGCACGGTGACGAAGCTCGGGCAGAAGCCGGTGGTGCAGGAGAAGTCCTTGTTGCAGTTGGACTGGTCGATGTCGCGCTTGCGGCCGAACTCGGTCTCCTTCGGCAGCACCGACACGCAGAAGCTCTTCTGCCCGCAGTCGCCGCAGCCTTCGCAGACCAGCGAGTTGATCATCGTGCGCTTGGGCGGATCGACCAGCTTGCCGCGCTTGCGGCGGCGGCGCTTCTCGGTGGCGCAGGTCTGTTCGTAGATCAGGATGCTGGTGCCCTTCACCGTGCGCAGGTGCTTCTGCACCGCGTCCAGCTCGGCGCGATCGTGGAACTCCACGTCGGCCGGGAACTCGTGGCGGCGCAGCTTCCACTTGGCGATGTCGTCGGACAGCAGCACGATGGTGTGCACGCCTTCGGCGCGCATCTGCTGGGCGATCTGCGGCACGGTGAGCGTGCCGTCCACCGGCTGTCCGCCGGTCATCGCCACCGCGTCGTTGTAGAGGATCTTGTAGGTGATGTTGACGCCGGCGGCGATCGCCTGGCGGATCGCCAGCGAGCCGCTGTGGAAATAGGTGCCGTCGCCGAGGTTCTGGAACACGTGCGCGGTGTCGGTGAACGCCGCCTGCCCGGCCCAGGTGACGCCTTCGCCGCCCATGTGGGTGAAGGTGTCGGTGTCGCGGTCCATCCACGTCACCATGTAGTGGCAGCCGATGCCGGCCATCGCCCGCGACCCTTCCGGCACGTTGGTGGAGGTGTTGTGCGGGCAGCCCGAGCAGTAGTGCGGCACGCGTGGGAACTGCGCGCGCGGCAGCGCCATCTCCGCTTCCTTCTCGTCCATCCAGCGCAGGCGCTGTTCGATGGACTCGGTGTTGAAGAAACGCTGGATGCGGCGGCCGATGACCCCGGCGATGGTGGCCGGGGTGAGTTCGCCGGTGGACGGCAGGATCCACTCGCCCTGCTCGTCGTACTTGCCGACGATGGACGGGCGCGCGCCCCAGCCGGCCGGCCAGTTGTAGAAGTACTCTTTCATCTGCCGCTCGATGAAGGCCTTCTTTTCCTCCACCACGACGATGTCTTCCAGGCCGCGCGCGAACGCGCCGATGCCCTGCGGCTCCAGCGGCCAGGTCATGCCGACCTTGTAGACGCGGATGCCGATCTCGGCGCAGGCGCGCTCGTCCAGGCCCAGGTATTCCAGCGCCTGCAGCACGTCCAGGTAGCTCTTGCCGGTGGTGACGATGCCCAGCCGCGCGCGCGGAGAATCCATCACCACCCTGTCGATGCCGTTGGCGCGTGCAAACGCCTGCGCGGCCTTCACCGCGTAGCGGTGCAGGCGCATCTCCTGCTCCAGCGGCGGATCCGGCCAGCGGATGTTGAGCCCGGCCGCCGGCATCTCGAAATCCTCCGGCAGGATGATCCGGCGGGCGAACGGGTTGACGTCCACCGAGGCCGAGGATTCGACCGTCTCGGCGATGGTCTTGAAGCCGATCCAGCGCCCGGTGTAGCGGCTCATCGCCCAGCCGACCAGGCCCAGGTCGAGGATGTCCTGCACGCCGGCCGGGTTGAGCACCGGCATCATCGCGCTGACGAATTCGTCCTCGCTGCCGTGCGGCAGGGTCGAGCTGCGGCAGGCATGGTCGTCGGCGGCCAGGGCCAGCACGCCGCCGTGCCGGGACGTGCCGGCGGCGTTGGCGTGCTTGAACACGTCGCCGCACCGGTCCACGCCCGGGCCCTTGCCGTACCACATGCCGAACACGCCATCGACGTTGGCGCCGGGGAACAGGTTGGCCTGCTGGGTACCCCAGACCATGGTGGCGCCCAGATCCTCGTTGAGCCCGGGCACGAACTTCACCTTGGCCGCCTCCAGGTGCCGGCGGGCGCGCCACAGCTCCAGGTCGAAGCCGCCCAGCGGCGAGCCGCGGTAGCCGCTGACGAAGCCGCCGGTGTTCAGCCCGGCCGCGGTGTCGCGCTGCTGCTGCATCAACGGCAGTCGCACCAGCGCCTGCACGCCGCTCAGGTAGATGCGCCCGTCGGTACGGGTGTACTTGTGCTCGAGCGTGTAATCGCGGTCGCGCACGCCGATCAGCGGCGTGTTGGCGGAGGCGGGGGAGGTGAGTTCGGCGGTACTGGTCATGGCTGGCCCATTGCAGGAACGGCTGGCGTCGGCTGCCGCGCCAGGGCGGCGCGCACGCGGCCGGCGATTGTACCAGCGCGGGTTTTGCCACCCTGCCGGGGGCCCTGCGCCGACCCCTGGAGGCGCTCCCAGGGCCGGCCAGGTCCGGGGGCCGGGGTCGCGGAGCGGCCGCCGAGCGGTTAGGATCGGATCTTGCTGGAACATGAATGATGGGGATTGCAACATGCAGGTGATAAGGGGCGTGGCCGGTGGCCTGATGCTGCTGGCCGGCCTGTTCTGTTCGACGGCGTGGGCACAAGGGATGCCGAAGATCGCCGAGTTCTATTTCGATGACGATGTCGCGGCCAGGCCGGTGCACGCGCTGCCGCCGGATCAGCCGGAGCTGGTCGAGCAGTTGATGAAACTGCGCGAGCGCGGCCGCAAGGGCGTGGAAGCCACGATCCAGCTGGCCGGCGTCGCCTATGCCGAGAACCGGGTGGAAATCGGCGAGAAGCTCTACCAGGAGGCATTGGCCGCCGTTTCGGAGAGTTCGTCACAGGCCCGCGGCATCCGCTGGAACCAGGGCTGGAGCCTGTACCGCCACGGTGATGCCGAGGCGGCGCTGCAGCAATGGAGCGCCGCTGCGCAGGCCACCCGCGGCAACGTCGCATGGGTGCCGCCAACGCTGGCCCTGGCGCTGTGGACGCTGGGCCGCCGCGACGAAGCCGTGCAGTGGTACGCGGCGGCGGTGCGGACCGAGCCGCAGCTCTGGAACGACCCGGCGCGCTTCGCCCAGTTGCTGCCGGCATGGACGGACGAGGAGCGCGCGCGCCTGGCCGAAGTGCAGCGGGCCTGGGCTGCCAATCCGCCGGCCTGGCCCTGAGCCACGCCGGCAGGGTGCGGGGAGCGGCGGGATACCCGCACGGCCCGCATCCGCACGAACGATCGGGCGTCCCCGCCCTCGCGGGACTCGGGCATCGGGATCGGTACAACGGGTGCTGGATCGACCAGGGAGCGGGGCGATGAGATACCGGATGGCGATGTTTTTCCTGCCGGTCCTGCTGGCAGCCTGCACGGTGGGCATCCGGCCGGAATTCACCCAATCGTTCGTGGACGCCAACCGTGGATTGGACGACGACGCATGGTCGGCGGCGTATTCGCCGCAGATGGGGCTGTTGGCGGTCGGTCGTGACTCGGGCCGGCTGGAGCTCTGGGATGCGCGCAGGAAGGATGTGCGCATCGCGCTGCAGGCCCATGAACTGCGTACCCAGGACATCACCTTCGGGCCTGCCGACGGGATCGTGATCAGCCGCTCCAGCTTCGGCAACGTCGAGGTCGGCGACATCGTCCAGTACGAGAACGGGCCAAAGGTCTGGGACGCCCGTAGTGGCGAATTGCTGCACGCCTTCCGCGAGGGGCACTGGAAGCCGGGCGCGGCTTCGGCCACGCCACTGCGCGGCCTGTACCTGCTGGCCAGCTACGACGAACTGCACATCTATGACCATGCCAGCCGCGCGCTGGTCGGCGCGCCGTTGCGGGTGCCGGGGGATGGCGGCGTGACCTGCCTGGACTGGGACGAGGCCTCGGGCCTGATCGCCGCCGGCACCGACAGGGGCGTGGTGCTGCTCCTGCGCCTGCAGCGCGACGCGGCCATCCCGCGGCTGGAGGTCGTGGACCGTCATGCCGCCCATGCGCCGGGGCCGCGCAACGACATGCTGGCGGTGATGTTGCTCGACAAGGGCACCCGGCTGGTGACGGTACAGCGCTCACCCGTGCGGGCGCAGGCGCTGCACGACGATGTGCCGCCCCTGTACCAGGGCCTGCAGCACGAGACCGTGCGCTGGAACCTGGCCGGCTGGCAGCGCGAACATGTCTATTCCAGTTCGCTTGTGGGCCTGCACCAGGCCGGCTTCACCCGCGGCGAGGATTGGCTGGTACTGGCCGGTGTGGCGGGTGGCAGCGCCCGTATCGAGGGCAAGATCGAGCTGCTCGATCTGCGCGGTGGCGTGGCCTGGCTCTACCAGGCCAACACCACCCATGCGACTGCCGTACTGCTGCCGCCGGCGCGCGAGGGGTTGGTGCTGCAGCATGGCCGTGCCACGCGCGTGAGGTATCTGGACCAGGCCGGGTCGGTGCCCTGGTCGCCGCCGCGCTGAGCGCGGCCCGGCTCACCCGGCCGGTACCGTGCGCCCGCGTGCCCAGTCGCGCAGCGCCTGCACCTGCTCGGCCATCAGCACCGACAGCGGCCGCGTGCTGCGGATCTCGGCCATCAGCAGGTCGGTGTCCAGCGGCCTGCGCTCGGCATACGCGGCGTACAGGCCGGCGACCACCGCCTGTTCGATCTCGGCGCCGGAAAAGCCATCGGCAGCGGCGGCCAGGGCGGGCAGGGCGAAGCCCTCGGCGTCCAGTCCACGTTTGTCCAGGTGCAGGCGCAGCAGCTCCACGCGGGTGTCGGGCGTGGGCAGGTCGACGAAGAAGATCTCGTCGAAGCGGCCCTTGCGCAGCAGTTCGGCCGGCAGCTCGTGCACCTGGTTGGCGGTGGCGACGATGAACACCGGCGCCTTGCGCTCGGCCATCCAGGTCAGCAGGTAGCCCAGCACCCGGCGCGAGACGCCGCCGTCCTCGCCGCTGCTGGCCAGGCCCTTCTCGACCTCGTCGATCCACAGCACGCACGGCGCCAGCTGTTCGGCCGAGGCCAGCGCGTCGCGCAGGTTCTTCTCGGTTTCGCCGTGGTACTTGTTGTACAGCGTGGCGAAGTCCAGGCGCAGCAGCGGCACGCCGAAGCCCGCCGCGGTGGCCTTGGCCAGCATCGACTTGCCGCAGCCCTGCACGCCGAGCAGCAGCATGCCGCGCGGCGGATCCAGCCCGGGCGGCGCATCGCCGGCGACGAACACCGCCCTGCGCTGTTCGATCCAGCGCTTGAGCCGCGTGGCACCGGCCACCTCGCCGAAGCGCGCGCTGTCGTATTCGTAGTGCAGGTGGCCGCTGCGGTTGAGCAGTTCGAACTTCAGCCTGGCCAGTTGCGGCAGGTCGTCGGCACGCAGCGCGCCGTCGGCGTAGATCAGCTGGCGGGCGATGCGGCGCGCGTCGGGCAGGCTCAGGCCCTGCAGGTTGCGCAGGATCTGCCGCACCGCGTCCTGGTCCACCTCCACGCGGCGGCCGCCGTTGTCGCCGGCGTAGGCGGCCGCTTCCTCGCGCAGCATCTTCAGCAGCGCGTTGGCGTCGGGCAGGCGCGGATTGAAGCGGGTGGCCAGCGCCTCCAGTTCGGCCGGCAGCTCGACCTTGGTGCCGACCAGCACCAGCACGTGCGGCTGGCTGTGCCGGCGCTGCACGATGTCGCGCAGAAGGCGCTGGTGGCTGGCGTAGCCCAGGTAGGGGTGGAAATCGAGCAGCAGGTAAATGCCCCGCTGCTCGGCCTCCTGGATCATCCGCAGCGCCGAGCTGGCGTCGGGCGGCCCGACGGCGTCGTCTTCGCGGTCCATGTCGATGCGGCGCAGGCCCTCGGTGATCGACCAGCGGTACAACGCCCGCCACACGTGCATCAGCGCCTGCCGGAACAGGTCCACCACGCGGGCCTCGTCCGCGGTTTCGATGACGATCAGCGGGGTATTGGCGCGGATCAGCGCGGTCAGGTCCTGCAGTTCGCTCATGGTGGCTCCGGTGTGGGTCGCCACGATAGCAAAGCATCCCGTCCCGGCAGGGGTGTCCTCACGCGCCGACTACCGCGGCCGTCGCGCGCCGGTGTACGCTGCGGGCAGTCCCGCGCAAAACGAGGCGTGCATGAAGACGATCCTGGTGGCCGGTTCCAAGGGCGGTGTGGGCAAGAGCACCATCGCCACGCACCTGGCCGCGCATGCGGCGCTGCAGGGCAGGGCGACGGTGATCGCCGATGCCGACCCGCAGGGGTCGAGCACGCGCTGGGCGGAGCGCCGCGCCGGCCTGGACAGTGCCGTGCTGCCGGTGGATGTCCACCGCAGGAAGTCCTGGGAGAAGCACATCCCCGATGGCGCCGAGGAGGTGATCATCGATGCCCCGGCCGGTGCGCTTGCGGACGATCTCGAGCATTTCCTGGACGTGGCCGATGCGGTGGTGGTGCCGGTGTTGCCGTCGGCGCTGGACATCGAGGCCATCGTCGGTTTCCTGAACAGTCTGGCCAGGGTCAAGCGCGTGCACTCGCGCGCGCTGCCGGTGGGCCTGGTGCTCAACCGCACCAAGCCGTGGACGCAGACCTCGCAGCAGGCGCGGCAGATGCTGGCGCAATGGCCCTACGAGGTGGTCGCGCAGCTGCGCGACAGCCAGAGTTACGTGGTCATGGTCGGCCTGGGCCGCAGCCTGTTCGACTACCACTCCGCCCAGGTCCGCGAACACCAGCAGGACTGGGAGCCGCTTCTGAAATGGTTGAACAAGGTCTGACCCGGAGCTAATGAATCCTCATGCGTGAACTGATCCTGCTGCGACATGCCCATGCCGAGCCGGCCGACAATGGCCTGGCCGATATCGATCGCCCGCTTTCCCCGCATGGCCTGGCCGAAGCCGAGGCGGCCGGTCGCTGGCTGCTGGAGCAGCGGCTGGTGCCGGACCGGGTGCTGTGCTCGCCGGCGCGGCGCGCCCGCGAGACGCTGGAGGCGGTGCTGTCGCTGACCGGCTACGTCGAGCAGCGCCTGGAGGAGCGGATCTACGACGCCACCCCCGGCACCCTGGCCGCGCTGGTGGACGAGCACCGCGAGGTCGAGCGCCTGCTGCTGGTCGGCCACAACCCGGGCATGGAGCGGCTGGTGGCGCTGATGCACAGCGGCCAGTCCGGCGACTACCGCGGCATGCCCACCGCCTCGGTCGCGGTGCTGTCGCTGCCGATGGCCGCGGCCATCGAACCGGGCATCGCCCGCCTGGCGGCCTTCTGGTGGCCGTGAGCCGATGATCCCGTTGCGTCGACGGTGCCGGCACGCCACGCCCGCCAGGGCGGGACGCATGCCCGGTGGCATGAGCCGCAAGCCGGCCGGGCGCGCGTGCGTGGCCGCGCGCCGTCCCGGGGCCGTGGACAGGGACTGAACGCATGCGGTGGGTGCGTTGCGGACTGCTGCTGAGCTGGCTGGCGGCGACGGGCACGGCGGTCGCGGCGCCGCAGCCGCTGCAGTTCGATACCACCCATTCGCGCTTCGGTTTCGAGATCCGTACCCGCTTCGGGCAGCGGATCGAGGGCCAGTTCCCGCGCTTCGACGGCTGGATCACGGTGCTGCCCGACGGCCGCCACCAGGTGCGCCTGCGCATGTTCACCCAGTATGTCGAGATTCCCGGCAAGCCGCGCTACACCGGCTGGATGCGTGGCGAGGATTTCTTCGACGCGCAGCGCCACCCGCTGGTCGAATTCGAGTCCGATCCCTACGACCCGGACATCGTCGAGCGCGGTGGCAGCGTGGAGGGGCGGTTGACCATCCGCGGCATCAGCCGGCGCGAGGTGCTGCACCTGGAACAGCCTGAATGCGCCAGGCCGGGCTATGATTGCGACCTGGTAAGCCGGGGTACCGTCCAGCGCGGTCGTTACGGCATGGACAGCTGGCAGTTCGCCCTGGGTGACCGTGTGACCTTCATATTGCGTACGCGCCTGTTGGGCGCCTCCCAGCCGTGAACCTGCTGCTGCGCCTGCTGCTGCTCGGCATGGCCCTGCTGGCCGGCGGCTGCGCGTCGCTGTCCGCGCAGCAGCGCGACCGCGCGCAGGGCATTGCCGTATCTGCGCGCCCGACCGCCCTAGACTGCGACCGTCCCGACCGCTGCGCACTGCGGTCGCCGCTGCGCGCGCTTGGCGCCCAGGCCATCGCCGACTCCGCCGCCGCCGGCGCGCCGCGGCACTACGCCACGATCCTGGACGAGGGCGAACTGTCGCTGGTGGCGCGGCTGAACCTGATCCACAGCGCCAGCCGCAGCATCGACCTGCAGACCTATATCTTCGATACCGACGACAGCGCCCGCATGATCATCGATGCGCTGCTGGACGCCGCCCGCCGCGGGGTCAGGGTGCGGGTGCTGATCGACCAGCTCTCGGCGATCTCCGACGTGCAGATGCTCGCCGCGCTGTCCGGCGCGCACGCCAACTTCGAGCTGCGCATCTACAACCCCGCGTTCGGCAAGGCCAAGCTCAATTACTTCGACTACGCCGGCAGCGTGCTGTGCTGCTTCCGCCGCTTCAACCAGCGCATGCACAACAAGTTGCTGGTGGTCGACGGGGTGGTCGGGGTGGTGGGTGGCCGCAACTACCAGGACGACTATTACGACTGGGACCGCGAGTACAACTTCCGCGACCGCGACGTGGTGGTGGCCGGGCCCGAGGCGCGCGAGATGGCCGCCAACTTCCAGGCGTTCTGGGACGCGCCCCGCAGCGTGCCGGCCGAGCGCCTCAACGATGTCGGCCGCACCCTGCTGCGGAACGGCGTGCCGGCAATGCCCGCGGCGCGTTTCCGGCGCCCGGAGCGGGTGGCACGCGCGGCGGCCGAGGCCGCTGACCCGGCGTTCGTCACCGAGGCGTTCGTCGACACCACTCTGCCGGTGCGCTCGGTGGCCTATGTCGCCGACCTGCCGCGCAAGCACCGCGGCGACCCGCTGCCAAACGCCACCGAACCGCGGCTGGACACGCTGATCGCGGGCGCGCAGTCCGAAGTGCTGCTGCAGACCCCGTACCTGGTCCTGTCCGAGCCGGCGCAGCAACTGTTCAAGGACCTGCGCGCGCGCCCGCAACCGCCGCGCGTGGTGGTGTCCACCAACAGCCTGGCGGCGACCGACAACCCGATCGTCTATGCGATGGCCTACAAGTACAAGCGCCGCAACCTGCGCGTGCTGGGCTTCGACATCTACGAGTACAAGCCATTCCCGCTGGATGCGCCGGTGGCCCCGGACAACCTGTTGTCCGCGGCGCTGGACGACACGCAGGTACCGCCACCGCCGCACCGCCTGATCGGGGCAAGCGCGGCCGGCAGCAACGTGCGCGGCAGCGGCTCCGGGCGGCGCGCCGGTGCCGACGGCAGCGAGGTCGAGCGCGAAGTGCTGCGCACCGAGACCCGGCCCTCGTTCCTCGGCAGCAAGGCGGCCAACCGCCCGCTGCCGGTCACCCGCCGCGGCGCGCGCATGGGCCTGCATGCCAAGTCGCTGGTGGTGGACCGCCGCATCGGCGTGGTCGGCACCCACAACTTCGATCCGCGCAGCGAGAACTACAACACCGAGGGCGCGGTGATCATCGACGACCCGGTATTCGCCGAGCAGCTGGCGCAGAGCATCCTGCGCGACATTTCGCCGGACAACGCCTGGGCAGTGGCGCCGCGCGAGAAGGCGCCGGTGCTGTCGGGCCTGAACTACAGCCTGGGCAAGGCCTCCGAGGCGCTGCCGATTCTCGATGTCTGGCCGTGGCGCTATGCCACCAACTACGCGTTCCAGCCCGGACCGGAATGCCCGCTGCCGCTGTCGCGGCACGACCCGGATTTCCGCCGCTGCTACGCGCCGGTGGGCGACTTTCCCGAGGTCGACGTCGGCCCGAAATGGCTGCTGGTGCGCATGTTGACCGCGTTCGGCGCCGGGCTGGTGCCGATCCTGTAGCGCGCACACGGCGCGTGGACGCGGCTTCGGTTGCAATGGGCGTCCCCCTGCCTGCACCGAGGACGACCATGCACCACGCCTTCAAGGTCGGCGACCACGTGCGCTGGAATTCCGAAGCCGGCCACGTCACCGGCCATGTCATCCGGGTGCATATCCGCGACACGCCGTACAAGGGCCACGTGCGCCGTTGCAGCGAAAACGACCCGCAGTACGAGATCCGCAGTGACCGCAGCGACCACATCGCCATGCACCGCGGCGCGGCACTGGAGAAGATCGGCTGACATGAGTGGCGCCGTCACCGTCTGGACCATCGGCCACTCCACCCGCAGCCAGGACGACTTCCTCGCGCTGCTGGCCGGCTACGGCATCCAGGCCGTGGCCGATGTGCGTCGTTTCCCGGGTTCGCGGCGCCATCCGTGGTTCGCCGGCCAGACCCTGGCGCAGACCCTGCCGGTGGCGGGCGTGGAGTACCTGTGGCTGCCGCAGCTGGGCGGGCGTCGCCGCGTGCAACCCGGCTCACCGAACGGTGGCTGGCGCAATGCCGCCTTCCAGGGCTACGCCGATCACCTGGACAGCGCCGAGTTCGCCGATGGGCTGGCGCGGTTGCTGGAACTGGCCGTGCGCCGCCGCACCGCGCTGATGTGCGCCGAAGCGCTGTGGTGGCGCTGCCACCGCCGGCTGATCGCCGACCAGCTCAGCGTGCACGGCATCGGGGTACGACACATCCTCGATGCCGGCCACGCACCGGCACACGTGCTCACCGCCACTGCGCGCGTGGTCGATGGCCGGCTGCGCTATCCGCCGGCGCAGGACGATCTGTTCGCCTGACTCGGGGCGGCGCGCAGCACCGTAAAATGGGATGCATCCCACACCGGTCATCGCCATGGCTTTCCGCGCCCCCGTTTCGCTGGATGAACTCAACCGCCTCAGTCGCGGCACCCTGATCGAGCACCTCGGCATCGTCTTCACCGGCGCCGGCGAGGACTGGCTGCAGGCGACCATGCCGGTGGACGAGCGCACCCGCCAGCCCTACGGGCTGCTCCACGGCGGTGCCTCGGTGGTGCTGGCCGAGACCCTGGGCAGCAGCGCCGGCAACCTGTGCGTGGATACCGCCAGCCAGGTCTGCGTGGGGCTGGAGATCAACGCCAACCACCTGCGCGCGGCCCGCACCGGCGTGGTCACCGGCACCGCGCGCGCGCTGCACGTCGGGCGCACCACCCAGGTCTGGGAAATCCGCATCGAGAACGAGGCCGGCAAGCCGGTGTGCATCTCGCGCCTGACCCTGGCGGTGGTGCCGGCCTGACGCGCCCCCGGGCGCGATGCCGCCGGCCTACGCGTGCACGAACGCGGTGTCCGCCAGGCGTTCGTGGATCCACGTTTCCAGTTCGTGCGCGGGCAGTGCCGGGGTGAAGTGGTAGCCCTGGGCGATGCCGTAGCCCTGCTCGCCGAGCATGCGCAGCTGTTCGACGCTTTCCACGCCCTCGGCGACCACCGTCAGCCGCAGGCTCTGGCCGATGTGGGCGATGGCGCGGGTCAGCGCGCTGGCCACTTCGTCGTTCTCGATGCCGCGCACGAAGCTGCGGTCCAGCTTGAGTTCGCTGATCGGCAGCAGGCGCAGGTAGCTCAGGCTGGAATAGCCGGTGCCGAAGTCATCCATCGACAGGCGCACGCCCAGCGCGTGCACCGCATGCAGCGTGCGCAGGGTGCTGGGGTCGGTGTCCAGCAGCACGTCCTCGGTGATCTCCACCTTCAGGTCGTCCGGCGCCAGCGCTTCGTGCCGCAGCACCTGCTCGATGCGCAGCGGCAGTTCCAGATCGTGGAAGTCGGTCGGCGACAGGTTCACCGCCACCGAAGGCACCTGCAGCCCAGCACGCCGCCACCGCGCCAGCTGCGCGCAGGCCTCCTCCAGCACCCAGTGGCCGATGTCGCCGATCAGCCCGCATTCCTCGGCCAGCGGGATGAACTGCATCGGCGGCACGTCGCCCAGCCGCGGGTGCCGCCAGCGCGCCAGCGCCTCCACCCCGCGCAGGCGGCCGTCGTCGATGCCGACCTGCGGCTGGTAGTGCAGGTGCAGCTGGCGCTGTTCGACCGCCTCGCGCAGCGCGGTTTCCAGCGCCAGCCGCTCCTGCGCGTTGTGGTCCATCTCGCGCGAATAGAACCGCGCGCCGTTGCGGCCGCTGTTCTTGGCCTGGTACATGGCCACGTCGGCGTGGTGCAGCAGGGTCTCGGTGTCGTGGCCGTCGTGCGGGAACATGCTGATGCCGACGCTGGCCGACGGCCGGATCTGCACGTCGTCCAGCTGCAGCGGCAACGACAGCCGGCGCAGGATGCGCTCGGCGCGTTCGCCGGCGGATTGCGCGTCGCAGGGGTTGAGCACCATCACGAACTCGTCGCCGGACAGGCGGCCGACGATGTCCGCCGGCCCGGCCTCTTCCTGCAGGCGGTGCGAGACCGCGCGCAGCAGCTGGTCGCCCCCGGGGTGGCCGAACGAGTCGTTGATCTGCTTGAACCTGTCCAGGTCGATGAACAGCACCGCCAGCGCCTGTTCGGAGGCGGCGGCCGCGGCGATCGCCTGGTCGGCCTGGGCATGCAGCAGGTTGCGGTTGGGCAGGCCGGTGAGGTCGTCGTAGAAGGCCAGCCGGCGGATGCGGTTGCGGGCCTCCTCGCGCTCCAGCGCCAGCGCGCACAGGTGCACGATGACGTCCACCAGGCGGCGGTGGAAGGCATCGGGATCGTGCGGGCGGTGGTAGTAGAAGGCGAACGTGCCCAGCACGCGGCCGTCGCTGGCCTTGATCGGCGTGGACCAGCACGCCGCCAGGCCGTGGGCCAGCGCCATGTGGCTGATGCCCTGCCAGTTCGGGTCCAGCGCGATGTCGCGCGCCACCACCGTCTGCCCGGTATGCGCGGCGGTACCGCAGCTGCCCACGCCGGGCCCGATCGGGATGCCGTCCACCTGTCGCGTGTAGGCCTCCGGCAGGCTGGGCGCGGCCAGCGTGCGCAGCCGCCCATCCTCGACCCGCAGCACCGAGCACAGCACCTGCGGCGCGATCTGCTCGACGTCGCGGCACATCATCTGCATCACCTCGCTGGTGGGAACCTCGCGCACCAGCGCATCCAGCATCCGGTGCTGCAATACCTCGTGGACCTTGGTGTGGGTGATGTCCATCAGCACGATGACCAGGTTGGCCAGCGCGCCGTAGTCGTCGAAGATCGGGTTGATGCTGATCGCGCACCACAGCGGGTGGCCGTCGCGGCAGGCCACGCGCTCGTCGCAGCACACCGGCTCGCCGGCCAGCAGGCGCGCGGCCTGGGCCAGCGTCGTGCGGCGCCGCGCGCGGTCGGGCACCAGCAGCGCGGCGACGTGGCGGCGCAGGACCTGGCTGGCATCGAAGCCGAACAGGCGGCAGAAGCCCTTGTTCAGATGCACCACGCGGCCGCGCGCGTCGGTGATCAGCACCGCGCTCTGGGTTTCGTCGAAGCCGAGCGACAGCAGCCGCTCGCGCTCCTGGCGCTGGCGCCGGGTGGTCACGTCGCGGATGAAGGCCATGTGCAGCTGGCCGTCCACGGCCGGGGTCCGCGCTAGCGCCACGCTGATCCAGCGGGTCTGCCCGTCCTTGCGCACCATCTGCACGTCGCGCGGCTGGCTGGCCAGTTCGCGCACGCGGTTGGCCGACCCCGGATGCAGGTCGCTGTCGTAGCGTTCGCGCATGACCTCCGGGGCCAGGAAGCCCAGGTTGCGCCCCGCCACCTCGTCGCGTGACCAGCCGGACAGGGCTTCCATGGCCTTGTTGAAGTACACGATGCGGTTCTGGCCATCGAACACGATCACGCCGCTGTCGACCTGCTCCAGCGCCGCCGACAACAGCGGCAGCATGTCCCCGGCCAGCGACCGCGATAACCGCTCCATGTCCACGCTCCCCTGTAGGCGTGAGCGGATTTATACCGCGTTGCCCGCGACTCGGGGTGAGGAGCCCGGCAGGCCCCCCGCCATGTGCTGGCGGAAGCCGGACCGCATCCGGTATCTTGCGCGGATGACTTCCCCCCGTCCCGCCCGCCAGGGCAGCGTGGCGCGTGCGTTCCGCTATCTGTACCGCGTGCCGCTGCTGCTGGTCCACGTCGTGGTTTTCCTGCCGCTGATCCTGCTGCTGATGGCGCCGCCGTTCGGCCGCCTCGGTGCAGCCAGCGATCCGCTCGAACACAAGGTGGTGCGCTGGTGGTCCGGCGGCCTGATGTGGATCTTCGGCTTCCGCCTGCAGCGCACCGGCCAGCCGTTGCCGGGTGCGGTGCTGTTTGTCGCCAACCATGTCGGCTGGGTCGACATCAGCATGATCCACAGCCAGAAGATGGTCGGCTTCGTGGCCAAGCGCGAGATCGCCGGCTGGCCGCTGGTGGGCTGGCTCGCCACCCGTGGCCACACCATCTACCACCAGCGCGGCAACACCGAGTCGCTGGGCGGGGTGATGGAGGAGATGGCCAAGCGCCTGCGCGAGGGCCGGCCGGTCGCGGTGTTCCCGGAAGGCCGCACCCGCGGCGGCCACGAGGTCGGCCCCTTCCATGCGCGGATCTTCCAGGCGGCGGTGGAAACCGGCGTGCCGGTGCAGCCGGTGGCATTGCGCTACGGGGTGCGCGGCGACGCCCAGACCCGGGTCGCATTCGCGCCGGGCGAGAGTTTCTTCGGCAACTTCCTGCGCCTGCTGGGCGAACCGGCACGGCGTGCCGAAGTGCACTTCCTGGAACCGATCGCCAGTCACGACCTTGAAGGGCGCCGGCGCATCGCCGAGACCTCGCGCGCGCGCATCATCGCCGCGATGGAAGGCCCGTAACGGCGTGTTTGCGTGGCGCGCGCCCCGCAGCTGTGGCCAGCCGTGAGCGCCTGCCGGCCCACGGCGCCGGTTCACGCCCTCTCCCGCCGGGGGAGAGCAGCATGAGCACCATGTTGAGCGTCGCCCATTACCAGCCGCCGCCGTGGCTGCGCAACCCGCACCTGCAGTCGATGCTGGCGTCCAGCGGCGTGCGCCTGCGCCGTGGCCAGCAGCTGTTGGCGTCCAGCGGCGCGGTCACCGGCGAACTCATCCTCGACGGCGGCGACGGCGTGCGCCTGCAGGCCTGGCACAGCCGCCTGACGGGCAATGCACCGGTTGGCCTGGCGCTGCTGCTGCACGGCTGGGAGGGCAGCGCCGAGTCCAGCTACATGCGCATGACCGCCGCGCGCATGCTCGAGCAGGGCTTCGACGTGGTGCGGCTGAACTTCCGCGACCACGGCAACACCCATCACCTCAATCCGGGGATCTTCCATTCCTGCCGCATCGGCGAGGTGGTGCATGCGGCCGGCGACCTGGCCAGCCGCTTCCCGGGGCTGCCGCTGGTCGCTGCGGGGTATTCGCTGGGTGGCAACTTCGTGCTGCGCCTGGCCCTGCACGCGCCGGCCGCCGGCGTACCGCTGCGCCACGTGGCCTCGGTGTGCCCGGTGCTGGACCCGGCGCAGACGATGGACAGCATCGAGCGCGGCCCGGCGATGTACGACTGGTACTTCCGCCGCAAGTGGACCGGCTCGCTGCGCCGCAAGCGCGAACTGTTCCCGGAGCTGGCCGACTGCGACGATGCGGTGTTGAGGCTGGGGATCCGCGCACTGACCGGCTGGCTGGTCGAACGGCATACCGCCTTCGCCACGCTGCAGGACTACTTCGACGGCTACTCCATCGCCGGCCAGCGCCTGTCCGCGCTGCAAGTGCCGGCCGACATCCTGATGGCGCGCGACGATCCGGTGATCCCGTTCACCTCCTTCCGCCACTGGCGCCTGCCGGTGCACGCGCGGCTGGAAATCGCGCGCTGGGGCGGCCACTGCGGCTTCATCGAGAACCTGCGCGGTGACGGCTTCTCCGAGCGCTGGGTGGCGCAACGGCTGGCTGCCGCTGTGGGCGCGCGGCAGGCCCCGGGCGATGCCGTGCCCGCACTCGGCTCCTGACGCTGCGGACGGCGGACCGGGCGCGGGTGCCGGGCAGAGCCCGGCTACAATGGCGTTTTGCGCCTACGCCGGACTGCCATGCAAGACACGATCATCAACGCCCTGCGCCGCAACGCCACCGACGAAGCCGTAGCCGCGGCCCGGCAATGGGTCGGTGCCGAACCGCAGCAACCGCAGGCCCACCGCTGGCTGGCGCTGGCCCTGCAGCAACAGGGTGACGCCGCCGCCGCCCAGGCCAGCCTGGAGCGGGCCCTGGCACTGGCGCCGGACGACGCCGACCTGCACCTGCAGCATGCCGGCCTGCTGCTGGCCCAGCGCCGCATCGAGGCTGCCGGGCAGGCACTGGAGCGCACCACCGCGCTCAATCCCAACGAATTCTCCGCCTACCTGATGCAGGCGCACCTGGCGTTGGCCCGCGAGGACATCGACGAGGCCGAGCGCCTCGGCCGCATGGCCGCGCGGGTGGAGCCTGACAGCCCGGAGCTGGGTGCCATCGAAGGCATGGTCGCGCTGCGCCGTGGCGACGCGGACCGCGCGCTGGCGGTGTTGTCGGCCGCCAGCCAGCGACTGCCCGATGACCCGCGGGTGCTCTATGCATTGGCTTTCGCCTATCTGGCCAAGGACCTGCTGGCCTTCGCCGAGCAGGCGTTCCGGCGGGTGCTCGAACTGAGCCCGTCCAACCACGCCCTGCGCGGCCTGCTGGTGCAGCTGGCGCTGCGCCAGGGCCATGTGGACCGTGCCGCCGAAGTAATGCGGCAGGTGCTGGCCACGCCGGAAGGCGACAGCCCGGGCATGCGCCGCTTGGCCGGCGAGCTGGAACTGGCCTCCGGCCAGCCGCTGCAGGCACTGGAATACCTGCGCCCGCTGCTGGCGGAGCTGCCCGGCGACCGCGCCACGCTGCAGATGCTGCTGGTGGCCTGGCAGCGGCTAGGCCGCGAGGACGAGGCGCGCGCCGACCTGGAGGCGACGCTGGAAGTGCACCCGCAGCTACACGACCTGTGGCTGGCACGATTGGCGGTGGCGCCGGTCGGCAGCGCCGAAGCGGTGGAGGTGGTCGAACGCTGGCTGGCGGCTATGCCCGGGCATCTGCCGGCACTGGAAGCGCGCATGCGCCTGCACGACATGAACGAGGAAGTCGATGCCGCCGAAGCGGTGGCGCGGCGCATCGTCGCGCTGGAACCGGGCCGCGTCAGCGGCGAGCAGCGCATCGTCGAGGCGCTGCTGGCGCGTGAGCCGGCGGCGGCCATCGCCCATGTGCAGGCCCTGATCGACAGCGCCCCGGAAGCGGCGCATCCGGAACTGCGGGTCTGGCTGGGTGCGGTCCAGGATCGTGCCAACGAGCCGGCCGCGGCGCTGGCCACCTGGTTGCGCCTGCACGACGAACTCGCGCCGTCGCGCCTGCCGCTGCCGCCGCAGGCCAAGGCTCCGGCCGAATGGCCGGCGCTGGGTGAAATCGCCCAGGACAATCCGCTGCGCCCGCTGTTCGTCTGGGGCGCGCCGGGTTCGGGCGTGGAGCGCGTGGTGACGGTGATGGCCGCGGGCAGCCCGGTGCTGCGCGGCGACCGCTTCGGCCCGAACCCGCCGGACGACGCCTTCCAGAACTTCCACACCCTGCAGCACCTGGCCGACGACACCCTGAGCCCGGTCCAGTTCGTGCAGCAGTGGCGCGATGCCCTGCCCGGGCGCGGCATCGCCGACGGCAACGTGATCGACTGGCTGCTGTGGTGGGACAACGCCCTGCTGTGGGCGCTGCGCCCGCAGCTGCCGGAGGGCCGCCTGGTGATTGCCGTGCGCGATCCGCGCGACATGCTGGTCGAGTGGCTGGCGCTGGGTGCGCCGGCGCCGCTGGCGCTGACCTCGGCCGACGAGGCCGCACGCTGGCTGGCGCGCGTGCTGGAACAGGTGGCCGACCTGCACGAACAGGATCTGTATACCCACCTGATCCTGCGCATCGACGGTGCGGTCAACGACCCGGCTGCGATGGGCGAGCTGCTGGAGCAGGCCTTCGGCCTGCGCTTCCCGCCGGTGCGCAGCCTCGGCCCGGCCACCATCCCGGCCGGCCACTGGCGCCGGTACGCGCAGGTGCTGGCGGCCGAGTTCGCGCACCTGGCCCCGGTCGCCGCGCGCCTGGGTTATCCGCAGGCCTGAGCGCGCGATCCACCCGTAGTGGCAGGCGCCGGCCCCGGTCGGCGCCTCACCTGAGGAGAAGGCAATGAAACTGAGCAGCCAGAGTTTCGACAATGGCCGGCCGATTCCGGCCGGATTCGCCGCCGGCGACGTCGATGGCTTCGCCGGCAACCGCAATCCGCAGCTGGCGTGGAGCGAGGTGCCGGAAGGCACGCGCTCGTTCGCGCTGGTATGCGTGGACCCGGATGTCCCGACCGTGCCGGAACTGGTCGGCCGCGACGACGTGAGTATCCCGCTGGCGCAGCCGCGCGGTGACTTCATCCACTGGGTGATGGTGGACATTCCCGCGTCGCTGCGCGCGATCGCCGCCGGCAGCTGCAGCGAGGGCTTCACCGCGCGCGGCAAGCAGCTGCCGCCGGGCCCGGCCGGCGCCCGCCAGGGCGTGAACGACTACACCGCCTGGTTCGCCGGCAACCCGGACATGGCCGGGGTCTATCGCGGCTACGACGGCCCGTACCCGCCGTTCAACGACGAGCGCGTGCACCGTTACTTCTTCCGCCTGTTCGCGCTGGACGTGGAACGGCTGCCGGTGGAAGGCGACTTCAGCGCCGCCGACGCGTACCGCGCCATGCACGGCCATGTGCTGGCCGAAGCGGCGCTGCACGGCACCTACACGCTCAACCCGGCGCTGGCGTGACCCCGCAGGATGAAAAAAGAAGGGCGCCACGCGGCGCCCTTCGTCGTTTCCGGGATGCGGCGCAACGCGGTTACTTCTTCGCCGTTTCCGAGCTGACCACCATGTCCAGCACGTACGCCTGCGAAGACGCGTCGGCCGGCGGGTTCTTCACCGCATAGCGCTTGACCCGCAGCACGTTGCGCACGCCGTCCTGGTGGCTGTAACCCTCGATGCCGTCGTAGAAGTTGGCGAACTCGCCACGCTTGCCCTGCTCCAGGCCCTTGTCGTCGTACTGCACCTCGCGCACCTGCAGGCACTGCTTGTCGGGGATCAGCGGGTGCGGGCACGGCCTGGTCTGCGCATCCACCTCGAGGAACACGGTCTCGCCGGGGCCGCCGTAGCGGGTCTCGGCGGTGGGTTCGCCGCGGAAGCGCAGCACATCGCCGGCGGCATTGCCCAGGACGAGCGTGGACGCGTCGAGCTGGCTGATCTTCAGCGTGCCTTCCAGGCGCTGGCCCACGGCCTGGTCCAGCGCCATCAGCGCCGGGTCGGCGCAGGCCATCATCGTCGATGCCATGCGCGAGACGCTGAGCTGGTCACCGGCCAGGGTATAGCCACCGCCCATGCGGTTGCAGGTGTTGTCCACCGCCAGGCGGCCATCGGCAAAGTCCAGGGTGACCGGCTTGTCGGCGCGCGCGAACAATGCATCGATGCGCTTGCCGGCGCTGTCGGTGGCGGTGTCGAGCACCCAGTGGTTGGCGCCAAGCTGCGCGCCGTCGACCGGTGCGGCGGCGGCCGGCGCGGTGCTGGCCGGCGGTGTTGCATCGACCGGGGCCGGGGCGGGGGTGTTGTTGCAGGCCGTCATCAGGGCGACGGGCAGAGCCAGCAGCAGGATGCGCTTCATGGGGTACTCCTTGGCAAGCGGGTGGAAAGGGCGGATGGAAACAGGCGCATGCAGCGGCATGCCGCCATCGTGCCAGCGATGCAAACGCATGGCGCCGGCCGCCGGGGTTGCCGGCGGCTTTCCGCATTCAGTGTCCAGCAGGCAGGAACAGCAGCAGTGCGGCGCCCAGGGCCATCCTGTATACAGCGAAGCCCGTGAAGCGATGGTGCTTGATGTAGCCCAGCAGCCACTTCACCACCACGAAGCCGGTCACCACGGCGGCGGCGAAGGCGATGCCGACGTCGCTCCATGCCTCGTGCGCGAGCTGGCCACGGCGGGCCAGCTCGAAAAATGCGTAGCCGCTGGCGGCGAACATGGTCGGGATGCCGACCAGGAACACGAATTCGGCGGCGGACGAGCGCCGGCTCAGGCCCAGCAGCATGGCCAGGAAGATCGCCGCGGCCGACCGCGAGGTACCGGGGAACACGCCGGCCACCACCTGCGCCAGGCCCACGCCGACGGCGACTTTCCAGGTGACGGTGTCGCGGTCGGGCAGGCGTGCGGCGAAGCGTTCGGCCAGCAGCATCCACACGCCGCCGAAGACCAGCGCCCAGGCTATCGGGGTGACGGTTTCCGGCAGCTGCCAGCCGGCCATGCGTACCGGCAGGCCGACCGCCGCGGTCACCAGGAACGCGGTGGCCAGCTTGAGCACGTAATCGCGGTTGCCCGGTTCGTGCAGGCCGGTGGCCAGCGACCACAGCCGCTGCCGGAACACCAGGGCGACGGAGAGGATGGCGCCGGCCTGGATGACGATGTTGAAGAAGTCCGAGCGGTGGCCCAGCCAGCGTTCGGCGATCAGCAGGTGGCCGGTGCTGGAAACGGGGAGGAATTCGGTGAGGCCTTCGAGGATGCCAAGCAGCAAAGCGGAAATCGGGTCGGACATGAGCATGGACGGGCGAATGACCGGCAAAGCATAGAGCATCGCCGCGCATGCACTTGCATGGTGCGTGACTGGGGTTAATGCACCTGATTGGTGCATTACGGCCGGGTGCAGGCCGGTGCAGCGCTTTGAAAACAAGGAGTTGCCTGCCTCCAGAAGTTGGCACGCGAGTTGCTGTAGACAGCGCACGCCACTTCCACCGAGGTTTTGCCCGATGTCCCTGGAAAATATCGAGAAGCTCATCAAGGACAACCAGATCGAGTTCGTCGATCTGCGTTTCGTCGACATGCGCGGCATCGAGCAGCACGTGACCTTCCCGGTCTCGATCATCGAACCGTCGCTGTTCGAGGAAGGCAAGATGTTCGATGGCAGCTCGATCGCCGGCTGGAAGGGCATCGCCGAATCGGACATGGTGCTGATGCCGGACCCGGCCAGCGCCTACGTCGACCCGTTCTACGCCGACCCGACCCTGGTGCTGACCTGCGACGTGCTCGACCCGGCCACCATGCAGGGTTATGGCCGTTGCCCGCGCGGCATCGCCAAGCGCGCCGAGGCCTACCTGAAGTCTTCGGGCATCGCCGACCTGGCGTTCTTCGGCCCGGAACCGGAATTCTTCATCTTCGACTCGGTCCAGTTCGCCAACGACATGGGCCACACCTTCTTCAAGATCAACTCCGAGGAAGGCGCCTGGAACACCGGCAAGCACTATGACGGCGCCAACAGCGGCTACCGTCCCACCGTGAAGGGCGGCTACTTCCCGGTGCCGCCGACCGATTCGCTGCACGACATCCGCGCCGAGATGTGCAAGGTGCTGACCCAGGTCGGCATCGAAGTCGAGGTGCACCACCACGAGGTGGCCAACGCCGGCCAGTGCGAGATCGGCGCCAAGTTCAACACGCTGGTGACCAAGGCCGACGAACTGCAGCGCATGAAGCACGTCATCAAGAACGTGGCGCACCGCAACGGCAAGACCGTGACCTTCATGCCCAAGCCGCTGGTCGGCGACAACGGCAGCGGCATGCACGTGCACCAGTCGCTGGCGAAGGAGGGCAAGAACCTGTTCTCCGGCGACGGTTACGGCGGCCTGTCGCAGATGGCGCTGTGGTACATCGGCGGCATCTTCAAGCACGCCCGCGCGATCAATGCCTTCAGCAACTCCGGCACCAACAGCTACAAGCGCCTGGTGCCCGGTTTCGAAGCACCCGTGATGCTGGCCTACTCGGCGCGCAACCGCTCGGCGTCGTGCCGCATCCCGTGGGTGTCCAACCCGAAGGCGCGGCGCATCGAGATGCGCTTCCCCGACCCGATCCAATCCGGCTACCTGACCTTCACCGCGCTGATGATGGCCGGCCTGGACGGCATCCGTAACCAGATCGACCCGGGCGCGCCGAGCGACAAGGACCTGTACGACCTGCCGCCGGAGGAAGAGAAGCTGATCCCGCAGGTCTGCTCCTCGCTGGACCAGGCGCTGGAAGCGCTGGACAAGGACCGCGAGTTCCTCAAGGCCGGCGGCGTGATGAGCGACGACTTCATCGATGCCTACATCGCGCTGAAGATGAAGGAAGTGACCGCGTTCCGCGCGGCCACCCACCCGCTGGAGTACCAGCTGTACTACGCCAGCTGATGCCGGGCGGCCGCCTGCGCGCGGCCGCCGCACCCTCTTGCCGCCGGCAACGGCGGCGATGGCAAAGTCCCTCCCTCCCGCTTTCGCCATCGCCGCCCCCGGCGGCAAACCCGGCACCACCCAGGCAGTGGCAAGAGAACCCGGAAACGCGCCGTGCGGGCCAGGCCTTCCTCCCCCGCGTCACCGGCCCGCGGCGCATCCGGCGCACCGCCAGCGGCCGTTCCACGGCCGCTGGATGACACGATGCCGGCCCTCCGCGGCCGGTCTCCTCCACATCGGGACCCGCGCATGAAACTGATCTCCGCCATCATCCGCCCGTTCAAGCTCGACGAGGTCCGCGAGGCCCTGGGCGCGGCCGGCGTGTCCGGCATCACCGTTACCGAGGTCAAGGGCTTCGGCCGCCAGAAGGGCCACACCGAGCTGTATCGCGGCGCCGAGTACGTGGTCGACTTCCTCCCCAAGATCCGCATCGAAACCGCCGTCACCGACGACAACGTCGAGGCGGTGATCGAAACCCTGCAGGCGGCGGCCGGCACCGGCAAGATCGGCGACGGCAAGATCTTCGTCACCCCGCTCGAGCAGGTGGTGCGCATCCGCACCGGCGAAACAGGCGCCGACGCGCTCTAGAAGACCCGCTGACGCCCGCAGCCGTGGCGGCCAGCCGCCGGCACGGGACAGGGCGCCGGCCGCTTCCCCCACAACCGGAGTCGACAATGCGAATGGAAATTCTCGCCGGGCCGCGCGCCCGGTTCGGTGGCCCGTGCCTGTCATCCGCCCTTGCCGGGCTGGCGCTGCTTCCCCTGGCCGCATCGGCGCAGGACGCGGCGCCGGCGTTCGACCGCGGCGACGTGGCCTGGATGCTTACCTCCACCCTGCTGGTGCTGATGATGGTGGTGCCGGGGCTGGCGTTGTTCTACGGCGGGCTGGTGCGCGCCAAGAACGTACTGTCGGTGCTCAGCCAGGTGCTGGTGGTGTTCTCGCTGGTGCTGCTGTTGTGGGTGGGCTACGGCTACAGCGTGGTGTTCAGCGAGGGCAATGCGCTGTTCGGCTCGTTCACCCGCTTCGCCTTCCTGCAGGGCTTCACCCCGGCCTCGGTGGGCAACACGCCCGTCGCCGGCCTGCCGGATTACCTGTTCGTGGCGTTCCAGTCCACCTTCGCCGGCATCACCACCGCGCTGATCGTCGGCGCCTTCGCCGAGCGCATCCGCTTCCGCGCGGTGCTGCTGTTCTCGGCGCTGTGGTTCACCCTGGGCTACCTGCCCATGGCGCACAGCGTCTGGGGAGGCGGCTGGCTCGGGGCGATGGGGGCCATCGATTTCGCCGGCGGCACCGTGGTGCACATCAATGCCGGCGTCGCCGGACTGGTGGCGGCCTGGTTCGTCGGCAAGCGCCTGGGCTACGGCCACGTGGCGTTGAAGCCGCACAACCTGCCGCTGACCTGGCTCGGCGCGATGCTGCTGTGGGTGGGCTGGTTCGGCTTCAATGCCGGTTCGGCGGCGGCCGCCGACAGCGTGGCGTCGCTGGCGTTCATCAACACCCTGCTGGCCACGGCGGCCGCGGTACTGGGCTGGACGCTGGTGGAGGCGGTGACCAAGGGCCACCCCTCGGCACTGGGCGCGGCGTCGGGCGCGGTCGCCGGCCTGGTCGGCGTGACCCCGGCCTGCGGCACGGTGGGGCCGCTGGGCGCCATCGTGATCGGCCTGGTCACCGGCATGCTCTGCGTGTGGGGCGTCACCGGCCTGAAGCGCCTGCTGCGGGCGGACGACACCGCCGACGTATTCGGCGTGCATGGCGTCGGCGGCATCGTTGGTGCCCTGCTGACCGGCGTGTTCAGCGCGCAGTCGCTGGGCGGAACCAAGGTGGACCTGGATATCGCCCACCAGCTGTGGGTGCAGGCGGTCAGCGTCGGCTTCACCGTACTGTGGAGCGCGGCGGTCACCGCGCTGGTCCTGCTGGTGGTGCGCGCGCTGGTCGGGCTGCGCGTGAGCGAGGAAGCCGAACGTACCGGCCTGGACATCAGTACCCATGGCGAATCGGCCTACGAGGCCTGAGCGCGACGGGCCGGGCGGGCGCTGCCCGCCGGCCCCGCCGGGGGCGGCACAGCCGGCGGCTTTGCACTACATTGGTGCAATGCACGACACCGTCCCCCCGCCCACCGCCGAGCTGATGGCCACGCCGCTGGTATGGGCCGCGGCGGACGGCCGCATCGCCGGCGCCAACCCGGCGTTCTGCCGCTGGCTGGGGGTGAGCGTGCGGCGCCTGCTGGCGCAGCCGCTGGCGTCGCTTGAGAGCCAGGGCGACGACCTCGCCGAGCGCCTGGCGCAGGGCTGGGACGGCGCCGACGCCGTGCGCCTGCCGCGGCTGGCGCTGGCCCTGCCCGGTGATCGCGCCCGGTTCGCCGAGGGCTGGCTGACCGCGCTGGATGCCGGCGGCTGGCTGCTGGAGGCGCACCCGGTGGACGAGTTCGCCGCGCCCGATCCGGCGCAGGTGCTGCCCGGCGCCTTCAGCGCGGCGCTCAAGGGCCTGGCCCATGAACTGCGCAATCCGCTGGCCGGGCTGAAGGGCGCGGCGCAGCTGCTGGCGCGCCGCGCGGGCAACCGCGATGCGGCAGAGGGCGAGCTGATCGAGCTTATCGGTGCCGAGATCGAACGCCTCAACACCCTGCTCGAGCAGCTGCTGTCGCCGGCGCCGCAGCGGCCGCACGCGCCGCTCAACATCCATGCCGCGCTCGAACGGGTGCTGCGCCTGGCCGAGAACGAGGCCGGCTGGACCCTGCAGCTGCAGCGCGATTACGACCCCAGCATCCCCGAGTTCGCCGGCGACGCCGACCGCCTGACCCAGGCCCTGCTCAACCTGGTGCGCAATGCGATCCAGGCCGGCGCCACGCGCATCGTGCTGCGCACCCGGGTCGAACATGGCGTGCGCACCTCCGAGCACGCCTCGCCACTGGCGCTGCGCCTGGAAGTGGCAGACGACGGCCGTGGCGTGCCCGAGGACCTGGCCGAACACCTGTTCCTGCCGCTGGTCAGCGGCCGCGCCGAAGGCACCGGGCTCGGCCTGGCGTTGGCCCAGCAGGTGGCGCGCGAGCACCGCGGCACCCTGAGCTTCCGTTCGCGCCCCGGGCATACCGTGTTCACCCTGTTGCTGCCGTTGCCGGTGGCCGGCGAGGAAAAGGAGGCCACCGATGCCTGACGTGTCCCCCCCGGCGGCGACGATCTGGGTGGTCGACGACGACCGCGCGGTGCGCTTCGTCCTGACCACCGCGCTGCGCGACGCCGGCTATGCGGTGGAGGGTTTCGACAGCGCCGCGGCGGCGCTCGCCGCATTGGCGCGGCAACCGGTGCCCGACCTGCTGTTCACCGACGTGCGCATGCCCGGCGACGACGGGCTGGTGCTGCTGGAAAAGCTCAAGGCCGCGCATCCGCAGCTGCCGGTGATCGTGATGTCGGCCTACACCGACGTGGCCAGCACCGCCGGTGCGTTCCGCGGCGGCGCGCACGAGTTCCTGTCCAAGCCGTTCGACCTGGACGACGCGGTGGAACTGGCGCGCCGCGCGCTGCCCGAGCCCGAGCCGCGCGCGGCGGTGGCTGCGGCACCCGCGCCGGGCGACGAGGCGCCGCAGCTGATCGGCGACACCGCGGCCATGCGCGCGCTGTTCCGCGCCATCGGGCGGCTGGCGCAGGCGCCGCTGTCGGTGCTGATCAACGGCGAGACCGGCACCGGCAAGGAACTGGTGGCCAACGCGCTGCATCGCGAATCGCCACGCGCGCGCGGCCCGTTCGTCGCGCTCAACACCGCCGCCATTCCCGCCGAACTGCTGGAGAGCGAACTGTTCGGCCACGAGGCCGGCGCCTTCACCGGCGCGGCCAGGCGCCACATCGGCCGCTTCGAGCAGGCCCATGGCGGCACCCTGTTCCTGGACGAGATCGGCGACATGCCGCTGCCGCTGCAGACGCGGCTGCTGCGGGTGCTGGCCGAAGGCGAGTTCTTCCGCGTCGGCGGGCGCGAATTGATCCATGTCGACGTGCGCGTGGTCGCCGCCACCCACCAGGATCTGGAGGCGCTGGTCGAGCAGGGCCGTTTCCGCGCCGACCTGCTGCACCGGCTGGACATGGTGCGGCTGTGGTTGCCGCCGCTGCGCGAACGCCTGGACGACGTGGCCACCCTGGCCGCCACGTTCCTGGGCAACGCCGCGCGCCGGCTCGACATGCCGCCCAAGCGCCTGTCCGGCGCCGCCATCCAGGCACTGCGCCAGCACGACTGGCCCGGCAACGTGCGCGAGCTGGAAAACGTGTGCTGGCGGCTGGCCGCGCTGGCGGTGGCCGACACCATTTCCGCCGCCGACGTGCAGGCGGCGCTGGCCCGGGGCGGTCGCACCCGTACGGGCGCGACTGCGCCGGCGCAGTGGGACCAGGCCCTGGCGCAGTGGGCGCGGCAACGCCTGGCCGAAGGTGCCAGCGGCCTGCACGCCGAGGTGCGCGAGCGCATGGACGCGGTGCTGCTGGAGGCCGCGCTGGCGGCCACCGACGGCCATCGCGGCGATGCCGCGGCGCGGCTCGGGGTGGGCCGCAACACGGTGACGCGCAAGCTGGGATCGGGGCGCAAGCGCTGAGCGATGGGGGCATGACGCCTGCCGGAACGGGGCGGATCGGGCCGCTGCCGGCCGTGTATGATCGGCCCCCCATGGAGATGCGGGCGCCACTTGCGGACACGGCCATCCAGGCGCAGCGCCTGGCCGCGCCGCCGTCGGTGATATCGCCGCCTGCGCGGCTCCCCCGCCATCGTCGATGCCCGCACCCATGTTGAACGCCGATGCCTGGCAACGCCTGAGCGAACTGTTCCATCGCGCCACCCAGCTGCCCGAGAGCGAACGGATCGGCTTCATCCATTCGCAGACCGGGGATGATCCGGAGCTGCAGCGCGAACTGCTGGCGCTGCTTGCCGCCGACACCGACCCCACCCGTCTGCATGGCCCGCTGCGCGAGGCGGTCAAGGTCGCGGCCCGGGCCAGCGAGGCGGAGGTGATGCCGGGAACCCGGTTCGGGCCGTGGGCGGTGGAGCGGATGATCGGTTCCGGCGGCATGGGACGGGTCTACCTGGCACGGCGCGCCGATGGCGCCTATGAGCGCCAGGTCGCGCTCAAGCTGGTGCGCGCCACCGCGCTGGACCAGCGCCGCCATCCGCATTTCGAGTACGAGTGCCGCCTGCTGGCGCAGATGCAGCACCCGGCCATCGCCCAGATCCACGACGCCGGCATCGATGACGACGGCCGCGCATGGCTGGTGATGGAGTACATCCACGGGCAGCCGATCTCCGCCTGGTGCGACCAGAACCTGCTGGGCCTGCGCCAGCGCGTCGAGCTGCTGGTCAAGGCCGGCGAAGGCGTGCAGCACGCGCACCAGAAGGGCGTCATCCATCGCGACCTGAAGCCCGGCAACATCCTGGTCGCCGCGGTCGACGGCCAGCCCCTGCCCAAGATCATCGACTTCGGCATCGCCATGGATGCGGCCGCCGCCGAGCAGGCCCCCGGCGGCGGTACCCCCGGCTACATGAGCCCGGAGCAGGCCCGCCCGGGCAACGAGACCGACGCCCGCAGCGACGTGTATTCGCTGGGCGCGCTGCTGTACGAACTGGCCTGCGGCGCGGCACCGGACGATCCCGTGGTCCCGCCTTCGCGGCATCTGCAGGCGCAGCCGCTGCCGCGGCAACGGGAGCTGGCCGCGCTGCGCGGCAGCACGCCGGCCCGGCTGCGGCGCGCCCTGCGCGATGGCATCGACGCGATCGCGCTCAAGGCGCTGCAGCCCGAACGCGCCGCGCGCTACGCCTCGGTGTCGTCGCTGCTGGACGACCTGCGGCGCTGGCTCGCGCATTACCCGCCGCACGCGGCGGGCCAGGTGGGTTGGCTGGGCGTGCGCACCTTCGTGCGCCGCAACCGGCTGGCGGTGGCGGCCGCATCGGCGGTGGTCGTGGCGCTGGTCGCGGGCCTGGCCGCCACCACCTGGTCGTTGCGCGAGGCACGCCAGGAAGCGGCGCGGGCCAGGGTGACGTCCGAGTTCCTGGCCTCGGTGCTGGACAGCGTCGATCCTGCGGTGTCGCAGGACCTGGACAAGACCCTGATGCTGCGCGTGCTCGACGACGCCTCGCAGCGGGCGGCGCGGGAGCTGGCGGCCTATCCGGACATCCGTGCCGACGTGGAACTGATCGTCGCGGTCAACCAGGCCAACCTGGAAGAGTACGACCGGGCCATCGCCCACCTGCAGTCGATCCGGGCGCTGGCCGCGGCGCACCCGGACAGGCTGGAATTCCAGGGCCTGCGCGCGATGCAGGTGCTCGGCCATGCCTACCTGTCGTCGGACCAGCTCAAGCTGGCCGACGCGACGTTCGCCGAGGGCATCGTCCGCGCGCAGCGCGCCGGCGCCGCGCACCGATGGATGGCCCTGGACATGCAGTCGCGCCGCGCCTGGGTGCTGTTCGTGCAGGGCCGGGTGGATGAGGCGATGCGGCTCGCGCGCGAAGCGTTCGACGGACTCTCCCGGCAGCTCCCGGCCGATGACCAGGCACGCCTTGACGCCGCCAAGCGCTATGCCGAAATCCTGGCCACCAGCGGCGACCAGGCCCGCGCGATGGAACTGCTGGCCGAGGTGATCCGGCACCAGACCGTCCTGCATGGCCGCGAGCACCCCCTGACCCTGTCGGCACGCCGCGACCTGGCGGTCGCGCGCCTGCAGAAGCGCGATTTTGCCGGCGCCGAGCCGGAACTGCGGCAACTGGCCGCCACCTACGCACGCCTGTACGGTGCCGACAACGGCCTTGCCGTGAACACCCTGGGCATGCTCGGCAGCGCATTGCGCGAGCAGGGCAAGGTGAAGGAGGCCGGCCCTTACTATCGGGCGACGATGGAGTGGAATGCCACCCGTTACGGCGCCGATTCCTTTTCCGCGGTGATCACCCGCCACAACCATGCCAACTGGCTGCTGGCCGATGGCCAGGCCGTGGCATCGGAACAGGAACAGCGTGCGCTCCTGGAGATCGCCGACCGTACCCTGGGGCGCGACCACCACGTCACCGCCGAGATCCTGCGCGGGCTGGCCGAGGCGGTGCTGGCGCAGGGACGGGCAGATGAAGCCCTCCGCCACGCCAACGAATCGCTGCGGGTCATGCGCCAGGTCTACGGCGACAAGAACGAAGTGGTGCTGCGCGACGTGCGCGACACCCTGGCCAAGGTAGAGGCCGCCGCGCAGGCGAAAACCGGGGCGCGCTGAACACGGCTGCGCACCGGCGCTCGACCCGGGCGGAGGGAACGGGCATCGTTGCAGCGGTCCACCATCGCGGCCCTGCCGGCACCCGATCCTGCGCCTGCGCAGCGGCGCCGCACCGGCCGCACACTGCAAGGAGTGACACATGCGCCTTTCCCTCCCGCTGGCGGTCCTCGCCGCCACCACCACCCTGCTGGCCGCCTGCGGCACGCGCCCACCGGCGCGGCCGGAAGCGCCGCCGGCGCCACCGGCGATGGGCACCGCACAGATGGCCGAAGCGAACCTGGCACCGGCATCGGCCAGTCTGGTCAGCGGCCGCGTCGCGCTGGTGCCTGAAGCCGGCGGCGTGCACATCACCGGGGTGATCGGCGGCCTGCCGCGCGGCCGCCAGGTCGCGTTCCACGTGCACGAGAAGGGCGACTGCAGCGCGGTCGATGCCAGCAGCGCCGGTGGTCATTTCAATCCTGCGGCCCAGCCGCACGGCCGCGCCGGCGGTGGCGCGCACCATGCCGGCGACATGGACAACCTGCAGGCCAACGCCGAAGGCGTCGTACACGTGGACGTACGCCTGCGGGGCGTTACCCTTGGCGGCGGCGCGGCCAACGACATCGCCGGCCGCGCCCTGGTGGTCCATGCCGACGCCGACGACTACCACAGCCAGCCGGCGGGCAACGCCGGTGCCCGGGTCGCCTGCGGCGTGATCCGCGTCACCCGCTGAATGCGGTGGTCCGGCCGATCCAGTTCAACGAAGGGAGTACGACGATGCGTTTGATCCACACCAGCCTGTTCCTCGCCAGCGCCCTGGTGCTGAGCGCCTGCAAGCAGGACGCCGAACCGGCCGCCACGCCGGCCGGTACCGCGCCCGAGGCTGCGGCCGGCACCCCGGCTCCAGCCACCGACCCGGCCGCCGACCCGGCCACGCCGCCGGCGATGGAGGCCGCCGTGGCCACCGCCGAACTGCAGCCGACCAAGGACAGCACCGTCAAGGGCAGCATCCGCTTCACCCTGGTGGACGGCAGGCTGCATGCCAGCGGCGACATCAGCGGGCTCAAGCCGGGCAGCGAGCACGGTTTCCACATCCACGAGAAGGGCGACTGCAGCGCGCCGGACGGCAGCAGCGCCGGCGGCCACTTCAACCCGGGCAACGCCGAGCACGGCAGCATCGACGCGGCCGCGCACCATGGCGGCGACATGCCCAACATCGTCGCCGACGCGCAGGGCAATGCCCGCGTGGACGGCCCGGTGTCGAGCAACGTCAACGCCGGCAAGGGCGATGGCTTCGACATCATCGGCCGCGGCCTGATCGTCCATGCCGACCCGGACGATTACCACAGCCAGCCCACCGGCAACGCCGGTGCGCGCCTGGCCTGCGCGGTGATCGCCAAGGCCGAGTAACGCCATCGGCGGCACGAACGCAGAACGCCGGCATCAGCCGGCGTTCTGCATTGCACACCGGCGGTTGCCGGCGATCAGTGCGCCATCACCTCGCGCGCGTCCTGGCCGGCCTCCACGTGCACGTACAGCACGTCCAGCCCATGCGCCTCGAGCACCGCGGCCATCTGCCGCTGGCGCATCAGGTACTGCTCGTACACGCGCTGCAGGCGGTCGCAGTCGTTGCGGTCGTGGGCGTAGTGCGCGCACCACCCGGCCGGGTCGAACAGGGCCATGCGCACTTCGCTGCCCGTATAGCGCAGCAGCGGCTCGGGTGCCGCGTCCAGCCACTGCTCGCGCTGCGGCGAGAACATCGCCGTCTCCAGCAGCGGCCACAACCCGGCCAGGCCCTGGTTGTCGTACTGCATGGCCATCATCGCGGCCAGGTCGTTGACGGTGAAATAGCGCGCGTGCTCGACCTGCGCACCAAAGGCGTCCTGCGCCAGCAGGGCGGTATCGGCCTGGGCCATGCCGTTGGCCAGCAGCACGTCTTCCAGTGCATCGCGGGTCTCGGCCAGCAGCGTGGCGTCGCTGCCGGTCAGCACGAACGGCAGCACCCGCAGGCCGCCACCGGTCAGCGCCGGGTCGGCCTGCAGCGGCAGCGGCACGTCGCCCGCCGCATCGGCGCCGAAGGCGAGCAGGCGCGGGCCCTGGTTGCGCCCGGGGGCGCGCATCTGCAGTTCTTCCAGGCGGCGGTGCACCGGCCAGCCGGGGCGCAGCACCTCGGCCGGATCGAAATGCGCCGCGGCCAGCACCAGGTCCAGCCCGCTGGCCTGCGGTACCAGCTTCTGCAGGTCGCGGCCGACCAGTGCGGCCAGTTCGCCGGCCTGGCTGGAGGGCAGCGCGGCGAGCCGCGGCTGCTGGCCGCCGGCCAGTTCCAGCGCCATCACGCCCAGTGCGTTCATGTCGGGGTTGGGATTGCTCATGGTTCGCGGTTGGCCCGTCACAGGCTCGAAGCTACACTCAATGTCCATTATGCCTGCTGCCGCAGGCAGGTCCGCGTCGCCTTCCCCCATCAGCCCAGGTAACCGCATGTCCAGCGCCCGTCCCGTCGCCATCCTCGGTGGTGTCCGCATTCCGTTCTGCCGCCAGAACACCGCCTACGCGGACGTCGGCAATCTGGGCATGTCGGTGCGCACCCTCGGCGCGCTGGTCGAGCGCTTCGGCCTGCACGGCCAGCAGCTGGGCGAAGTGGCGATGGGCGCGGTGATCAAGCATCCCAGCGACTGGAACCTCGGCCGCGAGGCCGCGCTGTCCTCCGGGCTGTCGCCGCTGACCCCGGGCATCACCCTGCAGCGCGCCTGCGGTACCTCGCTGGACAGCATCATCACCGTGGCCAACAAGATCGCCCTGGGCCAGATCGACTCGGGCATCGGCGGCGGTTCGGACACCACCTCCGACGTGCCGATCGTCTACGGCAAGAAGCTGCGCGGCCGCCTGCTGGCCGCCAACCGCGCCAGGACCACCGGCGACAAGGTCAAGGCGCTGCTGTCCGGGTTCCGCCTGTCCGAGCTCAAGCCCGAGTTCCCCGGTGTTGCCGAGCCGCGCACCGGCAAGAGCATGGGCGACCACTGCGAGGACATGGCCAAGGAGTGGAACATCTCGCGCGATTCGCAGGACGAATGGGCGGTGTCCTCGCACCGCAAGCTCGCCGCCGCCTACGAGCGCGGCTTCTTCGGCGACCTGATCGCGCCGTTCCGCGGCGTCGAGCGCGACAACATCCTGCGTCCGGACACCTCGCTGGAGAAGCTGGCCACGCTCAAGCCGGCGTTCGACAAGACCTCCGGCCGCGGCACCCTGACCGCGGCCAACTCCACCCCGCTGACCGACGGCGCCGCCGCGGTGCTGCTGGCCAGCGAGGAATGGGCGCGCGCCCACGGCCACGAACCGCTGGCGTACCTGCGCGACGCGCAGGTGGCGGCGGTGGACTTCGTGCATGGCGAGGGCCTGCTGATGGCACCGACCATCGCCGTGCCGGAGATGCTCCGCCGCAACGGCCTGACCCTGCAGGATTTCGACATCTACGAGATTCACGAAGCCTTCGCCGCGCAGGTGCTGTGCACGCTGCGCGCGTGGGAGAGCGAGGACTACTGCCGCAACCGCCTGGGCCTGGACGCCCTGCTGGGCCGCATCGACCCGGAGAAGATCAACCCGCTGGGCTCGTCGCTGGCCACCGGCCACCCGTTCGCCGCCACCGGTGCGCGCATCGTCGCCACCGTGTCCAAGGAACTGGCCGAACGTGGTGGCGGCCGCGCGCTGGTGTCGATCTGCACCGCCGGCGGCATGGGCGTGGTGGCGATCATCGAGCGCTGATTTCCCCCGCGAACGTCCACATGGGCGTGGCCTCGAACACCTGGCTGCCCCTGGAAACCACCGCGGTGCGCCGGCGGCCCATCGGGTGTGCTGGCGCCGCGTGCCTGGGTCGTGGCCTGTTCCGATCCGTGCCATGCCGGCCGCTTCGACGGGCGGGTGGTGCTGCGCCACGACTGCGAGGCGATCCGTGCGCAGGTATCGGCGGCGGCCTTCAATTCGTGCCCCGGGGCAGCGACGGGAGCGCGCACCGCTGCAACCGCACCGAGGTATTCCGACGCGCGGCCGGTGGCGGGTTCTGGTGCTGATCCAGACGCACGTATGCCGGGCCCTGCACGGATCCCGGCCTGACTGCTATCGTCGGCGCTTAGGCGGAGACCAGGGACGGGACATGAAGCGCATCACGATGGGGCTGGGCGTGCTGTTGGCGACGCTGGCGGCGCCAGCCGCGGCGATGACGTTCATGACGGTTGAGTATGTCTGCCCGATTGGTGGCGAGCGCTTCAGCGCCAGCACCATGGGCTCGGGCACGGCGTTCGGCCATTTCCTGGACGGGCGCGCGCATGGCGCCATCCAGTCGCCGTGGCCGCTGGTGGAGTGCCCGGGCAACGGCTTCCTGCTGTTCCGCGAGGCCTTCGACAAGACCGAGCTTGAGGCGCTGGGTGCCTACGTGCAGAGCGATGACTACCAACGCCTGCGCGGCATGGAAACCAGTTACTGGCGGCTGGCGCAGCTGCTGCGGGTGATCGGTGCGCCGGCCGCCGAGCAGGCCGGTGCGCTGCAGCGGGCGAGCTGGCAGGCCTCACCGGCGCAGTACCCGCGCTACGTGGCCGCCACGTCGGCCGCGTTCGCCCGGCAATGCCCCGATGGCCAGGCCGCGCGCGATGGCCAGTGGCTGTACTGCCAGATGCTGCTTGGCGAATGGGAGCGGCGGCTGTCGCGGTTCGAACCGGCGCGGGCGCGCTTCAACGCGCTGCTGCCGCAGGTGGCGGCCCTGGTGACCGGGCCGGATCGCGAGCGGGTGGCCAGGCAGTACGCCGCCGAGATCGCCCAGCAGCTGCAGCTTATCGACGCGGGCGACAGCCGGTCGACGATGGCGGTGGATGCCAATGCGCCGGCGGCTGCCGCGGCCGGCCCGGCTCCCGGTTCCGCGGCCGACGCGGCCTCGGCGGCCGATGCTTCCGCATCGCCGGTGGAAATGGTGGCCGGAACCACTGCGGATGCGGCGTCAATGGCCGCCGACGCGGCCGCCGACGCGGCCCGCGAGGCCAACGCCGATGCGTTGGCCGGCGAAGGGGATCGCTGAGCGTTCGGACAGGGCGTGCCTGCGCCCTGGTCAATCATGGGGTGAAGGGAGATGCCTGGGATGAACACGTTCAATCCGTACGCGGCACCGCAAAGCGCGGTGCTGCCGCCAGCGCTGGAGGGCAGCGGCGGCACGGAAAACTGCTGGCGTGACGGATCCGACCTGCTGACGCGGCCGCAGGCCGACCTGCCACGCTACTGCGTCAAGTGCGGCGAACCGGCAGTGGACTACCGCAAGCGCAGCTTCTACTGGCATTCGCCCTGGCTGTACCTGCTGATCCTGCTGCAGATGATCATCTACCTGGTCGTCGCGTTGATCGTGCGCAGGCAGGGCCAGCACCAGGTCGGGCTGTGTGCTGCACACCAGGGCCAGCGCCGCCGTTTCATCCTGATGGCCTGGCTGTCGCCGCTGCCGTTGATGGGCGGCTTCATGCTGGAGACAGGCACCACGATGCTGCTGGGCAGCCTGGCGTTCTTGGTGATGCTGTTCTGGGGCCTGATCGGAATGCGCATCCTCAAGCCGCGGCGGATCACCCGGGAGCTGGCGGTCTATGGCGGTGTCTCGCCGCGGCTGTTGGAACGGCTGCCGCGCTACCCGTACCGGCGCGACTGAACGTGCCCGTCGCGGCCGCTCAGGGCGTGTCCGCCGCCGGTGAATGGTCGAGCAGGAACTGGCTGATCTCCCGCCGCAGCGGCAGGTCGTCGGTGGTGCGGGCGAAGGCGTCGGCCTGGAGCGCGTAGTCGCGGGCGGCGTCGAGTTCGTCCAGGTTGGAATGGCGTTCGGCCAGCGCCAGGCAGATCGAGGCGGCGTAGCCGGCGGCCCCGGCGGCGGTGGCCAGCGGCAGGGCGCGCAGGTACAGGGCGATGGCCAGGCGGTCATCGCCGGTGAAATCGGCCAGGGTTTCCCACAGGAACGGATGGTCGCGGCCGGCGGCGGCCAGCGATTCGCAGTAGCGGCGCAGTTCGTCGTAGCCGGCTTCGGCGGCGTCGGCCGCGCCGGACTGGCCGGCGTCGATGATGCGGTCGGTCAGTTCCACGACGCGGGCGTGGATATCGGCAGGTATGTTCATCGGAACGCGTGGGCAGGAACGGGCGGCGGATTCTACGGGCTCAGTCCGGCAGGCGCGGGAAGCCGTGCGCGTCGCGTTCCTCGGCCACCGCCTGGTCCTGGATCTGCTGGCGCAGGTCGCGCCGCTGCAGCGGTTGCGCCGCGCGGCCGTGGCGGTGGTGCAGCGCATTGAGCAGGCACTGCCGCGCCAGCACGTCATCGCCCGCGGCGGCGAACCCTTCGCCCAGTTCTTCCCAGGCTTCGGCGCCGGCGCCCTGGGCGATGGCGCGGTGCAGGAACTCCTCGGCCTGGGTCCATTGTCCCTGGCCCCGCGCCAGCCGTCCCAGGGTCAGCAGCAGTGCCGGGCTCGATGCATGCGACTGCAGCCAGCGCTGCGCACTGGCGCGGCGCGAGTCGAGCTTGTCCACCGGCAGCTCGCCGTAGAGCAGGATCAGGCCGTCGTCCCAGTGGTTGTCCAGGGCCTGCTCGATGCTGTGCAGGGCGGTGTCGTTCCAGTTCAGCGCCACTGCGCGGCGGGCGTAGCGCGCCACCGCCGCGGGGGTCGCACGCAGTGCCTTGGGCAGCACTTCCCAACGTGCGGCCAGGGTGTTGACGTTGTCGGCTTCGTCGAGCATCTGCAGGGCCAGGCGGGTTTCCAGCGCGGCCAGGCTGTCGGCGGGCAGCGCCTGCTGCTGGCGCAGCGCGCCGAGCTGGCCATAGGCCTCCTCGGCGCGACCGGCGCGGGCCAGCGCATCGGTGCGCAGCCACAGCCCGCGCGGCGGCAGCGGCTGGATGGCCGCCAGGTCCAGGGCATCGATGGCCTGCTGCGGATTGTCGCGCTGCAGCCAGCGTTCGGCGCTGTGCAGTGCGTGCAGGGTCGCATCCTGCGCGGCCAGTTGCTGCAGGTACTGGCCGGCACTGGCGCTGTCGTCCCGCGCTTCGGCCGCGCGCATCGCCGCCACCAGTGCCACCGCGCGTACTTCCTTCTCGCCTGCGGCGCTGGTCAGCAGCTTCTCGGCACGCTGCCATTGGCCCCCGTCCAGCGCCTGCAGGCCGTCGATCAGCCGGGCCCGGCCCTGCCGGCGGCGGTAGCGCGCCCAGCTGCGGAACGGCGCGCTGAGCAGCGTCCACAGCAGCCACAGCAGCAGGCCGGCGATCAGCAGCGCCAGCAATGCCTGCGGCAGGGTGGCGATGTAGTCGTTGCCGCCGGCGCGCACGATCACTTCGCCGATGCCGCGTACCGATTCCTGTCCCAGCCATTGCGCGCCGAGGATGCCGATAGCGGCCACCAGCAGCAGGACCAACAGCGAACGGAATGCATTCATGGCGCCACCTTCCCGTCGCGCATGGCGCGCAGTTGTTGCAGGGTGCTGCCCAGTTCGGGCAGCGCGATGCGCAGGTCGACGCCGCGCAGTTCCGCCAGCTTATGGCGCTGGCTGCGCCGTTGCGGTGAATCCGGCCACAGCCGCAGCAGCCAGCCGTCCACGCGCTGCAGCGCCTGCCGCCAGCCCTCGCTGTCGCCACGTTCCAGCGCGGCGCGCGCCAGGGTCAGTTCGACCTGCAGCGCGTCGCCGGCGGCGACACGTTCGGAGCCGGCCACCAGCACCTGCGGGTCGGCCGGGCGGATCTGCACCAGCGGCGAGAGCATCTGCTGCCACCACGCCGGCTGCGCGTCGACCACTTCCGTGCCCTGCGCCGGCAGCGAATCCAGTGCCGCGGCCCACTGCGCGAGCTGGCCGGCGGTGCGTACCCGCACGCCGGGGCCGAGCGCATCGATCGCGCTGCGTTCCTGCAGCAGCGCCTGCCGCAGGTTCAGGTAGCCCGGGCTGTCCATGCTCTCCAGCACGCCGGCGGCCAGCCCATACAGGTGGCGGGCGCCATCCAAGTCGCCGGCATACACCAGGCGCTGCTGGGCCTGGCTGAGCAGCAGTTCGGCTTCGTCGCGGCGCACCGCCTGCGCACCCTGGTGCGAATGGTCGGCCAGGCGTGCCACGTTCTCCTCCAGCAGCGCGTTGCGCTGGCCCAGGCCGAGTACCTCGTCGCGCAGGATGCGGTGGGTGGCGGCGACATCCTGCAGGCCGCGGGCGTTGGCGCGCTGGTCGCGGCGCAGCGCCTCCACGGTCTGTTGCAGCGCGGTCAGTTGCTGGCCGGCGGCGGCGCGGGCGTATTCGGCCGTGCGCTGCGCCGCCTGCCAGCTGCGCCAGCCGAACCAGGCGGCCGCGGCCAGCGCGACCAGCAGCAGGATGGCGATGATCCAGCGCGCCATGGGGCGCCGCGAAGAAGGTGAGGAATCGTCGTTCATGGGGGTACGGCATCCTTGGCAGGCCGCCCAGCGGGCGGCGGCGGTGCGCTTCAAGCATCACCCGCGATGCAGCGCGGCTGCAAGCCGCGCGGACCGTTCAGGGCGCGTCGGGCGGGAACAGGGCGTTGCGGGCGGCGCTGGCGAGCTGGCCCGGCAGCGGGCCTGCGGCCACCTGCACCCGGGTGAATCCGAGCGTGGTGGCCTGTTCGGCCAGCCGCGCGCTGGCGGCGACCAGCGGCTGCTGCTGCCAGCGGCGGCGCAATGCCGGCGGTACCTGCGGCAGCACGCGTTCAAGCGCCTCGCCGCTGCTGACCGCCAGTACGCTGGGGGCATCGAGCGCCTGCAGCCGCGACCACAGCGAGGCCGGCACCTGCAGCGGCACGCGTTCGTACACGTCCACGCGCAGCAGCTGCGCGCCGCGCGCCTGCACCTGGGCGGCGATCATGCCGCGGCCGCCGGGTGCGGTGACCAGCGCCACCCGCTTGCCGTGCAGGTCGGCCATGGCCGGCAGTGCCAGCAGCCCTTCGCTGTCCATGCGCGCGGGCGCCGCCACGACGCCTGCGCCCCGGCGGCGCAGCGCGCGGGCGGTGCCCTGGCCGACCGCGACCAGGCTGCCGGCCTGCAACTGCCCCAACGGCATCAACCGCGCCGCGGCCGCGGCCGCCGCCGGACTGGTGAACACCAGCCGGTCGCAGGCCTGCGCCAGCCGCAGCTGGTCGCGGGTCGCGGCATCGTCGCGGGCCTGCAACCGCCACGGCGAAACCGCCACCGTGCGCGCGCCGCAGCGGGCCGCGGCGCGGCGCAGTCCGTCGTGCTGGCCCGAAGGACGCAGGGAGATCAGGTACCAGGCCGTGTCGGTCGGCACATAGGCGCGGCTGTTCATTCCATGCATTATGCGGGCGCTTTCCGTTTCCTGTTCCCGCACGCCCCATGTCCGATACCCCCGACCGTGACGCCCTGCTGCAGCGCCTGCAGGCCACCCTCGATGCAATGCCGCCGGTCGCGGCCATGGGCATCCGCATTGCCGGCTACGCCGACGGCACGTTGCGCCTGCGCGCGCCGCTGGCGGCCAACGTCAACGACAAGGGCAATGCCTTCGGCGGCAGCCTGGCCTCGGTGATGACCCTGGCCGGCTGGGCGCTGGTGAGCCTGCGCCTGGCGCTGGCCGGGCACGACGCCGAGGTCTACGTCGCCGACAGCAGCATCCGCTACCGCTCGCCGGTCTATGCCGACCTCGACGCCAGCGCATGCGCGGCCCCTGCACAGGACTGGGATGGCTTCCTAGCCCTGTTCGACAAGCGCGGCCGGGCGCGCATCAGCGTCTGCGCGCAGATCGATGGCGGCGCGGCCGAGCTGGAAGGGCGCTTCGTGGCCCTGGCCAGGGGGTAGGATGGTCCGGTTACGGGGAGATGCCATGCAACGACGACTGATCCTGTCCGCCATCGCCGCGCTGCTGGGCGTGGCCCTGACCGCCCAGGCCGCCGGCCCCAGCCGCGGCCAGCGCAACAAGCTCACCCAGACCCAGGAAGCCTATGTCGCGGCGGTGCGCTGGAGCGACTTCGAGGCCGCCGAGCGGTTCATCGACCCGGCCTACTGGCAGGCGCATCCGCTGACCGACCTGCAGCGCGAGCGCTACCGCCAGGTACAGGTCTCCAACTACCGCGAACGCTCCACCGGCGTGGCCGCGGACGGTGCCATCGAGCGCCGGGTGGAGATGGGCGTGGTCAACCGCAACACCCTGGCCGAACGCACGGTGATGGTGACCGAGCGCTGGCGCTGGGACCCGGAAGCCAAGCGCTGGTGGCAGGCCCAGGGGCTGCCGGACCTGTGGCAGGGCCAGTAGGGGCTGGCCGTCCCGCGGCCGGCTTGTGCGACAATCGCCGCCCGCTTGTCTACCCGTGACCCGAGTGAATTACGAAGAGCTGCTGGCCTTCGCTGGCCGAAACCCGATGTTGTCGCTGGCCTTCGCCGGCCTGACCATCGCCATCATCGTCACCGAGATCGCACGGCTGTTCCGCGGCTTCAAGTCGATCAAGCCGGCCGAGCTGACCCACCTGATCAACGGCGGCAACACGGTGGTGATCGACCTGTCGGCGGGCAGCGACTTCGAGAAGGGTCATATCACCGGCAGCCGCAACGTGCAGCCGGCCCAGTTGACCCCGTCGCACAAGCTGCTGGCCCAGGCCAGGCAGTCCCCGGTGGTGCTGGTGTGCCGCACCGGCAATGCCTCGTCCAATGCCGCCAAGGTGCTGAAGAAGGCCGGTTTCGAGCAGGTGTTCGTGCTCGACGGCGGCCTGCCGGCCTGGCAGGCCGCGGACCTGCCCCTGGTGAAGGGTCGCGGCTGAGCCTTCATTTGAGGTTAAGCCCTTGTGTGGGGGCCGCAGCGCCCCCATCGCAGGTCTGGTAACAATCCCATTCAACGAACGAACCGTTCTGGAGTCCTAGAGAAATGTCCGAAGAGCACAACAACGCCGTCGCGGCCGAAACCAACAACGGCCCGGCGTTCACCGTCGAGAAGATCTACGTCAAGGACGTTTCCTTCGAATCCCCGAACTCGCCGACCATCTTCAACGAGAACGTGCAGCCGGACCTGCAGCTGAACCTGAACCAGAAGGTGCAGCGCCTGTCCGAGAACGCCTTCGAGGTGGTGCTGGGCGTGACCCTGACCTGCAAGGCCGGCGACAAGACCGCCTACGTGGCCGAAGTGGAGCAGGCCGGCGTGTTCGGCCTGATCGGCCTGGAGCCGCAGGCGATCGACGTGCTGCTCGGCACCCAGTGCCCGAACATCCTGTTCCCGTACGTGCGCTCGATGGTGTCGGACCTGATCCAGGCCGGCGGCTTCCCGCCGTTCTACCTGCAGCCGATCAACTTCGAAGGCCTGTACGCCGAAACCCTGCGCCAGCGCCAGCAGCAGGCCGACGGCGCGTCGCTGGCCGACTCCGAGCCGGCCGGCAACGCCTGACCCGAGTCCATCCCTGCGGATGAGTACCAACGACGCGGAAAAGATCGCCGTCCTCGGCGCGGGCTCCTGGGGCACCGCGCTGGCCAGCCTGCTGGCACGGCATGGTCACCCGACCGTGCTGTGGGGGCGCGACGCGAACGTGGTCGAGGCGATCGACCGTCGTCACGAGAATCCCCGGTACCTGCCGGGGATTCCGCTGCCCGATTCCCTGCGCGCCAGCACCGACCTGGCCGGTACCGTCGCCGGTGCCCGCTGGATCTTGGTGGTGGTGCCGTCGCATGCCTTCGGCGAGACCGTGCGTGCGCTGGCGCCGCTGCTGCCGGCCGGCGCAGGCGTGGCCTGGGCGACCAAGGGCTTCGAGCCCGGCTCCGGCCGCTTCCTGCATGAGGTCGCGCGCGAGGTGCTGGGCCCGGACGTGCCGCTGGCGGTGGTCACCGGCCCGTCTTTCGCCAAGGAAGTGACCCTGGGCCTGCCCACGGCGATCACCGTGCACGGCGACGATGCCGACTTCACCCAGCAGGTGGCCGATGCGATGCATGGCCCGGCGTTCCGCGCCTATACCGGCGAGGACATGGTCGGTGCCGAGCTGGGCGGGGCCATGAAGAACGTGCTGGCGGTGGCCACCGGCGTGGCCGACGGCATGCAGCTGGGCCTGAACGCCCGCGCCGGCCTGATCACCCGTGGCCTGAACGAAATGCTGCGGCTGGCCGCGGCCATCGGCGGCAAGCCCGAGACCCTGATGGGCCTGGCCGGGCTGGGCGACCTGGTGCTGACCAGTACCGGCGACCTGTCGCGCAACCGGCGGCTGGGGCTAGCGCTGGGACGCGGCCAGAGCCTGGCCGAGGCGGTGAAGGAGATCGGCCAGGTGGTCGAGTCGGTGCAGACCGCCGACGAGGTCATGCGCCAGGCCGGCCGCCACGGCATCGACCTGCCGATTTCCAAGGCGGTGCAGTCGGTTCTGCACGGCGAGCTGAGCCCCTCCGAGGGCCTGAAGCAGTTGCTGGCACGCGAGCAGAAACCGGAGTACCCGGAAACGCTGTTCAAGTAGAAATCAGCGAAGATGAAGCAAAAAGCCCGGCGATGCCGGGCTTTTTTGTTGCCATCTTGCGGGCGCCCGCAGGCCCGGACGCAAGCGCGCATTCCGCCCCGCTTCGCCGGACCTGTCCTGCCGTCAGCGGCGCTGGCGCAAAAGAAAGAGCCCGGTCGGGGAGGACCGGGCTCCGGGGGCGCGGGGGAGAGAGAGCACGCGCCCTTGAAACGATGTCGCGATGGCTTACCAGGTGAAGCGCGGACCGACGAACCACTCCTTGTCGCCGCCCTTGCCCAGCTTCACTTCGCCGCTCACGCCCCAGTTGGCGTTGAACTTTGCGGCGGCGCCGACGCGGCCGTAGAACTCGCCGTCCGGGTTGTAGCCGGCCTTCTTGCTGTAATCCTCGTAACCGGCCAGCGCATAGCCTTCGATCATCGGGGTGAAGGCGGTACGCACACCGACTTCGGCGCTGTAGCCGTTGAAGGTCGGCAGGTACTGGCGGTCGAAGCGCTGGTAGGCCACGCGGGCCAGCAGGTCGGTGTTCGGGGCCACGCCGTAGTTGTAGCCCACGCCCACGCGCCACTGGTCAGCGTCGAACTTGTTCTTGTCGGTCTCCTGGGCGCTGTAGTCGCCGAAGACATGGAAGTTCGGGTGCACCGCCACCGAACCCTTCACCTTCCAGCCATCGGCGTCGCCGTTCTTGGCATCGGTGTTCACGTAACCACCTTCCACGTAGTTGTAGGACAGGCCATCGGTCGCCGACGCAGCGAACGGCAGGGCGGCCAGCAGGCCCAGAGCGATCAGGGAAGTCTTCATTACGGATTACCTTTTTTATTTTGGTTTGATCGATCCGGCGGATGCGGCTTGCAGGTCGACAGGTGTGAATTATCCGTTAGCCAACGGAATCGCCCCTGAATATAAAACTGACCAGTACATAAATTAGTTGGCGCCGCCGGGAACTTCCCGGCGGTTCCCTAGACGGGCAACCAAAGTTGTTACCTCTTTTGAAGCCATAGTTGTTGATTCAGGGGCTAAGGCGCCAACAACTATGGTGTCAGGCGGCAAGCAAGACTTCAGTGCGTCATCATTGACGCAGCCGAAGCCGGCTGCCGCGCAGCCTCCAGAGCAGAAGGGATTAGGTAGGCGTTGTTCTTCCTCCGCAAAGCCAACTCAACTGCCACGCTCCGCGTGGAGGCAGTCGATCTTGGGATGCTCGACGAGTGGACCGGCCAGCCTTTCG
>NZ_LDJO01000052.1 GCF_001431595.1 Stenotrophomonas acidaminiphila
GTCAGCTGCGCGACGGTGGCGTTGGCGTCGTCGCGGATGCGGGCGAACACGCCCTGGTAGCTGCCTTCCATGCGTGCGGTCAGGTCGCCGCGCGACAGCGCGCCGAGCAGGGTGGAGACCTGGCCGACGCTGCTCGCGAAGCTGTCCAGCAGGCCGTTCAACTGTTCCGACAGCTGCAGCAGGAAGCCGCTCTTGCCTTCCAGCATGATCCGCCCGGAAAGCTCGCCGTTGGCCGCGGCGGCGACGATGCCGCTGACCTCGCGCTCGACCTGCACTTCGGTGGTGCGGTCGTCCCACTCCACCACGTAGCCCAGGCGACGGCCGTCGCCGTCGGTCACCGGGTTGATGATCTGGCGCATGATGTGGTTGCCGACGGTGATCTGCGCGCGGTGGGTGCCGTGCAGTTCGCCGAGCAGCTTGCGCTGGTGCGGCGGATGCTTGTGGAACACATCGATGTTGCTGCCGATCAGCGTCTTCATGTCGAAGTTCGGCAGGTCGCGGCGCATGTCCTGCTCGGCCTTACCCAGCATCTGGAACAGCGGCCGGTTGGCGTAGATGATGTTCAGGTCGGCGTCGGCGATCATCACGCTGGTGGTGACGTCGTCGAGCGCGGAACGGATGCGCAGGTTCTCGGCGGCACGGGCGCGGTCCTGCCCGGCACGGGTCTTGAGCTGGACGACCATCTCGCCGATCGCGGCATACATCTGCCCGATCTCTGCGCG
>NZ_LDJO01000053.1:2500-5617 GCF_001431595.1 Stenotrophomonas acidaminiphila
GGTAATGTCCGAATGGGGAAACCCACCGCTCCGGCGGTATCCTGCAGTGAATACATAGCTGCTGGAAGCGAACCTGGTGAACTGAAATATCTAAGTAACCAGAGGAAAAGAAATCAACCGAGATTCCCTGAGTAGCGACGAGCGAACGGGGAACAGCCCTTAAGCTGGTATGGTTCTAGAAAAACGGTCTGGAAAGGCCGGCCATAGAAGGTGATAGCCCTGTATTTGAAAGGGCCATTCCAGTGAAGACGAGTAGGGCGGGGCACGTGAAACCCTGTCTGAACATGGGGGGACCATCCTCCAAGGCTAAATACTACTGACCGACCGATAGTGAACCAGTACCGTGAGGGAAAGGCGAAAAGAACCCCGGAGAGGGGAGTGAAATAGAACCTGAAACCGTGTGCGTACAAGCAGTAGGAGCTCGAAAGAGTGACTGCGTACCTTTTGTATAATGGGTCAGCGACTTACTGTTCGTGGCAAGCTTAACCGTATAGGGGAGGCGAAGGGAAACCGAGTCTGATAAGGGCGCATAGTCGCGGGCAGTAGACCCGAAACCGGGTGATCTAGTCATGCCCAGGGTGAAGGTGCGGTAACACGCACTGGAGGCCCGAACCCACTCCCGTTGCAAAGGTAGGGGATGAGGTGTGATTAGGAGTGAAAAGCTAATCGAACCCGGAGATAGCTGGTTCTCCTCGAAAGCTATTTAGGTAGCGCCTCATATGTATCCTCTCGGGGGTAGAGCACTGTTATGGCTAGGGGGTCATCGCGACTTACCAAACCATTGCAAACTCCGAATACCGAGACGGACTGTATGGGAGACACACGGCGGGTGCTAACGTCCGTCGTGAAAAGGGAAACAACCCAGACCCACAGCTAAGGTCCCAAATTTTGTGCTAAGTGGAAAACCATGTGGAAAGGCACAGACAGCCAGGAGGTTGGCTTAGAAGCAGCCACCCTTTAAAGAAAGCGTAATAGCTCACTGGTCGAGTCGGTCTGCGGGGAAGATTTAACGGGGCTAAGCACAGAACCGAAGCTTGGGGTGCATAACTTTGTTATGCGCGGTAGAGGAGCGTTCCGTAAGCCTGCGAAGGTGGATTGAGAAGTCTGCTGGAGGTATCGGAAGTGCGAATGCTGACATGAGTAACGATAATGCGGGTGAAAAACCCGCACGCCGAAAGCCCAAGGTTTCCTTGCGCAACGTTAATCGGCGCAGGGTGAGTCGGCCCCTAAGGCGAGGCAGAAATGCGTAGTCGATGGGAAGCAGGTTAATATTCCTGCACCTCGCGTAAGTGCGATGGAGGGACGGAGAAGGTTAGGTGTACCAGGCGTTGGTTGTCCTGGGGAAAGGCGGTAGGTTTGGATCTTTGGCAAATCCGGGATCCTTTAAGACCGAGCACCGAGACGAGTCTTTAAGACGAAGTCACTGATACCACGCTTCCAGGAAAAGCTCCTAAGCTTCAGCTTACGCAGACCGTACCGTAAACCGACACAGGTGGGTAGGATGAGAATTCTCAGGCGCTTGAGAGAACTCGGGTGAAGGAACTAGGCAACATGGCACCGTAACTTCGGGAGAAGGTGCACCATTGCCGGTGGCCCATGCGGGCTATAGCTGGTGATGGTCGAAGTGACCAGGCCGCTGCGACTGTTTATCAAAAACACAGCACTCTGCAAACACGAAAGTGGACGTATAGGGTGTGACGCCTGCCCGGTGCTGGAAGGTTAATTGATGGGGTCAGCCGCAAGGCGAAGCTCTTGATCGAAGCCCCAGTAAACGGCGGCCGTAACTATAACGGTCCTAAGGTAGCGAAATTCCTTGTCGGGTAAGTTCCGACCTGCACGAATGGCGTAACGACAGCGGCGCTGTCTCCACCCGAGACTCAGTGAAATTGAAATCGCTGTGAAGATGCAGCGTTCCCGTGGCAAGACGGAAAGACCCCGTGAACCTTTACTATAGCTTTACACTGAACGTTGAGTTCGTCTGTGTAGGATAGGTGGGAGGCTATGAAACTGTGGCGCCAGCTGCAGTGGAGCCATCCTTGAAATACCACCCTGTCGTGCTTGACGTTCTAACCTAGGCCCGTTATCCGGGTCGGGGACCGTGTATGGTGGGTAGTTTGACTGGGGCGGTCTCCTCCTAAAGAGTAACGGAGGAGCTCGAAGGTACGCTCAGCGCGGTCGGACATCGCGCACTGTGTGCAAAGGCATAAGCGTGCTTGACTGCAAGATCGACGGATCAAGCAGGTACGAAAGTAGGACTTAGTGATCCGGTGGTTCTGTATGGAAGGGCCATCGCTCAACGGATAAAAGGTACTCCGGGGATAACAGGCTGATACCGCCCAAGAGTTCATATCGACGGCGGTGTTTGGCACCTCGATGTCGGCTCATCACATCCTGGGGCTGTAGTCGGTCCCAAGGGTATGGCTGTTCGCCATTTAAAGTGGTACGCGAGCTGGGTTCAGAACGTCGTGAGACAGTTCGGTCCCTATCTGCCATGGGCGTTGGAAGTTTGAGAGGGGCTGCTCCTAGTACGAGAGGACCGGAGTGGACGAACCTCTGGTGTTCCGGTTGTCACGCCAGTGGCATTGCCGGGTAGCTATGTTCGGAAGCGATAACCGCTGAAAGCATCTAAGCGGGAAGCGCGCCTCAAGATGAGACTTCCCGGGGCACAAGCCCCCTGAAGGAACCATGTAGACTACGTGGTTGATAGGTCAGGTGTGTAAGCGCGGCAACGCGTTGAGCTAACTGATACTAATGATCCGTGTGGCTTGACCATATAACCTCAAGTTGCCTTGGCCGACATGACATGTCGATGGACCCAAGTGCACGCTACGTCACAAGACCTACGAGAGGCTGGCGCTTTATCCTGCTCCAATGGATAGCGACCCTCCAACCCTCTCCCTGGTGAAATTAGCGCTGTGGAACCACCCGATCCCATCCCGAACTCGGAAGTGAAACGCAGCTGCGCCGATGGTAGTGTGGCTCAAGCCATGCGAGAGTAGGTCATCGCCAGGGGCTCTATCCCCAAACCCCCGCTGCCTATGCAGCGGGGGTTTGCTTTTTTTCCGCATCCAAAACCCGGATGTCGCATAAACCAGAACGGCGCCTGTTGGCGCCGTT
>NZ_LDJO01000054.1 GCF_001431595.1 Stenotrophomonas acidaminiphila
CGGCCAGGCCGGTGGCACCGGTCGCCCCGGCACCTGTTGCGGCGCCTGCACCGGTTGCGGTGCCAGCCCCTGCCCCTGCGCCTTCCCCTGCGCCTGTACCGGCACCGGCGCGCAGTGCGGCCGCACCGGCAGTCAGCGAAGGCGAGACGCCGGCTGCGGCGGCGACCGACGGCAACAATGTATGGGCCGCGCTGCAGGCACAGGCGCGCGAACCGTACCGGCCCCAGCGCCGCGCCAGCGAGCGCACCTCGCGCTGGCTGCGCCTGCGCTGCGGCGCCCAGGCCTATGCGCTGGAACTGCTCAAGGTGCAAGAGGTGGTGCTGCCGGTGCCACTGCTGGGCCTGCGCGGCACAGCCGCCTCGATGCTCGGCATCATGAACCTGCGCGGCCAAGTGGTGCCGGTGATCGACCTGGGCCTGCACCTGGGCTTCGCCGCGGTCGGCGAAGGCAGCCAGACCCGCATCGTGGTACTCGAGGAGAAGGGCGAGGTACTGGGCCTGCGGGTGTCCGCGGTCGAGGACGTGGCCAACCTGACCGAGTCGCAGATCGAGCCGCCCGATACCGCCCGCATCTGCCAGATATCCAACACCCTGTTCCGGGGCGTGGCCCGCATCGGCCAGCAGCCGATGATCCTGCTCGACGCCACCGAACTGCTGCAGTGCGAGCGCTGAAGCACCATGCCGCCCTGCACTGAGTCCGCACCCGGCACGGGCCGCGTTCCGTGCGCCAGTTCACGGATTCACATGCATTTGATCCGGCGCCTTAAAGATCGTTCCAGCACTGCCGTTAACTGGTCCAGTACCGTCTCTCCGGAGCAACGATGAGCACTGTGGCATTGGCGCAGGACCTGGGCATCGAGTCCACCAGCGACCTGAAGCAACACCTGGCCCCGCACCTGGGCCGGAGCGGCGCGTTGCGCGTGGATGCCAGCCAGGTGGCCCGGGTGCACACCGCCGCCATCCAGGTGCTGTGCGCCTTCGTCCTGGCCCGCCGCCAGGCCGGCCATGCCACCGTCTTCGACGACGCTACCGACACCTTCCGTGACGCCGCGCGCCTGCTCGGCGTCCTCCAGACCCTGGGTCTGGACGCAACCCCTGACAAATCGAATTCTGTGGAGAACGTTGCATGAGCGCTCGAATCCTGGTGGTGGACGACTCGGCGTCGATGCGCCAGATGGTGGCCTTCGCCCTCACCTCGGCCGGCTTTTCCGTCGAGGAAGCCGAAGACGGCGCCGTCGCCCTGGGCCGTGCCAAGGGCGCCAGGTTCAATGCGGTGGTCACCGACGTGAACATGCCCAACATGGACGGCATCTCGCTCATCCGCGAACTGCGCCAGCTGCCGGACTACAAGTTCACCCCGATGCTGATGCTGACCACCGAGTCGGCCGCCGACAAGAAATCCGAAGGCAAGGCCGCCGGCGCGACCGGCTGGCTGGTCAAGCCGTTCAACCCCGAACAGCTGGTCGCCACCGTCCAGAAAGTCCTGGGCTGATCGCCCTCCCACCGCACCGAACCCAGACCGGATAGCGCGCCGATGAGCATGGACCTGCAACGTTTCCACGCCACCTTCTTCGAGGAAAGCCGCGAAGGACTGGACGCCATGGAGGCCGGGCTGCTGGCACTGGAGGACGGGCAGCAGGATCCGGAAATCATCAACTCGGTGTTCCGCGCCGCGCATTCGATCAAGGGCGGCGCCGGCACCTTCGGCTTCGAGGCCATCGCCGGGCTGACCCACGTGCTGGAAACGCTGCTGGACGAGCTGCGTGCCGGCAAGCGGGCGCTGGAAAGCACCGCGGTCGATGCCATGCTGTCCTCGGTGGACGTGCTGCGCGCACTGCTGCGCGAGGCCGAACACGGCCAGGCCGCCGACCCGGCCGCGGTCGCCGCGGTCAAGGCACGCCTGGAAGCGGTGCTCTCCGGTACCGCCGCCGCACCGGTCGCGGCCCGGCAGGAACAGCCCGCGGCCGAGCCGGAAGGCTGGCAGATCGGCTTCGTCCCGGCACCCTCGCTGTTCATGAGCGGCAACGATCCGCTGCGCATCATCCGCGAGCTGGAAACCCTCGGCCCGCTGCAGGTCGAGGCGCGCATGCAGCGTCTGCCCGGGTTCGAGCAGATGGACCCGCTGGAAGCCTACATCGCCTGGGACCTGGGCCTGACCGGGCGCATCCCGCGCAGCAAGATCGAAGACACCTTCGCCTGGGTCGTGGACGACTGTGAGCTGGACATCCAGCCGATCATCGCCCCACCGAGCCTGGCCACCCACGCCCCGACCGCTGCCCAGGAAGTGGCCGCCGAGGTCGCCGCGGCCGCACGTCCGGCTGCCGCCGCAGCCACTGCCGCCGGTGGTGCGCACGAGGCCGAAAGCTCGATCCGCGTCAGCGTCGACAAGGTCGACGCGCTGATCAACCTGGTCGGCGAGCTGGTCATCACCCAGGCCATGCTCAAGCAGGTCTCCGGTGGCCTGGACCCGTCGCACGCCGAGCGCCTGCTGGCCGGCCTGGACCTGCTCGAACGCAATACCCGCGACCTGCAGGAAGCGGTGATCGGCGTGCGCATGCTGCCGGTGGACGCGGTGTTCCGCCGCTTCCCGCGGCTGGTGCGCGACCTGTCCTCGCGCCTGGGCAAGCAGGTCCGCCTGCGCACCATCGGCGAAGGCACCGAGCTGGACAAGGGCCTGATCGAGAAGATCGCCGACCCGCTGGTGCACCTGGTGCGCAACTCGATTGACCACGGCCTGGAAATGCCCGACGTGCGCCGCCAGGCCGGCAAGGACGAGATGGGCACCATCACCCTGGCCGCCTCGCACCAGGGCGGGCACATCGTCATCGAGGTCAGCGACGACGGTCGCGGCCTGAACCGCGACAAGATCCTGGCCAAGGCCCACGAACGCGGCCTGACGATTCCCGACAACCCGACCGATACCCAGGTCTGGGACCTGATCTTCCAGCCCGGCTTCTCCACCGCCGATGCGGTCACCGACCTGTCCGGCCGCGGCGTCGGCATGGACGTGGTCCGCCGCAACATCCAGGCGCTCGGTGGCGAAGTGCAGCTGGAAAGCCAGGCCGGCGCAGGGACCCGGGTGCTGATCCGCCTGCCGCTGACCCTGGCCATCCTCGACGGCATGACCGTTTCGGTTGCCGGCGAGACCCTGATCCTGCCGCTGGCCTACGTGCTCGAGGCGCTGCAGCCCAAGGCCGAAGACATCCGCACCATGGCCGGCGAAGGCCGCGTGCTGCGCGTGCGCGGCGAGTACCTGCCGATCCTGTCGCTGGGCCAGTACTACGGCTACCGCCAGGACAGCCATGCCGACCCGTTGGTGGTGGTGGTCGAGGGCGACGGGCAGAAGATCGCCCTGGAAGTGGACGAACTGCTCGGCCAGCAGCAGGTCGTGGTCAAGAACATCGAGAACAACTACCGCCGCATCGGCGGCGTTTCCGGGGCCACCATCCTCGGCGATGGGCGGGTCGCGCTGATCGTCGATGTCGGCGGCCTGGTGCGCTCGCTGCGCCTGCCGCAGGCTGCCTGACCCCACACGTCTCCGCCGTTCGCGGCGGGCCGCCACCGACGCATTCCGCGGCGGTCGCAGCGCGCCCTCGCCTGCCGGCGGCGTGGCGGCCGGCCCCTTGCCGCCGCCCCGTGCCCTTGCCACGCGCACCCTGCTGCCGCAGGACCGTGGGCGCCACACCGACCCCCGGCCCACGCCCCGGCGTGCCGCCGCCCTCGCTCCAGGACATCCGCATGCATCACCTCGCCCCGCTCGCCCTGCTCACCCTCGCCGCACCGGCCCTGGCCGGCACGCAGGCCGACGCATGGCCCCCGCGGCTGGCGCTGGCCGACGGCACCGAGGCTACGCTCACCGGCAACTTTGCCTGGGACATCAACCGCTTCGACGCCGACGGTACCGCCCTCGACAACGACCAGGACTGGCGCCGCAAGGAATTCGGTCTCGCCATCAAGCGCAAGGGTCTGTACGACTTCACCGCGTCCTACGACTTCCAGTCCGACACCTGGATGGACGTGGCGCTGCGCCTGGAGAGCAAGGGCCTGACCGGCCGCGACCTCGGCAAATGGCGCATCGGCCAGATGAAGCTGCCACTGGGCTTCGAAGGCAATACCGCCACCCGCAGCGGCGCCTTCATGGAGAACGCACTGCCCACGCAGGCGTTCTACGAGGGCCGCCGCATCGGCTTGGACTGGGCCCTGGAACGGCCGCGCTGGCTGTTCAATGCCGGCGCCTACAGCCACGACCTGCAGGGCAACAACCGCGGCGACAGCGTGGCCGCGCGACTGGCCTGGACCCCGCTCAAGCAGCCCTCGCATGTGCTGCACGTGGGCGTTTCCGGCACCCGCGAGCGTCCCGACGCCGAAACCAATGGATTGGGCGTGGAGGTCGCGCCGAGCGTGCGCTGGCGCGCCAGGCCGGAGGCGTCGCTGACCCCGGTGCGGCTGGTCGACTCGGGCACCCTGCGCGACGTCGAGCGCATCGACCGGCGCGGTCTGGAGGCGCTTTGGATCGAAGGCCCGTGGTCGCTGCAGGGCGAATACCTGCAGCAGACCACGCACCGCCACGGCCTGCCGCACTATCGTGGCGATGGCTGGTACCTGGCAGGCAGCTGGCTGCTCACCGGCGAATCGCGCACCTACAGCGGCGGCAACGTCGCCAATCCGCGCCCGGCAGGCAAGCGCGGCGCCATCGAGCTGCTGGCGCGCTACAGCCGCATCGACCTGGACGACGGCCTGGTCCGTGGCGGCCGCGAAAACAACTGGACCGTGGGCGCCAACTGGTACGTGGGCAACCACCTGAAGTTCCAGGCCAACTACGTCCGTGCCGATGCCCGGCGCGGCACCCTGCACTGGCAGCCCGAAGTGGTGCAGCTGCGCGCGCAGCTGCATTTCTGACGGCGCCCGCAGGCTCCGGTCCGCCGCCTGTCGGCATCCCGCTGCCGGGCGACCGGACAGGCGTCAAGAAGTGGACGCCGGCGCCGATACCGCAAATGTGCACCATACGGTGCGGGCCTCCCGTCGCGGCCATTCCACATTGATGACGTCGCGCAGGTGCGCCGGGCCTGCCTGTCGCTGAGCCTGTCACTGGAGATATCTGCGATGAAATGGTTCCAGAACCTTTCGATCACGCGGAAGCTTGTCCTCGCCTTCTGCATCACCTGCATGATCACCCTGCTGATGGGAGGGTTCTCGCTGTGGCGGATGATGCTCGCCAACACCCAGATCGAGCAGATCAACAACAACTGGATGCCGGCGGTCCAGCAACTCGGCGAGATGCGCGCGCAGCTCGGCGAGTTCCGTACCTATGAGCAGGCGCAGCTGGGCTACCAGGGCAACCCCGGGCAGCTGGCAGACTACGACAAGCGCCTGGCCGACACCCGCGGCCTGATCGAGGCCGCCGAGAAGGCCTACGACGACATCGAAACCGACTACACGCCGGAAGAGCAGGCGATGTACGAAAAGCTCAAGCAGCACCGCGCGGCGTATTTCGCCGCGCACGAGCGCATCGCCGCCGCCATCGCCGCCGACGATTTCGATACCGCGCGGAGCATCTCCTCGGACGAATCGCGCAAGCTGCGCCGCCTGCTGTTCGACCAGCTCAAGCTGATGTCCCAGTACAACCAGGAGCAACTGGCCCGGGACGTGGCCGCGTCCAGGCAGGCCTACCAGCGGTCGCTGATGGCGGTGGCCGCCGGCATGGCGCTGTCGCTGGTGCTGGCCGCCCTGCTGGGCTGGGCCATCATCCGCTCGATCATGCAGCCGCTGGGCGAGGCGGTACGCGTGGCCGACGATGTCGCCGCGGGCAAGCTCGACCGCCGCATCGACGCCTCGCGCCGCGACGAGGTCGGCAAGCTGCTGTCCTCGATGCAGCGCATGCAGGCGCAGCTGCAGGCAGTGATCGCCGCGCAGCAGGAAATGGGCCGCCAGCATGACGCCGGCATCA
>NZ_LDJO01000055.1 GCF_001431595.1 Stenotrophomonas acidaminiphila
GGGCGAAGCCGGCTTCGCCACCCCGCCCAATTCCCGCCCGGCGCCATGCGCCGCCAGCTCCCGGGGCATCTGTCCTCCGGGGGCCAGAAATGGAGTCAACCATGTCCGCACAACCCCGCCAGATGCTGCTCGACCCGGGCTTCGAACTGACCCTGCGCCCGATGCGCTACCCGCAGTTCTATGACATGTACCGCGACGCGATCAAGAACAGCTGGACGGTGGACGAGATCAACTTCCAGATCGACATCACCGACCTGCACCACAAGATGACGCCGGCCGACCGCCACCTGATCCACCGCCTGGTCGCCTTCTTCGCCACCGGCGACTCGATCGTCTCCAACAACCTGGTGCTGAACCTGTACCAGCACCTCAACGCGCCGGAAGCGCGCATGTACCTGTCGCGCCAGCTGTATGAGGAAGCGCTGCACGTGCAGTTCTACCTGACCCTGCTGGACAACTACCTGCCCGACCCGGAGGAGCGCTTCAGGGCCTTCGCCGCGGTGGAGAACATCGCCTCGATCAAGAAGAAGGCCGATTTCTGCTTCAAGTGGATCGACTCGATCCAGGGGCTCAAGCGCATCGAGAGCCGCGAGCAGCGGCGCCAGTTCCTGCTCAACCAGATCTGCTTCGCCGCCTGCATCGAGGGCCTGTTCTTCTTCGCCGCCTTCGCCTACGTGTACTACTTCCGTTCGCGCGGGCTGCTGCCGGGCCTGGCCTCGGGCACCAACTGGGTGTTCCGCGACGAGAGCTGCCACATGGAGTTCGCCTTCGAGTGCGTGCGCACCATCCGCGCCGAGGAGCCGGAGCTGTTCGACGCGGCGATGGAGCGGCAGGTCTACGAGATGCTGGCCGAGGCCATCGAGTGCGAGGTGCAGTTCGCCGAGGACGTGCTGTCCGGCGGCGTGGCCGGCATCTCCACCCGCGACATGCGCCAGTACCTGCAGCACTGCGCCGACAACCACTTCGTCAAGCTGGGCATGGCCAGGCAGTACAACGTGCGCAACCCGCTGCCGTTCATGGAGCTGCAGGACGTGCAGGAGCTGACCAACTTCTTCGAGCGCCGGGTCTCGGCCTACCAGGTCGGCGTGCAGGGCGAGGTCGCCTTCGACATGAACTTCTGAGCCCGTCCGCCGGCGCGGGGATGGCGTGGCGCAGGCGTCACGCCGCCCGCGCCCGGCGCTGCGTATCATCCGCTCCTGCCCCCGCTGCCGCGACCGTCGCCATGAATGCCCTGCCCCCCGTCGTCCCGCCCACCGAAGTACGCATGGTGGAAATCGTCTTCCCCAACCACACCAACCACCTGGGCACCCTGTTCGGTGGCCAGGCGATGGCGTGGATGGACAAGGCGGCGTTCCTGGCCGCCGCGCGCTACTCGCGGCGCACCGTGGTCACCGCGCATTCGGACCAGGTGGACTTCAAGCTGCCGATCCGAATTGGCGAGATGGTCGAGACCGTCGGCCGGGTGGTCGAGGTCGGGCGCAGCTCGATGACGGTGCAGGTCGAACTGATTGCCGAGGACCTGCACAGCGGCGAGCGCAAGCTGTGCACGCGCGGCCACTTCGTGATGGTGGCGCTGGATGCCGACGGCCGCCCGACCTCGGTGCCGCCGCTGCCGCCGCAGGCCTGAGCCGGGGCGCGCGCCATGGCGCTACGACCGGACGACGCGGGCCTCCACGCCCATGCGGCAACGGACGCGCGGCTGGCGGCGTTCATCGCCGGCCACCGCCGCCTGCTGCTGCTGACCGGCGCCGGCTGCAGCACCGATTCGGGCATTCCCGATTACCGCGACGCCGACGGCCAGTGGAAACGCACCCCGCCGGTGGACTACCGCGCGTTCATGGCCGATGCGGCGGTGCGCCGGCGTTACTGGGCGCGCAGCCTGGTCGGCTGGCCGCACATCGGCCGCGCCCGGCCCAACGCCACCCATCATGCGCTGGCCGCGCTGGAGGCGGCCGGCCGGGTCGAGCTGCTGTTGACCCAGAACGTGGATGGCCTGCACCAGCGCGCCGGCAGCCGCCAGGTGATCGACCTGCATGGCCGCCTGGATGCGGTGCGCTGCATGGACTGTGGCGCGCACTCGCTGCGGGAGGCGCTGCAGCAGCGGATGCTCGACGCCAACCCGGCGTGGGCGGCGCTGCAGGCGGTCCAGGCCCCCGATGGCGATGCCGACCTGGAGCGCGACTTCAGCCGGTTCGTGGTGCCCGGCTGCACGGCCTGCGGTGGCCTGCTCAAGCCGGACGTGGTGTTCTTCGGCGAGAACGTGCCGCGCGAACGGGTTGCCAGCGTGCACGCGCATCTGGAGCGCGCCGACGCGGTGCTGGTGGTGGGCTCTTCGCTGATGGTCTATTCCGGCTTCCGTTTCGTCGATGCCGCGGCCCGGGCCGGCCTGCCGGTGGCGGCGGTCAACCTCGGCCGTACCCGCGCCGACGCCCTGTTGTCGCTGAAGATCGAACAGCCCTGCGCGCAGGCGCTGGGGTTCCTGCTCGACGGCGCATGGGCGGCGGCCAAGACGCAGTGATCCACCACGCCGGTTGAATCGCCCCGCCGCGCGGGAGTGCAATGGGCACCCCCCACAAAGCGGATCACCCCCACGTGAGCCATCTGTTCTCGCCGCTGTCGCTCGGCCCGTTGTCCCTGTCCAACCGCATCGTCATCGCGCCGATGTGCCAGTACTCGGCCGATGACGGCCGTGCGTCCGACTGGCATGCCCAGCACCTGGGCACGCTGTCGCAGTCCGGTGCCGGACTGCTGATCCTGGAGGCCACCGCGGTGGAACCCCGGGGCCGCATCAGCTGGGCCGACCTGGGACTGTGGGACGACGCCACCGAAGCGGCGCTGGGCGGGGTGCTGGCCTCGGTACGGCGCTGGTCGAAGATGCCCATCGGCATCCAGCTGGCGCACGCCGGGCGCAAGGCGTCCACCGCGCGGCCCTGGGACGGCGGTGGCGCCATAGCGCCCGGCCAGGCGCATGGCTGGCAGGTGCTGGCGCCGTCGGCGCTGCCGTTCAACGCCGGCGATCCGGTCCCGCAGGCGCTGGACGCGGCCGGCATCGACGCGGTGGTGGAGGCGTTCGCCGCGGCCGCACGGCGCGCGGCGCGGCTGGGCCTGGAGCTGATCGAGATCCATGCCGCGCATGGCTACCTGCTGCATCAGTTCCTGTCGCCGCTGAGCAACCGCCGCGACGACGACTACGGCGGCTCGCTGGACAACCGCATGCGCCTGCTGCTGCGGGTGTTCGATGCGGTACGCGCAGCGGCACCCGCCCATGTCGCGGTGGGCGTGCGGATCTCCGCGACCGACTGGGTGGAGGGCGGCTGGGACGTGGCGCAGAGCATCGCGCTGGCCGGTGCGCTGGAGGCGCGCGGCAGCGACTTCATCCACGTTTCCAGCGGTGGGCTGGATCCGCGCCAGCAGATTCCGGTGGGGCCGGGCTACCAGGTGCCGCTGGCCAGCGCGATCAAGGCGCAGGTCGCCACGCCGGTGATCGCGGTGGGGCTGATCACCGAGCCGCGCCAGGCCGAAGCGATCCTGGCCGCGGGCCAGGCCGATGCCATCGGCATCGCCCGCGGCATCCTCTACGACCCGCGCTGGCCCTGGCATGCGGCCGCCGAACTCGGCGCACGGGTGCAGGCCGCGCCGCAGTACCTGCGCTGCCAGCCGCACGGGCTGCGCGATCTGTTCGGCTGATCGCGGCACCGGCGGCGCTCGCGTCGCCGGTGACTGCAGGGCAGGCGTCGCCGTGGCCGCCGCAGCGACCTGCGAGGGCAGTAAAGGTTTCCCCGGAAAATGTCGTCCGTCGCTAGACTCCGTCGATGCGACCCGATTACATCCTCACCCTTTCCTGCCCGGACCGTACCGGCATCGTCTACCGCGTTTCCGGCCTGTTGTTCGAGGCCGGCTGCAACATCCTCGACGCCCAGCAGTTCGGCGACGAGGAAAGCGGCCGTTTCTTCCTGCGCGTGCACTTCGACATGGCCGCGGCCGGCGAGGCGGCCGGGCTGCGCGGGCGCCTGGGGCAGCTGGGCGCGGAATACGCGATGGACTGGCAACTGCACGACGCGCGCCGCCGCGCGCGGCTGCTGGTGCTGGTCAGCAAGCAGGGGCATTGCCTGAACGACCTGCTGTTCCGCGCGCACAGCGGCCACCTGCGGGTGGACATCGCCGCGGTGGCTTCCAACCACCCGGACTTCGCCACGCTGGCCGGTTCCTACGGCGTGCCGTTCCACCACCTGCCGGTGGATGCGGCCAACCGCGCGCAGCAGGAACGGCAACTGCTCGACCTGATCGAGCGCGAGCGCATCGACCTGGTGGTGCTGGCGCGCTACATGCAGATCCTCTCGCCGCAGCTGTGCCAGGCGCTGGCCGGCCGCGCGATCAACATCCACCACAGCTTCCTGCCCAGCTTCAAGGGCGCCCAGCCGTACCACCAGGCGCACGCGCGCGGGGTCAAGATCATCGGCGCCACCGCGCACTACGTCACCAGCGACCTGGACGAAGGCCCGATCATCGAGCAGGACGTGGCCCGCGTGGACCATGCCATGACGCCACGCGACCTGGTGCGGCTGGGCAGCGACACCGAATCGCTGGTGCTGGCCCGCGCGGTGCGCCGCCACGTCGAGCACCGCATCCTGCTCAACGGCCACCGCACCGTGGTGTTCCGCTGAGCGGCGGCATCACGCCGCGATGTCGATCCCGCCTTCGATCAGCGCGATCCGGGTGGCTTCGTCGCCATCGGGCGATACCGGCCGCGTCAGCTCCCACAGCACGCGCACGCGGAAACCGCTGATCGCCGCGTCCTGCGCGCTCCACAACACGCAGTAGTCGCGTGCCAGCCCGCATACGTGCACCTCGGTGATGCCGCGTTCGTGCAGCCAGCCGGCCAGGCCGGTGGCCGGGCGGTCGCCCCGGGGGCCATGGTTCTCGCGGAACGCGCTGTACGAATCGACCTGGCGGTGGGTGCCCTTGCGCAGGATCAGGTCGGCGTTGTTCCAGTCCACCTGCGGGTGCAGCGCCGCGCCCGCGGTGCCCTGCACGCAGTGGTCCGGCCACAGCGTCTGCGCATGCCCGTGCAGCTGGATCACCCCGAACGGCCTGCGGCCGGCATGCTGGCTTGCGAACGATGCATGGTCGGCCGGGTGCCAGTCCTGGGTGGCCACGACGGTGGCGTAGTGGCGCCGCGCCAGCAGCGCGGCGATGCCCGGCACGATGGCGTCGCCCTGGTGGCAGGGCAGCGCACCGCCGGGCATGAAGTCGGGTTGCAGGTCGATCACCAGCAGGGCGGTGTCATTGCCGTACATCGCAGGTTCCGGTGCGGGGAACCTTGGAGTGTAACGCCGCAATGGATGGTGCCGGCCGGCGGCGTCCACCGCGCGGTGCGGGCACCGGCCTACACTGCGGTGTCGGCGGGCTGCCGGCAGGTGATCGGGAGGCGGCGATGATCCAGTGGTGGGAACTCGGCCTGCGGCTGTTGCTGGCGGCCCTGCTCGGCGCGGTGATCGGCATCAACCGCGGGCGCCTGGAATGGGCGGCGGGGTTGCGCACGCACATGCTCGTCTGCGTGGGTTCGGCGCTGGCGGTGATCGTGTCCACGTTCGGCTTCTTCGACGTAGTGGGGCGCCCGGGCATCCAGCTCGATCCGTCGCGCATCGCCGCGCAGGTGGTCAGCGGCGTGGGTTTCCTCGGCGCCGGCACCATCCTGTTCCTGCAGCGCGAGCAGGTGATCCGCGGGCTGACCACCGCGGCCGGGCTGTGGGCGGTGGCGTCGGTCGGCCTGGCCGCGGGCGCCGGCCTGTATGCGGCGGCGATCATGGCGATGCTGCTGATGTGGGCGATCCTGGCGCTGCTCAAGCCGCTGGAGCAACGCTACCTGCACCGTCGCGCGCACAGTGGCCGGCTGCGCCTGCGCGTTGCCGTGGGCACGCCACTGGCACGCGTCGAGAATGCCGCCAACGATGCGGGCCTGCCGGTCAGGCGCATCACCCTGCGTCCGCGCGAGCAGGACGACGACATCGTCGACATCGATTGCGACCCGCCCCTGCCGCGCGCGCAGATGCTGGCCAAGGCAGAGCAGCTGGGCCGCGTCGAAGGCGTGGTGTCGGTGGAACTGCCGGGGCTGGCCGAGGGCTGACCGGCAGGGCGGGTGGCGGGTGGCGGGCAGGCGCAAGCCGTTGTCCCGGCCAATGGTGGATCGTGCGGCAACCGGCCGCGTCTTCGATCGCGACCCCGCGTGGGTTTCGGGCCATGGCCCGGGGTAGGGGAAATCCCTTCTTCACACAATCATCACAAACATATATGGTGCGCGGTCGCTCGGCCACGGGCCCGGGCGCGCGGCATTCGCCGCGCAGGCCGGATGGTTTGCATCCATGTCCCAGGAAAGGGGCAATCTGGAGATGGTGATGATTGAAGTTCCTGTTCGGCCCAGCGCTCTGCTCGCGACCGTCCTTGGCATCGTGCTGGGCGCGACCAGTTTTTCCAGTCACGCGACGATCTCCAAGATCGTCCCCGGGGCGCGCCTGATCTCCGCCGCCCTGGGTTCGAAGACGTGTCCGGAAAGTGCAGGCTCCCTGCGCATCGTCGAGCCCGACGACGGCATGGGTGCATGGGCATCGTATGGCCTGCCCGCACCCACGCGCATGCTGCGCGTGCTGGTGAACGACTCGCGCTGCTTCGCCGTCCTGGACCGTGGCGTCGGTTTTGCCGCCGCGCAGGCCGAGCGCGCGCTGGCCCAGGCCGGTCACCTGCAGGACGACCAGAACATCGGGGCAGGGCAGATGCTGGGCGCCGACTTCGTGCTGATTCCCGACATCGTCTCGCAGAACCCGAACGCGGGCGGGAGCAATGTCGGCGTGCAGGCGGCATCCGGACAGAAGCGTGGCCTGATGGCCGGCATGCTCAACGTCGCCACGCTGGGCATCTCGGGCAGGATGTCCAGCAACAGACAGACGGCGCAGGTGGTGTTGACGCTCGTTGACGTACGCACGTCCGAACAGCTGGTCAGTGTGACCGGCGAAGCGAAGATCACCGATCGCGCGTGGTCGGCGATGGTCAATGCATCGAACGTGCAGGGCAGCGCGGGCATGCGCCTGGGCAGCTGGGAGAACACCGAGATCGGCAAGGTCATCCAGGAGGCCTACGAGGAAGCCTTCGAGCAGATGGTTGCGGATATCCAGAAGCCGCGCAGCCGGGTGTTCGCGCGGCAGCAACCGAAAGCGGCCCCGCAGCCCCCGGCGATCATGGCCGCAGTCGAACCGCTGGCCCGCCTGGACGCGCCGGCGATCGCGGACCAGGCCACCGCCATGATACCCGTGCTCGCCGCCGCGTCGCCGCCGGCACCAGCGCCGATGCCGCTGCCCGGTGAAGTCGGGGCAGTGCGCGGGGTGGCGCCGGAGGCCACCGCCGTGCCGCCCGTCGCCGACGTGGCGCCTGACGCGCAGCTGGCGCTGAGACAACTGGCAGCGACGGGCACGCTCGAACTCCGCCGCACCGCGCGCCTGCTCAGTGGCGCGAGCAGCCAGGCGGGTACGGTGGCCGAACTGGCTGCCGGCATGCTGGTGTTTCCCACCGGCAACATCCAGGGGAACATGCTCGAAGTCGAGGACGAGATGGGCAACAAGGGCTGGGTGCCATCGGCGGTGGTGTCGGCGCCCTGATTCGCGCCGCTTCTGCCGTGATGCGCGTCCTCCGCTCGTCTTTCCGGGCCTCGGCATGACATATCGCCACGCCCGGCATTGAACGGGTGCGTGGCGTGCGGCCGGGCCGGTGACTGGGCGCGGGGTGTCCTTGCCACAGCCTGTGCGCCGCCACCGGTCGGGCCTGCAGCCGCGGCGGGCCACGATCGCGTTGGCACCGGGCATGGGGCTGGACGCGTGCACTGCCACGGCAATATCGACAGGCTGCAGTACCTCGGCTGCCAGCCATCTTCTCTTACCCGGGGGATGCGGGTGCCGGCACCCAACCACCGGGATGCAGACGCGAAGGTGCGGCCGTGCGCAGGCACATGGCGCCGACACCTGGGACGTTCCCGGAGCCGCATGCATTGCATTGGACCCGGCCGGTGCACCTTCGCACGGCGGGACCTTGTGCGCCGCCGGCGCAGCGGCGACGATGTTCGCGGCTGCCGACCCGCGCAGCGCCATGAACCGGGAAGCGGATACCGATGGACCTGCTGACGCTGGAACACTTTGCCGGCTGCGTGAACGAACCGTTTTCCGCCGTGATGACCGGCATGGACGTGGAGTTCATGCTGGTCGAGGCGCGGCCGTTGCAATCCACGCAGCCGAATCAGGCGCGCGCGCCCTTTTCGCTGCTGTTCCGCAATACCTCGCCGGTGCTGTTTCCCCAGCAGATCTATCCCATGCGCCATCCGCGGGTGGGCGAAGTCGGCATATTCCTGGTGCCGATCGCCCAGGAGCGCGCCGGCTTTCTCTACCAGGCCGTCTTCAACTGACTGCAGCGCGCCGGGCGGGCATCGCCCGGACGCCCGCATCGCATCAGCGTGCGGGCCCGCGTCATGCGGGCGCCGGTGACCAGCGCATCGCCAGGTACGCCCCGGTGTCGCCTTCCGCCTTGAAGCCCAGCCGCTCGTAGAGCCGGCGCGCGCCCGGGTTGGCCTGCAGCACATGCAGCCGCATGCCGCGCCCCAGCGCTCCTGCCTCCCGCTGGCTGTGGCCGATCAGCGCATGACCCAGTCCGTTGCCGCGCAGCGCCGGGAACAGGCTGATGTCCACGAGCACATGGTCCGGTGCCGCGCGCAGCAGGTAGTAGCGGCCGACCGGGCCGTGCCCGTCGCGTTCCAGCGCCATGAAGTCGGCATCGCCGTAGTGGCCAAGATAGTGGCGATGCTGCAACGCGAACTGCTGGTCGAGGAACGCCCGCTTGGTGGCATCCGGCCATGGCACCGGCGCCATTTCCCCGGCACGGGTGCTGGCGTACAGGTCGCGCAACCAGGGCAGGTCGCCGTCGTGCAGCGCACGCAGCGAAAACCCCCGGTCGGCCAATGCTTCGGGAATCCGCATGCGGCCGGGCCGTTCCGGGGGGAACGGCTCCAGCCGGGCGGGAAGCGCGACGGTCATGTCACGGGAAGGAGGGATAGACACCCTGCAGCGCGATGCAGAAGTTCACCGCGAGGTACGGTTGCTGGTTCTCGTGCGGTTGGCCGCCGCCGACGCTCGAGCCGATCATGTTCGGGGCGAACGTGGTGTTCACCGGGGCCGAGATGTATGGCTTGGGAACACCGGCCGTCAGCAGCGAAAGCGCGGCGTTGCCGGTGGACACGGCGCTCCTTTTGCTGCCATCGGATTGCGAGAACGATTCGACACCGTGACTGTGTTGCGGCATCTGATCGCTGGTCAGGGTGACGCTGTCGACCCCGAATGACTGGCCCATCATCCGGGGCGTCAATCCGGGCCCTGTGCCCTGCTGGCAGCCGGCGCGGCCCGCGAAGTTGGGCAGCTGGAACGTGGTCTGGCCATTGCCGCCGTAGGTGACGCCGATGAGCGAGAACAGCGCGGTGTTCTGCGGGATCGGCAGCATGGCGCCGTCGCAGAACGCCCAGCCTCTCGGGTTGAAGTTGAAGCCGAACAGCTGGATCTCGCCGATATAGGGTTCGGTCATGCGTTGGTTCCTCCGATGAGATGGCCGCGCCATTGGCGGCGGCTGCGCCTGGACGGCGCCGTGGGATGTCGAGGCATGCAGCGGATGTGGCTCATTCCCGGGCCGGGAAAATGCCGTAGACGGCAATGCAGTACTGCACCGTCAAGGTCGGCATGCAGTTCTCGTGGGGTTGTTGCCCACCAACGCTGGAGATCGACTGCGTTGACATCGGAATGGGCGTTGCTCCCGCGAGATCTGTGGCATAGAACGTGTCGCCGCTGACTGCGCCGGGAAGAAAGGAGGGGCCCGGCGTCAGCGATGACGCAGCTGCCGTCGTTGCCACAGCCGTGTGGGTGTGCAACGGCATCTGTGGCGCCAGCAGGGTTACCGACTCCGCGCCCTGGCGTTCGCCGAGCACGTAGTTGTCCAGCCCAGGGCTCTGTCCCTGGTGGATCGGCAGGCGGCCGCGCAAGTCGGGAACGGAAAACGTCGTCTGGCCGTCACCGCCATAGGTCGTGCCGATCAGCGCGAACAGCGCGTCGTACTGGGAGATCGGCAGCAGGCTGCCATCGCAGGCCTGCCAACCGTTGGGTGCACCGCGGCTGCCGAAGCCGAACATACGGATTTCGCCGATGTAGGGGTCACTCATCTGGTCATGCTCCGAAGTGTTGGACGCCGTGCGGTGATCCGGCACGGGAAATCCATGGGTACGTGTCGAATATCAGCGGATCAGCTGCGCGACGGGAAGATGCCGCTCAAAGCGATGCAGAAGTTGATGGTGGTGTAGGGCTGGAGATTCGAATGCGGCTGGTTGCCGCCGGCTGGAAGCACGGTCTGTGGATTCAACGGCACCTGTGCGCCCGACGCCGGACCGTAAATGCTGAGCGCGCTGGCGGTGTTGCTACTGGTCGCGAACACCCGGGCTGAAGGATTGCGGTTGTCACCGGCAGATGTGGAAGCATTCATCATGTGGGTATGCGCCGGCAGATTGCTTCCCAGCAGGGTGACATTCTCGACACCGCCGGCTTCGCCCATCTGCATGGCCGTCGGTTGCCAGCCTGGATCAACCGACGGTGCATAGCCGACCGGTGTGCGGCCGCGCAGGTCCGGCAACGCGAAATTGGTGGTGCCGTTGCCCCCGAACTGCGTCCCCAGCAGCGCGAACAAGGCCTGGTTCTGGTTTATCGGAAGAAGTTGTCCATTGCTCAGCGCCCAGAATTTGGGCGCGAAGTCGAACCCGGCCATCATGATCTGGCCGATGAAGAATTCGCTCATCGTGATTCTTCCCCTCAGGTGGTGGGCGCCGAACGTCATGTGCGGCGCCGGTGCACTCTGAACCGCCCGCGGCCGTCCCACAAGTCCCGACGGGGGCGTATGGCCCCCGTCTTCGGGGGTATTTATTCTTCTTACGTTGACCTGTTCCAATATGGGCGAGTGCTGGTTGTAAGCTGGGCTCGCCGGGCGGTCGGGGTAAGGGCCGTTCTGGGGTGAAAAGCACGATATGCGCATCGAATGGTCGAAGCGACCATTCGTCGTTGGGCGAATGGATTTCCAGGGGAAAACAGATGGATATGCTCTCGAGGCTTCTGATGCGTGGCCGCGGCGGTCGTTTGGGCGGCTTTTTCATCCTGTTGCTGGTACTTGTCTGGTCGACATCTGCCAGCGCGGCCGTTTCTCCGTTCTGTCCAACGCAAAGCCTGAGCGTCGCCAGCGGCGGTTCGGTAACCTCGGCCGACCTGGCCATATGCGACGGTCCCCTCAACATCGGCATGGTGCCCGGCATTCCCGGCCCAGCGCACGGCAGCATCCTCGTCAGTCCGCAGAGCGGCCCCGGCACGCAGACGGTGACCTACAACCACAATGGCGATGCCGCGACTTCCGACTCGTTCGTGCTTGAAGACGAGAACGGCGATCTGCTGACTTTCAACGTCACGATCACCGCTGCCGCCTCGCCGATCATCGTTTCCCCCGCTTCGTTGCCGACGATGACCGCCGGCACCCCATACTCGCAGACGCTGACCTCCACCGGCGGCCTTGCACCCTACACCTACACCCTGCAGAGCGGCACCCTGCCGGCAGGCCTGAACCTGAGCAGCGGTGGTGTCCTGAGCGGCACGCCGACCCAGCGTGGCGGTTATGCCTTCACGGTCCGCTCCACCGACGCGACCGCGCCCACCGCCCAGTACGTCGACAAGGGCTACACCGGTACGGTGCAGAACCCGACCCTGACCTTGTTGACATCCAGCGGCACCGCGATCCAGGGCGTGGCGTTCTCGCAGACGCTGTCGACCATCGGTGGCCTCGCGCCGCATACCTACCAGCTCGAAACCGGCAGCCTCCCGGCAGGCATCACCGTTTCGAGCGGCGGCGTCGTCAGCGGTACCACCAGCGCGGCCCCCGGCAACTACCCGGTCACGATCCGCGTCACCGATTCGAGCACCGGCCCGGGCAGCTACTTCGAGGTCGAGAACTACACCCTCACCGTCAGCCCGCCGCCGAGCGTCAGCATCGCGGTGTCGCCGGCGTCGGTGAGCGAGGATGGCGCGACCAACCTCACCTACACGGTCACCCGCAGCCTCAACCTGAGCTCGCCGACGGTGGTCAACATCACCACCACCGGCACCGCCACCGCAGGCACCGACTACACCGGCAGCGTCGCCACCGTGACCATCCCGGCCGGCGCGACCACGGCGACCATCGTGATCGACCCGAACGTCGACGGCACCGTCGAACCGGATGAAACGGTCACCCTGACCGTCGCCGCAGGCGCCGGCTATACCGTCGGCGTGCCGGCCAGCGCCACCGGCACCATCCTCAACGACGACGTGCCGAGCGTGACCGTCACGGTGTCCCCGGCGGCGGTCGCCGAGGATGGCGCGCCCAACCTGATCTACACCTTCACCCTGAACCAGGCCGCGTTCTCGGCGCTCTCGATCAACTACACGATCGGCGGCACCGCCACCAACGGCACCGACTACGCGACCATCGCCTCGCCGCTGGTCATTCCGGCCGGCAACACCTCCGGCACGGTCACGGTCAACCCGACCGCGGACGCGACCATCGAAGCCGACGAGACCGTCACCCTGACCCTGGCCGCCGGCACCGGCTACACGGTCGCCGTGCCCAACAGCGCCACCGGCACCATCCTCAACGATGACCTGCCGAACCTGACGATCAACGACGTCACCGTCACCGAAGGCAACAGCGGCACCGTCAACGCCGCGTTCACGGTCAGCCTCAGCACGCCGGCCGGCCCGGGCGGCGTCACCTTCAACATCGCCACCGCCAACGGCACGGCCACCGCCGGCGCCGATTACGTCGCCCAGTCGCTCACCGGCCAGACCATCCCGGCCGGCAGCAGCCTCTACACCTTCACGGTGCTGGTCAACGGCGACACGCTCAACGAGCCGACCGAGACCTTCTTCGTCAACGTCACCAGCGTGACCGGCGCGGTCGTTGTCGATGGCCAGGGCGTCGGCACGATCAGCAACGACGACCCGCTGCCGAGCCTGGCGATCGACGACGTCACCGTGGTCGAGGGCAACAGCGGTACCGTCAGCGCGGTGTTCTCCGTGACCCTAAGCGCCGCCAGCGGCCAGACGGTCACCGTCAACTACGCCACCGCCGACGGCACCGCGACCCAGCCGGCCGACTACACCAGCACGTCCGGCACGCTGACCTTCACCCCGGGCCAGACCACCCGTACCATCAGCGTGCCGGTGATCGGCGAGACCATCCCCGAGGCGACCGAGACCTTCTTCGTCAACCTCAGCGGCGCGTCCAACGCGACGATCAGCGACAACCAAGGCGTCGGTACCATCACCAACGACGACGTGCCGGTGACGATCAATCCGGCCACGCTGCCGAACGGCACGGTCACGGCGGCCTACAGCCAGGCGCTGGGTGCCAGTGGCGGCGCCGGTCCATACAGCTACGCCGTCACCGCCGGCGCGCTGCCGGCCGGCCTGACCCTGTCCCCGGCGGGTGTCCTCAGCGGCACGCCGACCGCCGGTGGCACGTTCAACGTCACCATCACCGCCACCGACAGCAGCCCGTTCCCGGGTCCGTTCACGGGCTCGCAGGCCTACACCCTGACCATCGCGCCGCCGACGATCTCGCTGCCGGCGACCACGCTGGCGGACGGCACGCTGGGTGCGGCGTACTCGGCCACCATCACCGCCGCCTCGGGGGGTACCGCGCCGTACAGCTACGCGGTCACCGCCGGCGCGCTGCCGGGCGGGTTGACGCTCAATACCTCGACCGGAGCCATCACCGGCACGCCGACGGCGCATGGCACGTTCAGCTTCACCGTCACCGCCACCGACAGCAGCACCGGCACCGGCCCGTACGGCACGACGCAGAGCTATTCGATCGAGGTGATCGACACGCCGCCGGTCGCCGCGGGCTCGTCGTTGACCGTCGCCTACAACGCGGCGGCCACCAACGTGCCGCTGAGCCTGTCCGGCGGCGCGCCGACCTCGCTCACGATCGCGACCGCGCCGGCCCACGGCACCGCCATCGTCAGCGGTACCACCATCACCTACCAGCCGGCCACCGGCTACGCCGGCCCCGACAGCTTCACTTACACCGCGACCAACGGCGGCGGTACCTCGGCACCGGCCACGGTGAGCGTGACCGTGCAGGATGCGGTGGTCACGATCACCCCGAGCGGTGGCTTTGCCGCCACGGTGGGTGTGGCGTACACCCAGACGTTCACCTTCAGCGGCGGCGCGATGCCGTGGTCCGCCTTCCAGGTCAGCAACCTGCCGGCCGGCCTGTCGGTGACCGATACCACCGCCAACACGGTGACGGTGTCGGGCATGCCGACCCAGGTGGGCAGCTTCAATCTGAATGTCTCGGCCACCGACAGCAGTACCGGCAACGGTCCGTACACGGTGGGCCAGGCGTTCACGCTGGCCGTCGCCGCGCCGACACTGGCGCTGGCACCGGCCTCGACCACCTTCAACCCGACCTACGGCGTCGCCTACAGCCAGGCCTTCACCGCCAGCGGCGGTGCCGGTTCGTACACCTATGCGGTAAGCGGCTCCCTGCCGCCGGGGCTGACGCTCAACGCCGGCACCGTGTCGGGCACACCGTCGCAGCCGGGTAGTTACACCGTGCAGATCACCGCGACCGATGCCGGCACGACGGGAACCGGTGCGCCGTTCACCGTGCAGCAGAGCTACATCTTCAATGTGCCGGCGCCGACCGTCACCGTGAACCCGGTGACCCTGCCCAACCCCGTCGCCGGCACTGCCTACGCCCAGACGCTTACCGCCAGCGGCGGCGCCGCGCCCTACGGCTTCGCCGTGACCGCGGGCAGCCTGCCTGCGGGCATCACGCTGTCGGGCAGCGGCGTGTTGTCGGGCACCAGCAACCAGATCGGCACCTACAACTTCACCGTCACCGCGACCGACCACTTCGGCCAGAGTGGCAACCGGGCATATTCCGTGACCATCGCGGCACCGGTGCTGGCCCTGACCCCTGCGTCCGGCACGCTGGTCGCCACCTATGGCGCCCCGTTCTCGCAGGTCTTCGCCACCGTCGGCGGCTCGGGCAGCTCCAACATCGTGGTCACCGGCACGCTGCCGGCGGGCCTGAGCTTCAGTGGTGGCACCCTGTCGGGCACGCCCACGGCCCCGGGCAGCTACCCGATCACCGTCACCGCCACCGACACCCTGCTCACCGGTGTGGGTGCGCCGTTCACGGTCTCCAACAGCTACACCATCGACGTGCCGGCACCGACCGTCACGCTCGCCCCGGCGACGCTGCCCGATACCACCGCCGGCCTGGCCTACAACCAGGCGCTGGGCGCGACCGGTGGTGTCGCCCCCTACGCCTTCGTGGTCACCGCCGGCAGCCTGCCCACGGGTACGGCACTGTCCGCGGCCGGCGTACTGTCGGGTACGCCCACGGTGGCGGGCACGTTCAATTTCACCGTCACCGCAACCGACGCGTTCGGCCAGAGCGGCGCCCAGGCGTACGCGGTCGTGGTAGCGGTGCCGACCCTGACCCTGACCCCGGCGACGCTGCCGGACGCCATCGCCGGCACGGCGTACGCGCAGGCATTGACCGTCAGCGGCGGCATCGCGCCGTACACCACGACGTTGACCGGCACGCTGCCGGCCGGCATCACCTTCAATGCCGCGACCGGCACCTTCGCCGGCACGCCGACACAGGCGGGGACGTTCAACCTGGGGGTGACCGTCACCGACAGTACCGGTGGCACCGCGGCCACGGTCGGCAACGCCTATGTGTTGACCGTCGCCACGCCCAACCTGGCCCTGACTCCGGCGGCCGGCGCACTGCCGGGTGGTACCGCTGGCAGCGGCTACGGCCAGACCTTCGCCGCGAGCAACGGCATCGCGCCGTACACCTATGCGGTGAGCGCCGGTGCGTTGCCGGCGGGCCTGGCGCTCAACGCCAGCACCGGCACGCTGAGCGGCACGCCGACCGTGGCTGGCAGCTTCGGTTTCAGCGTCACCGCCACCGACAGCACCACCGGCAGCGCCGGCACCGTCACCCATGCCTACACACTCGCGCTGTCGGCACCGACGATCGTCGTCGATCCGGCGACGCTGCCCAATGGCCTGTTGTTCGTGCCGTACCAGCAGGCCATGGCCGGTGCCGGCGGCACCGCGCCCTACACCTATGCGATCGGCACGGGCACGCTGCCCACGGGCATGAGCCTGGCTGCCAACGGTGTCCTCAGCGGCACGCCGAACGTGGCGGGCGCCTACGCGTTCACCGTGCAGGTGACCGACGCGCTGGGCTTCAGTGGTACCCGTGCCTACACGGTCAACATCAATGCGCGTCCCGATCCCAGCCAGGACCCGGAGGTCCGTGGACTGATCGAAGCCCAGCAGGCCACCAGCCGCCGGTTCGCCGAGGCGCAGACGATGAACGTCCTGCGTCGCATGGAAAGCCTGCACCGGCAAACGGACGGGCGTGGCTTTACCAATCAGCTGAGCATGTCCTTTACCCGGGCCTGCGTCCCCGACCTGCAGAATCCGGACGAGCGCGGCTGCGCGGCGATGCCGGTTGGCGGGCCCTCGGGCACGTACGATCCCTCGGGTACAGCGATGCCGGCGGCCGCGAACGCCCGCCAGGGTGGGGCCGGGGGCGGGCTGGCGCTGGGAACCTGGGTCGGCGGCAGCGTGCGTTCGGGCAACGTGGATGCACGCGCCGGACGCGATGCGCTGGACTTCGAAACCGATGGCCTCAGCGCAGGCGTGGACTACCGGTTCTGGCCGTCGCTCGCGGCGGGTGCCGGCGTGGGCTACGGCCGCGACCGTACCGACGTCGGCAATGACGGGGCACGCCTGGATGCCAAGGCCAAGGTGGCGTTCATGTATGCCAGCTACCACCCGGGGCAGGTGTACTACCTGGATGGCATGGTCGGCTTCCAGCAGCTGGACTACCGGATGGCGCGTGCAGCCGTCAACGGTGGCAACCTGCATGGCCAGCGCGATGGCAGCCAGTGGTTCGGGTCGCTGACCTTCAGTGGCGAATTCGGTGGCGATGCCCTGCTGTTCTCCCCGTATGGACGGCTGGACCTGGCCCGTACCGCACTGGATGCCTATGCCGAGCAGGGCGATGCGGTCTACGCACTGCGTTACGACAGCATGGACTTCGACAGCAACACCGGTACGCTCGGCCTGAGGGTGGAGTTCCGCAGGCCGACCACGTGGGGCGTGCTGCAGCCGCAGCTGCGGGTGGAGTACCAGCACGACTTCAGCGCCGACAGCTTTGCCATGCTGCAGTACGCAGACGGCTTCGGGCCGGTTTACCGGGCGGATTTCACCGGGTTCGACCGCAATCGCCTGGTGATCAACCTGGGGAGCGTGTTCCGCACCGATCATGGCTGGAGCACCCGCCTGGAGTACCGCGGGATGTATGGCAGCGACGGCAAGGACCACGGGGTGTCGATGAACGTCGAGAAGGCGTTCTGACGCCAGCGCGGGCGGCATCAAGGTGCCGCCCGCCCTGCCCGCATCGTCGTTGCCGCAATCCCGCAGGGGATGGCCTTGCCCGCGCATTGATGGCCGGGCCGTACCCGCCCGGTGCATTGGCAAAGCAAAGGCGTCGAGCGGCGCCCGACCGGGATTGGCAGGTCGACCCGAGTGCATCGCGGTGGGTGCATCGCCCGCCGGATTGCCGGGCCCCGGCACCGCGGGCCGGGTGCCCGCCCGTATCGCGCTTCGGCCGACTGCGCTTCACCGCGCTTCGGCCGTCATCCGCGGCGCACCGCGCGGTGAAGTGCCCATGGCTTCGCCCTCCCGTGGACCGTGGGCCGAAGCGGCGCCGGGCAAGATGTTGCGCCCTGGCCCGGCGCCGGGCCGCCATGGCGTCCGTCAGGCGGCGGAGAGTTCGGCGCGCAGCACCTGCGCCGCGTCGACCATCGCCTCCAGCGCGGCGCGGGTCTCCGGCCAGGCGCGGGTCTTCAGGCCGCAGTCCGGGTTCACCCACAGCTTTTCCGCCGGCAGCACCTCGCTGGCTCTGCGCAGCAGCTCGACCATCTCGGTGCGGTCGGGCACGCGCGGGGAATGGATGTCGTACACGCCCGGGCCGACCTGGTTGGGGTAGTCGAAGCGCGCGAACGCATCCAGCAGTTCCATGCGCGAGCGCGAGGTCTCGATCGAAATCACGTCGGCGTCCAGCGCCGCCACCGAATCGATGATGTCGTTGAACTGCGCATAGCACATGTGGGTATGGATCTGGGTGGCGTCGGCCACGCCGCTGGCGGCGATGCGGAAGGCTTCCACCGCCCATTCCAGATACCGCTGACGCTGCGCATTGCGCAACGGCAGGCCCTCGCGCAACGCCGGCTCGTCGATCTGGATGGCGGCGATGCCGGCCGCTTCCAGGTCGGTCACTTCATCGCGCAGCGCCAGCGCGATCTGCCGGCAGGTCTGCGCACGCTCCTGGTCGTCGCGCACGAACGACCATTGCAGCATCGTCACCGGGCCGGTGAGCATCCCCTTCATCGGCCGCTGGGTCAGCGACTGCGCGTACCTCGACCAGCGCACCGTCATCGGTGCCGGACGGCTGACGTCGCCGTAGATCAGCGGCGGCTTCACGCAGCGCGAGCCGTAGCTCTGCACCCAGCCGTTGCCGGTGAAGGCGAAGCCATCGAGCTGTTCGCCGAAGTACTCGACCATGTCGTTGCGCTCGAACTCGCCGTGCACCAGCACATCCAGCCCGATCTGCTCCTGTACGCGCACGCACTGCTCGGTCTGCACGGCGAGGAAGGCATCGTAGTCGGCGTCGGAGAGCCTGCCCGACTTGTTGCGGGCGCGGGCCTCGCGCACTTCCCGGGTCTGCGGGAAGGAGCCAATGGTGGTGGTGGGGAAGGCGGGCAGACGCAGCGCCGCGGTCTGCAGCGGCAGGCGCCGCGCATGCGGCGTGGCGCGGGCGGTGTCGGCGGCGGTGAGCGCGGCCATGCGCGCCTTGACCGCGGCGTTGTGCACGCGCGACGAGCGCCGCCGCGCATCGGCCGCTTCGCGCGCTGGCGCCAGCGCCGCCTCGGCGCCAGCGCGCCCATCGAGCGCGTCGGCCAGCAGCCGCAGTTCCTCCAGCTTCTGCCGCGAGAACGCCAGCCAGCCACGCAGTTCGGCGTCAAGCTTCTTCTCCAGCGCCAGGTCGACCGGGCAATGCAGCAGTGAACACGACGGTGCCAGCCAAAGTGGATCGTCGCCGCGATGGCCGCGCGCATAGCGGGCAAGGATCAGCGCGTTGTCCAGCGGGTTGCGCCAGATGTTGCGGCCATCCACCAGCCCCAGCGACAGCACGCGCCCGGCCGGCAGCGCGCGCAGCACGGCGTCGAGCTGTTCGGGGGCGCGCACCAGGTCCACGTGCAGCCCCTGCACCGGCAGCGACGCGGCCAGGGCGAGGTTGTCGTCGAGCGCGCCGAAGTAGGTGGCCAGCAGGATGTCCGGATGTGGGCCATCGGCAAGGCGGGCATAGGCCTGCCTGAAGGCGGCGCGGGCGGCATCGTCCAGATCCTGCACCAGCACGGGCTCGTCCAGCTGCACCCACCGCGCACCTTCGGCCTTCAGGGCTTCGAGCAACTGCGCATACACCGGCAGCAGGGTGTCGAGCAGGTCCAGCGGGTCGCTGCCGTCGGTGGTCTTTGACAGCCGCAGGAAGCTCACCGGCCCCAGCAGGACCGGCCGCGTCTCGATGCCCAGCGCCTTCGCCTCGCGGTATTCGGCCAGGGGCTTGTCGCCGCGCAGCGCGAAGCGCTGGCCGGCCTGCAGTTCCGGCACCAGGTAGTGGTAATTGGTATCGAACCACTTGGTCATTTCCAGCGCATGCAGGTCGATGCCGGGACGTTGCAGGCCGCGTGCCATCGCGAAGTAGGCCGCCAGCGGGGCGCATACGGCCAGCGTGCGGTAGCGTTCGGGTATCGCGTCGAACAGGAACGCGGTGTCGAGCACGTGGTCGTACAGCGAAAAGTCGTTGCTTGGCGGCAGGTCAACGCCGGCCTCGCGTTGCAGCTTCCAGTGGCGCACGCGCAGCTCGGCGGCGGTGGCCTGCAACTGCGCGGCATCGCTCTCGCCGTGCCAGTAGCTTTCCAGCGCGCGCTTGAGTTCGCGGCGCGCGCCGATGCGGGGAAACCCCAGGTTGGTAACGATCGTCATGAAACTTTCCTCATTGCGTGTGCATTGAGGAACGAAGGAACCGCACGGTGCCGCGCCGGCCCTCCGGGCAGGCCTCCACCATGCCAGCGACCTCCGCCCCCGCGGGCGAACCGGGTCCCTTGACGGAGGCAGGCGGCACCGCCACGCCGATGCGCGGACGGTTCCGGCCGCCTCCCCGCGGAGACGCCAGGTCGAAACAGGAGGCGACGCGCCTCCCGGCCCAGGCCGGTGTTCGGGCTGATGGACATGGACGCGGCTGCGTCCGCCTAGTGGCCGTCGCTTCCCGGGCCTCGGCCCAGTGCTCGATGACGGCGGTCGTTTCCATTCACCGCTGCGGGGCAGCTCCGGAATGGCGGGCCTTGCAGGCGCGCTTCACCGGATTCCCGTTTAATTCCATCCCTTCATTCGAATGAAGCGATGAATACCTTCGGCGCGCACACGATAGGCGGGCGCGCGCTGCCGGTCAAGCGACGGCCGGGCATGGGCCCGGAAAGCGCACGGGGATGCCGCGGCTCAGTGCGCGGTCGAACGCGAGAACACGTTGATCACCACCACGCCGGCGCAGATCAGTGCGATGCCGATCAGCGCCGGCAGATCGAGTTTCTGCCGGAACGCGAACAGGCCGATCAGCGAGATCAGCACGATGCCCACCCCGGACCAGATCGCATAGGCGATCCCGGTGGGTATCGATTTCATCACCATCGACAGCAGCCAGAAGCACAGGCCGTAGCCGACCAGCGAACCGAGCGTCGGCCACAGCCGGCTCATCCCGTCGGAGGCCTTGAGCAGCGAGGTGGCGATGACTTCCAGGACGATGGCGCAGGCGAGCAGGAGATAGGCGTTCATCGGCCCATTCTCGCCCGGCGTGGCGTCGCGCGTTGCCGCGCCCGCATACCCTGGTTGTGCGGGGAACGGCCCCGTTCAGGTGCTTCGTTTACCCTTGGCATCGCCTGCATCGCCTGCATCGCCTGCATCGCCTGCATCGCCCTCGTGCCGCAGGCGGAACCGATCCAACGTCCGGAAGAGTCCGTTTTGCAGCCGAACCACGACCCGCGCCATGCCGCCTCCCTGCGCCTGTCCGTCGCGCCGATGATGGACTGGACCGACGAAAACTAAACTCCTTTAGCAATCAGCGCGTTGTAGCTTGTGTGTTTTCGCGTGTTGCAAATGTGGTGTATCTGTGGACAGCGTGGGCGTTCCCGCCTACGATCCCAAACGTGGATTGGGAGACGTAGGGAATGCGGCGACTGTCAACCCTTGTAATCTGGACTCTTCTCGCGTTCGGCGCCTGCGGTGCGAGTCTTGCCGCGACCGCGACGCAGCCAATCCCGGCACGAAGCGCACAGACCGCTGACCTCCAGACACTTCGAGCGCTGCTGAAGACTCCCGAGTCCGAGCTGGACTTGGCCAGAGCCAAGCTCGCCATCGACCGGCAGATTGATCCCGAGGTCGACGTGACAGGCACCCTCCGGCAACTGGATGCCTTGGCCGCCAGGATCAAGGCGCGATTCCCGGCGACGGCGACGAGCCAGACCAAGCTGCAGTTGCTGGTGACCTCTTTGTCCCAGCCCGGACCCTGGAACGACTACCGTCCCTTCAGCTACGACCTGGACGATCCGTTCGGCAAAGACATCCGTAACAAGCTCCTCTCGACGTACCTCGCCACGCGCAGGGGCAACTGCGTCTCGATGCCGATCCTTCTGGTGATTGTGGGCCAGGAGCTCGGGCTGGATATCACGCTGGCCACGGCACCGTTGCATGTACTGGCGAAGTTCCGAAACGATCAGGGCCAATGGATCAATATCGAGGCCACCAGTTTCGGCACAAAAGGCGACGCCAGCTATCAGCAGGAACTCGGCATCACACCGAAGGCCGTGGCCAATGGCATCTATCTGCGCCCCCTTGGCCGGCGCGAATCGGTCGCGGTCATGATGAACACCCTGATGGAGTTTTATCGCGAGGAGCCAGTTCGTCGCATGGCTGTAGCCGATTTGGTACTGCAGACGGACCCGAAGGAGATCACCGCCATGCTGCACAAGGGCGGTGCTTACTACGACCTGCTGAAACAGCGTTACATGAGTCGCTATCGCTCCCCGGCGGCTATCCCGCCGGAGGAGCGCGCCGAGTTCGAGGCGCTGAGCGAAGGCAATCGCACATGGTTCGCCAAGGCCGAGGCGCTAGGCTGGACCGAAACGACCCAAGCGCAGGACGTGAACTACCTGCAGAGCATCCAACGCACCAAGGATGCTCAACAAGGAGGACGATGATGCACATGCTCAAGCTGCTGGCTGGCACGCTGATGGCGTTATTGTTTGTCTCGTTCTGCGGGCCTGCCGCTGCGCGGTACGTTCAGTCCGACCCCATCGGCTTGGCCGGCGGAACCAATACGTACGCATACGTCAATGGAAACCCGATATCCCGGATCGATCCGCTTGGTCTGGACTACCTGGTCATTGGCGGGGGCATGCGCAACGACAGCTACAACTTCTTCGGACATGTCGGCATGGCCATCACCGGCTACGGCATGTTCAGTTACGGAAACGACACGCCTTTGGGGGGTTCCGTAACCGATTACATCCAGAGCCAGAGTCAATTTCGCAATCAGCTGATCACCCTTATTCCGACCACGGCGGCGCAGGATGCGGCGGCCGCCTACTATCTGGCGCTCAACCATCCAGACAAGAACGATGTCGGCTATTTTGACAACTGCGCGGTCAGGACAAACGAAGGTTTGATGGCTGGCGGCTTGCCGTCACTCCAATCGCCGTTCCCAGGTGGATTGTCCCGTGCCGCAGGAATGCTGCCTGGCGCTCAGACTTTCTTCATCCCGCAAGGCGGCCAGATCCCTGCCGCGTTGTTGAAAATCTTGCCAAGCTTCAATGGCCCGTGACCGCGCATGAATTTGGTTGCGCGTCCTGGTAGAGCCAAAGTGGGTAGGATTCTTCTGTGGGGAATCCTGCTCGTTCCGATCCTGTACGTTTCCACGTGCAGCTATGTATCTTATCGAAAAGCGACTGCTTTCGATGCGATTAATGTTGGTGATGCAGAGGGGGAGGTCGTCCGCGTGCTGGGCTCGCCTTCAGTTCGCGAGAAAGCGGGGGATCCTCCCTTTGGCCGCTACAGCAGTAAGGCATGCACTGTACCCTGCACGGAGCGCCTGTGGTTTGAAAATCGTCTGGGCTTTGATACAGAAGCGTGGTCGATCGATCTGGACCTCAATCGCCGTGTCATGGACAAGGCCCGATGGATGTCGCCTTGATAGCTGTCTCCCTGCCCCTCGCGGGGCTGGCGTGCCATCCGGGCACCAGGCCGCCGTCCGAGCGGCCTACTCGCTGTGTCCTACAGCTCGCCGGCGCTGCAGTGCAGCGCCGGTTCGGTCATCAGCGGGTGATTTAGCCAATCGCGACGGTGTTGGGCGGATGGTATTTCTTTCTGGCCATTTCCAGTCCCTTCTTCTCCGCATAGCCGAGGACCATGCAGGCGCCAGGTTGTCAGGGCGCGTCCACTGGTGGGACATCAGTGTCACCAACAAGTCGCTGGCCGGCGCCAGGATGAAGATGGCCAGGCCGGGCCCGGCACCATGCCGTCGGCGTGCCTCAACGTGCGTGATGCGGTCGGCAGTGGTCAGACGCAGGATGTTCTTCTTGGCACTGGCCAGGCGCTTGAGATCGGCTTCCTTCGTGCGTCCCCAACGCGTTAGTTCCTTGATGTCCTTGCCATGCCACTCCAACAGTTCGGTCAGGGTGGTGGCTTTGCCGATCGGCTCGCCGCGTGCGCGCTGGCCGGCCAGCTCTGCTTCACGGTGGGTCGTCCAATCTTTGGCAGGAGCTCTGGAGAGGAATGTCCCCGGCTCCCGGCGCCCCGTCGGCCGTGCGCCGAATGGTCGCCGTGTAAGATGTCGCGCCCTGGCCTGGCGCCTGGCGGTGATCGACCCCATCGTGCCGCAGGTGCCGCGTCGCCGCACGGACAGTGAACCGCAGACCCGTAGAAGCACCTGGACAATGCAGCAGACCGAAACGACCGCAGCACAGGTATCAAAGCCCCGTCAGCCTTGCGTCTTGGAGGGTTTGAGGCTGTCCGTCGCGCCGATGATGGACTGGACGGACACCCATTGCCGGGTGTTCCACCGCATCCTCGCACCCGGTGCACGGCTGTATACCGAGATGGTCCACGCCAATGCGGTCATCCACGGCGACCGCCAGCGGCTGCTCGGTTTCGACGCCAGCGAGCATCCGCTGGCACTGCAACTGGGCGGCAGTGATCCGGCGCTGCTGGCGCAGGCCGCGCGCATCGCCGCGGACTGGGGCTACGACGAGGTCAACCTCAATTGCGGCTGCCCGTCCGACCGGGTGCAGGCCGGGCGCTTCGGCGCCTGCCTGATGCGCGAGCCGGAACTGGTGGGCGAGTGCGTGGCGGCGATGGTCGCCGCGGTGGACATCCCGGTAACGGTGAAATGCCGGCTGGGCGTGGACCAGGACAACGATTACGCGGCGTTCGCCGGCTTCGTCGACCGCCAGGTGCAGGCCGGTGTGGCGATGGTCGTCGTGCATGCGCGCAATGCCTGGCTGCAGGGGCTGTCGCCCAAGGAAAACCGCGAGGTCCCGCCGCTGCGCTATGACTGGGCCTACCGGCTCAAGGCCGAGCGCCCGGCATTGCCGGTGGTGCTCAACGGTGGCCTGGCCACGGTCGAGGCGGCGCAGGCGCAGCTGGCGCACGTTGACGGAGTCATGCTGGGCCGGGCGGCCTACCACGACCCCTACGTCCTGCACCTGCTCGAAGCGGCGCAGACAGGCGCGCCGCTGCGCAGCCGCGAGGAGCTGCTGCAGCAGATGCGGCCCTATGTCGAATCGCAACTGCAGGCAGGGCTGGCGCTCAAGCACATCACCCGCCACCTGCTCGGCCTGTACCACGGCCAGCCCGGTGGCCGCGGCTTCCGCAAGGTGCTCAGCGAGGGTGCCCACCGGCCTGGGGCCGACTGGGCGCTGGTCGAGCAGGCGGTGCAGGTCACCCGCGACCAGGCGGAGCGTGCGGCGTAAGGCCTCGGCACGCATTCATTTTGCTCATGTAACTGAACGGGGCAGTTGTGGAGCGGGGAGGGTTCAGATCGGATTCACCCCTAAAAATCAAGAATTTGCCTCGATTTCGTAAGTCTCGTGAAAAATTCCGTGGGTGTTTTTTTTCACGGATTTTGAACGATCCGCCGCAGTCCGATAGGATCACGCCATGCTTCCGGTTCCGCGTCATATTCTTGCCTTCGCTGCCGCGGCCGTCTTCGCGGCCGGTACGCCGATGGCACAGGCCTGGGCGCAGGATGGCCGGCAGCAGCACATGCATGGCGGCGAGCGCGACATCCCACGCCCGCGCATGCGCGACAACGCCGGTTCGCTTTCCGATGCGGTGCGGCGCGTCCAGCGCGAGACCGGCGGCCGCATCCTCGGTGCCGAGCGCGTGCCTTACGACGGCCGCGACATCAACCGGGTGAAGTACATGGACGACCGCGGCCGGGTGCGCTACATGGACGACGCGCCGCCGTCGCCCCGGGCTCCCCGCGGGCCGCGCCAGGTCGAGCAGCCACCACGCGGCGATAACCCCTGAACAGCGATAGTTGTCCCGCAATCCGCTTACCCATGCCGGTGAATGGCCGGCCAAGCAACTAGGGAGAGTTCATGCGTATCCTTCTGGTCGAAGACGAAGCCCCGCTGCGCGAGACCCTGGCAGCCCGGCTCAAGCGTGAAGGCTTTGCCGTCGATGCCGCGCAGGACGGAGAGGAAGGCCTGTACATGGGACGTGAGGTGCCGTTCGATGTCGGCATCATCGATCTGGGCCTGCCCAAGATGTCGGGCATGGAGCTGATCAAGGCGCTGCGCGACGAGGGCAAGAAGTTCCCGGTGCTGATCCTGACCGCCCGCTCCAGCTGGCAGGACAAGGTCGAGGGCCTGAAGCAGGGCGCCGACGACTACCTGGTCAAGCCGTTCCACGTCGAAGAGCTGCTGGCCCGCGTCAACGCGCTGCTGCGCCGCGCCGCCGGCTGGTCCAAGCCGACGCTGGAGTGCGGCCCGGTGGCGCTGGACCTGGCCGCGCAGACGGTCAGCGTGGCCGGCAGCAACGTCGACCTGACCAGCTACGAATACAAGGTGCTCGAGTACCTGATGATGCATGCCGGTGAGCTGGTCTCGAAGGCCGACCTCACCGAGCACATCTACCAGCAGGACTTCGACCGCGATTCGAACGTGCTGGAAGTGTTCATCGGCCGCCTGCGCAAGAAGCTGGACCCGGACGGTGAGCTGAAGCCGATCGAAACCGTGCGCGGCCGTGGTTACCGCTTCGCCATTCCGCGCAACGAGGGCTGATCCGCCGCGCGCGGTACGGGCATGATCTACGGCCGTCTGTGGTTCTTCCGGCGCTGGCGGCCGCGTTCATTGCAGGCGCGCCAGCTGCTGGCCGCCTCGATAGGCCTGGTGGCCTTCCTGGCGCTGGCCGGCTATGCCCTGGACGCCGCCTTCGCCGGCACCGCCCGCGCCAACCTTTCCGAGCGGCTGAAGAACTACGCCACTTCCTACGCGGCCGGCATCGACTTCACCCGCGACCGCTCGCTCTACATCCGCGAACAACCGCCGGACCCGCGGTTCGACGTGCCCGGCAGCGGCCTGTACCTGCAGGTGGTGATGCCGGGCCACTCCGGCAACTCCATGTCCGCCGAGGGGCCGATCCTGCCCGACGTCAGCGCGCGCATGCTCGAACCGCGCGAGGAGACGTTCGAGGGCCCGCTGCCGATCACCCAGATCGACGGTACGCCCGGCGAGGTCTACCGCTACGGCATGGGCCTGGTCTGGGGCGGTGACGGCAGCCCGGAGAGCGAGTTTCCCTACACCATCTACGTGCTCGAGGATTCGCGCGCGCTGGGCAAGCAGCTGCGCGTGTTCCGCAGTGCGGTGTGGTTCTGGCTCGGCGTGACCGGCCTGATCCTGCTGCTGCTGCAGACCCTGGTGCTGCAGTGGAGCCTGCGCCCGCTCAAGCGCGTGATCAACGAACTGACCCGGGTGCAGCGCGGCGAGCGCGAGCGCATGAGCGAGATGCACCCGCGCGAGCTGGAACCGCTGACCGACAGCATCAACGCCTTCATCGAGAGCGAGCGCGAGAACCTCGAGCGCCAGCGCAATACCCTGGCCGACCTCGCGCACAGCCTGAAGACGCCGATCGCGGTGCTGCGCACGCAACTGGACAGCGGTGCCGGCGACGGTGCGCTGCGCGAGGAGCTGGACGTACAGCTGCAGCGCATGAACAACCTGGTGTCCTACCAGCTGGCGCGGGCGGCCTCGTCCGGGCACAAGCTGTTCTCCGCGCCGGTGCCGATCGAGGCCAGCGCCGAGGAGATCGTGCGCGGGCTGGAGAAGGTCTACGCCAGCAAGGGCGTGCTGTGCGAGTTCGAGATCGAGCCGGGCGTCAATTTCTACGGCGAGCCCGGCGACCTGCAGGAACTGCTCGGCAACCTGCTGGAGAACGCGTTCAAGTGGGCCCGGCGCAGGGTGCTGCTCACGGTCCGCTCCATTCCCTCCGCGCCCGGGCGGCGCGCGGGCCTGGAAATGGCGGTGGACGACGACGGCCCCGGCATCGCCGAGGACAACATCGCCAAGGTCCTGCAGCGTGGCGTGCGCGGCGACGAACGCGTGCAGGGCCACGGCATCGGCCTGTCGATCGTGCAGGACCTGATCAAGGACTACCGCGGCGAACTGCAGGTCAAGCGCTCGCCCGAACTGGGTGGTGCGCGTTTCGAAGTGACCCTGCCGCCGGGGCTGTGACCCGGCCCGGGCGGCAGCCCTTGGGCGCGGCATCGTGGCGGTCCGCGGCGTTGGCGAGCCCGGCCATGCCGGCGTCGCGCCGTACTGCCTATGGCTGTTGCAGCGCCTGGCCGGCGAACGGCGAGGGCCCGTAGAAGCGGCGCAGGTGCGCGGCCACCTCCGGCATGTCCCGCTCCAGCAGGTGCGGGGCGGAGAAGTGGTACTCGGTGGCGACCGCGAAGAATTCTTCAGGCGCTTCGGCCGCGTACGGGTCGATCGCGGTATCGCGGCCGGCATCCACCCGTGCGCAGAAGGCGTCGTAGCTGCGCTGGAAATCGCGTGCCCATTGCCGCTGCCAGTCGCGCGGCAGCGGCGGCGTGCCGTCCAGCGCGCCATCGAGCACGTCGATCTTGTGCGCCATCTCGTGCACCGCCACGCAGAAGCCCGCCTGCGGGTCGGCGATGTCGGCCTGTACGTCGGCCCATGACAGCAGCAGCGGGCCGCTGTCCCAGGCTTCGCCGATCAGTTCATCGTCCCATTCGTGCAGCACGCCGGCAGCGTCCACGTGGTTGCGGCGCACCCGGAACGCATCCGGGTACACCACCAGTTCCGACCACCCAAGCAGGCCCTGCTCACCGAACTCCAGCAGCGGCAGGCAGCACAGTGCGGCCAGCAGCAGGCGCTGGCCTTCGTCCAGCACCAGGCCGGCTACCGGGGTGATGGCCTTGCGGTGCAGGAAATGCGCCGCAAGCCCGCGCAGCCGCTCCTGGCGCGTGGCATCCAGGGCATGCAGCCACGGGCATGCCTGGCACGTGCTGCGCCAGAGGGCTTCGTCAATGGAAGGCGGCGGGCGCCGCCAGCGGCGCAGAAACGACTGGATCAGCGGAACATACCGGGCAGCAGGCGGTGCCATTTCGGTGCGCGCAGCCGCGGGATGATCTCCTCATCGCTGCCGCCGCCGGCCTGTTGCGGTGCCGGCACCGTGTGCTTGGGTTGCGACGGCGGAACGGCGTTGGCCAGGCTCACCGATGCGGCCGGTGCCGCCACGCGCTCCACTTCGCCCGGGGCATAGGTGCAGCCGCTGCGGGCCGGGGTGTCGATCGCCTCCGCGGCATGCGCGGCCACCGGGGCCAGCAGCAGGATCAGGCAATGGGCGGTACGGCGCATCGTCGACATCCGGGGGCGGTTGAGCTCCCGATTCTAGCCTGCTTTCCCGGCGGGATTGGAAGCCACCATGGGCGGACCGGGTGCCTTCACGCATAATCGGGCGATCTGTTGCGATCAGAAGATCCATCGTGGACGACCGAGAACTGCTGGCCAAGCTGGGCGAGGGCGCCTTTTCCGGCGACGCCCTGGCCCGTGAACTCGGCCAGACCCGCGCCGCCGTGTGGAAGCGTATCCAGGGGTTGCGGGCAGCCGGCGTGGCGATCGACGGCCGTGCCGGCGACGGCTACCGGCTGGCCCAGCCGCTGGAACTGCTGGATCGCGCGCGCATCCTGGAGCAGCTGGCGCCCGGGGTGGCGGGTTCCGTCGCGGCGCTGGAAATCGGCTGGGCGGTAGGGTCCACCAACAGTGAATTGCTGCGACGCAGCGCGCCTTTGCGCGGCGTCGAGGTGCTGCTGGCCGAGCGCCAGACCGGCGGCCGCGGCCGTCGTGGCCGGCACTGGGCCTCGCCGCTGGCGTCCAATATCTATCTGTCGGTGTCGCGCTCCTTTGCCGGTGGCCTGTCGCGCATGGGCGGGCTGAGCCTGGCCGCCGGGGTGGCGGTGGGTGAATCGCTGCATGCGCTGGGTTTTGCTGCGGCCGGCCTGAAATGGCCCAACGACGTGCTGGCCGATGGCCGCAAGCTCGGTGGCCTGCTGGTGGAAGGTGGCGGCGAGTTCGCCGGCCCGGCGCGCGCGGTGATCGGGCTCGGCCTGAACGTGCGCATGCCCGCCGCCATCGCCGCGGACATCACCCAGCCCTGGGCCGACCTGGACACGCTCGCCGGAGCGCCGGTATCGCGCAACCGGGTGGTCGCGGCCGTGCTGTCGCAGCTGCTGCCGGCGCTGGACCTGTTCGAGCAGCAGGGGCTGGGCCCGTTCCTGCCGCGGTATGCGGCGATGGACGTGCTGGCCGGGCGGCCGGTACGCGTGGAGGAGGCGGGTACCCTGTACGAGGGCGTCGCCCGCGGCCTGGCCGAGGACGGTGCCCTGCGCCTGTCCATCGGTGGCGGCGAGCGTCATTTCCATGCCGGCGAAGTCAGCGTGAGGGCGCAATGAGCGACTGGCTGTTCGACCTGGGCAATTCGCGTTTCAAGTTCGCACCGCTCGACGGTGCCACCGCCGGCAGTGTGCAGGCGTGGGCACACGGTGCCGAGGCCATGACCGCGGCCGCGCTGGACGCCCTGCCACGCGGGGACACCGCCTGGGTGGCCAGCGTCGCGGCGCCGGCATTGACCGCGACGGTGATGGAACTGCTGCATGCCCGCTTCGCACGCGTGCAGGTGGCGCGGACGCTGCCGGCATGCGCCGGCGTCACCATCGCCTATGCACGCCCGGAGAAGCTAGGCGTCGATCGTTTCCTGGCCCTGCTCGCCGCGGCCACCGGCCAGCGGCCGGTGCTGGTGGTGGGGGTGGGCACGGCGCTGACCATCGACCTGATGGATGCCGGCGGCCGCCACCTGGGCGGCCGCATCGGCGCCTCGCCCACGGTCATGCGCGAGGCCCTGCACGCGCGCGCGGCGCAGCTGCCGGCCAGCGGTGGCGACTATGCGGAGTTTGCCAATGACACCGCCGACGCGCTGGCGTCCGGGTGCGATGGCGCCGCGGTGGCGCTGGTCGAACGCAGCCTGCGGCATAGCGCCGACCTGCTCGGGACCGCGCCGTCCCTGCTGGTACACGGCGGCGGTGCGGTCCCGCTGCTGCCGCTGCTGCCCGACGCCGAGTACCGGCCAGCCCTGGTGCTGGACGGGCTGGCCCGCTGGGCCGTGCACGCGCAGGCGCCGGGGCGCTAGGATCGCGCCATGCTGATTCGTTTCCTGATCGTCGCACTGGCCATCCTCAACCTTGGCGTGGCGCTGTGGTGGATGACGCCGCGGCCGGCACCGGCCGCCGCGCCCGAAGTCCGCGAAACCGGCGTTGCGACGCTGGAACTCGTGCCCATGGATGCGGTGGATGCAGGCCCGCCGGCCGTACCAGCGCCAGCCGCCGTTGCCGCGGCGCCGGCACCGGCCGCGTTGCAGGACGCAGCCAAGGCCACCGCCACGAGCGCGGTGGCCACGCCAGCCCCCGCCACCCCGGAGCCCACCGCGGCCGCGCCGTCGCGTCCATTGCAGTGTTCGAGTTTCGGACCGTTCCAGAGCCGCGAGCAGGCGCAGGCCGCCGCGGCCGCGCTGGGAGCGGATCTGTCCCGCTCGCAGCTGCGCGAGGTGCAGCCCAAGGCGGCCAGCTACCGCGTGCTGACATCGCAGGCCGCGAGCCGCGAGGAGGCACAGGCCCTGGCCAGGCGCATCGTGGAGGCGGGCTTCAGCGACTACTTCATCATTGCCAAGGGCGACGACGCCAACGCGGTGGCGCTGGGCCAGTACCGCAACCGCGAGGGCGCCGAGCGGCGCATGGCCGCACTGGCGGCAGCGGGCTTCCCGGTACGGATTGTCGACAACGGCGTGGAAGCCGGCGCCAGCTGGTGGCTGGACGTGGCCCATGCCGCTACCGCCGCCGCGGACGATCTGCACAGGCGCAGCGGTGCCGCGCAGCGGCAAGCACTGGAGTGCGCGCGCCTGCGCTAGAATGCCGCCCGGGCGCATCGCGAGTGCGCCGCGTGAACCCTTGCCGCTTTAGCTCAGTCGGTAGAGCAACTGTCTTGTAAACAGTAGGTCATCCGTTCGATTCGGATAAGCGGCACCATCGCCTAGTCCAGTGGCGTCCGAGTAAATCCAAGATGCACAATAAACCTGCTGAAAAAGCGGGTTTTTTTTGTGCCTATCCGTCCGCACCCGTCCAGCCGCATCCAAGGTGATTGGGGGTGCAACTGGGGGTGCATTTCGTAAATTTCGAGCCAAGCAGGAGGATGTACCCCCAATGGCCAGCAAGACATTGACTGATATGGCAGTAAGGAATGCCAAGGGTAGGGATAAGCCCTACAAGTTGGCGGCAGGGGCTGGCTTGTACCTGCAAGTGATGCCCAATGGATCCAGGTATTGGCGGATGAAGTACCGCTATGGAGCGAAGGAGAAGTTGCTGTCAATCGGTGTCTACCCCGAGATATCCCTCAAAGAGGCGGTAGAGAAGCGTGACATTGCTCGAGCACAACTACGGGCTGGGCAGGATCCTTCCGAGGAGAAGCAGTTGGTCAAGCTGAAGGCCCAACTGTCGGCAGATGGTCGCTTTGAAGCGATTGCCCTGGAGTGGCTGGAGAGTCGCCGCGACCTTGCCGAGAGCACATGGAGCAAGGCCAAGTGGATGCTTGAGACCTATGCGTTCCCCTGGCTGGGGCGTCGGCCTATTGAGGACATCAGTACGGCAGAAGTGCTTGCGGTGCTGCGTCGGCTGGAGGCACAGGAGAAGATCGAGTCCACGCAGCGTCTTCGCCAGATCTGTGGCCAGGTGTTCCGCTACGCAGTTGCTACCGGGAGGCTTGATCGTGACCCTACCAGCGCATTGCGGGGCGCATTGAAAACTGCGAAGAACCGCCACTACGCGTCGATCACAGACCCAGTCAAGGTTGGCGAACTGTTACGGGCTATCGATGGCTATACGGGACAGCTCACGACGCTGTGCGCATTGAAGTTTGCTCCGTTGGTGTTCACGCGCCCCGGTGAGTTGCGTAAGGCGGAATGGGCCGAGATTGACCTCGATGCCGGGCAATGGAGCATCCCTGCCGAGAAGATGAAAATGGGTGTTGCCCATATCGTCCCTCTTTCAAAGCAAGCCATTGCGATCCTGAGGGAGTTGCAGCCGGTCACGGGCAAGAGTCGCTATGTGTTCCCTTCCATTCGTAGCCTGCGTGATCCAATGAGTGAGAACACGGTAAACGCAGCACTCCGTAGGCTGGGCTATGGCACCGATGACATGACGGGACACGGATTCCGGAGCATGGCTTCCACCTTGCTGCATGAGCAGGGATGGACTTCTGACGCCATTGAACGCCAGTTGGCGCACTCCGAGCGGAATCCCATCAAGGCGGCCTACAACCGTGCGGAACATCTACCGGAGCGGAGGCGGATGATGCAGGCATGGGCTGACTATCTCGACAAGCTGAAGGTGCAGAATTCGAAGCCAAAATTGAAGCTTGTTGGATAGTTTGGCTGAGACTGACGTGCCCTTGTGCGTTCATCGGATGTGGCGTCGACATTTGTGTCAGAAGAAGTGGCTGCTTTCGACCCGAAGCGGACAGTGCATCATGTTAAACGACGAGGCCCGCAGAGATGCGGGCCTTGTGCATCATGAGCGATCAGAAGTGAACCTGACCCTGTTAGTTGTTCTCGGTCTTTTGGGTGTGGTGACGCGAACGCCGCATGACCCGCGTGCGACGCAGGTGAGCCAGCAGCTCCTGCTTCAGCGCGCCGCGGGACTGGATGTAGAGCGTGCGGTAGATGGTTTCGTGGGACACCTGACGGCTCGTCTGGCCGGGATACGTGTGCCGGAGCCAGCCGGCCACCTGCTCCGGCGACCATTGCCGCTTGAGCTTGATCGCGACGTGTCGCGCCAGGTCCCGATGCACGGCCAGCTTACAGGGCTTGGGACGCCGTGCTCGATTCCATGCCGCAGGATCGGCTTGCGTGGCGCGGTACCCTTGCGGTCCTTCATTACGACGGAGTTCGTGGCTCACCGTGGAAGGCGCTCGACCCAAGGCGGCGGCGATGGTCCGCATCGATTGGCCTGCGGCGATCCCGCGCGATATCTCTTCTCGCTCGCCCAAGCTGAGTGCCGGGTGGATCTTCGACGCTCAGGCGGTCGGATCCCGCCTGACAAGGCCAGGATCCTCTGTACGGAGGAGTGGTTACGATCGAACAACTGGGCGATCTGCTGCAAGGACTCGCCCCGACGCCAACGATCCCACATCAGCGCCTTCTGGCTCTCGCTGTAGTAGATCCTTGTCCCGTACTTCATCTGCAACACTCCCGCCGCGCCAAGCGGCCTTCAGTGTGTTGCATCGATCAATTGAATCCGCGACCCACAGCGGACATTGCCGACCCACCGGGCTAGGCGCCCAATATCAGTCGTCCCACTCTTCGTTCCGCTTGGCCTCGCGCTGACGATCAATGCAGCCGCAGTCTTGGTCGTATATGCGTTCAAAGCCACTATGTCCGTCGTCCACGTCTTCGGAACGAACGGTGCGCTGACAGTTGTAACACTCGTAGTAAAAAGTGGTCATGAAGGACTCTACGGTCAGGTGACGGCACGCGCGATATGTTTCTGGCTAGCGAACAATTAGCTAGGCCGCCGCTGTAGCTTTGATGCGAAATTCTTGGTCGTGCTGCCCCTTTCTGACCTCGAAGACATCGGAGTGCTTCTTCAGCAGATCGGCGAAGTTAGAGGCGTTATAAGTACTTTCGTCAAAAGTCGGGTCGAGCCGTTTAACCATAGGCCGAATCGCGGCCTTAAGAACCCATGGGTCTCCTCGATTCGCTGAAAGGCGCAAAATCGCTCTGCGAATCAAGTCGACAGGGTCAGCAGGTGCAGGAGCTATATCCTCGTTCGGGTCTTCGCAGGCGGCCGGCTTGGTGCCGTCTATCAGAAGGGACTCGTAGTATCTGAATTCGTGGCAGCTATGAGCCCAGTGGCGATTGGTTGTTGCTTCGCAGCCCACGCCCACCAACGTCTTTCCGGCAGCTTTGATCTTCTGTGCAACAGGCAGGAAATCGCTGTCGCCTCCCACGATGACGATCGTCGTGATGTGCGGAAACCGGATGATGTCCTCGGTAGCGTCCAGACATAGCTTGATGTCCGCACCGTTCTTTGCGGAGGCACCTGGCGGGAACAGCTGGATCAGTTCGACCGCGTTGTGCAGGAGGACTTCGCGGTATCGTGAGAACCATTGCCAATTGCCGTAGGCCCGGTTGATGGCCACCGAACCGAGCGAAGCTATGAATTCCATCAGAGCTTCGACGTCGATCACGGGCTCTTGATTGGTAAAGCGTGTTTGCTTGTAAGCGCCCACGCCCTTTCGGCGGTCCAATACGCTTGCATGGATATTTTCGAAATCCCAGTACAGCGCAACCGTCGACTGGTCCGAGCTTTGAAATGCGTTCATTTGCGTTGCATGCTGTGAGGAGTCGGCAGGCGTCCGCCGAATCATTCAGGAAGTGTTCCATCAGGGCTAGCGAACTCTCCACGACCCTTGCGAAGGTCGCTTACGATTTGCCTGACCGTGTAATCGAGATCAAGCTTCCGCCTTAACGCTTCATCAAGCTGTGCTCGAAACTCTTCGAAGGTCGCGCAGGAACGGGTCAACGCAACGATCTGGCCGATCATATCTGCATGGTTGCTTGTGGCGCGCCGGGAGCTGATCTCCATTTCCGTCAACCGCTGGGCCAATTCCATTAGGTCGGCGGACCGCCACTTGTGGAGCGTGGCTTCTTCCTCTGCAATCTCGGCCTCGGCAAGTTGTAAGGAGCGCTGATCACGCAGTTGGGTATGGAACGCCAGTGTTTGTCCGCTAGGCGTGCTGCGAAGAATGCTGCTCGTCTCTTGCCAGTCGGCCGGCGCTCGGGGATTGCTCGCCAGGTATTGCTCTAGTGCCAACAGGGCCCACTCCGGGCATCGGCGGCTGCTCGGGCGGCCAGCAGGCATCATCCACGCCTGAAGCGTGCGCACAGAGACCTTCTTTCGTGTTTGCCTGCTCAGAATTGCTGCCACGTGGCTGTAGTTGGACCGGCCAGAGTTCCGTCTGTCTCTTCTACAAATCTCCGAGA
>NZ_LDJO01000056.1 GCF_001431595.1 Stenotrophomonas acidaminiphila
TAGACCTGCTCGCGCAGCGCCAGCCGCGCGGCATCGGCAACCTCGCCGGCCGCCTTCTGCGCCAGCCCGCCCAGCGCGCTGCGCGACAGCAGGACCAGCGCCAGTGCACCGAACACCGGGGCAAGCTGCGCCAGCGGGCGGTGCTCGACGAGCACGGCCTGGACCAGCCAGGCGATCGCAGCGGCCTGCGCCACCAGCAGCGCGCCGGACAGGCAGGCCGCCAGCGCCGCGATCCGCTGCTGCCCGCGTGCGGTGGCGGCCAGCGCTGACAGCCATTGCTGGTGCCGGCGACGCTGCTGGCGCGCGGCATCGGCCGGGGGTGGGATTTCACTCAAGACGGGCAACCTGCAGGGAGGGATCGATTCGCCGGGACGCGCATGATGGCATCCACGCGCGCGGCGCGTTCACTGCTGCGACGCCATGTCGCATTGATCCAGGTCAAGGGCGGGATCACCATTCATTATTGAAAATTCACGGCACCCCCCCCTTCACTCCCCCATGATGCACGCAATCCGCAAGGTAGCCAGGCCATGATCGATCCGACCGTCGTAGAACTGTCGCGGCTGCAGTTCGCGCTCACCGCGATGTACCACTTCCTCTTCGTCCCGCTCACGCTGGGGCTCTCGTTCCTTATCGCGATCATGGAAAGCGTCTACGTCATGACCGGCAAGGACGTCTGGCGCCGGATGACGCTGTTCTGGGGCGTGCTGTTCGGCATCAACTTCGCCATGGGCGTGGGCACCGGCATCGTGATGGAGTTCCAGTTCGGCATGAACTGGTCCTACTACAGCCATTACGTCGGCGACATCTTCGGTGCACCGCTGGCCATCGAAGGCCTGATGGCGTTCTTCCTGGAAGCCACCTTCATCGGCCTGTTCTTCTTCGGCTGGGGCCGGTTGAGCAAGGTCCAGCACCTGACCGTGACCTGGCTGATGGCGCTGGGCACCAACCTGTCGGCGCTGTGGATCCTGATCGCCAACGGCTGGATGCAGAACCCGGTGGGCGCGGTGTTCAACCCGGAAACCATGCGCATGGAAGTCGTTGACTTCATGGCCGTGCTGTTCAATCCGGTGGCGCAGGCCAAGTTCGTGCACACGGTGTCGGCCGGCTATGTCACCGGCGCGGTGTTCGTGATGTCGATCAGCGCCTTCTACCTGCTGCGCAACCGCCACCACGACGTCGCCCGCCGCTCGTTCGCGGTGGCCGCCGCGTTCGGCCTGCTGTCCTCGCTGTCGGTGGTGGTGCTCGGCGACGAGAGCGGTTACGCCGCCAACGAGCACCAGAAGATGAAGCTGGCCGCGATCGAGGCGATGTGGGAGACCGAGCGTGCCCCGGCGGACTTCACCGCCTTCGGCATCCCCAACCAGCAGACCCACCAGAACGACTACGCGGTCAAGATCCCGTACCTGATGGGCCTGATCGCGACCCGCTCGCTGGACCAGCCGATCCCCGGCATCCTGGAGCTGGTCGAGCGGGCCGAGCACCGCATCCGCGGCGGCCAGCTGGCCTACGGCGCGCTCGAGCGCATCCGTGCCAACAAGAACGACCTCGAGGCGCGGGAAATGTTCGACCGCCACTGGCAGGACCTGGGCCATGGCCTGCTGCTCAAGCGCTACCGCGACGACATCCTCAACGCCACCCCGCAGGAGATCTCGCAGGCGGCCATGGACACGGTGCCGCGGGTACTGCCGCTGTTCTGGACGTTCCGGGTGATGGCCGGCCTGGGCTTCTACCTGATCGCCTTCTTCGCGGTGGCGTTCTACTACTCCTGCCGCCACAACTTCCAGGACAAGCGCACGTTCCTGAAGATCGCGCTGTGGACGCTGCCGGCGCCCTGGATCGCAATCGAGTGCGGCTGGTTCATCGCCGAGTACGGGCGGCAGCCGTGGGCGGTGGAAGGCGTGCTGCCCACCTTCTACGCCGCCTCCGGCCTGGCCCTGCACCAGATCGTGCTGACCCTGGCCGGGTTCGTGGCCCTGTACACGGTACTGATGATCATCGAGATCAAGCTGATGCTGAAGGCCATCCGCAAGGGCCCGGGCGACGCCCTGGCCGCGCCGCAGCCGTCCGTTTCCCACCATGCCACCGGCCAGGCCTGAGGCAGGAGCACACTCATGGATTTCATTTTTCTGGACTACACCACGCTGCGCGTGATCTGGTGGCTGCTGCTGGGCGTGCTGCTGGTCGGTTTCGCGGTGATGGACGGTTTCGACCTGGGCGTGGGCACGCTGCTGCCGTTCGTGGCCAGGACCGACGAGGAACGCCGCCTGGTGATCAACACCGTCGGCCCGGTATGGGAAGGCAACCAGGTATGGCTGGTCCTGGGCGGCGGCGTGATCTTCGCCGCGTGGCCGCCGCTGTATGCGGTCAGCTTCTCCGGCTTCTACCTGGCCATGTTCGTGATCCTGTTCGCGCTGATCCTGCGCCCGGTCGGGTTCAAGTACCGTGGCAAGCTGCAGAGCCAGGCCTGGCGCGACAACTGGGACCGCGCGCTGTTCGTCGGCGGCTTCGTGCCGGCGCTGATCATGGGCGTGGCCGTGGGCAACGTGCTGCTCGGCGTGCCGTTCCACTTCGACGACACCCAGCGCGTGTTCTACACCGGCAGCTTCTTCGGCCTGCTCACGCCGTTCGCGCTGCTGGCCGGCCTGCTCAGCGTGGCCATGCTGGTCGCCCATGGCGCGTCCATGCTGGTGCTCAAGACCGACGGTCCGGTCGCCGAGCGCTCGGCACGCCTGGGCAGCATCGCCGCGCTGATCAGCTTCGTGCTGTTCGCCGCCGGCGGCGCATGGGTGGCGCTGGGCCTGCCCGGCTATGCGATCACCTCGCAGGTGGTGACCGACGGCGCCAGCAACCCGCTGCTCAAGAGCGTGGCGATCACCGCCGCCGGTGGCTGGCTGCACAACTACTCCACCATGCCGGCCACGCTGCTCGCACCGGCGACCGGCCTGCTCGGCGCGCTCGCCGCGGCGGTTCTGCTGCGCAGGCATCGCGGTGGACTTGCGTTCATCGCATCGGGCGCATCGATCGCCGGCATCATCCTCACCGTGGGCTTCGCGGCCTTCCCGTTCCTGCTGCCGTCCTCCAGCCAGCCCGGCTCCAGCCTGGTCGCCTGGGACGCCTCGTCCAGCCATCTGACCCTGTGGATCATGCTGCTGGCCACCGTGCTGCTGCTGCCCATCGTCATCGCCTACACCATCTGGGTGTACCGCGTGCTCAAGGGCAAGACGACGCTGCAGGAAATGGGCGAAAACCCCAACGCCTACTGACAACGACACACCAAGGAGTTTCCCCATGTGGTATTTCGCCTGGATTCTCGGCGTCGGCCTGGCCTCCACCGCCGCCATCCTCAACGGCATGTGGTTCGAGGCGCGCGAGCAGCGCAGGACCGAAGCGAAACGATAGGAAAAAACGCCCGCGGTATTGCAAGAATGCGTGCCGGGGAGTATCTTTCCGCCTCCTTCGCGGGGTGTAGCTCAGTCTGGTAGAGCGCTACGTTCGGGACGTAGAGGTCGCAGGTTCGAATCCTGTCTCCCCGACCAAGGGTCGAAACACGCAAGCCCGGCCGACGGCAACGTCGGCCGGGCTTTTTTGTACTGCACGCACCGATGCCGGGCGCCGAGCGCGATGGCCCGGATGGACACTGAAAACAGTTGCACGGCCAACCCCTCGCCGTTATCATAGGCGGCTCCTTCGGGGTGTAGCTCAGTCTGGTAGAGCGCTACGTTCGGGACGTAGAGGTCGCAGGTTCGAATCCTGTCTCCCCGACCAGTTCGACAAAAGCCGGCCTTGTGCCGGCTTTTGTTTTTTCGCCACCATGTCGAACCCGCCGGGCCATCGACGGGCGATGCCAGGAACCGCTCCCGGCGGTTCCTTTCGTTATTCCGCGGACTGCGCGGTCGCGCGTCGTCCGCGCCGGAGCCACGCAATGTCCAATTCCGCGTCCACGGCACCACGGCCTTCGCTGCTCAAGGGCCGCCTGCTGGCCTTCGCCGCCATCATCCTGGTCTCGGCCAACCTGCGCAGCGCGGTCACTTCGCTGACACCGCTGCTGGACCGGCTCGGCCACCTGTTCGACTTCGGCAGCACCATGACCGGCGTGCTCGGCATGATGCCTACCGCCGCGTTCGCCGTGTTCGCGCTGGGCACCCCGCGCCTGATCCGCTGGATCGGGCTGGAACGCACCGCGGTACTGACCATGCTGCTCGCCACCGCCGGCCTGCTGCTGCGCGCCAGCGCCGGCAGCGTCGGCATGTTGCTGGCGGGCTCGGCGGTGGCACTGGCCGGCATGGGCATCGGCAACGTGGTGGTGCCGCCGCTGGTCAAGCGCTACTTCGCCGACCGCGTCGGCACGCTGAGCACGCTCTACATCACCGTGCTGCAGGCCGGCACGATGGTCCCGGCGCTGCTGGCGGTGCCGGTGGCCGACCGTTTCGACTGGCGCGTCTCGCTGGGCATGTGGTCGCTGCTGTCGCTGGCCGCGCTGCTGCCGTGGGTGCTGCTGGCCCGGCGCACGCCGCGGCCCCGGCACGCGGCGGACACCGCCGTGGCGCACGCGCCCGGGCGGGTGTGGAAGACCTCGCTGGGCTGGGGCATGGCGCTGATGTTCGGCATGACCTCGCTGGGCACCTATTCGCTGTTCACCTGGCTGCCCAAGGTCATGGTCGAGGCTGGCGCGAGCGAAGCCTTCGGCGGCGTCATGGTCGCGCTGTACTCGGCCATCGGCCTGCTGCCGTCGCTGCTGGTGCCGGCATTGGCGGTACGCATGCGCAACCCGTTTCCGATCGCGATGCTGGTGGTCGGGCTCAATGCCGTCGCTTTCGCCGGCCTGCTGTGGGCGCCGATGCAGGCGCCGTGGCTGTGGGTTGTGATCGCCGGCCTGGGGCCGTCGACGTTCCCGCTGGGGCTGACCCTGATCAACCTGCGCACCCGCACCCCCGCCGGCTCGGCCGCACTGTCCGGTTTCATGCAGGGCGTGGGCTACAGCCTGGCCAGCCTCGGCCCGCTGCTGTTCGGCTGGCTGCATGGCCTCAGCGGCGGCTGGGCAGGATCGTTCGCCTTCCTGATGCTGTGCTCGCTGGTGCTGCTGGTCGCGGCATGGTTCGCCTGCAAGCCACAGCAGCTCGAAGACCACTGGGCGTGAGCACGCCGCGCCCGGGTGCGCGCTGCGCGGCGGCCAACGCCGGGCCGCGCGGTTACGAGCGGACCTGGCCTTCGCCGCGCACCACGAAGCGCTCCACGGTAAGTGCTTCCAGCCCCATCGGGCCGTAGGCGTGCAGGCGCGTGGTGGAGATGCCGATCTCCGCGCCCAGGCCCAGTTCGCCACCATCGGAGAAGCGCGAGGAGGCGTTGACCATCACCACCGCCGAGCGCAGCGCGTGCACGAAGGCGTCGGCATGGGCCGGATCGCCGGTGGCGATGACTTCGGTGTGGTCGGAGGTATGGCGGCGGATATGGGCGATCGCCGCATCCAGCGAATCGACCACCCGCACCGCCAGGATCAGGTCCAGGTATTCGGCGGCGTAGTCGGCCTCGTCTGCCGGCGCCACGCCGGCGACCAGCGCCCGGGTGGCGGCATCGCCGCGCAGTTCGACCCCGCGTGCGCGCAGCGCGTCGGCAGCCAGCGGCAGGAAGCGTGGCGCGATGTCGGCATGCACCAGCAGGGTCTCCAGCGAATTGCAGGCCGCCGGGCGCGACACCTTGCCGTCCAGCAGCAGGCCCAGCGCCAGTTGCAGGTCGGCGCTGTCGTCCACGTACAGGTGGCACACGCCCTTGTAGTGCTTGATCACCGGTACCCGCGCATGCTCGGCGACGAAGCGGATCAGGCCCTCGCCACCGCGCGGGATCGCCAGGTCGACGATGTCGTTGAGCTGCAGCAGTTCCAGCATGGTCTCTCGGCGCAGGTCCTCCACCAGGGTCAGCGCGGCATCGGGTACGCCAGCCTGGCGCAGGGCGCGCTTGAGCGCGGCAGCGATCGCGGTATTGGAATGGATCGCCTCCGAGCCGCCGCGCAGGATCACGCCGTTGCCGGCCTTGATGCACAGCGCCGCGGCGTCGGCGGTGACGTTCGGGCGCGCCTCGTAGATCATCGCGATCACCCCCAGCGGCACGCGTACCTTCTGCACGCGGATGCCATTGGGCCGCGTGTCGTCGCGGGTCACCTGGCCTACCGGGTCCGGCAGCGCGGCAACCTCGCGCAGGGCGTTGGCCACGCCGGCCAGGCGCTGCCGGTCCAGGGCCAGGCGATCGAGCATCGCCGCGCCCACGCCCTTGTCGCGCGCGGCCTGCAGGTCGCGTTCGTTGGCGGCCAGGATGGCGCCGGCATCGGCGTCGAGCGCATCGGCCATCGATGCCAGCAGTCCGCGCCGTGCATCGCCGGAAAGGCGCGCCAGCACCTGCGAGGCGTCGCGACACTGCCCGGCAAGGGTCTTGACGTCGGTCATGCGTACAGCTCCCGGGAATATGCTGACCGGTCGCGGCTGTCGTGCGCCGGGGCGGTCACGGCAGCAGCACCAGGTCGTCGCGGTGGATCACGTTGTCGCCATAGGTGTAGCCGAGGATGGCCTGGATCTCGCGGGTGTGGTGGCGGCCGATGCGGCGCACGTCCACCGCCGAGTACTGGCTGATGCCGCGCGCCACGCAGGCTTGCCCGCCCTCGCCGTCCACCCGTACCTCGATCATGTCGCCGCGGCGGAACTCGCCCAGCGCATCGACCACGCCACCGGGCAGCAGCGAAGCACCCTTCTCGCGCAGCGCCCGCGCCGCGCCCGCGTCGACCAGGATTGCCCCCGGCTCGACCGGCGCATGCCGCAGCCAGTACTTGCGCGCGGCGATGCGCGAACGCCCGGCGTGCAGCCGGGTACCGCGCAGGCGCCCCTGCGCCAGGCCACGCACCACCTCGCCACTGCGTCCATTGAACAGGAAGGTATCGATGCCGGCGGCACCGGCCTTGGCCGCGGCCTGCAGCTTGGTATGCATGCCGCCGGTGCCGACCGCGCTGCCGCTGCCGCCGGCCATCGCCATCACCGCGGCGGTCAGCTCGACGACCTCGTCGACCGGCCGTGCCTGCGGGTCGCGGCGCGGATCGGCGGTGTACAGCCCGTCGATGTCGGTGGCGATGAACAGCGCGTCGGCATCGACCAGCGCGGCGACGATGGCCGCCAGGTTGTCGTTGTCGCCCAGCTTCAGCTCGTCCACCGAAACGGTGTCGTTCTCGTTGACCACCGGCAAGGCGCCCAGTGCCAGCAGCTCGTTGAGCGTGGCGCGCGCGTTGAGGTAGCGGCGGCGGTTGCGCAGGTCGTCGTGGGTGAGCAGCACCTGCGCCACCGGGCGCTCGAAGAAGCGTTGCCACAGGGCGATCAGCTGCGCCTGGCCGAGCGCGGCAAGCGCCTGCCGCGCGGCCATCGTCGCGCTGGCCTCGGCCGCCTTCGGCACGATGGCGCGCCCGGCGGCGACCGCGCCGGAGGAGACGATCACCACCTCGCGGCCGGCCAGCAGGTTGGCCGAGACAAACTGCGCCAGCCCCAGCGCGAAGCGCGGGGTCAGGCCGCCGCCATCGGCGGCCAGCAGGCTGCTGCCGACCTTGAGCACCGCCCGCCGCCAAGGTGGCAGCGCCTGCTCGGCGAAGGGCGAAGGCGCGGTGTCGTTCATGGGCTCAACGCGTGTTCCATTCGTGGACGGTCAGGTCCGAGCAGTCCTGCAGGACCAGTGGATCGGTGGCGACGATGGCGCGTGCCTGCGCCAGGTCGTCGACGTTGCACAGCACGTAGGCGCCGCCGCTGCCGTCGCCGAAGCCGCCGGTCAGGTACAGCCGCCCCTGCGCGCGCAACGCATCGAGGAAAGCCTTGTGCGGCTCGATCACGCTCGCGTCGAACGCCGGCCTGCGCATGGCCATCACCAGGTACAGCTTCACGTCGTGCTCCAGGGCGGGAAGTACCGCCACGCATGTTGCACTGCCGCGCGGCGGATGTGGACGATGCTTTCGTTTCCAACCAACCGGCGTGCTCCACGCGGCGCGTGCGCCGCATGGACCTACAGCGCGGCCCAGCGGGCCTGCAGTTCGTCCAGCCGCAGGTCGGCCGCCGCACCCGGCGACACGCGCGCGGCGAGGCTGCCTTCCGGCGTGCGCCCCTGCCCGGCCGTGTTGGCCGCCGCGGCGGCCGCCTTGTAGGCTTCGCGGAACGGTACGCCGGCTACCGCCGCCTCGACCGCCACGTCGGTGGCGTACATGCCCGAATCGATGGCGGCGCGGATGTTGGCGTCGCGCCAGTCCAGGTTGGACAGCAGCGCCGGCAGCAGTTCCAGCGCCGACAGGCCGCGGCCGAAGCCATGGAAGATCGCGCCCTTGGACGCCTGCAGGTCGCGGTGGTAGCCCGACGGCAGCGACAACAGCTGCTCGATCTCGGTACGCGCGGCGGCCACGCTGGCATGGGTGGCGCGCATCAGTTCGATCACGTCCGGGTTGCGCTTGTTGGGCATGATCGAGCTGCCGGTGGTGTACTGCGCCGGCAGCGCCACGAAGGCGAACTCGCCGGTGGTGAACAGCGACAGGTCCCAGGCGATGCGGCGCAGGTCCAGCGTGGCCCCGCCCAGCGCTTCCAGCGCGGCCAGTTCGAACTTGCCGCGCGAGAGCTGGGCGTAGAGCGGGCTGATCTGCATGCGCGCGAACTCCAGCGCACGCGTGGTGTGTTCGCGGTCCAGCGGCAGGTTGACGCCGTAGCCGGCGGCCGTGCCCAGCGGATTGCAGTCGATCAGCCGGCGCGTATCGGCGGCACGTACCGCGTTGTCGATGAAGGCCTCGGCCCAGCCCGCCCACCACATCCCGGCCGAGGACACCACGGCGCGCTGGATATGGGTGTAACCGGGCAGCGGCTGTCGCTGTTCGGCGACGGCGCGGTCCAGCGCCACCTTCGCCACCTCGCGGCTGAGCGCGGCCAGGCGTGCCAGCTTCTCCTTCAGCCACAGGCGGGTGGCGACCAGGATCTGGTCGTTGCGGCTGCGGCCGGTATGGATCTTGCGGCCGGCATCGCCCAGGCGCTCGGTCAGGCGCGCCTCGATCGCCGAATGGCAATCCTCGTACTGCTCGTCCAGCACGAACGCACCGCTGCGGAAATCATCGGCCAGCAGCGCCAGTTCGCGCTTGAGCGCGGCCAGCTCTCCGACCGACAGGATGCCGATGTGCTGCAGGCCCTCGGCATGCGCGGTACTGGCCTGGATGTCGTGCAGGAAGAACTCGCGGTCCAGGATCACGTCGTCGCCGGCGAGGAAGGCCTGGATCTTCGCGTCCACCGCGACGCCGGGTTTCTGCCACAACAGGTTGGTCATCGGAAGTCTCTCGGAATGGGCTTGGGGCGGGTCAATGCGGGATCGCGGTCAGTTCGGGCAGGCCCAGCGCGAGGTTGAGGTTCTGCAGTGCCTGCGTCGCCGCGCCCTTGAGCAGGTTGTCCAGGGTCGCCACCACCACCACGCGCTTGTTGCCCGGGGCCAGGGTGAAGCCGCCGATCTGCACGCCATGGCGGCCGGCGATGCGGCTGACCCACGGCGCATCGTCCACCACCTCCACCAGCGCCTCGCCGGCGTAGCGCTGCGTGTACAGCGCCACCACCTGCTCGCGGGTGAGCGGCTGCTGCAGCCACAGGTTGACGGTCATGGTGATGCCGCGGAAGTGCGGGGCGACGTGCGGCATGAACTCCACCGGCACGCCGAGCCGGGTGGACACCTCGCGCTCGTGCACGTGGTTGGCCAGCGCGTACGGCATCAGGTTGTCGCGCAGCAGCTCGGTGTTGTTCTTGTCCGACGGCGCGGTACCGGCGCCGGAATAGCCCGACACGCCGAAACAGGCCGGCGGCCCGGCCAGCTGCGACAGCAGCGGCGTGATCGCCAGCTGTATTGCGGTGGCGTAGCACCCCGGGTTGCTGATGCGCTTCTGGCCGGCGTAATCGTTGCGGGTGAGCTCCGGCAGGCCGTAGTACCAGTCGTTGTCGAAGCGGTAGTCGGCGGACAGGTCGACGATCACGGTCTCGGGCCGGCTGGCGTCCAGCGCGGCCACGAAAGGCTCGGCCTTGCCGTTGGGCAGGGCCAGGATCACCGCGTCGGCGCCCTTGGCGGCCACCGCCTGCGGATCGAGACTCTCATAGCGCAGCGGGCCGCTGTAGCCGGCGTTGTGGTCGGCCACGAGCTGCCCGTCCAGTTCGCGCGAGGACACGAAGGCCAGCTCGATCCGCGGGTGCGCGGCAATCAGCCGGATCAGCTCGGCGCCGGTGTGGCCGCGGGCACCGACGATGCCCAGCGAGAATTTCCTGTCGGTCATGAATGCGAATCCAGTAGTGACTGCAGATGGCGGCGCACCGCCGGCCATTCGCTGTCGATGATGGAAAAAACCACGGTATCGCGCGGTGTGCCGTCGGCGTGGCGCCGGTGGTTGCGCAGCACCCCGTCCTGCCGGGCGCCGAGCCGGGCGATGGCCGCGCGCGAAGCCTGGTTGAACCAGCTGGTCTCGAAGCCGACGCCGATGCAGCCCATCGCCTCGAAGGCGTGGCGCAGCAACAGCAGCTTGGCCTCGGTGTTGAGGCCGGTGCGCTGCACCCGCCGCTGGTACCAGGTGTAGCCGATGTTCAGCCGCGGCACGCCGGCATCGAGCGCGTAGTAGCGGGTGCAGCCGACGACCTCGCCGGCACTGTCGGCAACCACGAACGGCAGCGCGCTGCCCTGCGCCTGCGCCTCCAGTGCCGCCACCACGTAACGCTCCACCGCATCCGGCGCCGGCACGTTGGCGTACCACAGGCGCGACAGCTCGCCCTCGCCCAGCGCCCGGCGCAACGCCGGCACATGCGCCATGGACAGCGGTTCGAGCGCGACATGGGTGCCGCGCAGCTCCGGCACAGTGCTCCAGCAGGCGTCGGCCGCGGACCGGGTCATGACGTCATCCCTGCAGGCTGGGCTTGCGCCGCGCGCAATGCTCGACGAAGCCACGGATGCGGTCGAAGTCGCTGGCGCCGAACCAGAACACCTTCCAGTGGTCGAGCTTGTAGCAGCCGTCGGACTCGGCGTAATAGAAATGATTGACCGGGTTGCCGTTGCGCGAGCGCCAGAAAAGCTGCGGGGTTTCCTCCTGCATCACGTTCCACACCGCGCGCCCCAGGCCTTCGCCCTGCGCGTCGTCGAGCACTGCGAACTTGTCCAGGTACACGCCTTCCGCCTCGTCGGTGAGGATCACCGCGGTGCGGTAATGCTCGCTGACGTAGGCGCGCAGCAGCTTCGTCTTCTCGAAGTAGTCCGGCACCAGCTGGCGGCCGAAACTGGATTCGATCAGCGCCTTCAGCCGCGCGGTGTCCAGCTGCTCCCACGACGTCGCCCTGAGCACCTTCTCGCCGCGGCGGACCAGGGTGCCCGAGCCCTTGTGGGTGAACAGCTCCTTGGCCAGGTCGGCCGGGCGCGTGATCGATACCGAGGATTCCTCAGGCAGCTTGTCCAGCAGGTCCTTGATCTGTTCGATCTTGACCTTCATGCCACCGTGCAGCCACGGCTGCTGGATCAGGTGTTCGTACTCGGTGGACAGGTTGATCGAATCGATCAGCCTGCCATCGGCATCGAGCAGGCCGCCGGTGCCGGTGAGGAAGATGATCTTGTACGGCTGCAGCTCCTGCACCAGCTCGTTGGCGGCGAAGTCGGCGTTGACGTTGAGGATCTGCCCGCTCGGGGTCTCGCCCAGCGAGGTGATGACCGGGATCGAACCGGCGCGCAGGCTGGCCTCGATCGGCGCCAGGTTGACCCGCTTCACTTCGCCGACCAGCCCGTAGGTATCGCGGTCCAGGTACTCGGCCTCGAACACGCCGCCGGTGATGGAGGTGGCGCGGGCGCCGTTCTGCTGCAGCGCCTCGACCAGCTGCAGGTTGGACTGCTGGAACACCTTGCGCACGATCGCCAGCGCTTCGGGGGTGGTCACGCGCAGCCCGTTGACGGTGCGCTTCTCGATGCCGGCGGCCGACAGCTCGGCATCCAGCTGCGGGCCGGCGCCGTGCAGCACGATCGGGGTCAGCCCGACTTCCTGCAGGAACGACAGTGACGACGTCAGCGCCTCCAGGTCGTCGCGCAATACCGCGCCGCCGACCTTGACCACGGCGAAGCGCTTGGCGTCCAGCTGCGAGAAGCGCTTGAGGTACTGGCTGATTTCCTTCGCGCTGGCCATGCTCGAAAGCAGGCGCACGATGGTCTGGCGGGTCTGGCGGTGGGGTTGCATGGTGGGCAGTTCGTCTGTCGTGGGGGTGGAACGCGGCGATCAGGCGCCGCGCTGCAGGATCGTGAGAACCGAACCGGCGTAGCGCTGCAGCTGCTCCAGCGTCACGAACTCGTCGGCGGTGTGGGCCTGGGCGATGTCGCCGGGACCGTAGACCATGGTGGTGTAGCCGGCGGCCGAGAACAGCGAGGCCTCGGTCCAGAAATCGACCGCATTGCCGATCGGCAGGCCCAGCTCCTCGGCGACGTCGCGTGCGGCCAGGCGGCGTTCCTCGGCGCGGGCGATGTCGCCGGACGGCAGGCTCGGGCCGCGGAAGGTCTCCTCGAAGTGCGCGGCCGCCGGCTCGGCGAAACCGGCGAAGGTCGCCAGCAGCTGGTCGATGTCCATCGACGGCAGCGGGCGGAAACCGAAACGCAGCTCGGCCTCGGGCGCGATCATGTTGGCCTTGATGCCGCCTTCGACGCGGCCGATGTTGAAGCGCAGCCCGGTCAGGCCGCCGAAGCGCGCATGCGCCAGCGACTGCACGTGGTCCAGCGCGCGGCCGCCCCAGCGCATGGCCTGGTGCAGCGCGCTGGCCGCCGCGTCCTGCTGGCCGGAGGCATGGCCGGCGCGGCCGCTGAATTTCATCAGCACCGAACTGATGCCGCGGTGCGCCAGCACCGCCTCGCCCAGGGTCGGCTCGGCCACCAGCACCGCTTCATACGGGATGCCGCGGGCCAGGAAGGCGGCGATGCAGCGCGGGTCGTTGGCCTCCTCGTCCGAGGAAAACAGGAACGCCGCATCGCCGTCGGTGCGGTTGGCGGCGGCCACCAGCGCAGCCGCGGCGCCCTTGATGTCGCATACGCCGAGCCCGACCACGCGGTCGTCCAGGCGCCGCATCACGTGTGGATCGGCACTCCAGTGCGGCGAATCCGGCACCGTGTCCAGGTGCACGTTGAACAGGTACTTCGGTGCGCCACGCACCGCGTACAGGCTCACCGCGCCGGCGCCGTGGTCGACCACCTCGACCTGGAATCCGGGCAGGTTCGCGCGCAGGTAATCGAAGATGCCGCCGGTGGTGATCGCGCGCGGCGGGTTGCGGGTGTCGAAGGACACCAGCTTTTCCAGGTGCGAGAGCGTGGATTCGAGCAGGTCGGTCATGGTCTGTCGGGAGCTGTCAGTGGCTGGCGGCTGGCGCGTACGGGAAACGAGGATGGCGGGAACGCCCGGCCGCATGCGGGCGCCCATCGAAGGCGTTGACCGCAGCGGCCGGACCGGCACGGACCGGCGTCACAGGGCTTCACTCCCTGCACCGCGCCGTGCCCCCGCTTCGCGCCCCGGAATCCAGGGGCGCGGGCGGGCCGGGGTCTGCAGGCCCCCTTCCCGCGCCGTAGCGGGAAGGACGCCGGCATCAACCGTGGTTGACCTGCGCGTACAGCGTGGAGCTCATGCCGAACAGCTTGATGAAACCCTCGGCCTCTTCCACGCCCCAGTCGGCCGACTGCGCGTAGGTCGCCCCCTTGGCGTTGAGCAGGTGCGGCGAACGCACCGCCACCGCATCGACGCGGGCGCCACGGGTCTCCAGCACCACCTCGCCGTTGACCTTGCCCTGCGACGACTGCAGGAACGCCTCCAGGTCGGTCTTCAGCGGGTCGTGATAGAAGCCTTCGTAGACCAGTTCCACCCACTTGCGCGCCACGTCCGGCTTGAAGCGGTTCTGCTGCTTGGTCAGCACCGCGTCCTCCAGCGCGCGGTGCGCGGCCAGCAGCGCGGTCAGGCCCGGCGCCTCGAACACGATGCGGCCCTTGAGGCCGATCACGGTATCGCCGGTGTACACGCCGCGGCCGACGCCGTACGGGGCGAACAGCTTGTTGAGCCTTGCCAGGATCTGCTCGCCCGGCAGCGCCTTGCCGTCCAGTTCCACCGCCTCGCCCTCGACGAACTTCAAGGTCACGGTCAGCGGTTCGATCGGCCACGCGCTGCGCGGCGCGCACCAGCCGCGCGCACCCTCGCCCGGGGCTTCCCACCTGTCGATCTCGCCACCGGACATGGTCACGCCCAGCAGGTTCTCGTTGATGGTGTAGGCCTTCTGCTTGGCGCGCACGCCGAAGCCGCGCTCCTCCAGGTACGCCTGCTCGTAGGCGCGGGTCTGGGTGTGCTCCTTCTGGATCTCGCGGATCGGGGCGAGGATGCGGTAATCGCCCTGCGCCTTCACCGCCAGGTCGAAGCGCACCTGGTCGTTGCCCATGCCGGTGCAGCCGTGGGCGATGGCGTTGGTGCACAGCTCGGCGGCGCGCTTGAGGGCGGCATCGACGATCAGGTAGCGATCGGACACCAGCAGCGGATACTGGCCCTGGTAGCCCTCGCCAGCCCACACGAACGGCTTGACGAAGCCTTCCCAGATCGCCGGGCCGCCATCGACGGTGACGTGGCTGGCCACGCCCAGTTCGGCGGCGCGCTTTTCGATGGTCTCGCGCTCCTCGGCGTCCACGCCGCCGGTATCGGCGAACACGGTGTGCACGTTCCAGCCGCGCTCCTTCAGGTAGGGCACGCAGAAGCTGGTGTCCAGGCCGCCGGAGAAGGCCAGGACGATGTCGCGGGATTCGTTGGGAGTGGTCATGTGGGGGATCTCGTTGGGCGACGCGCGGGCCGCCGTTGCTGAATCGGGTAAAGGGAAAGCGGCGGGAAGGATCAGCGGACCAGTGCGGCCATGATCGCCTTCTGCACGTGCAGGCGGTTCTCGGCCTCGTCGATGGCGATGCACTGCGGCGAATCCATCACCGCGTCGGTGGCCTTGACGTTGCGCCGCAGCGGCAGGCAATGGCTGAACACGCCGTTGTTGGTGAGCGCCATCTTGGCCTCGTCGACGATGAAGTGCTTGTACTGGTCGCGGATCGGCTTCTCCGGCGCCCAGTTGCCGAAGTACGGCAGTGCGCCCCAGCTCTTGGCGTAGACCACGTCGGCGCCGCGGTAGGCGCTTTCGATGTCGTGGCTGACCGTCAGCGAGCCGCCGCTTTCGGCCACGTTCTGCGCGGCCCAGCCCATGTAGCGCTCGTCGAGGATGTACTGCTCGTCCGGGCACAGCAGGGTCACGTCCATGCCCATGCGGGTGGCGATGGTCAGCGCCGAGTTGGCCACCGCGGTGTTCAGCGGCTTGGGGTGGTAGGTCCAGGTCAGCACATACTTCTTGCCACGCAGGTCGCTGCTGCCGAAGTGCTCCTGCAGCGCCAGCGCATGCGCCAGCTCCTGGCACGGATGGGTGATGGTCTCCATGTTGATGACCGGCACCGGCGAGTACTTGGCGAATGCCTTGAGCACGATGTCCTGGCGGTCGTACTGCCAGTCGACGAACTTCGGGAAGGCGCGCACGCCGATGAGGTCGACGTAGCGGCCCAGCACCTTCGCCACTTCGGCGATGTGCTCCTCGGTGTCGCCGTCCATCACCGTGCCCAGGTCGAACTCGATCGGCCACGCGTCCTTGCCCGGCTGCAGCACGATGGCGTGCCCGCCGAGCTGGAACGCGCCCAGCTCGAAGCTGGTGCGGGTGCGCATCGACGGGTTGAAGAACACCAGCGCGATGGACCTGCCCTTCAGGTCGTCGCCCAGCTTGTTGCGCTTGAACAGCGCCGCCTGGGTCAACAGCGCGTCGAGTTCGGCGCGGCTCCAGTCCTGGGTGTTCAAGAAGTGCTTCACAGACATCGATCCATCCTTTGCTGGTGCGGGGGACCACCGTTGCCGGCGGCAGGATGCGCGGACGCGCGGCTCATTGCAGTTGAAACTTTCGTGGAACAGAAACGAAAAAACCCAGCCGGGGGCTGGGTTTTCCGAACAGACAGCACGAGGCTCCGGTTTACCCAGCGAATATGTGGGATTCCGGTCGGCGGGCACGCGAAGTCATGCCGGAGGCCATCCGGGCGGTGCTGGTTTCGTGCTGGAAGCTGTTCGCCTTCATCGTCGCGCATGGTCGCACGCGCCCTGGCACCACGCAAGTGCCGCGGCGCAGCAATCAGGGATTGGCCGGTCCCTGTTCCAGGCCCTCGCCCAGCTCGGGGGTGATCGACACCCGCAGCTTGAGGCGGTTGCCGGGGTCTTCGGGCAGGCGCGAGCGGAACTTGATGCCCTTGTAGACGTAATCCACGTCGTAGGCGATGGGCCGGCGGAACTCGCGCCCCACCTCGATGATGCGGCATTCGGGGGTGAGCAGCGCGCCATTGTTGCCGGCACCCGCCGCACGCACCTCCGCATCGGCCTCTTCCTCGCCGTCCTGGTGGCTGAAGATGCCCTTGACCGAATCCCAGAAGCGGCGGAAGCCACCCTTCTGCTCCTCGCCCTTGACCTCCACCGGCGCCAGGGTGAGCGTGGAGACGGGCTCGCAGTGCTCCTCGGTGCGGGTGGCGCGCAGGGTCTGGAACACCGGCTCGACGTTGAGCACCTGCGCATAGTCGTAGCGCACGTTCTCGACGACCACCACCCGGTTGCGCAGGTCGGCGTTCTGCGCCCCGGCCGGCATGGCGGAGACGGCCAGCAGGCAGGCCATGGACAGCGACACGGGAGCGTGCTTCATCGACACTTCAACGGAGATGGATGAGGGATGACCACCGATATAGTGTAGGCGCGACAAGGGATGGAGGCTGAACATTACCCGTCCATCGCGCCGCTGCACAGCCCGGGCGTGCCCGCCCGGCCCCGGCCCGCTAGAATTGCCGGCTCTGTTTTCGCTCCCACGGCACGCCCATGGCCCTGCACCTGTACAACACCCTGACCCGGCAGCTGGAGCCGTTCGCCCCGCTGGACCCGGCCGCCCCGACCATGTACGTGTGCGGCCCGACCGTCTACAACTACGTGCATATCGGCAACGCCCGCGGCCCGGTGGTGTTCGGGGTGCTCGCAGGCCTGCTGCGGCGCCGCTTCGGCGGCCTGCGCTACGCCCGCAACATCACCGACGTCGATGACAAGATCAATGCAGCGGCCCGCGAACAGGGGGTGCGGATCTCGGCGATCACCGACCGCTTCGCCGCCGCCTACCGCGACGACATGGCCGCACTGGGCGTGGCGCCGCCGGACATCGAGCCCGAAGCCACCGCCCATATCCCGCAGATCATCGCCATGATCGAGCGGCTGATCGAGGCCGGGCACGCCTATGCCGCCGAAGGCCACGTGCTGTTCGCGGTCGCCACCTTCGACGGCTACGGCAAGCTGTCGCGGCGCGACCCGGACGAAATGCTGGCCGGCGCCCGCGTCGAGGTGGCCCCGTACAAGCGCGACGCCGGCGATTTCGTGCTGTGGAAGCCATCCAGCGACGACCTGCCCGGCTGGGAATCGCCCTGGGGCCGCGGCCGCCCGGGCTGGCACATCGAATGCTCGGCGATGGCCGCCGCCCACCTGGGCGACACCATCGACATCCATGCCGGCGGCGTCGACCTGCAGTTCCCGCACCACGAGAACGAGATCGCGCAGAGCGAATGCGCCCACGGCGGGCGTACCTTCGCCCGCTTCTGGCTGCACAACGGCATGCTCAACTTCGGCGGCGCCAAGATGAGCAAGTCGCTGGGCAACATCGAGCGCGTGCACGACCTGGTGCGCCAGCACCCGCCCGAAGCGCTGCGCTACGCGCTGCTGTCGGCGCACTACCGGCAGCCGCTGGACTGGTCGGACGCCCTGATCGAGCAGTCCGTGCGCACCCTGGACCGGCTGTACGGCACGCTGCGCGACCTGGACGAGGTCGATGCCGGCGCCACGATCCCGGCCGCGGTCGAGGCCGCGCTGGACGACGACCTCAACACGCCGCTGGCACTGGCCGAGGTGGCACGCATCGCCAGCGAGGCGCGCAAGGCCGAAAGCGCCGGCGAAAAGGCGCGCCTGAAGGGCGAACTGCTCGGCGCCGGGCTTGTCCTGGGCCTGTTGCAGCAGGCACCGTCGGCGTGGTTCGGCCGCGGCGCGGGCAGCGACGACGATGCCCGCATCCAGGCCCTGATCGATGAACGCATCGCCGCCAAGCAGGCCCGCGACTTCGCCCGTGCCGACGCCATCCGCGAGCAGCTGGCGGCGGAGAACATCGTGCTGGAGGACACCCCGCAGGGCGTGCGCTGGGTGCGCAGGCACGCCTAGCCAATGCCCGGCCGGCGCATCCGGCGCCGCTCCAGCCATGCCGCGGACGGCAAGGCCCTCCCCTGACGGAACCAAGATGACCGACACCCCCTTCCCGCTCGAAGCCACCGCCGCCGAAGCCCAGGCCGCGATCGCCGACGAATTCTCCTTCTTCGGCGACTGGTCCGAGCGCTACCAGTACCTGATCGACCTCGGCCGCAAGCTGCCGCCCTTCCCGGATGCGTGGAAGACCGAGGCGCACCGCCTGCACGGCTGCCAGTCGATGGTATGGATCGTGCCGGAAGGCAATGCCGACCGGCTCGTGTTCCACGCGGTCAGCGACTCGGCCATCGTTTCCGGGCTGATCTATCTGGCGCTGCGCGTCTACTCCGGCCGCCCCGCCGCCGAGATCCTGGCCACCGAGCCGGAGTACGTGGCCTCCATCGGCCTGGCCCGGCACCTGTCGCCGACCCGCAGCAACGGGCTGGCGGCGATGCTGTCGTTCATCCGCGACACCGCGCGGTCGCAACCACAGTGACCGCCGGCAGCGGCGATGCCGGCGTAGGCGCGCTGCTGCGCCAGCCCGGCTTCGCGCACCTGCTGGCCTACCGCATCACCGCGATGCTGTCCTACCAGATCGTCGCGGTCACGGTCGGCTGGCACATCTACGAGATCACCCGCAATCCGTTCTCGCTGGGCCTGGTCGGTCTGGCCGAAGTGCTGCCCTATTTCTGCGTGGCGCCGTTCGCCGGCTACCTGGTGGACCACCTGCCACGCCGCCGCCTGGGCATGGCGGCCAGCCTCGGGCTGGTAGCCACCGCCGCCATCCTGTGCGCGGTCGCGCTGGGCGCGTTGCCGTTCCAGGGCGTGTGGCCGATCTACCTGGCGATCGCCCTGACCGGCATGGTCCGCGCCTTCCTGTCGCCGGTCTACAACGCGTTGTTCGCGCGGGTGCTGGCGCGCAGGCAGTACGCGCGCGGCGCCGGCTTCGGCAGCGTGGTGTTCCAGGCCGGCATGGTGCTCGGCCCGGCGCTGGGCGGCGTCCTGGTCGGCTGGGGCGGCAAGGCCCTGGCCTATGCCGTGGCCGCGGCGATGGCGGCGCTGGCCATGGCCGCGCTGGCCCTGCTGCGCGTGCACGAAGCGCCACCGCCGCAGACCCGCGCGCCGATCTTCGCCAGCATCGCCGAGGGCGCGCGTTTCGTGCTGTCCACACCGGTGATGCTCGGCGCGATGGCGCTGGACATGTTCTCGGTGCTGCTGGGCGGCGTGGTGGCGATGCTGCCGGCCTTCATCCAGGAAATCCTGCACTACGGGCCGGAAGGCCTGGGCATCCTGCGCGCGGCGCCGGCGCTGGGATCGGTATGCGTGGGCCTGTGGCTGGCCCGGCACCCGCTGCACCGCAACGCCGGGCGCGTGCTGCTGTACGCGGTGGCCGGCTTCGGGCTGTGCGTGATCGGCTTCGGCCTGTCGCGCAGCTTCTGGTTGTCGGCGGCGATCCTGCTGTTCTACGGCGCGTTCGACGGCGTGTCGGTGGTGGTGCGCTCGACCATCCTGCAGCTGGCCACGCCCGACGAGATGCGTGGCCGGGTGTCGTCGATCAACGGCATCTTCATCAGTTCGTCCAATGAACTGGGTGCGTTCTACGCCGGCACCATGGCGCGGCTGCTGGGACTGGTGCCGGCGGTGGTGGTCGGCGGCTGCGCGGTGCTGGGCGTGGCGGGCCTCACCGCGTGGAGGAACCCCACGCTGAGGCGCCTGAACCTGCGCGACCTGCAGTAGCCCGGGGCGATGGCGGCTGCACGACCGGGCCGCCGCCGCGATGCCGGCGCGAACGCTGCAAACAAAAAGCCCCGCGCAAGGCGGGGCTCTTTGTCGACAGCGGGGACCGGAATCAATCGCCCTGCTGCTTCTGCATGTGTTCCCAGCGTTCCTGCGCATCGATGGTGCGCTCGGCGGTGAGGCGCGCCTCAAGGCGCTCCAGGCCGATTTCCTCGCCGGTGTCCACGCAGTAGCCGTAGTCACCCGACTCCAGGCGCTTGAGCGTGCTGTCGATCTTGCCGATCAGCTTGCGGTAGCGGTCGCGGGTGCGCAGTTCCAGCGAATTCTCGGTCTCGCGGGTGGCGCGCTCGGCCTCATCGCCGATGTCGCGCACTTCCTCGCGCAGGTTCTCGATGGTCTGCTTGGATTCCTCCACCAGGTCGGCGCGCCAGTCCTGCAGGCGCTTGCGGAAGTACTCCTGCTGCAACGGGCTCATGTACTCCTCGTCCGCCGAGGGCTTGTAGCCGGCCGGCAGGATCGGGCGACCGGTCGCCTCGTCGGTCTTGTATTCGACCACTTTGTGCTTGCTGCGCGGGGCCGGGGCGGCCGAGCGTGCGGTTACGGCAACTGCAACCTTGCCGACCGGACGGACGGCGGCGGGTGCGGCGGACTTGATTGCGGTCTTTGCGGGGGATTTCGAAACAGGCACGGGATTCTTGGATTGCGGGGCCTTGGCTGCCGAAGCCGGTGCCTTGGCCGCCGGCGCGGGGGCCGGGGCGGGTACCGTCTTGGCGACTGTGGCCGGGACAGGCTTGGCCGGCACCGGCTTGGGAGCCGGCTTCGGTACGGACTTGACGACGGGTTTGCTGACCGGGGACTTGGACGCCTTGGCCGCGGTCTTGGCGACGGCCTTCTTGACCACCGGCTTGGCGGCCTTGGCCACCTTGGCCACCGGGGCGGCCACCTTCTTCGCCGGGGCCTTGCTGGCGGCCACCTTCTTGACTGGGGCTTTCTTGACCGGGGCCTTCTTGGCCACCGTCTTCTTGGCGGGCGCTGCCTGCTTGGCCGGGGCCTTCTTGGCCACCACCTTCTTGGCAGGCGCCTTCTTCGCAGCTGGCTTGGCGGGCTTGGCGGCCGGTTTCTTGACTACCGGCTTCGGCGCCGCCTTCTTGACTGCAGGTTTGGCGGTTTTCTTGGCGACCTTGACGGCCTTTTTTGCAGGTTTTTTAGCAGCCACGAAACGCTCTTCCTTGTTTCCCCCGGGGCCCGGGAAAGCGGGCCTTTATAGCCTACCCGACCAGCAGCGGCAACCGCGCCGACCGCCCCGACATGAACGGATGCCCGAGCTGCCCCGGAACGGCCCGGCGGCATCGCCGGACCCTCCTGCGCGGTTCGGAACGTGACCGGGCACGAGCGGCGTACCCCGGTGGGCGGCCGGCGTCCCAAGTCCGCCTGCCACCTGTCCGGCATCGTGCGACAAATCCTTGGGCAATGCCAGCTGGCTTATCATCCAGGGGTGATAAGCCGACTCCTCATCGCCCTGCTGCGCTTCTACAAGCGCTTCATCAGCCCCCTGCTGGGGCCGCGCTGCCGCTTTGTCCCCAGCTGCTCCGAGTACTCGATGGACGCGATCCGCCTGCACGGCCCGTTGCGGGGCAGCTGGCTTACCCTGCGCCGGCTGGGCCGCTGCCACCCGCTCCATCCCGGCGGCTTCGACCCGGTTCCGGACAAGGCCCATTCCCCCTCTTGCCGCTGCACAGGAAAACACTGACATGTCCTCCACGCTCATCACCAATGCCCGCATGGTCAACGAGGGCCGCACCTTCGATGGCGACCTGCGCATCGAGGACGGCCGCATCGCCCTGATCGGCAGCGGGCTGGCGCCGCGCGCCGGCGAGGAAGTGGTCGATGCCGCCGGCCGCTGGCTGCTGCCGGGCATGATCGACGACCAGGTGCATTTCCGCGAACCCGGACTGACCCACAAGGGCGACATCGCCAGCGAGTCGGCGGCGGCCGTTGCCGGCGGCCTCACCAGTTTCATGGACATGCCCAACACCAACCCGCCGACCCTGGACTCGACCATCCTCGAAGCCAAGTACGCGCTGGCGCACGGCCGCGCATGGGCCAATTACGGTTTCTACCACGGCGCCAGCAACGACAACCTGGACGCCATCCGCATGCTCGACCCGAAGAAGGCGCCGGGCGTGAAGGTGTTCATGGGCGCCTCCACCGGCAACATGCTGGTCGACGACCCGGACACGCTGGACGCGATTTTCCGCGACTGCCCCACGCCGATCATCACCCACTGCGAAGACACGCCGATGATCGACGCCAACATGAAGGCGTTCCAGGAAAAGTACGGCGATGCGCTGACCGCGGAAATGCACCCGGACATCCGTTCGCGCGAAGCCTGCATCAAGTCGACCCGGCTGGCGATGTCGCTGGCGCGCAGGCACGGCACCCGCCTGCACGTGCTGCACATCTCCACCGCCGACGAACTGGCGCTGTTCGAGAAGGGCCCGCTGGTGCGTGCCGATGGCAGCCGCAAGCAGATCACCGCCGAGACCTGCGTGCACTTCCTGCATTTTGCCCGCCCGGACTACGCCACCAAGGGCAACCTGATCAAGTGCAACCCGGCGATCAAGGACGTGGCCGACCGCGAGGCGATCATCGCCGCGCTGGCCGACGACGTATTGGACGTGCTGGCCACCGACCATGCCCCGCACACCTGGGAAGAAAAGCAGAAGCCCTACGCGCAGGCGCCGTCCGGCCTGCCGCTGGTGCAGTACGCGCTGGTCGCCGCGCTGGAACGCGTGCACGAGGGCAAGCTCACCCGCGAACAGGTGGTGCAGAAGTTCGCCCACGCCCCGGCGCAGCTGTTCGACGTGGAGGAACGCGGCTTCCTGCGCGAAGGCTATTTCGCCGACCTGGTGCTGGTGGAGGACGTGCCGTTCACGGTCAGGCGCGAGGACGTGCTGTCCAAGTGCGGCTGGTCGCCGTTCGAAGGCACCACCTTCCGCTCGCGCATCGCCTCGACCTGGGTCAACGGCCAGCGGGTGTGGGACGGCAGCCGGCTGGTCGGCAGCCCGGCCGGCCAGCGCATGACCTACGCCCGCTGATGCGCTCGATGCTCCTGTCGGGGGTGCTGTTGTTCGCCGCCCCCCTGCTTGCGGCCCAGGGCGTGCTGGCGCAGGACGGCATCGCCGACCTGATCGACAACCGCGTGGTGTTCCCGGCCAGCGCCTCGCAAGGCGCGATGGTGATCGGCAAGGTGCCAGCCGGCAGCCGCGTGCGCCATGCCGGCCGCGACCTGCGGGTCAGCGGCTACGGCAGCGTGGTATTCGGCATCGGCCGCGACGAGACCGGCCCGCTGCAGGTGCAGGTGCACCGCCCGGATGGTTCCGAGGAGACCGCGGTGATCGCAGTGGCGGCGCGCGACTGGCCGCTGGAACGGGTCAATGGCGTGCCGCCGAAGACGGTGAACCCGCCGCCGGCCATCGCCGAACGCATTGCCCGCGAACAGGCCCGGGTCACCGAGGCGCGCCAACGCGACGACAACCGCACCGACTTCGCCCAGACCTTCCTGTGGCCCGTCCAGGGCCGCATCAGCGGCCGCTTCGGCAATGCCCGGGTCTACAACGGGCAGCCCGGCGCCGGCCATTCGGGCATGGACATCGCCGCGCCGACCGGCACCCCGGTGAAGGCGCCAGCCGCGGGCATCGTCACTTTCGCCGACCCGGGTCTTTACCTGACCGGCGGCACCCTGGTGCTCGACCACGGGTTCGGCATCAGTTCCAATTTCCTGCACCTGTCGCGGATCGACGTGAAGGTCGGCGACCGCATCGCGCAGGGACAGGTGATCGCCGCGGTCGGTGCCACCGGGCGCGCGACCGGGCCCCACCTGCACTGGGGCATGAACTGGTTCGACACCCGCATCGACCCGCTGCTGGTGCTCGAACGCGGCAAGTAGCCCGTCCGCACCCGGCACGGACGCGGGGCGCCGGATTTCTCACCCCCCTGCGCCGCTCCCCGCGTCGCCCGATGGGAGCCCCAGAGGCGGGGAATGGCCGCCGCACGGCTCCCGGGCCCGAGGCCGCCTTGCCGACGGTCCCGCGCCCCTGGAGACTGCGCCGCCGGGGCCGTGTCGGGTCCATGTCGGGGGCATGTCCTCACCGTTGGCGGGCATCCGGCAGGATGATGGTGGAAACCCGAGCCCACTGCCCCGAGGAATCCCCATGCATGTCAACGGCACCCGACTTCGCGAACTGCGCCTCGCCCGCCAGTGGTCGCAGGAGCAACTGGCCGCATTGAGCGGCTTGAACCTGCGGACCATCCAGCGCCAGGAATCGGGCGCGAAGATTTCCACCGAATCCCTGCGGGCCCTGGCCGCCGTCTTCGAAGTACCGGCCGGGAGCCTGCTGCTGGGCCAGCCGGCGCCCAGCCAGCCGGCGCTGCAGGCCATGCGCGAGGGCGTACTGCGTGGCCTGGAGTTCAAAGGCACCACGCCACGCGCGGATTTCTGGTGGTTCGCACTGGCCGTGGCGATGCTGCTGGCCCTGGCCCAACTGCTTGCAGAGGCCGTCGGCCCGCTGCCGCTGCAGCTGGCTTCGCTGCTGGTGCTGGTGCCGTGGCTCGCGGCCTGCACGCGGCGCCTGCGCGACGCGGGCTTCAACCCCTGGTGGCAGTTGATCAGCCTGGCGCCGGTAGCCGGCATCCTGGTTCTGCTCTACCTGCTCACCTATCCGACCAGGGCAAGCGAGCCACTCACCGCTCCACCAGCGTGACCTGTTCCTTCCATGGCGACCGACTGCCGCCGGCCAAGGCCCCTGCCGTCGACGATCGCCCGCGTCCGCGGGCCTCGGGCGATCAGCCCCGGGCCGCCCACCACCCACGCCACAGCAGCGCCGCCGGGGCGGGCTGGTAGTCGCCGCCGCGGATGCGGGCCTGCAGGCGGGCACGGGCCAGCGCCGCATACAGCCGGCGTGGCCGCGGCCCCGCGACCCGCGCCGGCCAGCGCGCCAGCAGAACCTGCTGCCAGGCGGCTTCGCCACCGGCGGCGCTGGGCACCGCGGCGGCGCCCAGGTCCTGCACCCGCTGCGCCAGCAGCTGGGTCAGCACCGCATCACCGGCGGCGGACTGCAGCGGCGCATCGAACAGGGCCGCCTCCACCGCCGCCACCGCATCGGCGAAGCGTTGCAGCGTGCTGCGCGCCTGCGCTGGATCGGCCACGACATCGCGGGCCTCGGTCAGGTCCGGCAGGGCTTCGGCCAGCTGCGCCCAGGGCGCGCGCACCGGCTCCAGCACGCGTCCGAGCGGATGCCGCGAGCGCTGCCCGGCCCAGCTGCGCAGTTCCTCGCCCCACCAGCCGAGCTTGGCATTGGCGGGCAACGGATCGCCGGCGATGTTGAGCATGTCGTCGAATTCCTGCAGCAGCGCGAACCACGCCACGGTGCGGCGATGCAGTTCCGGTGCGACGAAACGGTCCACCAGCGACCACTCGGGCCAGCGCTCGCGCCATTTGTCCAGGAAACCGTCCAGCGAATCAGATCCAGTCATGCGCCCATTGTAAGAATCCGCCCGCCCGCCGTCTGCCGTCCTGCGCCGCTGGCGGCCACCGGGCAGGCGCCAGCAGTGGGATCAGGTGCCGTCGGAACGGCGCGTTGCCATCCTGCAATGTGTGCCACGCGCCAGTGCCGCGGGCCGGGCGCTGGTGCCGCGCACGAAGGCCGCCGCCAGGCGCAGCGCATCGTCGCCGTGCCGGTCGCCGCGCAGCGCACGCAGCAGCCGGGCCGGGGTGGTGCCGGTCCAGCTGAGCAGGTCGTGCGTGGCGTGGGCCTGGTCGCTGTAGCCATGGCGTGCGGCGGCATCGGCGATGTCCGCGTCTTCGGCATCCAGCGTACGCAGCAGCGCCTGCAGGCGACGCACGCGGGCGTACTCCTTCGGGGTCATGCCGACTGCCGCAAGGAAGCGCGGCTGCAGGGTGCGCAGTCCGGTGCCGAGCCGCTGTGCCAGTGCGGTGATGCGCAGGTCGCCATCTGCCGCGTCGAGCATGGCCACCGCGCGCTCGATGAGCGCATCGGGTGTGAAACCGGCGCACTGCCCGTGCAACAGGCGCCACAGGGGGTCCGGCGACTGCGTGGCGGCGCACGCATGCGCGGCCTCGCCGAAGCGCGTGGCGAACCCCGGGTCCAGCGTGTACAGGTCGGGGGCATGGTCGCGCAGCGCCGGCAACCGCGCGCCGGCCACCAGCGCGCTGCTCGCTGGCGCCAGCCGCACGCCGATGCAGAACACCGCACCGGTCGCCTGCAGGCGGATCGGGCCGCGCTGCTGGGCGGCGAAGCAGAACGGCTGGTCGGCGCGGACCTGCCCGTCGGCGCCGTGGAAGCGCAGCGGCACGCCCAGTTCGGCCAGCAGCTCGCAGCAACCGTCCGGATAGATCACCTGCGGCTCGCCATCAGGGGCAGCGTCGCGCAGCACCCACAGGCAGCGCACGTGGCGCCGCAGTCCCGGCGGCGGCGGATGCTCGCTGTAGTCCATGCGCCATCGAACCGCGCGCTGCGCGTTTTTACAAGCGCCGCGACAGGGGCGCCGCTAGCCTGCCCCCATCCATCGAGGAGGCGGGAACATGGCAAAGGCGGCAATGGTGCTGGGGGTGGGCATGGCATTGGCAGGTGGGACCGCCGTGGCCGGCGAATTCGACTGGCTCGCGGGCCAATGGTGCGGCGGCAGCGCGGAACGGAAGATCGAGGAGGCCTGGCTGCCGGAAGCCGGCGGTGCGCTGCTGGGCATGTCGCGCACGCTACGCGGCGGCGGCACCGAGTCGTTCGAATTCATGCGCCTGGTGCCTGCCGGCGGCGAGGCGGGTTTCCATGTCCAGCCCAACGGCGCGGCGCCGACCGTGTTCGCCATCGCCGGGCGCGGCGATGGCTGGGTGGTGTTCGCGAACCCCGGACATGATTTCCCCCAGCGCATCGAATACCGGCGCGACGGCACGCGATTGCGCGCCGCCATTTCCGGGACCGGAGCGGACGGCATGCCGCTGGAGATCCGGTTCGACTACCGCCGCTGCGCCGACTGAACCGCCTCCGTGCGGTCCGCGCGCAGGCCGCGCGGCCGCGGCCAGGCCGCCGGCTCCAGCAGCGCGGCCGGAGTCGCCACCATCACGTCGGCCTGCCACAGCGCCGGGTCGTCGCCGTCCGGGCGGTAGCCCCACAGCGCCGCGACCGACGGCATGGCGGCCGCGGATGCGGCCTGGATGTCGCGCTCGTCGTCGCCGACGTAGACGCAGTGCTGTGGCGCCAGCCCGATCCGCTGTGCGGCCACCTGCAGCGGCAGCGGGTGCGGCTTGCGCTCGGCCAGGGTGTCGCCGCCGATGAGTACCGCGCAGCGCTGCTCCCAGCCCAGCTGCGGCAGGATCAGCCGCGCCAGGTATTCGGGTTTGTTGGTGACGATGCCCCAGCGGCTGCCCGCCTGTTCCAGCGCATGCAACATGCTGGCGATGCCATCGAACAGCCGCGCGTGGCGGCCGATCAGCGACTGGTAGACATCCAGGAACTCGGGCACCAGCGCATGCCGCTCGCTTTCGGCCATCTGCGGGAAGGCCACCGCCAGCATCGCCCGCGAGCCCTTGGACACCACCGGGCGCAACCGCTCGGCGGCCAGCGCCTGCATGCCGCGCGCCTGGCGCATGGCATTGGCGGTGACCACGAAGTCCGGTGCGGTGTCGAGCAGGGTGCCATCAAGGTCGAACAGCACCACCGGCGGGAACGCGGCCACGGTCAGGCCTGGTCCGGCTTGACCGCGAAGGCAAGGTAGTTGATGTCGGTACGCCGGCTCAGGCGCGCGCGGTTGCGCCACGGCTCGTAGGCCATGCCGCTGACGTCCTGCAGCTGCAGCCCGGACTGGCGCAGCCATGCGCCCAGCTCGGCCGGCTTGATGAACTCCTGGTAGTGGTGCGTGCCCCTGGGCAGCAGCCGGGCGATGTACTCGGCGCCGACCACCGCCACCGCGAACGCGGCCGGAGTGCGGTTGATCGTGGACAGGAACAGCTTGCCGCCGGGACGCAGCAGGCGCTGGCAGGCGGCGATGATCGCGCCCGGGTCCGGCACGTGCTCCAGCATCTCCATGCAGGTCACCACGTCGAACGTGCCGGCCTGCTCGGCGGCCAGATCCTCGGCTGCCTGCACCCGGTAATCGACCTGTACCCCGGATTCCAGCCCGTGCAGGCGTGCGACCTTGACCAGTTCCGGCGCCAGGTCGATGGCGGTCACCTGCGCGCCCTGCTTCGCCAGCGCTTCGCTGAGCAGGCCGCCGCCGCAGCCGATGTCGAGCACCCGGGCGCCGCGCAGCGCGGCGCGTTCGGCCACGTACTGCAGCCGCACCGGGTTGAGCGCGTGCAGCGGCTTCTGCGGGCCGTCGGCGTCCCACCAGCGGTTGGCCAGCGCGGCGAACTTGTCCAGTTCGGCCTGATCGAAGTTGTTGGACGTCGGTGCTGCGGTCATTTCAGGGTCCTCGTGAAACCGCCGCGCTCAGGCGCGGATGGAACGGATGCGGTCGCGCCACTGGCGGGCATTGGCGGTGATCGCCGCCACGTCCATGCCGACCAGTTCGCGCTGCACCAGCTTGGGCTGGCCGGCGATCCACACGTCGCTGACCTGGTGGCGGCCGGCGGCGTAGACCAGCTGCGACAGCACATGGTGCAGCGGCTGGGTCTCCAGCGCCGACAGGTCCACGCACGCCAGGTCGGCCTGCTTGCCGACCTCGATCGAGCCGATCTTCTCACCGAAACCCAGCGCACGCGCGCCGCCCAGGGTCGCCGCGCGCAGCGTGGTGGCCGCGTCCAGCGCGGTGGCGTCGTTGGCCACGGCCTTGGCCAGGATCGCCGCGGTGCGGTTCTCGCTGAACATGTCCAGGTCGTTGTTGCTGGCGCAGCCGTCGGTGCCGATGGCCAGGTTCACGCCCGCGCGCACCAGCGCGCAGGCCGGGCAGAAGCCCGAGGCCAGCTTCAGGTTCGACTCCGGGCAGTGCACCACGTGCACGCCGCGCTCGGCGCACAGGTGGATCTCGGCGTCGGTGAGCTGGGTCATGTGCACCGCGATCAGGCGGTCGTTGACCAGGCCCAGACGGTCCAGCCGCGCCAGCGGGCGCTGGCCATGCAGCCTGATCGAGTCGCTGATTTCCTGCGCGGTCTCGTGGGTATGCAGGTGCACCGGGATATCGAGCTGGTCGGACAGCATCCGCACCCGCTCGAAATTGGCGTCGTTCACCGTGTAGGGCGCGTGCGGGGCGAACGCGGTGCCGATCAGCGGGTCGCCGCGCCACTGGTCGTGCAGCTCGCCGGCGCGGGCGAAGTACTCGTCGTCGCTGCGGGCCCAGGCGCTGGGGAAGTCGATGATCACCGAGCCGACCAGCGCGCGGAAGCCGTGCTTCTTGTACACGGCGGCCTGCACGTCGGCGAAGAAGTAGTTCTCGTTGGCGCAGGTGGTACCGCCGCGCAGCATCTCGGCGATCGCCAGGGTGGTGCCGTCGGCAACGAACTCGGGGCCGATCACCGCCGCCTCGACCGGCCAGATGTGCTCGCGCAGCCAGGTCATCAGCGGCAGGTCGTCGGCGATCCCGCGCAGCAGGGTCATCGGGTTGTGGGTGTGGGCGTTGACCAGCCCCGGGATCAGCGCCGCCTGCGGGCGCGACACCACGTCGGCGGCCTGGAAGCGCGCGCGCGCCTCGGCGCGCGGCAGCACCGCCACGATCCGGCCGCCGCTGACCGCCACCGCGTGGTCTTCCAGCACCACCGCATGCGGCTCGACCGGCACCACGTAGCCGGCTTCGATCAGGAGGTCGCAGCGGGACGCCGCGGTTTCAGGGGTTGTCATTGCAGAGCTTCCTTCCGGGGACCGGGCCTGTGGCGCGCACTCACCCGCCGCGGGCGAGGATGCGCCGCCGGGCGAGCATGGACAGCGGGAAAATCAACGCGAACACCAGCGCCGCCCATTTCCCCGGGACGAACAGGCCCAGCGGGATGGCGCAGGAGAACACCAGCAGCGGGATCAGCCCGCGCACCAGCAGCAGCCGGGCCTGCGCCGCGCCGAGCCGGGCGCGCAGGTCCTCCTGTGCCACCACCGTGCGCCGGAGCAGCCAGGAAAACAGCGAAATGCCGGTGAGCACCAGCGCATAGACCACGAAATGCTCGGACACCTGGCGGGTCGCGAACGGCATCAGCACGACGAAGAACAACTGCAGCAGGGCCAGCCACACCAGCTTGGCGTTGACCCGCCGCACGTGTTTCCAGGTGAGCATGTGCCCGACCCAGAACAGCCCGGTCACGAAGAAGCTGATGACGTACGCCAGCAGCACGCTGGAGGTCTCGCCCCAGGCCTGGTCGGCGCCCACCCGCTCGATGAGTTCGCTGCCCGGCAGGCGCAGCTCGATGGCCAGCAGGGTGATGACGATGGCGAACACCGCGTCGCAGAAGTTCACCACCCGCTCATGCGGAAACCGGTCCTCGCGGACCGGTTCCTCGACAGCCTGCTCGACGCCGGCGGGTTCGCGCATGGGCTTACTTGACGCGCGCGGAGTATTCGCCGGAGCGGGTGTCGACGCGGATCACCTCGTCCTGGCCGACGAACAGCGGCACGCGCACCACCGCACCGGTTTCCAGGGTGGCCGGCTTGCCACCGCCGCCGGAGGTATCGCCGCGCACGCCCGGGTCGGTCTCGGTGATCTTCAGTTCGACGAAGTTCGGCGGCTGCACGGCGATCGGCTCGCCGTTCCACAGGGTCACCACGCAGGACTCCTCGCCCTTGAGCCACTTCTCGGCGCCGCCCATGCCGGCCTTGGTCGCCTGCACCTGCTCGAAGGTCTCCGGGTCCATGAAGTGCCAGTACTCGCCATCGCTGTACATGTAGTTCATGTCGGTGTCGACGACGTCCGCGGCATCCAGCGAATCGGTCGACTTCATGGTGATTTCCTGGGTGCGGCCGTCCTTGATCAGGCGGTACTTCACCCGGGTGAACGCCTGGCCCTTGCCCGGCTTGACGTACTCGGTGTCGATGATGACAGCCGGTTGGTTGTTGACCAGGATTTTCATCCCGTTCTTCACGTCGTTCATGCCGTAGCTGGCCATGCTGGAACTCCTGATAAGTGGCAAAACCGGCGCGCGCGTGGCGGCCGGATTAGAATGGAACGCCCGCCGTCGAAGGCGGGCATCTGTTTTTCTGGTCGCCCATGATAACCGCAGCCCTCGCCCCCGCTCCACAGGAATCCCC
>NZ_LDJO01000057.1 GCF_001431595.1 Stenotrophomonas acidaminiphila
TGGGCAAGGACGGCAAGCCGGCACTGGGCGGCACCTGCCTGCGCGTGGGCTGCATCCCGTCCAAGGCACTGCTGGATTCCTCGCGCCAGTACTGGAACATGGGCCACATCTTTGGCGACCACGGCATCAGCTTCAAGGACGCCAAGATGGACGTCGAGAAGATGGTCGGCCGCAAGGACGCCATCGTGAAGCAGTTCACCGGTGGCATCGCCCAGCTGTTCAAGGCCAACAAGGTCGCCGCCTACTACGGCTTCGGCCAGCTGCAGGCCGGCAACGTCGTCAAGGTCAAGCAGCATGACGGCACCGAGGTCGAGCTGAAGGGCACCAACGTCATCATCGCGGCCGGCTCGGATTCGATCGAACTGCCGTTCGCCAAGTTCGACGGCGAAACCATCGTCGACAACGTCGGCGCGCTGGACTTCACCGAAGTGCCGGGCCGCCTGGCGGTGATCGGCGCCGGCGTGATCGGCCTGGAACTGGGCAGCGTGTGGAAGCGCCTGGGCGCCGAAGTGACCATCCTCGAGGCGCTGCCGGAGTTCCTGGCCGCCGCCGATGCCGAAGTGGCCAAGGTCGCCGCGCGCGAGTTCAAGAAGCAGGGCCTGGACATCAAGCTCGGCGCCAAAGTCAGCAAGACCGACGTGACCGGCAAGGGCAAGAAGAAGGAAGTGGTGGTCACCTACACCGATGGTGAAGGCGAGAAGACCCTGACCGTCGACAAGCTGCTGGTGGCCGTGGGCCGCCGCGCCGCGACCAAGGGCCTGCTGGCCGATGGCACCGGCGTGCAGGTCAACGAGCGCGGCCAGATCGTGGTCGACGAGCACTGCCACACCGGCGTCGACGGCGTCTGGGCGGTCGGCGACTGCGTGCGTGGCCCGATGCTGGCGCACAAGGGCTTCGAGGAAGGCATCGCGGTTGCCGAGCTGATCGCCGGCCTGCCGGGCCATGTCAATTTCGACACCATCCCGTGGGTCATCTACACCGAGCCGGAACTGGCCTGGGTCGGCAAGACCGAAGCCCAGCTCAAGGCCGAGGGCATCCCGTACAAGGCCGGCAGCTTCCCGTTCGCCGCCAACGGCCGTGCCGTGGCGATGGTCGAGCCGGCCGGCTTCGTCAAGGTGCTGGCCCACGCCGAAACCGACCGCGTGCTGGGCATGCACCTGGTCGGCGCCAATGTCTCCGAACTGGTGCACGAAGGCGTGCTGACCATGGAGTTCAGCGGCTCGGCCGATGACCTGGCCCGCATCTGCCACGCCCACCCGTCGCTGTCGGAAGTGATCCACGACGCGGCGATGGCGGTCAGCAAGCGCGCCATCCACAAGGCCAACTGAGCGACACCGGCCTGACCGAGAAGGCTCCGCCCCGGCGGAGCCTTCTTGCTTTTGCATTCCCCAGATCGCGCCCTGTGCATCGGCGCGATCCGCACACCTCCCCAGCAGGAACCTCCATGAAATCCATCTGCGTCTACTGTGGCTCCAACCCCGGCGCCAACCCCCTGTACATCGAGCGTGCCACCGCACTGGGCACGCGTATCGCCCATGAAGGCCTGCGCCTGATCTACGGTGGCGGCCGCACCGGGCTGATGGGCGCGGTGGCCGATGGCGTACTGGCCGCCGGCGGCGAGGTCACCGGCGTGATCCCGCAGCACCTGGTGGACATGGAAGTCGCGCACCAGGGCGTGACCACGCTGGAAATCGTCGGCTCCATGCACGAGCGCAAATCGCGCATGTTCGACCTGTCCGATGCCTTCGTCGCCCTGCCCGGCGGCTTCGGCACCGCGGAAGAGATCTTCGAGATGCTGACCTGGCGCCAGCTCGGCATCGGCAAGAAGCCCTGCGCGTTCCTCGACGTCGATGGCTTCTACGCGCAGCTGATCGGCATGATCGACCACATGGTGGAAGAGCGCTTCCTGCACCCCGAGCAGCGCCAGGACCTGTGGTACGGCGACGACGCCGGGCAGATGCTGGCCTGGATGCGCGCGTATTCGCCGGCGCAGGCGGAGAAGTGGTTCGACGAAAAACTGCGCGCGGCGTTGCGGTAAGTCCACTGGCGCGCGGCGTTGCGGCAAGCCCATTGGCGCGTGGCGTTGCGGCGGACTTCGCTGGCACCTCCTCCCCTGCCTGGCGCGGCATCGACGGCGCCTCGTCCCATCCCTGGCGCGGTATCCGCCCCGCGACGAACGGCGGCTCACTCCGTCTTGTGCAGCGTCACTTCGCGTGGCATCGGGTGGCCCAGCAGATAGCCCTGGCCGAAGTTGCAGCCCATCTCGAACAGGGTGCGCAGCTGGCGTTCGTCCTCCACGCCCTCGCCGATGGTCTCGATGCCGAGGGTCCGCGCCAGTGACACCACGCCCTCGACCAGCGCCTGCGTGCTCTTGCCATTGTCGGCGTGCAACCCGGCCACGAAGCTGCGGTCGATCTTCAGCGCACTGATCGGAAACCGGTGCAGGTAGGACAGCGCCGAATAGCCGGTACCGAAGTCATCCAGCTGCACCACGATACCGCGCTCGCGCAGCTGGTAGAGCGTGCGCAGCGTGCGCGGGGCATCCTCCAGCAGCGCCATCTCGGTGATCTCCACCCGCAGCCGGCCCGGGTCGGCGCCGGCCGCATCCAGCAGCCCGAACAGGCGCGTGGCGAACTCGGACGAGCGGAAGTGGCGCGGCGAGACATTCACCGAAACGTAGCCCGAGGCGGTACCGGCCAGGTCGCGCACCACCTGCTCGTAGATCAGCCAGTCCACCTGTTCGATCAGGCCGCTTTCCTCGCCCAGCGAGATGAACTCGCCCGGCAGCAGCAGCCCCCTGCCCTCGTGCTGCCAGCGCAGCAGCGCCTCGTGGCCGACCACGCTGCCGTCGGCCAGCGACACGATGGGCTGGTAGAACGGCAGGAAATCGTTGTTGATGATGGCCCGGCGCAGGTCCGCTTCCAGTTCCAGGCTCTGCAGCGACTGCTCGCGCATGGCCTCGTCGAACAGCATGCAGCGGTCCTGGCCCATGCCCTTGGCCCGGTACATCGCAGCATCGGCGTCGCGCAGCAGTTCGGCCCCTGACGTATAGCGCGGGCTCCACAGTGCGATGCCGATGCTGCCCGAGGGAAACAGCTCGCGCCCGTCGACCCACATCGAGTGTTCCAGCGAGCGCAGCAGCCGGCGGCCCACCTCCATCGCGCTCTTGGCGCCGTCGCAGCGCACCAGCAGCGCGAACTCGTCGCCGCCAAGGCGCGCCACCACGTCGTCGCTGCGCAGCATGCCGACCAGGCGCTGCGCCACCTCCACCAGCATGCGGTCGCCGGCGGCGTGGCCAATGCTGTCGTTGACCCACTTGAAGCGGTCCAGGTCCAGGAACAGCAGCGCGAACAACGGGCCCATGCCCAGTTGCGCGTGCTCGATGGCTTCTTCCAGCTTTTCCAGCAACTGCAGGCGGTTGGGCAGGCCGGTCAGCACGTCGTGCATCGCCAGGTGGGTCAGGCGCTGCTCCACGCGCATGCGTTCGCCGATCTGTGCCAGCAGCTTCTGGTTGACCTCGCCCAATTCGCGGGTGCGCTCGGCCACGCGCCGCTCCAGCTCGGCATGCGCCTGCAGCAGGCGGTTGCGGTCGCGCTGCCGCGCAAGGCTGTTGCCTATGTTGCGTGCCACGAACGCCAGCAGCCGCTGGTCGTGCGCAGTGAAGCTGACCTGCGGGCTGTAGCTCTGCACCGCGATCACGCCCACCACTTCGTCGTCACTGAACAGCGGAACACCCAGCCAGCAATACGACTTGGCACCGAACTCGCGCACGTCGCCGCGCGCGATCAGCTGGTCGATCTCCGCGCGGGTCGCCAGCAGCGGCTGGCCGCTGCGGATGGTGTACTCGGTCAGGCCGCCGCTGAACGCGCGCGAGGCGCGCACCCGGTTGAACTCGTCCACCGAATAGACGAAATCCAGCCCGTCGCCCTGTTCGTTGACCAGCGCGATGTAAAAGTTGCTGGCGTCCAGCAGGCCGCCGATCACCCGGTGCACTTCGGCATGGAACACTGCCTGGCTGCCGCAGTTCATCGCCAGTTCCGAGACATTGAACAGCGCCGCCTGCAGCGCCTCGGCGCGCCGCCGTTCCTGGATCTCCTCCTGCAGGCTGGCATTGGCCCGTTCCAGTTCCAGCGTGCGCCGCTGCACGTGCTGCTCCAGCTGCACGTGCGCCTGGCGCCGGTCCATCGCGGTCAGGATGTGCTTGGCCACGAAATTGAGCACGGCCCGGTCCTCGTCGCCGTACTGCACGCCACTCTCGTAGCTCTGCACCACGATCGCGCCGCACACGGCACCGTCGCGCCACATCGGCACGCCCAGCCAGTCGGTGCTGTCAGGGCCGCTGTGCACCGAATGCTGCCGGTCCAGCACCTGCAGCAGCTCGCGCGAGGGGCCATGCATCGTCTTGCCCAGGCGCAGCACCGCGAAGGTCAGGCTGTCCTGCATTTCCTCGAAGCGGAAACGCTGCTCCGGATGCGGCGCGAAGTTGTCCAGGTTGTCCGCGAAGTACAGGAAGCGCAGGCTGCTCTGGTGCTCGTCGCATTCGACGATGTAGCAGTTGTCCGCATACATCAGCGTGCACAGGATGCGGTGGAACTGGGCCAGCATCTGCGGCATTTCCAGGTCGCTGCCGGCGAGGTCGGCGATCTCGAACAGGGCCCGCTGCAGGCGCTTGGCGCGTTCGAGCTGTTCGATCTGCACGCCCTGCCGCAACGACACCAGCACCGCCGCGACCAGGGCGTGCGCGGTACCCAGCCAGGCCTGCCGCTGTGCCTCGGAGAAGCTGGCATCGATCTCGGCCAGCACCACGATGCGGGCACCGTCGTCACCATCGGTCCAGCGTTCCACCAGCGGCTGCCGCAGACCATCCGCCAATGGCGCACCGGCCAGCAGCCCGCGCACCGCCCCGCGCAATCCATCGGCCCCCGGGCTGACGCAATCGCCCTGCCCGAGCACCGCATCGTCCCAGGCCAAGGCCACGGCGCTGCCCTGCGGCAGCAGGCCGTGCAGCGTCGCCACCACGCGGTTGGTGGGCGAATCGGTGTCCACGCGGCCGTTGCCGGCATGCACGTCGAGTTGGCTGTGGGACATGGTCTCCATGCGTGTTCCGGGTTCCGGCACTCCGGAACTCCCCTGTCGCAGCATAATGCCGCAACCCCCGCCTCCGGTGCGCGCGCCCCGGGATTGGCTGAACCCGCGCCGGCCCCTGTCCGGCGGCGACTAGGCAGTGGCGTGGCGAGCGCTTAGGCTGGCCCCGTGGATACCGCCCTCCAAGCCCCGACCGACGAAGCGCTGATGCTGGCCTACGCCGAAGGCGACGGCGAGGCCTTCGCCGAGCTGTATGCGCGCCATCGCGCGCGGCTGTTCCACTACCTGCTGGGCCAGCTGCGCGACCGCTCGCTGGCCGAGGAACTGTTCCAGGACGTGTGGCAGCGGATGATCCTGGCCCGCTCGCGCTGGAAGCCGGAGGCGAGCTTCGCCACCTGGCTGTTCCGCATCGCCCACAACCGCCTGAACGACCACTGGCGCGCCGCACGACACCGGCCGGCCGCCCCGGACGATGCCGACCAGCGCACCGCGCGCCTGGCCGACACCTGTACCCCGGAACTGCTGGCCGGCGAGCAGGCCGAGCGGCTGCGGCTGCGCCAGGCCATGGCCGAATTGCCGCAGGAGCAGCAGGAAGTCCTGATCCTGCGCCTGGAGCAGGAGCTGAGCCTGGAGGAGATCGGGCAGATCACCGGCGTGGGCCGGGAAACCGTCAAGTCGCGGCTGCGCTATGCGATGGACAAGCTGCGCGCGAGGTTGAGCGAATGAACACGTCCGAACCCCTGACTCCCGAAGAACGCGAACTGGCGCGACTGCTGGGCCGTCCCGCCGCAGGCATCGCGCCAGTTCGCGTTCTT
>NZ_LDJO01000058.1 GCF_001431595.1 Stenotrophomonas acidaminiphila
AGCACCGGTATAAGAAGTGCGCCGACACAATCGTGGTCACGGACGGCATCGCCTTCCAGACCAACATCCTGGCTCTCAACGCCGCGTGGGAAGCCGCCCGGGCCGGTGAACAGGGCCGCGGCTTCGCCGTGGTCGCCTCGGAAGTACGCACCCTGGCGCAGCGCTCGGCCGGTGCCGCCAAGGAGATCAAGGAGCTGATCGAGAACTCGGTCGACAAGGTCGCCGAAGGCTCGGCGCTGGTCCACCAGGCCGGCAGCACCATGGGCGAGATCGTGACCTCGGTGCAGCGGGTGACCGACATCATGGCCGAGATCTCCGCCGCCTCGCAGGAACAGAGCGCCGGCATCGAGCAGGTCAACCAGACCGTCACCCAGATGGACGAGACCACCCAGCAGAACGCAGCCCTGGTGGAGGAAGCCACCGCCGCCGCGCGGGCCATGGAAGAGCAGGCGCAGCAGTTGAGCGAGGCGGTCTCGCAGTTCCGGCTGACCGCGGCCGCGCTGCCCACGGCCCGGGTCGGCGCCGTCGCTTCGGCTGCGTCCACCGGGTACGGCATCGGCCTGGCCGCAGGAGGCATGCAGGCGTTCTGAGGCATCCGTGCGCGGCCCCCCGGGGCTGCGCGCAGGCATTACGGGGTGGCGGTGATCCAACATCCGCGCCACCCCTTCATCACAAAAGTCATGAGCCAGTGCCCCGACATGCAGGGGCACGTGGCCGCAGGAGAGAGCAGTGTCCCATCCCCGTTCCGGTTCCAGCATCGTCATCCGCCTGATGCTGGGCGTGGCGCTGATCGCGCTGATTTCCTTCGGTGTCACCGCCGCGATCAGCTACTGGAAGAGCAGCCACGCCCTGCTTTCGTCGTCGCAGGATGCAATGCGCAACCTGGCCGGCCTCGAAGCGCAGCGGGTTTCGGCCGGACTGGGCGAGGCCTATGACACCGCCACCACCCTGGCCGGCACCCTGCGCCTGCAGCAACAACAGGGCATCCTGACCCGCCAGGGGGTATCGGCACTGCTCAAGCAGCAGTTGCTCGCGCATCCGGAGTGGGTCGGGGTCAGCACGCTGTGGGAGCCGGACGCGTTCGACGGTGCCGATGCCACGCACGTGGACGATGAGGGCCACGATTCGAGCGGCCGCTTCATGAGCTACTGGGCCTGGGCGGACGGCAAGCCGGTGACCGAGGCGCTGCGCGGCTATCACGTGGCCGGTGATGGCGACTGGTACCTCAAGCCACGCGAAAGCCGCCAGCCCACGCTGGTCGAGCCGTACAGCTACACCATCAACGGCAAGCAGGTGCTGATGACGACCCTGTCGATCCCGATCGTCGAGCAGGAGCGTTTCCTCGGCGTGGTGACGGTGGACTTCGCCCTGTCTTCGCTGCAGGAGCACCTGTCCCGGCTGTCGCCGATGGGCGAAGGCCACGTCGAACTGCTGTCGCCGGCCGGCCGCGTGCTGGCCAGCCGCGACCCGGCCGGGATCGGTAACCAGCGCCAGGATGCGGCCACCGGTGCCGTGCTCGCGCGCATCGCCAAGGGCGAGGTCGCCGAGGCATTCGAGCCCGACGCCGACGGCAATGTCGCGGTGTACGTGCCGATCAAGGTGGGCGACGCCGCCCAGCATTTCGCCCTCGGCGTGATCGTCCCGCAGTCGCTGCTGACCCGGCAGGCGGACGTGCTGCTGTACATCGTCGCCGCGGTGGGCCTGCTGGCGGCGCTGGCGCTGTGCACGGCGCTGTTCGTGCTGCTGCGCCGCCAGGTGGTACTGCCGCTGGCGGCCGCCGCCGGCGTCGCCAACGACATCGCCCATGGCAAGCTCGACGGCCGCATCGAAGCCACCCGCCAGGACGAGATCGGCACCCTGATGCGCTCCATGCAGACCATGCAGGGCAACCTGCGCGAGCGCATCGAGCGCGATGCCGCCATCGCCGCCGAGAACCTGCGCATCCGTTCCGCGCTCGACGACGTCACCACCAGCGTGATGAT
>NZ_LDJO01000059.1 GCF_001431595.1 Stenotrophomonas acidaminiphila
CCATGTGGTCAGCCGGTTGGTCAACACCGTTGCCGACATCGATGCCTCGTCGAAGAAGATCGCCGACATCATCAGCGTCATCGACGGCATCGCCTTCCAGACCAACATCCTGGCGCTCAACGCCGCGGTGGAAGCCGCCCGGGCCGGCGAACAGGGCCGCGGCTTCGCCGTGGTCGCCTCGGAAGTGCGCACCCTGGCGCAGCGCTCGGCCGGTGCCGCCAAGGAGATCAAGGAGCTGATCGAGAACTCGGTCGACAAGGTCGCCGAAGGCTCGGCGCTGGTCCACCAGGCCGGCAGCACCATGGGCGAGATCGTGACCTCGGTGCAGCGCGTGACCGACATCATGGCCGAGATCTCCGCCGCCTCGCAGGAACAGAGCGCCGGCATCGAGCAGGTCAACCAGACCGTCACCCAGATGGACGAGACCACCCAGCAGAACGCCGCGCTGGTGGAGGAAGCCACCGCCGCGGCGCGTTCCATGGAAGACCAGGCCAACCAGCTGGCCACGGCGGTATCGATGTTCCGCACCACGACCAGCCGTGGCACGCCGCCCGCGCGCCCGGTCCTCAAGGTGGTAGCGCCGGCACGACCGCAACCGCCGGCACCGGCGCGGCCACGTCCCGCGCCTCCCGCGGACGGCGGCAACTGGCGGGAATTCTGAGCCGCCGGTGCGGGCCGGAAACGCCGGCGCCCTCCCTGCGGTGCTAAAGAGCCACGTGATGGGGCCGATACACGGAGGTACCCTGCCGGTATGCTGTTGCCCCCAGGCCTCCGCCCTCCCTGTTCCAGAGATCATGTCAGAGCGCGAACCGACGGAATCCGCCCCTTCCTCCTTCGCCGGCAGCCTGTATGCCGACGAGAAGTACATGGTTCGCAATCCGCGCCAGATCCGCCTGCTGCTGCAGGCGATGATCGACCAGCGCGCCACGATCGCGGTCCATCCCGATGGCCACGAACAGTCCTATCCCAGCGCGGTGCTGGAAGTGGACGAGGACGCCCTGCTGCTCGACGGCAGTCCGCTGCCGGCAGTCAACCGCAGCGTCGGCGAAGCCTCCCACCTGCTGTGCTTCGCGCAGGTGGACCGGGTCATGGTGCGCTTCCGCCTGGACTACCCGCAGGTGCTGGTCGAAGATGGGCGCACCGCGTTCCGCCTCCCATTGCCGGAAGAGGCATACCACCTGCAGCGCCGCGAACTGTACCGGCTGGAGACTCCGGTCGGCGATTCGCCCTGGTGCGTGTTTCCCGACCCGCAGGGCGCGGACCCGCTGCGCTGGCGCGTGGTCGACATCAGTGCCGGCGGCATCGCCGTGCTGCTGCCCCCCGACCTGAACCTGCTGCGCCTGCAGCAGCGCCTGGCCGGCTGCGAACTGCAGCTGCCCGACTCGGCCCCGATCGCGGTGAGCCTGGTGGTCTGCAGCCAACTGGTGCGCAAGCAGGCCAACGGCATGGAGCAGCAGCGCGTGGGCCTGCGCTTCGAGGACCTGCCGCGCGGCGCCGATGCCGCCATCCAGCGCTACATTTTCCGGGTCGACCGCGAGCGCAAGGCGCGCAAGAACGGCGGCGCATAAGGCGCGTCTAAAGTTCCGGCGGCCAATGCCGATACACGGAGTGAAGCATCTCCGTAGCCGCATGCCGCCAGGACCAGGACCCCGTATGAACGACACCAGCGCCCACGCTGCCACTTCCGGCGGCGAGTACCTCAGCTTCACCCTTGGCAACGAGCACTATGGGGTGGACATCCTCAAAGTGCAGGAAATCCGTGGTTACGACGCGGTCACCCGCGTGCCCGATGCGCCGGACTACATCAAGGGCGTGATCAACCTGCGCGGCACCATCGTGCCGGTCATCGACCTGCGCCTGAAGCTGCGCCTGGACGAAGCCCGCTACGACGCCTTCACGGTGATGATCGTGCTCAACGTCGAGGACCGGGTGGTCGGCATCGTCGTGGACAGCGTCTCGGACGTGATCCCGCTGAGCGCCGAGCAGATCCGTCCCAAGCCGGAGTTCGGCGCGGCGGTGGACACCCGCTTCATCTCGGGCATCGGCACCCAGGACGAGCGCATGCTGATCCTGCTGGACATCGAGACCCTGCTCGATACCGCCGACCTCGGCCAGGCCGCGACCATCGAAGAAGCCGCCGCCTGACAAAGCGTGGCGCTCATCACACTTCCGGGCACGACCTATCAATCATCGCCAGTGCCGGCCGATACGAGCGCATGGCCGGCTGTTTGCCGGCGCAACCCACTCCGGAGAAAAAGATGTCCAAGTCCTTCATTTCGCTGATGTCCGCGGCCCTGCTGGCAAGCGTCTCCCTGGTCGCCGCCGCCGACGAGATGATCCCGCCGGAGAACGCGCCCCGCTTCGCCGGCAAGGACGGCATGGTCTGCGGCAAGGTCGAGAAGGCGCGCTACGCCGAAGGCTCCGAGGGCAAGCCGACGTTCCTGCACATGGGCGGTTCGTTCCCGCGCCATACCTTCTCGGCGCGCATTCCGGGTTCGGCGCGCGGCAACTTCAGCTTTGACCTGATGACGCTCGAGGGCAAGACCGTGTGCGCCATCGGCAAGATCCAGCGTGACGCCTCGCGCGCCGAGATCGAAGTCACCTCGCCGTCGAGCCTGAAGCTGGCCAACATCAAGTAATCCAACCCGTCGATGCCGCGCTGGCCCGGCCGGCGCGGTCCCGGTGCATGCATGCCGGGGAACGCAGCAGGAGACCGTGCACCCATGCAGTGGATCAAGAACCTCAACCTGATGCCGAAGCTGATGCTTACCTTCGGCATCGTCCTGCTCGTGATGCTGGTCCAGGGCATCGTGGCGTACCGCGGCATGCATTCGCTGGACGGCGTCACCACCGAGATCGCGGACAAGCGCATGGCCGGCCTGCGTACCGGCGGCGAACTGGCCGGCATGGTCAGCGAGTACCGCAACGTCTCCTACCAGAGCCTGATCCGCGCCAGCACCGAGGTGAAGGCCGAGGCCAGGACCCGCGCCACCGAACTGCGCAAGCACATCGACGAGTCCATCGCGAAGTATTCCGAGCTGGTGGACAATCCGCAGCAGCGCAAGCTGCTCGACACCTTCATCGCCGACTGGGAAGCCGCCAAGAAGTCCTACGACTCCGTGGCGGAGCTGCTGGAACTGGACCTGCCCGACGACGCCATCGACACCTTCGTCGGCGAAACCCGCGACCTGCACCGCAAGGCCTACGCTTCGCTGGACGCACTGTCGTCCGACGAGAACGCCCGTGCCCTGGCCGCCAGCGACCGCGCCGCCGAGACCTATTCCACCTCCGTCGTCGTCACCGTGATCGCGGTGCTGGTCGGCGTCGGCGCCGGCCTGCTGCTGGCCTGGCTGTTCGCGCGCTCGCTGGTCGGTTCGATGCGCGGCGCGGTGGACGTGGCCAACGAGATCGCCAGCGGCAAGCTCGACGGCACCATCGATACCCGCCGTGCCGATGAAGTGGGCGAGCTGCTGCGCGCCATGCAGCGCATGCAGCGCGACCTGCGCGAGCGCATCGAGCGCGACCAGGCCGTGGCCGCCGAGAACCTGCGCATCCGCACCGCGCTGGACTACTCCTCCACCGGCGTCTACCTGACCAACAACGACCTGCAGATCGTCTATGCCAACCGGGCACTGGCGCATACGCTTGAGCGCTACGCCGACGACGTCAGGAGCGCACTTGACCATTACGACGCCTCGCGTCCGCTGGTCGGCCAGCACGTGACCGCGCTGGAGTTCCACGGCGAGATGGACCACAGCGTGCTCGACGCGCTGCAGCGCACCGGCGTGGCCTCGCGCGAGATGCGTTACGGCGACGCCCAGTTCGCCCAGACCATCTCGGCCATCCGCGACGACGCCGGCAGCGTGGTCGGCCATGTCGTCGAATGGCGCGACCGCACCACCGAAGCCATGGTGGAACGCGAAGTGGCGCAGGTGATCGACGCCGCCGCCGCGGGCGACCTCAGCGGCCGCATCGGCACCGACGGCAAGGACGGCTTCTTCCTGGAACTGGCACGCCAGCTCAACAGCCTGCTCGATGCCAATGCCACCAGCCTGGCGCAGATCTCCGGCCTGCTGTCGGCGCTGTCGCAGGGCGACCTGACCGTACGCATGCAGGGCGACTTCCAGGGCGTGTTCGCCCGGATGCGCGACGACGCCAATGCCACCACCGAGCAGCTGACCGCCATCGTCGGCCGCATCAAGCAGTCCACCGCCGCGATCAATTCCGCGGCCGGTGAGATCGCGTCGGGCAACAACGACCTGTCGCGCCGCACCGAGCAGCAGGCCGCCAACCTGGAGGAAACCGCCGCCTCGATGGAGGAACTGACCTCCACCGTGCGCCAGAACGCCGAACATGCCCGCCAGGCCAACCAGCTGGCGCAGGGCGCGGCCAGTGTCGCCTCGCAGGGCGGCGAAGTGGTCGGCCAGGTGGTCACCACCATGTCGGCCATCGAAGCCTCGTCGAAGAAGATCGCCGACATCATCAGCGTCATCGACGGCATCGCCTTCCAGACCAACATCCTGGCGCTCAACGCCGCGGTGGAAGCCGCACGGGCCGGCGAACAGGGCCGCGGCTTCGCCGTGGTCGCCTCGGAAGTACGCACCCTGGCACAGCGCTCGGCCGGTGCCGCCAAGGAGATCAAGGAGCTCATCCAGGACTCGGTCGGCAAGGTCGGCGAAGGTTCGCAGCTGGTGCGTCGCGCCGGCAGCACCATGGGCGAGATCGTCAGTTCCGTGCAGCGCGTGACCGACATCATGGCCGAGATCTCCGCCGCTTCGCAGGAACAGAGCGCCGGCATCGAACAGGTCAACCAGACCGTCACCCAGATGGACGAGACCACCCAGCAGAACGCCGCGCTGGTGGAGGAAGCCACCGCCGCCGCGCGTTCCATGGAAGAACAGGCCGCGCACCTGGCCGAAGCGGTGTCGCTGTTCCGCCTCGATGCGCAAGACGCGCCCACCGCCGCGGCCAAGGTGGCGCCGGTGGTGGTCGCCAGCGCAGCGCCGGCAGCACCGGTGGCCAATACGCCGCAACCGAGGCCACGCGCCCCGGCCCGCGTGGCCGTTGCCGAGGCCGTTGATTCGGACTGGCAGGAATTCTGATCCATCCCACAGAACCCCGGCGCATGCCGGGGTTCTGCTGTCGGCCATCGCCCCGGTGGCCGGCCACGCAGGCCCGGGCTACCGGCGCTCCCCCGCAGCGGCATGGCTCAACTTGCGCCGGGCATGGCCGATATCCACAAGTGAAGCCCCCGCCGCCACGTGCCACGTCGCGGCCGCCCTCCCTCCACATCCCCTATCGCGCATGAACATTTTCCGTACCTGGTCGAGCTTCATCTCCAACATCACCGTGCGCGCCAAGCTCAATCTGCTCACGGCCATCATCGCGGTCGGCGTGGTCACCCTGGCGGTGGTCGCGGCGCGCATGCAGTACGTGGATCTCTACGAGACCCGCAAGGCCGCGCTGCAGAGCGACGTGGAACTGGCCTATGGCGTGCTGGACCACTACGCCGCCCGCGCCAAGGACGGCAGCCTGCCACTTGAGCGCGCGCAGGCCGAGGCCATGGCCGCGCTGGAAGCCATGCGCACAAAGGGCGACTCCAGCTACTTCAATATCTACAGCGCCGACTACGTGGTGCTGATGCATCCCTTCCGCAAGGACCTGGTCGGCAAGGACATGGGGGACTTCCGCAGCGAGGATGGCGTGCGCATGTACCACGACCAGGTCGAGGTGGCCAAAAGCGGCGGCGGCTACGTGGGCTACGCATGGCCCAAGCCCGGCCAGACCAAGCCGATCCCCAAGCTCGCCTATGCCGGCATGTACAAGCCCTGGAACTGGGTGGTCTCCACCGGCGTCTACATGGACGACGTGCAGTCCCAGGCGCTGCGCTTCACCGGCATCATGACGGTCGCCGGCGGCGTGCTGGTGCTGCTGGTGTTCGCGCTGAGCTGGGTGATCGGCAGTCGCATCGTGCTGCCGCTGCGCAAGGCCACGGCCGTCGCCGACGCCATCGCCGGCGGACGCCTGGACAACGCCATCGCCCAGACCTCGCGCGACGAGCCCGGCCAGCTGCTGGGCAGCATGCAGCGCATGCAGGCGCAGCTGCAGGCGGTGATCGCCGCGCAGCGGGAGATGGAGCACCAGCATGACGCCGGCATCA
>NZ_LDJO01000006.1 GCF_001431595.1 Stenotrophomonas acidaminiphila
GCGTGGGGCGGGTGGGGCGATGGCATCGCGCGGCGGCGCGGATGCGCGGGTGGGTCAGGTGCGGCGCGGCACGTGGCAGGCGTGAACCCGCCCCGCGCACGGCGCCGCGCAGGCGTCCGCGATCAGGCCGGTCCCGGCGTGTAGCGCGGGAACTTGCGCGCGATGTCGGTGCCGGTGAAGTGACCGACCCAGCCATCGGGCTCGGTGAAGAAGCGGATCGCGACGAAGCTCGGTTCCGGACCCATGTCGAACCAGTGGGTGGCGCCATCGGGTACCGCGATCAGGTCGTCCTTGACGCACTCCACCTCGTAGACCTTGTCGCCCACGTGCAGGGTGAACAGGCCCGAGCCGGCGACGAAGAAACGCACTTCGTCCTCCTTGTGGTAGTGCTCGTCGAGGAACTTGAGGCGGATCTGTTCGCGGTCGGGGTTGTCCGGCGCGATAGACGCCACGTCCACGCTCTTGAAACCATGCGCGGCGACCAGGCGGTCGATGTCCTCGCGGTAGGCGGCGAACACTTCGTCCTGGCTGGCGCCCGGTGCGACCGGATGCCGGGCCTGCCAGCGCTCGAAGGTGACGCCGATCATCTCCAGTTCGGCGCGGATGACCGCGCCATCGCGGCTGTCCAGCAGCACGGTGTCGGGGTCGGTGTCGTTGAAGATGCGCAGTCGGCTCATGGCGGCGGCTCGAGGCGTGGGGAACGGGAAGGGTAGCAGGGCAGCCGGCGCCACCGGCGCGCGGATGCCCGGGAAACGGGCTCAGACGGCGGCGCGCAGCCGGCGCAGCTCCAGCTCGCAGTGGAGCAGGAACTCGAACGCTTCCAGGTGGCGGCGCGCCTCGGCCATGTCGCGGCCCCAGGCGTACAGGCCGTGGCCATCGATCAGGTAGCCCCACATCGGGCCCTTGTCGAGTTCGGCTTCCACCTGCGCTGCGAGCACGTCCATGTCCTGGGTGTTGGCGAACACCTTCAGGTCCACCGCGGTCTCGTGGGTGGCGTTGCCGTGCAGCGCCTTGAGCAGCTCGTAGCCCTCCAGGCGCACGTGGCCGTCGCCGCCATACAGGCGCGAGGCGATGGTCTGCACCGGCGAATGCGTGTGCAACACGCAGTTCACCTCGGGAAAGCGCGCGTAGAGCTGGGTATGCAGCAGGGTCTCGGCCGACGGGCGCAGCGGCCTGCCCACGGCCTTGCCGTCGAAGTCCACGACCATGATGTCGGCCTCGACCAGCCGCCCCTTGTCCTTGCCGGACACGGTGATGGCCGCATGGCGGTCGTCCAGGCGGTGCGAGAAGTTGCTGCTGGTGGCCGGCGTCCAGCCGGCCCGGGCCAGTTCGCGGATGTTGTCGATCAGCAGCTGCGCCAGTTCGCTCAGCCGCTGGGCGTCATAGGGGACAGTGGGGGCATTCATGCAGCGCATTCTACCCAGCCGGGGACGTTCTTAGGGGCCGCGTGGCGCCAGGCCCGTGGCCCGGCATGCCATGCACGCGGCACCGTCCATGCCGCGGAGGCCATCGCGCCCCGCGCTCGGGATGTGCGGCGACGCGCATCGCCTGGGCAGAGAAGAAAAGCCCGGGTGTCTCCACCCGGGCTTCGAAGCGGCCGGCGCTGTGACCTGCTCAGCCGTTGCGGCCGCCCAGCTTGCTGTGGCGCATGCCGTAGGCGAAGTAGATGATGAAGCCGGTGGCGGTCCACAGGCCCATCAGCATCCAGTTGTGCAGGGTCATGGCGGTCAGCAGGGCGATGCAGCTGAGCACGCCGAGGCTGCAGATCAACCAGGCCATCGGGATGCGGAACGGGCGCGGCAGGTCCGGCTGGGTGCGGCGCAGGACCAGCACGCCGGCGCAGACCGCGGCGAAGGCGATCAGGGTGCCCATCGAGGTCAGTTCGCCGAGGATGTCCAGCGGGAACAGCGCGGCGAGCAGGGCGATGCCGATGCCGGTGATCACCGTGTTGATGTGCGGCGTGCGGTACTTGGGGTGGATCCTGGTGAACACCGGCGGCAGCAGGCCGTCGCGGCCCATGATCATGAAGATGCGCGGCTGGCCGATCACCATCACCAGCACCACCGAGGACAGGCCGATCAAGGCGCCGATCTCGACGATGATGCGCAGCCAGTCCAGCTGCGGATGCGCGGCGACCGCGGTCACCACCGGCTCGGCGGTACCCAGCAGCTTGTACGGGACCAGGCCGGTCATCACCGCGGCCATGGCGATGTACAGCACGGTGCAGATCACCAGCGACAGCAGCATGCCGATCGGCAGGTCGCGCTGCGGACGGTGCGATTCCTGGGCGGCCACCGAGACCGCCTCGAAGCCGATGTAGGCGAAGAACACCATCGCCGCGCCACGCAGCACGCCGTCGAAGCCGTACTTGCCCGGGCCTTCGTTGGCGGGGATGAACGGGGTCCAGTTGGCCGGGTCCACGTATTTCCAGCCAGCGACGATGACCAGCAGGATCAGGCCGGTCTTGAGGATGACCATGGCCATGTTCATCGCCGAGGACTTGCTGATGCCCACGTAGCACAGCCAGGTCAGCAGCAGCACCAGCACGGCGGCGGGGATGTTGGCGATGGCGCCGGTCGGGCGCAGCTGGGCGTCCAGCGGCGCGCTGACCAGCGCCGCCGGCAGGTAGATGTCGAAATGGCTGAGCAGGCTGAGGAAATAGCCGGTCCAGCTCACCGCCACCGCCGAGGCGGAGACACCGTACTCGAGCACCAGCATCCAGCCGATGAACCAGGCCGAAAGCTCGCCGAAGGTGGCGTAGGTGTAGGTGTAGGCGCTGCCGGAGACCGGCACCATCGAAGCGAATTCGGCGTAGGCCATCGCGCAAAACGCGCAGCACACTGCCGCCAGCACGAAGGACAGCATGATCGCCGGGCCGGCGTGGTTGGCCGCGGCCTGCCCGGTGATGACGAAGATGCCGCCGCCGATGACCGCGCCGATGCCCAGTGCGGTCAGGCCCCAGGGGCCCAGGGTGCGGCGCAGGCTCAGGCCATTGGCCTCTTCATGGGCGGCGTGCGGATGTTTGGTGGCCCACAGTTGCTTGAACATGGTGCGTGTTCGCTCGTCGTGCGTACGGGAACGGCCGGCGCGGGGCCGGCCGGAAGGAATGGAATCAGGCGTTCCGGTTCAGTTTGCTGTGGCGCATGCCGTAGCCCAGGTAGATGGCTACGCCCAGTACGTTCCACAGCACGAACACCAGCCAGTGCGCGGCGAAGGCCATCGCGAACAGGCTCAGGCAGATCAGCGCGCCCAGCGGCGCGACCAGCCACACCGCGGGCACCCGGAACGCGCGCGGCATTTCCGGGCGGGTGCGGCGCAGGATCAGCACCCCGATGCAGACCGTGGCGAACGCCAGCAGGGTGCCCATGGCGACCAGTTCGCCCAGCACGTTCAACGGCACCAGGCCGGCCAGCGCGGCGGCCAGTGCGCCGACGATCACGGTGCTCAGGTGCGGCGTGCGGAACTTCGGATGCACCCGGCCGAATATCTCCGGCAGCAGGCCATCGCGGGAAATGGTGTAGGCGATGCGGGTCTGGCCCATCATCATCACCAGCACCACCGAGGACAGGCCGGCGATGGCGCCGATCTCGACCCAGGTCTTGAGCCACGCCAGGTTGGCATAGGCCTCCAGCGCGGTGGCCACCGGCTTGTCGGTGCCCAGCTTGGTGTAGTGCATGAGGCCGGTCATCACCGCGCAGACCACGATGTAGATGATCGTGCACACCGCCAGCGAGCCGAGCAGGCCGATCGGCATGTTCCGCTGCGGGTTCTTGGTCTCGCCGGCGGCGGTGGAGACCGCATCGAAACCGATGTAGGCGAAGAAAACGATGGACGCGGCGCGGAACACCCCGCTCCAGCCGAACTCGCCGAACACGCCGGTGGTGTTGTCCGGGATGAAGGGCGTCCAGTTCTCGGGATTGACATACATCGCGCCGAAGCCGACGAACAGGCAGATCACCGCCACCTTGATCGCGACGATCACCGCATTGACGAAGGTGGACTGGGTCACGCCGACGTACAGCAGCCCCGAGATCACCGCGATGATCAGCACGGCCGGCAGGTTGAGCAGTTTGCCGGAGGCGACGAACTGGCCGTTCTCCCACGCGATCGGCGCGGCGGTCAGCGCCTCGGGGAAGGGCAGGTGCAGGGTACTGGTGAGGAAACTGAGCAGATAGGCCGACCAGCCCACCGCCACCGACGAGGACGCGAACAGGTACTCCAGTACCAGGCACCAGCCGATGAACCAGGCCATGCCTTCGCCGAGGGTGGCGTACGAGTAGGAATAGGCGCTGCCGGAGACCGGCATCATCGCCGCGAACTCCGCGTAGCACAGGCCGGCGAAGGCGCAGGCCAGGCCGGCGAGCACGAACGACAGCATGATCGCGGGGCCGGCGTGGTGGGCCGCCGCCTGCCCGGTGATGACGAAGATGCCGGCGCCGATCACCGCGCCCATGCCCAACAGGATCAGGTGCCTGGCTGTGAGGGTGCGCTTGAGCGTGGCTTCGCCCTGCAGGCTGCCTTCGACCGGCTCGCCGGCGTCCACGTGTGCGGCCGGCTCGACCGGTTTGACCCTCAACAGTGTTTTGAGCATTCGCTGTTTTTCCAGACCTGATGGTGTTTCCGCGCATCCACCGGGGATGCGCATGGGTGTGGCAAGCTGAACCGCTGGCAACGGCCTACCTTGCCAAAGCCCGGCCAAACCGACAAGCGCAGGTGCAGCATGGGCGGTGATAATGGCCGCCTGGTCGGACCGATGGGATGTGCCTGCAGTCATGTACGAACACGATGGGAGCCTGCGCGATGCGTTGCAGGACTATGCGCGACGGGTGCCCGAGCATGCGGAGGTAGCCGCGGGATTCCTGGGCCTGCTGGACGGGCAGGGCGCGGATCCGTTCCAGCGCTCACGCTTGGACGGGCACTTCACGGGTAGCGCCTGGCTGGTCAGTGCCGATGGCCGGCGCGCGCTGCTGACCCATCACCGCAAGCTGGGGCGCTGGCTGCAGTTGGGCGGGCATGCCGACGGCGAGCGCGACCTGGCGGCGGTGGCGCTGCGCGAGGCGCAGGAAGAATCGGGCCTGTCCGGGTTGTCGCTGCAGGCGCAGGCGCCGTTCGATCTCGACCGGCACTGGATTCCCGAGCGTGGCGACGTGCCCGGCCACTGGCACTACGACGTGCGCTACGTGGTGCGTGCCGGTGCGGACGAGCGCTTCCTGGTCAGCGAGGAGTCGCTGGACCTGGCATGGCGCGAGATCGATGCCATCGCCGCCGATGCGCAGGCCGACGCCTCGCTGCGGCGCATGGCGCTGCGCTGGCTGGCGCACGCGCGCTGAGGCCGGGCGCCGCTGCCTCGGCGGCGCTTGACCGGCCCGCGGCGGGATGGCGCCCGTCGGCGCCGGGCTCAGTACAGGATGCGGGTGCGCAGCGTGCCGTCGATCGCGGCCAGTTCGTCGCGGATCGCGTTGGCCTGTTCCACGGTGGCGGTGATGTCCACCACCACGTAGCCCAGCTTGGGGTTGGTGCGCAGGAACTGGCCGTCGATGTTGAGGTTGTGGCGCGAGAACACTTCGTTGAGCCGCGACAGCACGCCCGGTACGTTGCGGTGGATGTGCAGCAGGCGCAGGCTGCGCTCGTGCTCGGGCAGGGTCACTTCGGGGAAGTTGACCGCCGACAGGGTGCTGCCGTTGTCGCTGTAGCGCACCAGCTTGGCCGCCACCTCGACGCCGATGTTGTCCTGCGCCTCCAGCGTGCTGCCGCCCACGTGCGGGGTCAGGATCACGTTGTCGTGGGCGGCCAGCGGCGATTCGAAACGGTCGCCGTTGCCCTTCGGCTCGACCGGGAACACGTCCACCGCGGCGCCGCCGATGTGTCCCGAGCGCAACGCCGCGTCGAGCGCGTCGATCACCACCACGGTGCCGCGCGCGGCGTTGATCAGGTGCGCGCCGCGCTTCATCTTCGCCAGTTGCGGCGCACCGATCATCCACTGCGTGGCCGCGGTTTCAGGCACGTGCAGGGTGACGATGTCGGCGCGAGCGAGCAGGTCGTCCAGGCTGGCGGCCGGCTGCGCGTTGCCCAGCGACAGCTTGGTCTCGATGTCGTGGAAGATCACCTGCATGCCCAGCGCCTCGGCCAGCACGCCGACCTGGGTGCCGATGTGGCCATAGCCGATGATGCCCAGGGTCTTGCCGCGCACCTCGTGGCTGCCGTCGGCCGACTTTGACCAGCCGCCGCGGTGGCATTCGGCGTTCTTCTGCGGCACCCCGCGGGTGAGCATGATCGCCTCGGCGATCACCAGTTCGGCCACCGAGCGGGTGTTGGAATACGGGGCGTTGAACACCGGGATGCCGGCCAGTTCGGCCGCCTCCAGGTCCACCTGGTTGGTGCCGATGCAGAAGCACCCCACCGCGATCAGGCGCTTGGCATGCGCCAGGACGTCGGCGTCCAGCTGCGTGCGCGAGCGGATGCCGATGATGTGGGCCTCGGCGATGCGCGCCTTCAGCTCATCTTCGGGCAGCGACTTGGTGTGGTACTCGATCTGCGAATAGCCGGCCGCCTTGAAGGTATCCACGGCGGTCTGGCTGACCCCCTCCAGCAACAAAACGCGGATGTCCTGCTTCGGGAACGAGGTCTTCTTGGGCGACATGGCGGCCACGGCGGTTGGAGGGGGATGGACTGTTCACTATGCCAGAATCGCACCGGATTTTGGTGCGCTGCGCCATGTGGCAACGCCTTGAACACAAAAGGTTTCATCTGAATTTACTGCCGCCATCGCGGGCCCTGTCGCGGTGACTGGACGGGCCGCTGCCGGGCTGGCACGCTTGCCGGCTTTCACGCCTTCGAAGCAACGCCATGACCGACCCGCGCCTGGACACCCTGCTGCACGCCTGCCCGGGGCTGCGCCTGAAGACCGACCCGGCCGACCTGGAACACTACGGGCGCGACTGGACCCGGCGCTGGGCGCCGGCACCGCTGGCCATCGCGCTGCCTGGCAGCGTCGAGGAGGTGCAGGCGGTGGTGCGCTGGGCCAACCAGAACACCGTGGCGGTGGTGCCCTCGGGAGGGCGTACCGGCCTGTCCGGCGGCGCGGTGGCGGCCAATGGCGAACTGGTGCTGAGCCTGGAACGCCTGAACAAGGCGCTGGATTTCAACGCGGTGGACCGCACCCTCACCGTGCAGGCCGGCATGCCGCTGGAGGCCGTGCACAACGCCGCCCGCGAGCACGGCCTGCAGTACCCGGTGGACTTCGCCGCGCGCGGGTCCTGCTCGATCGGCGGCAACATTGCCACCAACGCCGGCGGCATCCGCGTGATCCGCTACGGCAATACCCGCGAGTGGGTGGCCGGCCTCAAGGTCGTGGCCGGCAACGGCGAGCTGCTCGAGTTCAACAAGGGCCTGATCAAGAATTCCAGCGGCTATGACTTCCGCCAGCTGATGATCGGCTCGGAGGGCACGCTCGGCATCGTGGTCGAGGCGACGCTGAAGCTGGTCGATCCGCCGCCGGCGACCAACGTGATGCTGCTGGCGCTGCCTTCGTTCGAGGTGCTGATGCAGGTGTTCTCGGCGTTCCGCGAGCGCATGCAGCTGGAGGCGTTCGAATTCTTCACCGATCGCGCGGTGCACCACGTCAGCGCGCATGGCGCGCAGTATCCGTTCGCCGAGACCTACCCGTACTACGTGGTGACCGAGTACGCCGCAGCCGACGAGGCGGGCGAGGCCGCGGCGCTGGCCGCATTCGAGCACTGCATGGAACAGGGCTGGGTGCTGGACGGGGTCATCAGCGCCAGTGAGGCCCAGGCACAGCAGTTGTGGCGCCTGCGCGAGGGCATCACCGAGGCGCTGGCGCGCTACCGGCCGTACAAGAACGACGTGTCGGTGCGCATCTCGGCGATGCCGGCCTTCCTGGCCGAGGCGCAGGCATTGATCGGTGGCGCGTACCCGCATTTCGACGTGGTCTGGTTCGGCCATATCGGCGACGGCAACCTGCACATCAACGTGCTCAAGCCAGAGGACACCAGCGATGCCGAATTCCTGGGCCAGTGCGAGCACGTGACCAAGCTGCTGGCGCAGGTGCTGCACCGTTTCCATGGCAGCATCTCGGCCGAACATGGCATCGGCCTGGTCAAGAAGCCCTACCTGTCCAGCACCCGCGATGCGGCGGAAATCGCGTTGATGCGCGGGGTGAAACAGGCATTCGACCCATTGGGTTTGATGAATCCGGGCAAGGTGTTCGACCTGTAGCCGGCGGCCGGTTACGCTCGCCTCCTGTCCCCCAGTGTTGCCTCCGCCGATGATCCGTCCGTTCCTGTCCTGCGTCCTGCTCCTCGCCTCCGCGCCGCTGCTGGCCTCCAGTTTTGCCGGCAGCACCGCCGGCACCTCCGCGGGCGCCTCGTCCAAGGGGTCGAGCAGTTCCTCGGGCGATGACAAGGTGATCCAGGCCGCGCGCGAGGAAGCCGCCGGCTTCGTCGCCAGCGATGGCCGCCTGCGCGGCGCACGCCTGCAGGCCGCGCTGCTGCACCTGCGCCAGCGCGATGCCGGGGCTGCCCAGGCCAGCGACATGCAACTGGCGCGGGCCATCCTCGCCCGCTGATGCGCCTGGCCACGGGCCTGGCCGCCGCGCTGCTGCTGGCCAGCGGCAGCGGCCGGGCACTGGAACTGGTACTGGACCCGGCCGGGTTGGACCCGCCGGCGCAGCAGCGCGCGCGCGACCTGCTTGCCCGGGCCCGCGAACGCCTGCCCGGACACTGGCAGGCCGACCCGCGGCGGCTGACGCTGCGCTTCGATCCGCGCCTGCCGGCCGACATTGCCGGCCGCCACCGGCGTGGCCAGCTGCGGCTGTCGCCGGAACTGCTGGAGGTGCCGGCCACGGCCGCCGCGCACGACCTGGCCCGGGCCACCGTGTTGCATGAGATCGCCCACGCCTTCGACCGGGGCGAAGGCGGCGGCTGGTCGCGGCAACCGGCGTTCCGTCGGCTTGCCGGATGGGATCGGCGCGGTGCCAACCCGTACACGCTGCGCAGCCCGGACGGCTACGAGCGGCACAGTCCGGCCGAGGCATTCGCGGTCAACCTGGAGTGGTACCTGCTCGACCCGCAGTACCACTGCCGGCGGCCGGCGCTGGCGGCGTGGTACCGGCAGCAGCTGGGGCCGGCGCCGGGGGCCGCGACGGCCTGCGGCACTGGGCTGCCGCTGCTGGTGGCCGGCGCCGCGCCGGCGCAGCTGGAGCTGGAAGCGCTGGATCCGGCGCGCGTCTACGCGGTGGATTACCTGCTGGCCGGTGCTGGCGACGCGGCGATGAGCCGTTTCGGTCATTCCATGCTGCGGCTGGTGGTCTGCGCGCCGGGCCGCGAACCGGGCCCGCGTTGCCGGATGGACCTGGCCTACCACCGGGTGCTGTCCTTCCGTGCCTTCGTCAACGACGTGCAGATCTCCAACTGGCGTGGACTGACCGGGGCCTACCCGGCGCGGCTGTTCGTGCTGCCGCTGGACCAGGTGATCGACGAGTACACCCGGATCGAGCTGCGCGACCTGCAGGCCTGGCCGCTGTCGCTGTCGCCGGTGCAGATCGACGCGCTGCTGCAACTGGCCACCCGCGCGCACTGGAGCTACGACGGGCGCTATCGCTTCATCGGCAACAACTGCGCGGTGGAGAGCGGGCGCCTGCTCGACTTGGCGTTGACCCCGTCGCGACGGCGGCTGCAGGCCATCACTCCGCGCGGCGTGCTGCGGCGCCTGCAGGACGCCGGCCTGGCCGCACGCCAGGCGCCGTCGCCGGATGCCGGCCAGGGCCTGTACTTCGCCTCGGCCCGGCAGGACTACGCGCAACTGCTGCATGGCCTGCAGCAGGCGGGCAGGGTGCCGCCGCTGCCGCTCGAACGCTGGCTGGAGAGTCCCCCACGACAACGCGGCGAGCCCGCGCCGGACCTGCCGCTGCAGGCCACCGCGGCCTGGTGGGTGCTGGAGACCGCGGCGCTGCGCCGTGCCGAACTGCGCGCGCTCGCCCGGCTCAAGCGGCACCTGGATGGCGCCACGCCCGAACTGCAGGCGCGGGTGGCCGACTGGCAGCAGTTCAGCGGCCTGCTCGATGCGCCGGCGGCACTGCTGCCGGCCGGGGGCTACGGCATCGCCCAACCCGATGACCTTGGCGTGCTGGAGCAGGCACTCGCGCGGCTTGGCGAAGACGGGCAGGCGCGCTGGCAGGCGCTGCATGAAAGTGCCGAACGGGCTCTGCCACCCGCACAACGCCAGGAACTGGAGCAGACCCGGCAGCGGGTGCGCTGGCTGGCCGAACGCATGCGCGCGTTGGCGGCCGCGCCGGACTGAGCCGCGGCATCGGCGCCGTTCTTGACCCCGGTCAGGGCGACGGCGGTGGCGCGGCCTAGCATGGGCCGGGTTTCCCACGATGGAGTTCCCGCAATGCCTGTTTCCCTCGATCCGGCCCCGCACGTGCACGTCTTCGATGCGCGCGGCGTGGCGCGGCGGTTCCGCCACTCGGCGATCTTCGGTGCGCTGGGTGCGCTGCGCAACGGCGAGACCATGCGTTTCATCAACGACCACGACCCGATCCCGCTGCTGGACCAGCTCGGCCAGCGCTTCGGCGCGCACCTTTCGATCAGCTACCTGCAGCGCGGGCCGGATGCGGTGGTGATCGATTTCGGCGTCCAGGGGCTGCCCGAGGAGTGATCTGCAGCGGGGGGCGCGGCCGCCAGTGGCGTGCCGCGGCTTCCGGCGCAGGCATCGGCGGGACCTGCTGACAGCGCCGGGTCGCGTACCGCCGCCGATGACCATGAACGACGACGGCGCCCGCGGGCGCCGTCGCATGCCGTGTCCAGCCGTGGATCAGTCGGCGCGGCCGCCGAACTCGCCGGTGGTGGTGTTGACCAGGATGCGCTCGCCGTTGGCGATGTACTCCGGGACCATGATCTCGATGCCGGTGTTGAGCTTGGCCGGCTTCGGGCGCTTGGTGGCGGTGCCGCCCTTGAGTTCCGGCGGGGTCTCGACTACTTCCAGGGTCACGTGCTGCGGCAGCTGGATCGCCACCGGCTGCTCGTCGATCACCTGCACGTAGATGCCGGTCAGGCCCTCGGTGATGTAGCCGGCGTCGTCGCCGATCACGTCCGCGTCCAGCGTGTACGGGGTGTAGTCCTCGTCGTCCAGGAACACGAACGCATCGCCGTCCATGTACGAGTAGGTGGACTGGCGGCGCAGCAGCTCGACCTCGCTCAGGTTGTCGTCGGCGTCGAAGCTGGCGTCGAGCTTGTTGCCGCCCGGCACGCTGTACATGATGAAACGGAAGCGGACGTTGCCGCCGCGGCCCTGCGGCGAGCTGCGCTCGATGTCGCGGATCTGGTAGACGCCGTTGTTGTATTCGACGACGTTGCCTTTCTTGATATCGCTGGCTTTCATGCTTGGAAAGTCGGTTGGGGTAAGGGTGGAATCGAAGCGGGCGCCTTGTGGGCGCCCGCGGGATGGATCACTTGGGCGCCAGGCGCACGGCGCCATCCAGGCGGATGGTCTCGCCGTTGAGGTAGGTGTTGCCGATGATGTGGCCGACGAGCGCGGCGAAATCGTCCGGCTGGCCCAGGCGCGAGGGGAACGGGATCGAGGCGGCCAGCGACTCCTGCACGTTGGCCGGCATGCCGTCGACCATCGGCGTCCAGAACACGCCCGGGGCGATCGTCATCACGCGGATGCCGAAACGCGACAGCTCGCGCGCCATCGGCAGGGTCATGCCGACCACGCCGCCCTTGGAGGCGGAATAGGCGGCCTGGCCGATCTGGCCCTCGTAGGCGGCGACCGAGGCGGTGTTGATGATCACGCCGCGCTCGCCGTCGACGCCGGCCTCGTTGTGCTGCATCAGGTCGGCGGCGGCCTTGGCCACGTTGAAGCTGCCGACCAGGTTGACCATCACCGTGGCCTGGAAGTTGGACAGCGGCATCGGTGCCTCGCGGCCGAGCACGCGGCCGGCGCCGAGGATGCCGGCGCAGTTCATCACCACGTTCAGCCCGCCCAGGAACTCGCGCGCGGCGGCCAGGTTGGCGGCCACGCCGGCCTCGTCGGTGACGTTGGTGGTGAAGTAGCGGGCATTGTCCGTGCCCAGCTCGGCGACCGCGGCGGTGCCTTTTTCCTCGTTGAGGTCGAACAGGGCGACCTTGCCGCCGTTGGCGACCAGGTGCCGGGCCACGGCCAAGCCGAGGCCGGAGACACCGCCGGTGACGACGGCGCGGACGGAGGACAGCTGCATCGGGACGCTACCTGCAATGGGTTGGTCGTTGATTCTAGCCGATGCCGCCGTCCCTACAGCAGGACGGCGGCCGCTCAGTACGGGCGGGGCGCGGGGACGGCCATCGGCGGGTGCGCAGGCAGGCGGAGGGTGGCGGGTACCGGCCGTTCCCGCCACAGGAACTCAAGCTGGCAGTCGTCCGCCGCGCGCCGGCACATGGCCAGGGCCTTGTCAATCGCGGCGCGCTCATCGCGCTCACCCAGCGCATGGCCGAACGCGGCGCTGCCGCTGGCGATGGCCGAGTATCCGCTGTCGGCCGACGTGCTGGCCACTTCGGTGCAGTTGCCCGAGCGCCGCGCGCAGTGGCCGATGGCGGTCTGCAGGGCAACGCTTGCCGACGGCTGGTTGTAGCCGAAGCCATAGGCGCCGGTATCGGAGAAGGCTACGGCCGAGGCGGCCATGGCGCTGCCTGCCGGCAGCAGGGTGGCGATGAGCAGGGTGGTGCGGAGCATGCGGGAGCGTCCTTTCGTTGGGTTCATCAGGGGGGCGTCATGGCCTGGCCGGCCCTGCTGCCGTTGCCGCGGCCGAGCACGCCGGCCAGCCAGCGCCCGGTGTCGGCCAGTGCAGGCAGGTCGATGCCGGTGTCCATGCCCATGCCGTGCAGCATGTAGACCACGTCCTCGCTGGCGACGTTGCCGCTGGCGCCGCGCGCGTAGGGGCAGCCACCGGTGCCGGCCACCGCCGAATCGACCACGCGCACGCCGTCCTCCAGGCAGGCGGCGATGTTGGCCAGTGCCTGCCCGTAGGTGTCGTGGAAGTGCACCGCCAGCGCCGCCATCGGCACTTCGGCGGCCACCGCGCGCAGCATCGCGCGCGCCTTCCGCGGGGTGCCGACGCCGATGGTGTCGCCCAGCGAGATCTCGTGGCAGCCCATCGCGTGCAGCGCGCGCGCCACGCGCACCACGTCGGCCAGCGGCACCTCGCCCTGGTAAGGGCAGCCCAGCACGGTGGATACGTAACCGCGCACCGCGATGCCGTCGGCCCTGGCCCGTTCCAGTACCGGTGCGAAGCGCTGCAGCGATTCGTCGATGCCGGCATTGGTGTTGGTGCGGTTGAACTGCTCGGAGGCAGCGGTGAATACCGCCACTTCGCTGGCCCCGGCCGCCAGCGCGCGCACGTAGCCCTGTTCGTTCGGCACCAGCACCGGATAGGCGATGCCGGGGCGGCGGGCGATGCCGGCCATGACCTCGGCGGCGTCGGCCAGTTGCGGCACCCACTTGGGGCTGACGAAGCTGGTGGCCTCGATGGTGCGCAGGCCGGTGGCCGAGAGGCGGTCGATCAGCGCGATCTTGTCGGCGGTGGCGACCTGCTGTTTCTCGTTCTGCAGGCCATCGCGCGGGCCGACCTCGACGATGCGGACGAAATCGCTCATCGCCGATCCCCCGCGGCCCAGCGCGGCGGACGCTTCTCGAGGAACGCCGACAGGCCCTCGCGGCCCTCGTCCGAAGCCCGCAGCACGGCGATCAGCCCGGCATTGGCACGGTCGAGCGCATCGCGGTCGGCCGTGCCGGCGTGCACCTCGCGCACCAGCACCTTGGCCGACGCCGCGGCGACCGGGCCGGCCTTGCCGATCAGCTCCAGCTGCCGCTGTACGGCGGCGTCGAGTGCGTCGGCGGCGACCACCTGGTGCACCAGCCCCATGCGCAATGCGTCGGCGGCGTCGAAGTGTTCGCCGGTGGCGAACCAGCGCCGCGCCTGGCGTGGGCCGATGGCGGCGAGGACATATGGCGAGATCACCGCCGGCAGCAGGCCCAGGCGGCTTTCGGTCAGGCCGAAGCGGGCGCCCTCGGCGGCGATGGCGATATCGCAGCAGGCCACCAGCCCGACGCCCCCGCCGAAGCTGGCACCGTGGACGCGGGCGATGGTCGGCTTGGGCAGTTCGTCCAGGGTGCGCATCAGCCGCGCCAGCGCCAGCGCGTCCTGGCGGTTCTCCTCCTGCGAGGCGCCGGCCATGGCGCGCATCCACTGCAGGTCGGCGCCGGCCGAGAACGAGGGGCCATGCCCGGCCAGGACCACCGCGCGTACCGCCGGGTCGGCGGCGGCCGCTTCCAGCGCCGCGGTCAGGGTGGAAATCAAGCCGGCGTCGAACGCGTTGTGCAGCTCCGGACGGTTCAGGTAGAGCGTTGCCACGGCCTTGTCGTGGCGAACGAGCAGAGCCTCGCTCATCGGATTCCATGCATGTCTTGGGTGCACGGATCATAGCCGAGCGCCCGGGGCAGCAAGACGCCGCGCGACGGTGCTACAATTGATAACCATTCTTATCAACCTACTCAAAGGCGCCATTCAGTGACGTTGTCAGATTTGCCGCTGCATGCACCCGCGCAGGTGGAGGCGGTGCAGGACCTGCATCCCAACGATGCGATTGCGCGGCGATTGAGGGAGCTGGGATTCGTCGATGGCGAGGACGTGCGGGTGGTCGCGCGCGGGCCGGTGGGTGGTGAGCCGCTGCTGGTGCAGATCGGCTTCACCCGCTTCGCGCTGCGGCGCAGCGAGGCCGCCCGCATCCGCATCAGGCAGGAGGAAGCGGCATGAACGCAGCGACGACCGTGTCGCGGCTGGCGCTGGTGGGCAACCCGAACAGCGGCAAGACCGCGTTGTTCAACCAGCTCACCGGCAGCCGGCAGAAGGTGGCCAACTACGCCGGCGTCACCGTCGAGCGCAAGGAAGGGCGCATGCGCGCCCCGTCCGGGCGCGAATACGCGGTGCTGGACCTGCCCGGTGCCTACAGCCTGCAACCGGCGAGCCTGGACGAGGCCATCACCCGCGACCTGTGCCGCGGCTTCTATCCGGGCGAGCCGGCGCCCGATGCGCTGGTGTGCGTGGTCGATGCCACCAACCTGCGCCTGCACCTGCGCTTCGCGCTGGAAGTGCGCGAGCTGGGCAAGCCGATGATCGTGGCGCTGAACATGGTCGACGCGGCGCGCCGGCGCGGTATCGCCATCGACGTGGCGGCGCTGGAACGGGCGCTGGGCGTGCCGGTGGTTGAAACCATCGCGGTGCGTCGCAACGGCGCCTGCGAACTGGTCGCGCGGATCGACGCGATGATGCCGCAGGTGGCGTCGGTGGCGCCGCCGCAGGTGGCGCCTGCCGCCGACCACCACGCCCAGGTGCGCGACATCCTCGCCGCCGCGGTGAGCATGCCCACGCGCACGGCGAAGATCGACGACGCGCTGGACCGCTGGCTGCTGCACCCGGTGGTCGGGCTGCTGACCCTAGCGGTGGTGATGTTCCTGATCTTCCAGGCGGTCTATGCCTGGGCCACGCCGTTGATGGACGGCATCGAGGCCGGCTTCGCCTGGCTCGGTGCCCTGGTCGGTTCGACCCTGCCGGAAGGGCCGCTGAGCAGCCTGCTGGTGGACGGCATCATCGCCGGCGTCGGCGGCGTGCTGGTGTTCCTGCCGCAGATCCTGATCCTGTTCTTCTTCATCCTCGCGCTCGAGGAGTCCGGCTACCTGCCGCGCGCGGCGTTCCTGCTGGACCGGATGATGGCGGCGGCCGGCCTGTCCGGGCGCTCGTTCATCCCGCTGCTGTCCAGCTTCGCCTGCGCGGTGCCGGGCATCATGTCCACGCGCAGCATCCAGGACCCCCGCGACCGGCTGGCGACGATCCTGGTCGCGCCGCTGATGACCTGTTCGGCGCGGTTGCCGGTGTATGCGCTGCTGATTGGTGCCTTCATCCCGCAGAAGACCGTGTGGGGCGTGTTCAACCAGCAGGGGCTGGTGCTGTTCGGCCTGTATGCCGCCGGCATCTTCAGCGCGCTGGCGATGTCGTGGACGATGAAGAAGTTCCGCCGCGACAAGGCCGAGCACCCGCTGCTGCTGGAACTGCCGTCCTACCGCCTGCCGCACCTGCGCGACCTGGCGGTCGGGCTGTACGAGCGCGGCATGATCTTCCTCAAGCGGGTCGGCGGCATCATCCTGGCGCTGACCATCCTGCTGTGGTTCTTGTTGTCGTTCCCGGCGGCGCCGGCCGACGCCACCCTGCCGGCCATCGACTACAGCTTCGCCGGGCGCATCGGCCACGCGATGGCGGTGTTCTTCGCGCCGCTGGGCTTCAACTGGCAGATCTGCATCGCGTTGATTCCCGGGCTTGCGGCGCGCGAAGTGGCGGTGGCCTCGCTGGCCACGGTGTACGCGCTTTCGGCGGCCGACGACGATGCCGCGGCGCAGGCGCTGACCCCGCTGATCAGCGATGGCTGGTCGCTGGCCACCGCGCTGTCGCTGCTGGTCTGGTACATCTACGCGCCGATGTGCATCTCCACGCTGGCCACGATCAAGCGTGAGACCAACTCGTGGAAGCAGATGGCGTTCGCCGCCGGCTACCTGTTCGCGGCGGCGTGGCTGGCCTCGCTGGTCACCTACCAGGTCGCCGTGGCGCTGGGGGCGGGCTGATGGACCGGGGCCTGCTGCTGCAGTACGCCATCATCGCCCTGGCCGTGCTGGCCAGCGCGTGGGTGGTGCTGAAGAAGCAGTTCCCCGGTACCGTGCGCCGGCTGCGCGGGGCATTGGTGCTGTGGCTGGTGAAGCCGCAGCGCTCGCCGCGGCTGCAGGCGCTGGGGCGCCGGCTGGCGCCGCCGGCTGGCGGCGGCGATGACGGTTGTGGTGGCTGCGGCGGCTGCGGGCCGAATCCCCCGCGGCAACACTGAAGCGCGCGCCGGTGGCGATGGGGCCGGCCGGGCACGACCCAGGCAGTGGCGGACGGGCCGCCCCTGGAGCCTGCGCTTGCACCGCTCAGCCTGCGCGTGACCCGAGTTCCGACGCCAGCGCCAGCCACCGTTCGCGTTGTGCCGGGGTGCTGTTGCGCACCACGCCCAGCCGGCTGACCCGTACCGGGCGGATGCCGCAGAATTCCAGGATGGTGGCGCGGACCTGGGCGATGCCCGGGTCGCGGTAGATCCAGCGGTAGTACCACGGCGGTGTGTCCAAGGTGGTGATCACCCGTGCGCTGCGACCGGCCAGCAGGCGATCCCACCAGAGCGAATCGCGCTGGTGGCGGAAGGCGAAGCCCGGCAGCAGCACGCGATCGAAGAATCCCTTCAGCAACGCCGGCATCCCGCCCCACCAGGTGGGGTAGACCAGCACCAGGTGGTCACAGGCGCGGATCGCTTCGGCCGCATCCTCCAGGTCCGGTTCCAGCGGCTGGACCTGGTGGTAGCCATGGTGCAGCACCGGATCGAAGGCCAGCTCGCCCAGCGCGATCAGGCGCACCCGGTGGCCGGCAGCTCCGGCGGCGGTGGCGTAGTTGTGGGCGAGGGCGCCGCACAGGCTGTCGCGGTCGGGATGGCCCAGCAGGATCAGGATGGAGCGGGACACGGCAACCTCCGGCAAGGGAAAGGACGCGATACAGGGCACTGCCCGCGGGGCAGGGCCACGACGGGCGGGTGCGGTTGCCCGGGTGCGGTATGCGGTGACTGCCGCTCAGCGCCGGCGACCGTGTGCAGGGCGAAGCCGACCCGGCGCGGTCGCACATGCCCGGCAGCAGCGTGTGTGTGCGGGGGAGCATGAATGGCCGGACCTGCCGGCGTTGCGTGCCGGACATGACGACCAGGCCGATGTCCCCGCGCCGGGGCCGGGCGGATCGGCCGGCGCCATGCGGCGCCCTGCGCAGCGCAGGAGCGGTACCTGTTCAGGCGCGGCACCGCGGCATCGGCAGGCCGCCACACGTTGTGCCCACGCTGGCACCGCGTGGTCCCGCCGCGCCGCTGGGCATCGGGCGATGGCCATCCATTGCATGAAGGGATGTTCAGCGTAGCAGCGCCGGCGCTTGCCCGGGCAGGCATGCTGCCGCTAGCCTGCGGGCATGAACCAGACTCCGCTGCGATTGCTCATACACGGCGCTTCCGGGCGCATGGGCCAGGCCCTGCTGCGGCTGGCCGCAGACGACCCTTCGCTGCAGGTGGTCGCCGCGGTGCTGCGCAAGGCGCCGGCACAGCGCGTGATCGATGGCGTGCCGCATTTTGCCGCCAGTGAAATGCCGGGCGCGCCCGAATTCGACGTGGCCATCGATTTCAGCCTTCCGGCCGGGTTCCATCCGGTGCTGGCGCTGTGCGTGGACCGTGGCACGGCGTTCGTTTCCGGTACCACCGGCATCGATGCGGCGCAGCAGGCGGCGCTGGCGGCCGCGGCGCAGCGCATCCCGCTGACCTGGGCGACCAATTTCAGCCTGGGCGTCGCGGTGCTGGCCGAGCTGGTGGAACGGGCCGCGGCGAGCCTGCCGGGCTGGGACTGCGACATCGTCGAGTCGCACCACGTGCACAAGAAGGACGCGCCGTCCGGGACCGCGCTGACGCTCGGGGAGTCGGCACTGCACGGTGGCGCCGAGCCGCGTTACGCCAGCCTGCGCGCCGGCGACATCATCGGCGAGCACCTGGTCCAGTTCACCGGGCTGGGCGAGCGGGTGGAGCTGGTGCATCGCGCCACCAACCGCGACATTTTCGCGCGCGGCGCCCTGCACGTGGCGCGGCAGCTGCACGGGCGCGCCGCCGGGCGCTATTCGGTGCGCGACCTGGTGGCGCCCGGCGCAAACTGAACAGGCGCCGGGGCGGGGCGCTGGAGGACGACGCGGCGGCGTACACGGCGCTGGCGCCGATGGCCCCCATGCCTTTACAATTCCCGCTCGCCGAATCACGTCAGCCGGACCGGTTTAACACCGCCGTCCGCGCTTTTTTGCAACCGGTTTTTGCCGTGAGCGCAGGCGTGGCTTCGGAGCCCCCTCGGTAGCCAAAGTGAGATTCCCGTGACCCAAGCCGCAATCCTCGTGCTCGAAGACGGCACCGTATTCGAGGGCGAATCCGTAGGCGCGCCCGGCCTGTCCGTGGGTGAGGTGGTGTTCAACACCGCCATGACCGGTTACCAGGAAATGCTGACCGATCCGTCCTACGCCCGGCAGATGATCACCCTGACGTACCCGCACATCGGCAACACCGGCACCACCGAACAGGACAACGAGGCGTCGCAGGTCTGGGCCGCGGGCCTGATCGTGCGCGACGTGCCGCGCCGTCCGAGCAGCTGGCGCAACCAGCTTTCGCTCCCGGACTGGCTGCAGCAGCGCGGCGTGGTCGCCATCGCCGGCATCGATACCCGCAAGCTCACCCGCATCCTGCGCGAGCGCGGCGCCCAGAACGGCGCGCTGATGGCCGGCCCCGGCCTTGACGTGGACAAGGCGCTGGAAGCGGCGCGCAAGTTCCCCGGGCTGAAGGGCATGGACCTGGCAAAGGTGGTCAGCACCGACAAGCCCTATGCCTGGCGCGAAGGCCAGCTGGACCTGGACCAGGGCCAGTTCGTCCAGGCCGAGCCGAAGTTCAAGGTCGTCGCCTACGATTTCGGGGTCAAGACCAACATCCTGCGCATGCTTGCCGAGCGCGGCTGCGACCTCACCGTGGTGCCGGCACAGACCCCGGCCGCCGAGGTGCTGGCGATGAACCCCGATGGTGTGTTCCTGTCCAACGGCCCGGGCGATCCGGAACCGTGCGACTACGCGATCGACGCGATCAGTACCTTCCTCGAGAAGAAGATCCCGACCTTCGGCATCTGCCTGGGCCACCAGCTGCTGGGCCTGGCCTCGGGCGCCAACACCATGAAGATGGGCCACGGCCACCACGGTGCCAACCATCCGGTGCAGGACATCGACAGCGGCCGGGTGATGATCACTTCGCAGAACCACGGCTTCGCCATCGACGAGGCCACGCTGCCGCCCGGCCTGCGTGTCACCCATCGCTCGCTGTTCGACCAGACCATCCAGGGCGTGGAGCGCACCGACGCGCCGGCGTTCTCCTTCCAGGGCCATCCGGAAGCCTCGCCTGGCCCGCACGACGTGGCACCGCTGTTCGATCGCTTCATCGCGATGATGGCCCAGGCCAACTGATCCAGCCGCCGGACCGGCCTCCCGTTCCGGCAAGGCCGCGACGGATGCGGCCATCCAGCGCACGTCTTCACTCACTGCGGCCCGCCGCAGCCCCCATGCGAGTACTGAAATGCCAAAGCGCACCGATCTAAAAACCATCCTGATCATCGGCGCCGGCCCGATCGTCATCGGCCAGGCCTGCGAGTTCGACTACTCCGGCGCGCAGGCGTGCAAGGCGCTGCGCGACGAGGGTTACCGCGTGGTGCTGGTCAACTCCAACCCGGCCACGATCATGACCGATCCGGAAATGGCCGACGCCGTCTACATCGAGCCGATCAACTGGCAGACCGTCGAGAAGATCATCGACAAGGAGCGCCCGGACGCGCTGCTGCCGACCATGGGCGGGCAGACCGCGCTGAACTGCGCGCTGGACCTGGCCGACCACGGCGTGCTGGAGAAGTACAACGTCGAGCTGATCGGCGCCAAGCGCGAGGCCATCCGCATGGCCGAGGACCGCGAGCTGTTCCGCGTGGCGATGCAGGAGATCGGCCTGGAGTGCCCGAAGGCCGCCGTCGCCCACACGCTGGAAGAGGCGCTGGAGATCCAGACCCGGGTCGGCTACCCGACCATCATCCGCCCGTCGTTCACCCTGGGCGGCAGCGGCGGCGGCATTGCCTACAACCGCGAAGAGCTGATCGAGATCGTCAACCGCGGCCTGGAACTGTCGCCGACCACCGAAGTGCTGGTCGAGGAGTCGGTGCTGGGCTGGAAGGAGTTCGAGATGGAAGTGGTCCGCGACACCGCGGACAACTGCATCATCGTCTGCTCGATCGAGAACCTGGACCCGATGGGCGTGCACACCGGTGACTCGATCACCGTGGCCCCGGCGCAGACCCTGACCGACAAGGAATACCAGCGCCTGCGCGACGCTTCGATCGCCGTGCTGCGCAAGATCGGGGTGGACACCGGCGGTTCCAACGTGCAGTTCGGCATCAGCCCGACCACCGGCCGGGTGGTGGTGATCGAGATGAACCCGCGCGTGTCGCGGTCCTCGGCGCTGGCCTCCAAGGCCACCGGCTTCCCGATCGCCAAGGTCGCCGCCAAGCTGGCGGTGGGCTACACCCTGGACGAACTGAAGAACGAGATCACCGGCGGCCTGACCCCGGCCTCGTTCGAGCCGTCGATCGACTACGTGGTCACCAAGATCCCGCGCTTCGCCTTCGAGAAGTTCCCGGCCGCCGACGCGCGCCTGACCACGCAGATGAAGTCGGTGGGCGAGGTGATGGCGATGGGCCGCACCTTCAAGGAATCGCTGCAGAAGGCGCTGCGCGGCCTGGAGACCGGCAAGATCGGCCTGGACCCGACCGGTCTGGACCTGGGCAGCGAGGACGACATCGCCACGCTCAAGCGCGAGCTGAAGGCGCCGGGGCCCGAGCGCCTGTTCTACGTCGGCGACGCCTTCCGTGCCGGCATGGGCGTTGACGATGTCTACGGCCTGTCCTGGATCGACCCGTGGTTCCTGGACCAGATCGAAGACATCATCGCCGACGAGAAGCAGGTGCGCGCCGAGGGCATCGACGCGCTGGACGGCAAGCGCCTGCGCGCGCTCAAGCGCGCCGGCTTCTCCGACGCGCGGCTGGCGCAGCTGACCGGCACCAACGAAGCGGCGATCCGCGCCCTGCGCCGCGCGCACAAGGTGCGCCCGGTGTACAAGCGGGTGGATTCGTGCGCCGCCGAGTTCGCCACCAGCACCGCCTACCTGTATTCGACCTACGAGGACGAGTGCGAGGCCAACCCGAGCGACCGCGACAAGATCATGATCCTCGGCGGCGGCCCGAACCGCATCGGCCAGGGCATCGAGTTCGACTACTGCTGCGTGCATGCCGCGCTCGCCCTGCGCGAGGACGGCTATGAAACCATCATGGTCAACTGCAACCCGGAGACCGTTTCCACCGACTACGACACCTCCGACCGCCTGTACTTCGAGCCGCTGACGCTGGAAGACGTGCTGGAGATCGTCGAGCTGGAGCAGCCCAAGGGCGTGATCGTGCAGTACGGCGGGCAGACCCCGCTCAAGCTGGCGCGCGCGCTGGAAGCCAACGGCGTGCCGGTGATCGGCACCTCGCCGGATTCCATCGACCTGGCCGAGGACCGCGAGCGGTTCCAGAAGCTGGTGCAGGAACTGGGCCTGAAGCAGCCGCCGAACCGTACCGCGCGCACCGCCGACGAGGCGCTGGTGCTGGCCCGCGAGATCGGCTACCCGCTGGTGGTGCGCCCGAGCTACGTGCTCGGTGGCCGCGCCATGGAGATCGTCTACGGCGAATCCGACCTGGCGCGCTACGTGCGCGATGCGGTCAAGGTTTCCAACGACTCGCCGGTGCTGCTGGACCACTTCCTCGACGCGGCGGTGGAAGCGGACGTGGACATCATCTGCGACAAGGACGGCAACGTCCTGATCGGCGGCGTGATGGAGCATATCGAGGAAGCCGGCGTGCATTCGGGCGATTCTTCCTGCTCGCTGCCGCCGTACTCGCTGTCGCCGGCCACCCAGGACGAGCTGCGCCGCCAGGTGCGCGAGCTGGCCAAGGCACTGAACGTGATCGGCCTGATGAACACCCAGTTCGCGATCCAGCCCGATGCCGACGGCAACGACGTGATCTTCCTGCTGGAAGTGAACCCGCGCGCCTCGCGCACCGTGCCCTTCGTGTCCAAGGCCACCGGCGTGCCGCTGGCCAAGATCGCCGCCCGCTGCATGGCCGGCATGAGCCTGGCCGAGCAGGGCGCGACCGGCGAAGTGGTTCCGGACTACTACTCGGTGAAGGAGGCGATCTTCCCGTTCGCCAAGTTCCAGGGCGTGGACCCGATTCTGGGGCCGGAGATGCGCTCCACCGGCGAGGTGATGGGCGTGGGCCGCAGCTTCAGCGCCGCGTTCGCGCGCGCGCAGGAGGCCGGCGGCATCAAGACCCCGCCTCTGGGCAAGGCCTTCATCTCGGTGCGCGATGCCGACAAGCCGCGCGTGCTGCCGGCGGTGCAGGGCCTGGTCGAGCGCGGCTATTCGGTGGTGGCCACCCGTGGCACCGCGGCCTGGCTGCAGCAGCAGGGCATTGCCTGCGAGGTGGTCAACAAGGTGGTCGAAGGCCGCCCGCACATCGTCGACAGCATCAAGAACGGCGAGATCGTCTACATCGTCAACACGACCGAAGGCCGTGCCGCGATCAACGACTCGTTCTCGATCCGCCGTGAGGCGCTGCAGCAGCGCGTCACCTATTCGACCACGGTGGCCGGCGCCAAGGCGCTGGTGCAATCGCTGGAATTCCGTGGCACCGGCCCGGTCTGGTCGCTGCAGGAACTGCACAAGGAGTTGAACGCATGAGAGCCCCCATTACCCTCAAGGGCGCGCAGCGGCTGCGCGAGGAGCTGGATCACCTGAAGACCGAAAAGCGTCCGAAGGTGATCGCGGCGATCGCCGAGGCGCGCGAGCACGGCGACCTCAAGGAGAACGCCGAGTACCATGCCGCGCGCGAGGAGCAGGGCTTCATCGAAGGCCGCATCAAGCAGTTGGAAGGCGAGCTGTCGCATGCCGAGATCATCGACATCAGCAAGCTCAATGCCGGCAGCCGCGTGGTGTTCGGCGCGACGGTGACGCTGGCCGACGTGGAGAGCGACGAGGAGAAGCGCTACCAGATCGTCGGCGACCTGGAAGCGGACATCAAACTGGGCCTGATCGCCATCTCCTCGCCGGTGGCGCGCGCACTGATCGGCAAGAACGAGGGCGACACCGTCGCCATCGCCGCGCCTGCCGGCCAGCGCGAGTACGAGATCGTCAGCGTCGAGTACCTCGATTGAGCCCGGCGGCGCGGGTCGTACCCCGCGCCATGCCTGCCGGCTGACGCACCTGCATGACCGCCGCCGCTCCGGCAGGGAGCGGTGGCCAGGGCGCCCGCCATCGGGCCGCGACCCCGGGAGCCGACGATGTTTGGCGGCCGATGGTTTCGCCCGTACCCTCGTCCATGCCATCCGGGCCGGCTGCGCCGCGTACCCCGGCATCCTGCCGGGGCGTTTGTTGCAGGCAACAGGACCGCAGAGCCTTCCATGACCCACGCCAAAGCCACCTTGCTGCTTCCCGCCCGCAGCCGCTTCCCGGGCGGTACCCTGCCGGCACCGGTGGCCAGCGCGCTTGGCCGCGCCGACCGCAGTACCGGCGCCGCCGGCGAGTCGGCGCAGCTGCGCCGGCATTTCCAGGTGCAGCCCGATGACTGGTCGGCTGCCGCGTTGACCCGCCAGGTCGACGCCGGCGATGCCGCCGGCAGCCTGTGGCTGCGCGCCGACCCGGCCAACGTGATGCCGGACATGCAGGGCGCGCGGTTGATGGCCTCGGCCGATAGCCTGCGCCTGGAGCCGGCCGATGCGGCCGCATTGCTGCCTGCGCTGCAACCGCTGTTCGCCGGGTTCGGCTTCCAGCTCGACGCGCCTTCGCCATCGCGCTGGTACCTGCGCCTGCCCGACGACACGCCGCTGCCTGCCTTCACCGCGCCCGACGCCGCGCTCGGCGACGACCTGTTCGAACACCTGCCCGAGGGCGACAACGGCCGCCAGTGGCGGGCGCTGCTGACCGAAGCCCAGGTGGTCCTGCACCAGCATCCGTGGAACCAGCAACGCGTCGCCGAGGGCCGGCGCGCGGTCAATTCGCTGTGGTTCTGGGGCGCCGGCCGCCTGCCGCAGTCGGTGCGGACCGGGCATGCCCAGGTCCGCAGCCGCGACGCCCTGCTGCAGGGGCTGGCGGCCATGGCCGGCGTGCGCATCGACGGCGACCAGACGGTCGATGCGCTGGTGGACCTGCGCCAGCTGCGGTCGCTGGAGCAGCTCACCCGCGATGCCATCGCGCCGCTGCTCGATGCCATCGGCCGTGGCGAACTGCGCGAACTGCAGCTCGATTTCGAGGACGGCACCTGCTACCGCATCCACCGTGGCCAGCGCTGGCGCTTCTGGAAGAAGCCGCTGGCGGCCCTGCACGATGCGTGATGCATTGAAGATCGTCCGCCGGCCCGAAGGCCCGGCCGGGCAGTGGGATGCGGCCACCCTGCCGCTGCTGCGTCGCATCTATGCCGCGCGCGGCGTGTGCAGCGCCGAGCAGGCGCAACCGAAGCTGGCGCAGCTGCATGCACCGGACCTGCTCGGCGGCATGCATGCCGCGGTGCAGCTGCTGGCCGCGGCGATCGCCTCCGGCCGGCGCATCCTGGTCGTCGGCGATTTCGACTGCGACGGCGCCACCGCGTGCGCGGTCGGCGTGCGCGGGTTGCGCCTGCTCGGCGCGCGCGACGTGGTGCATGCGGTGCCCAACCGCATGGTGCACGGCTACGGCCTGTCGCCGTCGCTGGTGGCCGAACTGGCCGCGCTGCAGCCGGACCTGCTGGTGACGGTGGACCATGGCATCGCCTGCCACGCCGGCGTGGCCGCGGCCAAGGCGCTGGGCTGGCAGGTGCTGGTGACCGACCACCACCTGCCCGGCGAGCAGTTGCCGGCGGCCGACGCCATCGTCGATCCGAACCTGGACGGCGACGCGTTCCCGAGCAAGGCGCTGGCCGGTGTCGGGGTGATCTTCTACGTGCTGATGGCGTTGCGCCGGCACCTGCGCGAGGCCGGCGCGTTCGCCGATGGCAAGGGTCCGGACCTGACCCCGCTGCTGGACCTGGTGGCGGTGGGTACCGTTGCCGATCTGGTGGCGCTGGACGACAACAACCGTGCCCTGGTCGCGGCCGGCCTGCGCCGGCTGCGCGCCGGCCAGGGCTGCGTCGGCCTGCGGGCGCTGATCGAGGCCAGCGGCCGTGATCCACGGCGGTTGGCCGCCAGCGATATCGGCTTCGCCCTGGGCCCGCGCCTGAACGCCGCCGGCCGGCTCGAGGACATGGCCCTGGGCATCGAACTGCTGTTGACCGAGGACCCGGCGCAGGCGCGCGAAATCGCCGCGTTGCTGGAAGAGATCAACGCCGAGCGCCGGGCGGTGCAGCAGACGATGACCGACGACGCCGAGCTGGCGGTGTCACGGGTACTGCTGGACGGCAATGGCGGGCATCCGGTCGCGGCCTGCCTGTTCGATGCACAGTGGCATCCCGGCGTGGTCGGGCTGGTGGCCTCGAAGATGAAGGACCGCCTGCATCGCCCGGTGATCGCCTTCGCCCCGGCCGAACCGGGGGCACAGGCGCTGCGCGGGTCGGCGCGCTCGATTCCGGGCTTCCACATCCGCGACGCCCTGGCCGCGGTGGATGCGCGGCACCCCGGGCTGATCGACCGTTTCGGTGGCCATGCCATGGCCGCGGGCCTGAGCCTGCCGCTGGCACGGCTGGAGGCGTTCCGCGCCGCGTTCGAACAGCAGGTGCTGGCGACGCTGGACCCGGCGCTGCTGCAGCAGCTGCTGCTCAGCGACGGCGAACTGTCCGTGGCCGAACTGGATTTCCGCCACGCCGAGGCGCTGCGGCTGGCCGGGCCATGGGGGCAGGGGTTCCCGGAACCGCTGTTCGATGGGCACTTCGAGGTGGCGCAATGGCGCGTGCTCAAGGAACGCCACCTGAAACTGGAACTGCGCCTGCCCGGCATGGCCGGTACCCTCAATGCCATCCACTTCGGCGGCTGGAGCGGCGTCGCCCCGGGCCGCCACGTGCACCTGGCCTACCGCCTGGTCGGTGACGATTACCGCGGTGGCGGCGCGATCCAGTTGATCGTGGAGCACTGCCAGGCGGCCTAGCGGCGGCCGCCATCCGCAGCGCGGATAGTGGCCGATGCCGCACTCAGCGGCGGCCATCGACCAGCGCCGGCACGGGCGGGGCAGGTGCCACGGGCCTGAGCCCGAACAGCGGCCGCAGCCAATCGACGCGCCGGATCACCGCGTAGGCGCCCAGGCACAGCGCGAAGGTCGCCACCACCAGCAGCACCGCCTCGGCCGTGGCGGGGATGTGCAGGGGCTTGAGCGCATGCGCCAGCACCACGATCACCGTCTGGTGGAGGATGTACAGCGGGAACACCGCCAGGCTCAGGTAGCGCAGCAGCGGACTGTCGACGTCGCGCCAGCGGTAGGCGAAGCCGAGCAGGGCGGCGATGGCGCACCACTGGTCCAGCGCCCAGGCCGCGCGCAGCCATTGGCGCAACGCTTCGGGTACCGGATGGGTCTCGTCATGGCCGGCGAAGTACCAGGTATGGACCAGCAGCGCATAACTGGCCGCCGCCAGCAGCAGCGCCGGCCAGCGCAGGCGCTGCAGGGACAGCCAGAAGCCTTCGTTGAAGGCCACCAGGAAGCCGATCAGGAACACGCTCGCGTACTGCGCGTGGTTGTACCAGTCGTCCACCAGGGCGTGGGTCTGCTCGAAGCGCGCGGCCAGCAGCAGGCGTGCCGCCGCCAGCAGCAGCACCGGCAGCAGCAGCGCGCCCCAGCCCTGCAGCAGGCGGGCGGTGCCGTCGCGCAGCGCCGCCAGGGCCGGTGCCGGCAGCAGCCACAGCAGCCAGGCCAGCAGCGTGTAGCACCACAGGTAGGGCAGGAACCACAGGTGGTTCCAGGTCGGCAGGATCAGGCACTTGCCGTCGCTGCCGCAGAAGCCCTGGTAGGCGCTCAGGTATTTGCCATAGAAATCCAGCCCGCCGCCGGAATAGCCGCCGGGCAGTTGTTCGACCACCTGCAGGTAAGCCTGCGGCGGCACGATCACCAGCATGCCGAACAGCAGCGGCAGCAGCAGCTGGCGCGAGCGCCGGCGCACGAATCCCGCGGCGCTGCCGCGCAGCATGAAGGCGGTGGCCACGCCGGAGATCAGGAACAGCAGTGACATCCGCCAGGGGCTGGTGAGCAGCATGAACGGTTCCGGCGTGGTGCTGGCCGCGGGGCTTTTCACATGCCAGCCCCAGCTTACGTAGTACATGCCCACGTGGTAGAGCACCAGCAGGCAGAAGGCGAAGACGCGGACCCGGTCCAGGTCGTGGCGGCGTTGCATCGTGGTTGCATCCGGTCGTGTCGGGAGGGGCGCCAGCCTTGCCGTGCCGGGCCCGCCGGGCCAGTGCGAGGGGACGGCCGGGGGGCGCGCAGGGACGAATGGTGGGCGCACGGGGACCGGCGGGACGGTGCCAGCGGCTAGAATGCGGCCGATGCGCGATGCCGAACCGATGCCATACGAACGTTATCTGCCATGGAAGCGCTGGGTCGAGATCGGCTTCTGGTTGGTGATGATCGGCGGCAACTGCCTCGGCAACAGCGTGGTCGCGCTGATGGACCTGCGTCGCCGCGGGTCGGATATCCCGGCATGGGAGCCCGCGCTGTGGGAAGCGAGCAGCGCGCTGATGTGGCTGCTGCTGATCCTGCCGGGCATGGCGTGGTTCACCCGCCGCCATCCGTTCCAGTGGGGCGGGTGAACCACGCCATG
>NZ_LDJO01000060.1 GCF_001431595.1 Stenotrophomonas acidaminiphila
CCGCGGCACCTCTCAGGCTCAGACACGGCATCGCCTTCCAGACCAACATCCTGGCGCTCAACGCCGCGGTGGAAGCCGCCCGGGCCGGCGAACAGGGCCGCGGCTTCGCCGTGGTCGCCTCGGAAGTACGCACCCTGGCGCAGCGCTCGGCCGGTGCCGCCAAGGAGATCAAGGAGCTGATCGAGAACTCGGTCGGCAAGGTCGCCGAAGGCTCGGCGCTGGTCCACCAGGCCGGCAGCACCATGGGCGAGATCGTGACATCGGTGCAGCGGGTGACCGACATCATGGCCGAGATCTCCGCCGCCTCGCAGGAACAGAGCGCCGGCATCGAACAGGTCAATCAGACCGTGATGCAGATGGACGAGACCACCCAGCAGAATGCCGCGCTGGTGGAGGAAGCCACCGCCGCCGCGCGTTCCATGGAAGACCAGGCCAACCAGCTGGCCGCGGCGGTATCGGTGTTCCGTACCACGGCCGGCAATGCCGGCGCCGTCCTCCCGCCGGTGGCCCGCGCCGCGCCAGCTGCCAGCGCGCCCCGGGCCCCGGTACCGAAGCTGGCCCCCGCTCCACGCGCGGTCGATTCGACGACCATCGCCGATGCCGGCGACTGGCAGGAGTTCTGAGCGGATCCGTGCAATAAGCCGCCGCCGGCCCTGGCCAGGGCCGGCGAGCGGGTGCGGATTTTCCGACGGACGGCAGCGAAGGCCCTCAAGAACCGCCGCCACCGACCGATGAAGCAAGGGATTCCGCCCTTATCGGTCCATCCATGCCCGCCTCGTCCTCACGCTCCCCCTCCGGCGAACGCAAGAGCAGCGTCGCCACCCGCCTGATGCTGGGCATCGCCCTGATCGCCCTGGCCGCCTTCGGCCTCACCGCCGCCATCAGCTACTGGAAGAGCAGCCGCGCGCTGCTGGCGTCTTCGCAGGCCACCCTGGAGAATCTGGCCCGCTACGAGGCCCAGCATCTTTCCACCGAGATGAGCCAGACCTACGACGCGGTGCAGACGCTGGCCGAGAACCTGGGCACCCAGCGCGGGCAGATCAGCCGCGCCGCCATCTCGCAGACCTTCAGGCAGCAGATGGAGCTGCATCCCGAGCGTGCCGGCATGTGCGTGCTGTGGGAGCCGGATGCGTTCGACGGCAACGACGCGCAGTTCGTCGATGCCCCCGAACACGACGCCACCGGCCGCTTCATGAGCTACTGGGCGCGGGTCGGCGGCGAGCTGGTCAGCGAGCCGTTGCGCGACTACGAGGATCCCAAGCTCGGCGCCTGGTACGTGACGCCGCGGACGCTGAAGAAGCCGGTCATCATCGAGCCGTATCCCTACGAGGTCGGCGGCAAGACGCTGATGCTGACCACCATCGCCATTCCGATCATGGATGGCGACAAGGTGCTCGGCGTGGTCACCTCCGACTTCGAGCTTTCCGCCCTGCAGGAACGCATCGCCCAGCTCCGGCCGATGGGCCAGGGCCGTACCGAACTGTTGTCGCCGATGGGCATGGTGGTGGCCTCGCCGGACGCGGCCAACGTCGGCAAGACCCGCGACGACGACACCACCCGGGCGATCCTGGCGGCCGTGGCCGAGGACAAGCTCTACAGCAATTTCCAGGCCGATGAAGGCGGGATGGTCGAGGTCTATGCGCCGCTGCGCATCGGCAAGAGCGACCGCCGCTTCGCGCTGGGGGTGATGGTGCCGCGCGACCTGCTCACCGCGCAGGCGCGCTCGCTGTTGGAACTGGTGGCCCTGGTCGGCCTGCTGGCCGCCGCCTCGCTCTGTGCCGGCCTGTGGCTGCTGCTGCGGGCGATGGTACTGCGCCCGCTGGCCGACGCCGTGCGCGTCTCCGCCGACGTCGCCCAAGGCAAGCTCGACACCACCATTCCCGCGCGCCGCAACGACGAGCTCGGCCAGTTGCTGCGGGCGCAGTCGCACATGCGCGACCAGATCCGGGCGGTGATCCAGGCGCAGGGCGAAATGGCCGCAAGCCACGACGCCGGCAGCGTGAGCCACCGCATCGATGCGTCCCGCTTCCCCGGCGACTACGGGGTGATGGTCGCCGGCACCAACCAGCTGGTGTCCAGCCACCTGGACGTGACCGCGCGGATCGTCGAAGTGATGCAGCGCTACGCGCACGGCGACCTGTCGGTGGACATGGACCGCCTGCCGGGCGAAAAGGCCGCCATCACCCGGGCCATGGACGAGACCAAGGCCAGCCTGTCGGCGATCAACGCCGAGATCAGGCGCCTGGCCAGCGCGGCCGCCGCGGGCGATTTCAGCGTGCGTGGCGATGCCGACCGCTTCGAGCACGATTTCCGCGAGATGGTGGCCGGTCTCAACCGCCTGATGGAAACCACCGACAGCAACCTGTCCGACGTTTCGGCGCTGCTGCAGGCCATCGCCCGCGGCGACCTGACCGCGCGCATGCACGGTGATTTCCAGGGCGTGTTCGCGCGGATGCGCGACGACGCCAATGCCACCGTCGCGCAGCTGAC
>NZ_LDJO01000061.1 GCF_001431595.1 Stenotrophomonas acidaminiphila
TCGTCTACGAAGAGGTGCGCCGAACTCACCGTCTCCATCGACGGCATCGCCTTCCAGACCAACATCCTGGCGCTCAACGCCGCGGTGGAAGCCGCCCGGGCCGGCGAACAGGGCCGCGGCTTCGCCGTGGTCGCCTCGGAAGTGCGCACCCTGGCGCAGCGCTCGGCCGGTGCCGCCAAGGAGATCAAGGAGCTGATCGAGAACTCGGTCGGCAAGGTCGCAGAAGGCTCGGCGCTGGTCCACCAGGCCGGCAGCACCATGGGCGAGATCGTGACCTCGGTGCAGCGGGTGACCGACATCATGGCCGAGATCTCCGCCGCCTCGCAGGAACAGAGCGCCGGCATCGAGCAGGTCAACCAGACCGTTATGCAGATGGACGAGACCACCCAGCAGAATGCCGCGCTGGTGGAGGAAGCCACCGCCGCCGCGCGTTCCATGGAAGACCAGGCCAACCAGCTGGCGGCGGCGGTCGCCCTGTTCCACCTCGACAATGCCGCCGCGCCACCTGCCCGTGCCTCCGCCGATGCGCAACCGGCGCCCCGGCGTAACGACACCCGTCCCGCGGCGACGCCGCGGCGCGCGGCGCCGGTGGCTGCACGCAAGGCCGAAGCGGCACTGGCCGATGGCGACGACTGGCAGGAGTTCTGATCCAACGTCGACGGGCCCTGACCGGCGGGCCCGTCGGCGCCTGGCCCGCCACGGAGGCGGGACGCAATGCCGGGGGTGCGCCATCCCGCGTACAGCCCGTTCCGTGATACCGGTCGCACCGCAATCCCGCATGCCGTCATGGAAATGCCATGTTCCCGTCACCAGTGCTGCAGCCGCGGGACGTGGCGCCGATATCGCGGGAAGGCAGGCGGCCATGTCGTGGCACGGGCTGCAGGGCCTGTTCTTCCATGCACGGTGACGGAAAAGGAAACAGCCGCATGAACACCCACCCCGCCCTGCGCATCTTCAGCGACCTGCCGCTGCGTCGGAAATTCGTACTGATGCTGGCGATCCTGGCAACCGGGATCATCGCCCTGTGCCTGGTTACGGCCCGGCGCAACCACGACGAGCTGCTGCGCAACGAGCGCAGCGCCCTGCACACCCGCGTGGAGGCGGCGCTGGCACTGGCCAACCGCTATGCCGACCGCGCCGCCGCCGGCGAACTGGGCGAGGACGAGGCCCGCCGCCAGGCACTGGCGGCCATCGAGTCGCTGCGCAGCGCCAACGGCAGCGACTACCTGTGGGTGAACGACGAGCACCCCACGATGCTGATGCATCCGTACCAGACCGCGCTGAACGGCAAGGACCTCAGCGACGCCACCAGTGCCGACGGCAAGAAGATCTTCGTGGAGATGGTCAGGCTTGCGCAGCGCAATGGCGGCGGCTTCCTCGACTACACCTGGCCCAAGCCCGGGGTCGAGGGCGCGGTGCAGAAGATCTCCTACGTCGGCCTGCACAAGCGCTGGGGCTGGATCATCGGCAGCGGCGAATACACCGACGACATCGCCGCGCGCGCCTGGAGCTTCGGCAGGGTGCTGATCCTTGCCGGCGTGCTGGTACTGCTGTCGGCGCTGCTGGCGTGCTGGCTGATCGCCCGCTCCATCCTGCGCCCGTTGTCCGGTGCGCTCGGTGCGATCCAGGCGGTCTCGCACGGCGACCTCGACGTGCGGGTGGACTACCGCTCGCGCGACGAGATCGGGCAGATGTATGCCGCGATCGGCGAGATGATCGTCCAGCTCAAGACCCGTGCCGGGCAGGACCGCGCCCGTGCCGCCGAGGACCTGCGCATCCGCACCGCGCTGGACGATGTCACCACCAGCGTGATGATCGCCGACGCCGACCTGAACATCATCTACGTCAACCGGCCGCTGATGGAGATGCTGGGCAAGGCCGAACAGGACATGCGCCGCGACCTGCCCCACTTCAACACCCAGACGCTGATCGGTAGCAACATCGACATCTTCCACAAGCACCCGGCGCACCAGCGCAACCTGACAGGCCGACCCGACAC
>NZ_LDJO01000062.1 GCF_001431595.1 Stenotrophomonas acidaminiphila
GAGATTGGTATAAGAGACAGGTAGAGTTTGAGAGGCGCTACGCGCAGAGCGGCGACTGAGTGTCTACGGAACTCTGGCCGGTCCATCTGCGCTTTGGCGCGAAACCGCATCCGTGCATCATTGGATTTGTGGGATTACCGACCATGCCCCAGCCACTTGCCACCGACCCGGAGCGCACGCAACTGCTCGCCAACGGCGAGGCCCGTGCCGCTGGCCGGGCCATCGACCCGATGCCCGTGGTGCGGCTGTTCACGCCCGACGCGCATGTGACTTGGCTGCTGGCTGCGCTCGATCCCGCCGATGGCGACACCGCTTGGGGCCTCATCGACCTGGGGATCGGGATGCCCGCGCAGGGAACCGTCAAGCTGTCCGAGCTGGCCGGCATCGTCGGGCCGCGCCAGCAGCCCGTGCTACGCGACCTCTATTTCCGTCCCACGCGCACACTGTCGGAATACACCCGGCTGGCCGAGCGCGACGGAGCGATCCCGGACTGAATACGTCCTACTGTGACTTTTTCAGTCTGGTGTCATACCGGATAAGTCTCAATCCACATTCTTGCGGCGTAGCCCCACCAGTCTGATCCAAATAGACATGATGCCTGGCGCGGGCTGCGGCAGGCTGGCTTGTGCAGTACCCCCTTCTGGGGTGCTGCCGCCGCAGCATCGAGACGAATACCGCAACGCATCGGAGCCAATCGGTCTTGACAGCCCCATCCGCCTTTTTAACCCATGACGTTCCGACGAGGGCGATGTAGCGCGTAGTTCTTCCGTGGCGGCGAGTCCTGTTCGCAGGAGGAGGCGTCATGGTCAATCCTCATCACTTCGCGCATTGGTATCCAACTGCGGCATACCTCTACGTTTTGTGGCTGGATGCGCTCGCGCTCGCTTGGGAATACCTGCGCAGGCATCCCGACTACCGGCTCGACTGGCTGCGCCGTCATCGCCGGCCGGAAGCGGCGCATCGCTGGGGATTGCGCCTGCTGGAAGACCCGGCCCTGGATGCGCGTGACGCTCATCCCGCTTGGCTGCCTGGTCATGCGGCCGTGGTGCAGCTCTACCCCGACGCCGATCCACCGCAGGACGCTACCGCCTTCGCGTTCTGGCGCATTCCCGGCCACAAGCACCTGCTCCACAACGGCAAAGGGCTGGCGCTGATCGCACGCAGCCCAGGCCGTTGTCTGCGCTTTGCGCTCGCGCCCGGCCTGGAAGACGGCATGGCTGTCGCCTATGCCCACCGCGGCGGCGCTGTCGCGCCTGCGGGCAACCAGCCGCCCGGCGAGGGCCTTGCTGTCGCCAAACCACGGCCAACCCCTGCCGCGCTGCTGGAGCTGCACACCTTGCAGGCGCTCGACGCGACCTTGGCGGGCGCGTCCTTGCGCGATGTGGGCGAAGGGTTGTTCGGTGCCGAGGCCGTGGCCGATTGGTACAGCGATGGCGGCCTGCGCTCCAAGGTGCGCCGCCTGGTGCGGCGCGGCGATGTGCTGATGCGCGGCGGCTATCGCCACCTAGCACAGCTTCCGCCGCTTGAGAAGGGCCGTTTTGAGGACGACGCAAAACGGCCCTGAGCAGGACAGCTTGGTTTTCTGAGACTGCCTCCATCCGGTCGCGCTGTGTGGCCGGGCGCTTTCAACCGATGGAGGTTCACACCATGCGTCCCGCTCCCTTGCGGCCTGCCGCCGCTGTCTCGACCGCTGCCGCGCAGCCCCAACGCTACCTCACCAACGATGAAGCCGCCGAGTACCTGCGGCTGTCGCCGCGCACGCTGGAAAAGCAGCGCGTGATCGGCGGCGGCCCGCGCTTTCGCAAGTTCGGCCGGCGCGTCATGTACGCCGTGGCCGACCTCGATGCCTGGGCCGCCGACCGCAGCTTCGAGACGACTTCTGATCCCGAATACGCCGAGCACCACTCGGCCGACAGCCGTGCGCGCTGATCGGCGGCGTGCGGCAGGCCATCGCCATGTCCAGCACTGCGCTGCCCATGCGGCAGCGGCCGTTGCAGGAGCGCGAACAGCTCGACCTGTTCCGCGCCTTGCCCGGCGACATGGCGCCGCGCGACAGCCAGGATTTGATGGCCTATCCGTTCTTCTCGCTCGGCAAGTCCAAGCGGGTCAAGCCCATCGACTTCCGTGCGGGCAACGTGACGATTCGCGTGGAAGGCACGCAGGAGCACGGCATCGCCACGATTTGGGATGCGGACGTGCTGATATGGGCGGCCTCGCAGATCGTGGAGGCGAAGGACGCAGGCTTGCGCCCGTCGCGGCTGATGCGCGCGACGCCCTACGAGATCCTGCGCTTCATCGGGCGCGGCAAGTCGCTGCGCGACTACCAGCGGCTCAAGGCCGCACTCGACCGGCTGCAATCGACCACGGTGGCCACGTCCATCCGCGAGACGACCGGACGGCGCCTGCACCGTTTCTCGTGGATCAACGAATGGAAGGAACTGGCCGATGCCAATGGCACGCCGCTGGGCATCGAGCTGATCCTGCCGGACTGGTTCTATGCGGGCGTGCTCGACGCCGCCCTAGTGCTGACCATCGACCCGGCGTATTTCCGGCTCACGGGCGGCATCGAGCGGTGGCTGTACCGCTTAGTGCGCAAGCACGGCGGCAAGCAGGCATACGGCTGGCAGTTCGACTTCCGCTACCTGCACCAGAAATCCGGCAGCACCGCGAAGCCCTACGACTTCGCCTGCGATCTGCGCGCGCTTGTAGCGCGGCAGTCGCTGCCCGGCTACGTCCTGGGCATCGAGCGGATGCCGGACAACGGCATGGAGCTGCTGACGTTCCGGCCCGTGCCGCAGACGGCACGGGGATAACTCCGGGAAAACCTGTGAATGGTGTCGTGCTATCAGGCGTGCGGGGTATCGTGCTATCAGGCGTGGGACTATCGTGCTATCAGGCGTGCCGATCGGCCGCGAACCCGCGCCAGCACTGGGTTTGCGCGTCCTCTAACTTCCCTAACTTCATTTCTCTAACTTTTAGTAGGGAAGCGCCGCTGCGGTGGACAACCGCCACGCGGCCACAAACGCAGCAGCAACAGCCCGGCTTTCCAACACGGAGGGCCAGGCCATGATCGTCGCTCTGCTCAACCAGAAAGGCGGCGTGGGCAAGACCACGCTCGCCACCCACATCGCCGGCGAGCTGGCGATGCGCGGCCAACACGTCGTTCTGCTGGACGCCGACCCGCAGGGTTCATCGCTGGACTGGACACAGCGCAGAAGCCAGCAAGGCTTGCCACGGCTGTTCAGCGCCGTGGGTCTTGCGCGTGAAACGCTGCATCAGGAAGCGCCAGAACTCGCCAGGCGGGCCGATCACGTCGTCATCGACGGGCCGCCGCGCATCGCCGCCTTGGCACGCTCCGCGCTGCTGGCGGCTGAGCACGTGCTGATCCCCGTGCAGCCCAGCCCCTACGACCTGTGGGCCAGCGCCGAGATGGTGGCGCTGATTCGCGAGGCGCAGGTGTTCCGGCCTGCGCTGCGCGCGGCCTTCGTCATCAATCGGCGCGTCAGTACCACCGTGATCGGGCGCGAAGCGCGCCAGGCGCTGGCCGACCAGCCGCTTCCTGCGCTGCACGCGGAAGTGCATCAGCGCATCGTGTTCGCCGACAGCGTTGCCGCTGGCCGGCTTGCACGCGAGACGGCGCCGGACAGCGCCGCCGCGCGCGAAATCACCGCGCTGGTGGACGAACTGCTGTGGTGGCCGGCATGACAACGAAGCCGCCACCTCGCGCAAAGCGCGTTGGCATCGGCGCGCGTCCGCCTGCGAATCCGCACGCTGAAGCGTGGATTCGGCAAGGCGACGCCGATGCACTGGGCAAGGGCGACCTCTACACCGCCCGCCTCACCCTCGACATCACGCCCGCCATGCGGGCGCGCATCAAGGTATCGGCCTTCACGCAAGGCGTGACCGTGGCCGACCTGCTGCGCGGCCTGCTGGAGCGGGAGTTTCCCGAGAACCACGGGGAGAACACACCATGACCGCATCCGCTTCGCCTGCCGCCGTCGCGGCCAAGGCTGCGCTGGCTGCGCCTGTCGGCCAGCCCGCCAGCGCGCCGCTGACGCGCGTGGCGCTGGCCTACATCGAGGCCCGTTTCAAGCTCTACCTGCGCTTCGGTGAACCCGCGCGCACGCACCAGCTCGACCGCTGGCGGCGCAGCGCGGTATTCCTGCCGGGCGCGGTGTTCTGCCGTGTGCGCTGGCAGGCCAACGATTACGGCACCGTGCGCTGGCAGCTCATGGTGATGCAAGCCTGTACACCGCTGGACGACGCGCAGCGCATCCCCGGCGTACAGCCGGGCGCGCGCCTGCTGCTGCACGCCGAGGGCGACAGGCAAGTGCGCGCCGTGCTGGAACGCATCGACGCCATCGAGGCGCTGGGCATCTCGCCTGTCGCTGCCTCGCCCGCGTACTGGCGCACGCTCGCCAACCGGCTCGCAGCGCGCCTGCCGCTGCCCGAATACACCGCCGAGCGGCACGCCGCCTGGCTGGCCGGGAGGGCGCTGCCATGACTGCCGTTTCCACTGGTGCCAACACCGCCGGAAAGGCGCCGCGTCCTCGTTCCCGCCTGCGCGCTCGCATCGTGCTTGCGGGCCTGTCCGCCTGCGGCCTCGCTGCGCTGGCCTGGGCGTCCTTCGTGCATCCGTTGCCGCGTCTGATCTACAACCCGTCCGACAGTGTGGCGGTCGGCTGGTATCGCGTCGATCCGCTGGGCCAAGGTGCCGGCTCGCTGCCACGTCCGTTATCCGTTGGCAACATCATCCTGACCACGTTGCCGCCAGATGCCGCCGCGCTGGCCGCGCAGCGCGGCTACCTGCCGGCGCGCGTGCCGTTGCTCAAGCGCGTGGGCGCCATCGCACCGCAGGAGGTGTGCATCACTGGCCGCATTGTCCGCATCGACGGCGTGCCTTCGGCCGCCGCGCTGCCTGCTGATCGCTGGAGCCGGCCGCTGCCATCTTGGCAGCAATGCCGTCGCCTCGAACCCGGCGAACTATTCCTGCTCAGTACGACCAACCCGGCGTCGTTCGACAGCAGGTACTTCGGGCCGGTCAGCGCATCCGCCGTGATCGGCGTCGCGCATCCGGTCTGGCTGGAGTCTCGCCCATGATGGCCGCCGATTCGCTGCACGTTGCCGTGCATCCCATCGTGCCATCGGACGTGCCGATCCGGTGGCTTTCCGCATGTCGTCGCGCGTGCAGTGCGAGCGCATCCGCGCCGCACTTCGCACTGCCTTCCCGTGTGCAGGCGTCTTGCCTCGAACGCGCCCGGCCTATGGCCGTCGCCGCGTTCGCCGGCGCGCTGGCTGCTCGCGCAGCAGCGCCGCCGGGCCGCCGCTGCCCAGAGCGCCAGCGAGGGGCAAAGGCGGAAGGCAAGACAAAAGGACGCGGCACCGGGCCGCGTCGAAAGCCAGTCTGCACGTGGGAGTGGCGCGGCACGCAGCGGCTTCGCCGCCGTGCCGCTTGTGGCGCGAAGCCCGCGCCAAGACAGGGCGGCCCGCGTGCTTCGCACGCCGGGGCACGCCCCAGCTTTCAGGGAGCGCAGCCATGAGCGACCGCCGCGACGACGATTTCCGCGTGCGCCCCAGCTCCCCGAAGAACCGGGGCAAGAGCCAGGGGCAGAGCTTCGTTTCCAAGGTGCTCAAGCAGGCGGGCAAGGCCAGCAGCGGCAAGTCCACAGTGCGCCGTCCTGGCGCGGCGGGCGGCACCGGCCAACGGCCCGGCTCGCGCCTCGGGCGCGGCCATACGGCGGCGCGCTTCGCGGGCGCGAAGCTGACGCCCATGTCCCGGCGCGTGACCATCAAAACGCTGCTGGTGAATCACCAGCGGGCCAGCCCGCAGTCGCTCGCCAAGCACCTGCGCTACATCGAACGTGATGGCGTGGGCCGCGACGGCGAGCCGGGCCAAGCCTACGGGCCGCAGACCGACGCCGCCGACCTCGACGCCTTCAAGGAACGCTGCGCCGGCGACCGGCACCATTTTCGCTTCATCCTCTCGCCTGAGGATGGCGCGGATCTGGAAGACCTGCGCACCTACACGCGGCACCTCATGGGGCGCATGGAGGCCGACCTGGGCACGGGCCTCGATTGGGTGGCCGTGAACCACTGGAACACCGACAACCCGCACACGCACATCATCGTGCGCGGGCGCGATGACACCGGCAAAGACCTCATCATCGCGGGCGACTACATCGCCGATGGCTTCCGCCACCGCGCCGCCGAACTGGCGACCGAATGGCTGGGGCCGCGCACCGAGATGGAGATCCAGCAGACCTTGCAGCGCGAGGTGGAGCAAGAGCGGTGGACGAGTCTGGATCGCACCTTGAAGCGCGAGGTCGGCGACGAGGGCCTGGTGCATGTCGAACGGCTCAACGAACCCCGGCTGCAACGCCAGCGCCTGCTGCTGATCGGCCGCCTGCAACGCTTGCAGCGCCTGGGCCTGGCCGACGAGACGCAGCCGGGCACCTGGGCCGTCCATGCTGATGCGGAAAAGACCTTGCGCGCCTTGGGCGAGCGCGGCGACATCATCCGAACCATGCTGCGGGCCATGCGCGGCGAGCCGCGCGAACTGGCGGTGTTCGAGCCGGGCGACGACGGCTGTACCCTCGTCGGCCGGGTGGCCGCCAAGGGGCTGGCCGACGAGTTGTACGACCGCGGCTATCTGGTCATCGACGGCGTGGACGGCAAGGCCCACTACGTCGGGCTCAACGCCGGTGACGAGCTGGCGAACTATCCCACCGGAGCCGTGGTGGAGGTACGCGGTTCCGCTGAGGTGCGGGCGGCCGACAGGAACATTGCCGCGCTGGCGAGCGATGGCCTGTACCACACCAACCATCACCTGGCGATCGAGCATGGCCGGGCCAAGCCCGGCCGCGACCCGCAGGAAGTCGTCGCGGCCCACGTCCGCCGGCTGGAGGCCCTACGCCGGGTTGGCATCGTTGAGCGCGTGGCCGAAGGGCTATGGAAGGTACCGGGCGACCTGCCCGAGCAGGGCCGGCGCTACGACGCGCAGCGCCTGGGCGGCGTGGCCGTGGAGCTGAAATCGCACCTGCCCATCGAGCGACAGGCCCGCGTGATCGGGGCCACCTGGCTTGACCAGCAGTTGATCGGCGGCGGCTCCGGCCTGGGCGACCTGGGCTTTGGTGGCGAGGCCAAGCAGGCGATGCAGCAGCGCGCCGACTTCCTGGCCGAACAGGGGCTGGCCGAGCGGCGCGGGCAGCGCGTGATCCTGGCGCGCAACCTGCTGGGCACGCTGCGCAATCGGGAACTGGCGCAGACCGCCAAGGACATTGCCGCCGAAACCGGCCTGGAGCATTGGCCGGTGGCCGACGGCCGGCGCGTGGCAGGCATCTACCGGCGCTCCGTCATGCTCGCCAGCGGGCGCTATGCGATGCTCGATGACGGCATAGGCTTCTCGCTGGTGCCGTGGCGGCCGGTATTCGAGCCGCGGCTGGGGCAGCGGATCGCCGCGACGGTGCGCGGTGGCGGGGTCTCTTGGGAAGTTGGTCGGCAACGCGGACCGGCAATCGGCTGACCATCTGCCTTGTATCCTGCTCCGTTCAAGCCGTTTGCCGTTCTTTCGCGATGAATCTCAGTCCGACCCCTGGTTCGGTCACGATGTAGCGGGGAGCTGAGGCATCGTCCCCAAGCTTGTTGCGCAACTTGCCCACAAGAATGCGCAAGTAGTGGGCATCCTCCTCGTGCGTCGGTCCCCATACCTCCCGCAAGATTTGCGTTTGGGTAATCAGCCGTCCAGGTTGACGGGCCAACAGGGACAGCAGAGAAAACTCTTTACGGCTCAGTGTGACGACTTGGCCGTGGACGGTCACTTCCCGTTGTGCCAGATCAATTCTGACAACCCCGTCGTCATAAACTGGATCTTCCTCCGCGCCCGATCCTAACGTTCGCAGGAATGCGCGGATACGCGCCATCAGTTCCTCGACACCAAACGGTTTGGTCACGTAGTCGTTGGCACCCGCATCCAGCAAGGCGACCTTCTCCTCTTCCCCGGAGCGCACTGTAAGCACAATGACTGGCACGCGCGACCATCGCCGAAGCTCCTTGAGCACTTCCTTCCCGTCCTTGTCGGGCAATCCCAGATCGAGAACGACGAGATCGGCCCCCTTGCTAGCCAGCAGCGTCAGTCCTTCCCGGCCCGTTCCCGCCAGCAGAGTCGCGTATCCCTGCGAGCGCAGGCTGATGTCGATGAACTTGCGGATCTGCGGTTCGTCATCGACGACGAGAATTCTGGCGGCCGGAGCGCCCGAATTCGACTCACTAGGACGTCCCATCATGTTCTTTCGCCTCCTGATTGGCGTACCCGCCCCAAGGCAAGGTCAAACGGATGGTAGTTCCCTTGCCTTCTGGTCCCGGCAGCGCTTGGACACTGCCCATATGGGCACCCACGATACCTTGGACGATCGTCAGTCCCAGGCCGGTTCCCTGCTTGCCCCGGTCGCCACGCTCCACGCTGTAGAACATATCGAAGATGCGGCGTCGTTCGTCTTCTGGAATGCCTGGCCCACGGTCCGAAATGTCGATTCGTAATTGATCGTCCTCGGTCCGTCGAATCTGCACCCGGATGGGCACACCCGGAGGGGAGAACTTCGCCGCGTTCTCCATCACATTAAACAGAGCCTGCTCGATGAGCGCGGGGTGGACATGGATCGGAGGCAGGTCGGGGGGAATATCGTGTTCGATGCGTACATCGGGCTCGTACCGTTGCAAACGCCTGGACGCTGAACCCACCAACTCGTCGATGCCGATCCAGTCGCGTGTCAGCGTCAGTCCCTGCTGCCCGAGCCGGGTCATGTCGAGCAGGTTCTGGATGTACCGATCCAGGCGCTCGCCTTCCACATGGATGGTCTCCAGCAGGCTTTTCTGATCCTCCGGCCCCATATCCTTGGCGTAGCGAGCCAAGCTGTCCGCTGCTCCGATCATCGACGACAGGGGCGAACGCAGGTCGTGCGACACCGACGACAGCAGCGCGGACCGCAGGCGCTCCGTTTCTCCGGTGACGCGCGCTTCCTCCAGTTCCGACACCAGCCGCGTGCGCTGGGCGGCCTGGCCGATGTCCTCCACCATGCTTTCCGCCAGGCGGCGCTGCTCGAACGAAAGACGCCCCATGCCCGACGGGAACCTCAAGCCGGCCACGCCGAGCGTATTCTTGTCCGAGTGCACCGGCAGAAACAACCAAGACGAATGGGTCAGGGTGTCCGTGTAGTGCCCGCTCGCCTGCCCGTGCTGCTGCGTCCAGTCGGCCGCCATCAGATCCTTCTCGGTCAGATGATTCGCGGCAGTGGTAGGACCGGCCTCGCCATTGATGCGTATCCATGCCTCGGCGTGCAGGGTCGATTGCAGAACCGATGAGCCTGATGCGATGACCTGCCCGAGATCGGCTGCCTTGGCAAGATGGCGTCCCAGGTTCTGCATGGCCGTCGCGTGTGTGTTCGCCGCTCGCAACGCCACGACTTGCATGCGCAGTTGTGAAGCTAGTCGTCCGGCAATCAGAGCCGCCGCCAAGAACAGCAACACAGTGGCCACACCACGGTGAGCACTGATAAGGAAGGTGTAGCGCGGTTCGATGAAGAAGAAGTTGTATGCCACGAAACACAGCCCGGCGGTAATGACGGCCGAGAGCATGCGGGTTCGTGAGGCGACGAGCATGACCGCCACGAGAAAGATCAGGGACAGATCCTGCAAGCCCAGCGTGCGCTCGGCCAAGGCCGCCGCGCCGACGGCGCCGACGCTGGCCAGCAGGATCAGCACGACCTCCCGTCCCGTGAGGCGACCGCTGGCAAGACCCTGCAATTCCATCGCCCGCTGCCGGGCCTGCGGCGTGCTGACGATCGTCAGCTCGTATCGTGCGCCGCGCTGCAACAGTTGCTGCGTCAGCGTGCGATTGAAGATGCGGACGATGGGGCGCTCGCGCGTGCGGCCGATCACGATGGATCGTGCGCCGCGCGCCTCGGCGGCGTCGAGCAGTGCCTGGGTGACGTCGGTGTTGTGCAGCACTTCCGTCTCGCCACCCAGATTGCGCGCCAGCGCGAATGCCTTGTCGATCTCGATCAAGCGCTGCTGCTCCGCACGCGCAACCATGTTGCGCGTGGGGGCCGTCCGGTAAAGGTCGTCAGTGTGCAAGGCGGCATCGGCCGAGCGCCCGGTCTCCACCGTGACCACCGACCAAGGAGCGCCCCGGCGCTCGGCGATTCGAGCCCCCGCTCTTACGAGGTATTCCGACTGCCCCCGGCCGTCAATGGCGATCAGCACATGGCGCTGGATGGAAATGCCTTCCAGGCCGCGCGCCGCGCGCGTCTCGCGCAAGTCGGCATCGACGTGATCGGCCACGGTTTGCATCGCCAGCTCGCGCAGAGCGGTGAGATTCGACGGCGAGAAGAACGCCTGCAGCGCCTGGGCGGCCTGCTCGGGCAAATACACCTTGCCATCGTTCAGGCGTTCGATCAGTTCTCGCGCAGGCAAATCCACCAGGCGGATGTCACGCAGGCGCTCGAAAACGGCGTCGGGAACAGTCTCGCTCACCCGGATACCAGTGATCTGGTGCACCACGTCGTTCAGACTTTCCAGATGCTGGATATTGACCGTGGTGTAAACGTCGATACCAGCGTTGAGCAATTCCTCCACATCCTGCCAGCGCCGCTCATGACGGCTTCCGGGAGCGTTGCGATGGGCCAGCTCGTCGACCAGGGCGATGGCCGGCTTGCGCCCCAGCAAACCATCCAGGTCCATCTCCTCCAGTTGCCGTCCCTGGTATTCGACCTTCTTGCGAGGCAACAGCGGCAGACCCTCGACCATGGTCTGGGTCTCGCTGCGGCCATGTGTCTCGACGATGCCAATGACGACATCCACCCCTTGGCGGTGGAGTTCGCGCGCGCGCGCCAGCATCGCGTAGGTCTTGCCGACACCGGGGGCGGCGCCCAGGAACACCGTCAGACGTCCTGCGGTCTGGCGCTTGATTTCCCCCAGCAAGGCGTCGGCTTGTCCCGTATGTTCGGTTCCCATGGCAGACCTATCCTCAAAGTATTTTCGTTGTCTGCATATCGTCTTCGGCCACCCTTGGTTCTCGCCAAGCTATGGATGAGGCGTGGCGCCGTCTAAGAAGTCCATTCATCAAATAACGCCTTAATTTCAACCGGGTTATGACGGGCTTGCAAGGCCGCTCGAAATCCACTATCGGAGAACAATGCAGCCGCATGGGCCAAAAGCTCAAGATGCGCCTCGGTTGCTGGGCTGGGAACCAGCAGCACCAGGGCATCGGATACTTGCCCGATGTCAGGAGCATCGAACTCCAGCCCTGGCACGAGACGCACGTACAGAGCGCGAATGCGTTTCAGAATGTTCACCCTGGCGTGGGGAATGGCGACGCCGAGGCCCAATGCAGTCGATCCCGCCAGTTCCCGCCGCATCAGGGCGGAAGCGACAGCATCCGCTGGCAAACCGCCGATGCGCTCGGTGTGAAGGCCGATGGCCTGGAACAACTGTCGCTTGTTCGAAACGTTCAGACCGAGGAGAACGTCCTCGGCCTGAAGGTAGATGCCCAGCACAGTCATTGCGCAGTCGCTGGCGCCTTCGGGGCGGGCGAAGCGACAGCATCCAGCGCCAGATTCAGCTCAAGCACATTCACGCGAGGCTGGCCCAGTAAACCGAGTTGCTTGCCCTCCGTATGCTGGGCAACTAAGCCTTCGATGACATCGCGTGAGATACCGCGCGCATGTGCTACGCGGTCAATCTGAATGGCGGCAGCTTGCGAACTGATGTGCGGGTCGATGCCGCCGCCGGATTGCGTGACCAGATCGCTGGGTATGGCGGAAGGATCGACACCATACCTTTGCGCCAGGGCGGCTCGCGTTTCATCGACACGTTTGCGCAAGTCTGGATTGGTACGGGCCTGGTTGCTCCCTGCCACCGCCATCACATCGTAGTTGGCCGCAGAGGGGCGTGACTGGAAGTAGCGATCGTCCGAGAACGGCTGCGCCACCAGTGAGGAGCCGAGGACCTTGCCATCGCGCTCGATTAGGCTGCCATTGGCAGTGCTCGGGAACAGCGCCTGGCCGAGCCCGACTCCCGCCAGCGGATACAGCAGACCGAAACCGACCAGCGAAATGATCGCCAGGCCGATGGAGCCGCGGAGCAGGCCCTTGTCGGAGATGGCCGGGGACACATTGCCCGGCGTGCGGGGAGTTGTAGTTGCGTTATGAGACATGATCGAATCCTCAGAGAGAGAACATGGCGGAGATCGCGACGTCGATCACCTTGATCGCGATGAAGGGCAGCAGGACGCCACCCACGCCATAGATCAGCATGTTGTTGCGCAGCAGTTGCGTCGCGCTCGCGGGCTTGAAGCGCACCCCGCGCAAGGCCAGCGGAATCAGCAGCGGAATGATGATGGCGTTGAAGATCAGCGCCGACAGCACGGCGCTGTTCGGGCTCGACAGGTTCATGACGTTCAGCGCCGCCATCTGCGGGATTGTTGCGGCGAACAGCGCCGGCAGGATGGCGAAATACTTGGACACGTCGTTGGCCAGCGAGAAGGTGGTCAGCGCGCCGCGCGTGATGAGCTGCTGTTTGCCGATTTCCACCACGGCGAGCAGCTTGGCCGGATCGGAGTCGAGATCGACCATGTTGCCGGCCTCCTTGGCCGCCTGTGTGCCCGAGTTCATTGCCAGGCCCACGTCGGCCTGGGCCAGCGCCGGCGCATCGTTGGTGCCATCGCCCACCATCGCTACCAGGCGACCGCCACTCTGTTCGGCACGGATGCGCGCGAGCTTGTCTTCCGGGCGTGCCTCAGCGATGTAGTCATCGACACCGGCCTCGGCGGCGATGTTCGCCGCCGTGAGCGGGTTGTCGCCCGTAATCATCACGGTCTTGACGCCCATCTCGCGCAGGCGCGCGAAACGTTCCTTGATGCCGTGCTTGATCACGTCGGACAGTTCGATGACGCCCAGCACGTGCCGGCCATCGCTGACCACGAGCGGCGTGGCACCCTTGCGGGCCACATCCGACACACGCGCTTCGAGTTCGGCGGGGATGACGCCGCCCAGCATCTGCACATGCCGCGCGATCGCGTCCATCGCGCCCTTGCGGATGACGCGCTCGCCAGGCAGGTCCACGCCCGACATGCGTGACTGCGCGGAGAACGGCACGAAATGCGCGCCTTCGGGTTCATCGAGCTTCTCGTTCTTGCCGCGTGCGAGCTTGACGATGGACTTGCCTTCCGGCGTCGGGTCCGCCAGCGAAGCCAGCAGCGCCGCCTGACGCAGTTGCGCGGCATCCACTGCGGCCAGCGCGTGGAACGCGGTGGCCTGCCGGTCGCCGTAGGTGATGGTGCCGGTCTTGTCCAGCAGCAGCACGTCCACGTCGCCCGCGACCTCCACGGCCTTGCCCGACTTGGCCAGCACGTTGGCCTGTAGCGCGCGGTTCATGCCGGCAATGCCGATGGCCGGCAGCAGCCCGCCGATGGTGGTTGGGATCAGGCACACCAGCAGGGCGACCAGCAGCACGACGTTGACGTTCACGCCGACGAAGCCACCGATGAAGGGCAGCGTCACGACGACGATCAGGAAGGTCAGCGTCATCACACCGAGCAGGATGCCCAGGGCGATTTCGTTGGGCGTCTTCTGCCGGTTGGAGCCTTCCACCAGCGCGATCATGCGGTCGAGGAAGCTGTTGCCCGGCTCGGCGGTGACGCGCACCACGATGCGGTCGGACAGCACCTTGGTGCCGCCGATCACGCCGGAGCGGTCGGTGCCGGCCTCGCGCAGCACAGGCGCGGACTCGCCGGTCACGGCGGCCTCGTTGATCGTCGCCAGACCTTCGACAATCTCGCCGTCGGCAGGCACCAACTGGCCTTCTTCGATCATAACATGATCGCCGGGGCGCAGCTCGGCGGCCGGCACCGTCTTCTCGCCGCCGGCGGTGTCCAGCCGCCGGGCCATCAAATCCTTGCGGGCTCGGCGCAGCGACGCCGCCTGTCCGCGTCCGCGGGATTCGGCCACGGCTTCGGCGAAGTTGCCGAACAGCACGGTAATCAGCAGGATCACGGTTACGGCCCAGCCGAAACCGGGTTGCGCCCAACCCGCGAGGGTAGCAACCGCCGTTACCAGCGTACCGAGCCAGACCACGGCCATCACCGGGTTCTTGATGATGTGCTGCGGCGCCAGCTTGATGAAGGAGTTGACCAGCGCAGGCGCGAAGCCGCGCTCATCCAGGCGCGAGCGGCGGCCCGCGTGTTCTTTCGAGGTTGTATGGTTCATGATGTTTTCCTCAACGCGCGACCAGGCTCAGATGATCGGCAACGGGGCCTAGCACCAGCACGGGCATGAACTGAAGCAGTGTCAGGATGACGATCACCGCGATCAGCGTGAGCGCAAAAGTGGGGGTTTCGATGTGCAGGCTTCCCGTGCTTTCCGGGGCTTGGCGTTTGCGCGCGAGCATGGCTGCGATCACCAGCGGAATGATGAGGGCCGGATAGCGACCCGCGGCGAGCACGAAGCTGGCGGTGACGTTCCACCAGACGGTGGCATCGCCCAACCCCTCGAAGCCCGAGCCGTTGTTGGCGAAGGACGACGTGTATTCGTAGAAGACCTGGCTGATGGCATGGAAGCCGGGGTTCGAGCTCCCCGTCAGGCTCGGCACGGCCAGCGTGATGGCGGTCAGGCCCAGCAGGATCAGCGGTTGCAGCAGCACGAGCACTGCGAGCAGGCGGACCTCGGGCGCTTCGATCTTGCGTCCGAAAAGTTCCGGCGTGCGCCCCGTCATCAGGCCGGCCAGGAACACGCCCAGCAGGAGATAGGTCAGGAACTGCTGCAAGCCGCTGCCGATGCCGCCCCAGATGGCGTTGATCAGCATGTCGCTGATCGTGACCAGGCCGGTCAGAGGCGCCAGCGAGTCGTGCATGGCGTTGACCGAGCCGTTGGATGTCTGTGTCGTCAATGCGGCCCACAACGCGGAAGGCTCGGCGCCGAAGCGGACTTCCTTGCCTTCCATCAGCGCGATGTCCTGCGAGGTCGAGGAGAACCCTTCCGACCAGATGGCGAATCCCGCCGACACGACGGACATGGTCAACATCGTGCCGCACACCAATCCGGCAAACTTTCGTCGTCCGGTCAGTCCACCGATCATGAACACCACCGCGACTGGGACCAAAATAAGTGCCAAGGTTTCAAGCAGATTCGACAGCGGCGTGGGGTTCTCCAGCGGCACCGAGCTGTTGGGGCCGTACCAGCCACCGCCATTGGTGCCGAGTTGCTTGATGGCGACCATAGGAGACACCGGACCCAGCGGGATCTTCTGTTCCTTCATTTCTACCGTCGTATCCACGGGAGCGACCACGGGGCCGCCATCCAGCGTGGCCGGCACGCCCTGGCTGGTCAGCAGCACCGACCACAGCAGGCACAGCGGTAGCATGAAGCGCAGCGTGGGGCGGATCACATCGGCCCAGTAGTTGCCGACATCCACCGGGGCCTGCTCCTGCCCATCGGCCTTGCGCTCCTGCGCATTGCGTCCGCCGAAGAACCCGCGCAGCGTCGCTACGACCAGCGCCAGACCCATCATGGGCGTGATGACCTGCAAGGTCACGATGCCCGTCATGTGGGCCAGGTACGAGAGCTGTGCCTGCCCGGAGTAGTGCTGCTGGTTGGTGTTGGTCAGGAAGGACACCATCGTGTGCAGCGCCAGGTCCCAGCTCATGTTGGGCGCGCCGTTGGGGTTGAGCGGTAGCCACGCCTGGGTCATCAGGATCAGCCACACGATGACCGCCAGCACTAGGTTGCTCAGCAGGAACGCGCCGGCGTACCCGCGCCAGCTCATGCCGCGCTCGGGGTTGGTACCGATCAGCGCATACAGGGGCCGCTCCAGCCACAGAAACAGCCTGTCGCCGCGCATCGGCGCGCCGCGCATGACCGCGGCCAGATAGCGACCGAGCGGCCATCCGAGACCGATCGCCAGGGCAAATACGAGAAGAAACTCAGTCATGATCGGACTCCATCAACGTGTTGCTTGGAGGGCTTGTGGTCATCACGCCCCCGGTCAGAAAGAAGCCTGGATGGCGAACTCGGCGCGCGAGCCGGCCATGCCGGGAAACAGTCGCTTGGCCGCCGAATCGGCGCTATGCAGGGTCAGGCGGGCCTCGAACGGCGCCTTGAACGTCCAGACGACGCCGAGCGCGCCGTGCGTGTAGCTGTCGGCATAGGCGCTATCGAGAACGTAGCGGGCTACGCTGCCTTCGACGCGCCATTGGTCGCTGATCGGATAACGGGCGCCGAGCAGCGCATACGTGCCGGTCGTGTCCGTCGCCATCGCATTGTTCGAGTGACCCACCGCCAGCCAGTAGTTGTCGCGCCAGATGATGCTCGCGTTGATCTCGTTCCAATTCAGGTTGGTGTTCGCCGAGGGGTACTGGTAGCGCAGGAGATAGACGTCCAGCGCCCAATCCGTGGCGATCTTTCCGCTCCATCCCACGGCAAGGTCGAACTCGCTGCGTGCGCCGTTGTCCGGCTCGAACTTGACGTTCGACCCCCAGATGGAGGCATACAGTCCGGACTCGTGGGCGTACTTGCCACCCGCCTGGATGGCAGGGTTTTCGCGCGTCTGAGACGAACCGCGCCAAACGTAGTCCGACGTCAGCGCGGCGCTGCCGGAAACCTGCGCGTGAACGCTGGTCGTCGTTCCCAGCAACAACCCACTGACGGCGACGGCGACAGCCATTCTGGCCGGCTGAATATTATTGAGAAGCATGTTTTCACTTCGCGGATGAATGGCGAACTAGCCATGCGTTCAAGTATTCAGTGAAGGCCCGTAAATTCTCTATTCCAGAAGAATCCCCGCGCATAAATTCTGCGTAAATTCTCGGCGGGATTTGTCTGGCGCATGCGAAAAAGAGGTCGATCCGCGGCGCGCGAGTACGAGGAGCTGGCGTACTGGTGGCCGCGCCAAGCAATGAATTTACGGCGAATTTACGGCGAACGCTCCCCGCCTGGGATATGGTCTTGGGGTCATATGTGCGGCGATTCTTAGTGCCTCAGATGTTGCAAGACATCATCTTCGTTGGTGTTGTCGTGCTCGCCTTCATTGCATTCTTTCGAGCATCAGAAAGAATCGTGACATGGCTTGAAAGACGACATAGAAAATCATCACCGGGCAGTAATCGCCAGCGTGACGCAGACAAGGAATAGTTTTTCTGCGGAATACTGGAAAGTATTGGCTTGACTGGTAGCGCAGTGCAATCGAGATCAAGGGAATGGAGCTACGCCATCTTCGATACTTTCTCGCAGTTGCAGAGGAACTTCACTTCGCCCGTGCTGCCGAGCGGCTGCACATAGAACAATCCCCACTATCACGGGCCATCAAGGAGTTGGAGGAAGAACTGGGCGTGGTGCTGTTTGCCCGCACCACACGCAGCACGCGGCTCACCCGCACCGGCAAGCTGTTCTTGGAGCACGTGCGTCGCGTGCTTGCTGCCTTGGAACAAGCACGTGACAGCGTGAAGGCAGCGGCGAACGGTTTTCACGGGCAGTTGCGCGTAGCTCTATCGGACGGCGTCACACCGTCGCGCTTGCCGAGCTTGCTGGCGTTGTGCCGCCAGGAAGAGCCGGAAGTTGACCTCCGATTCTTCGAGGTGCCGCTTTCACAGCAGATCAAAGGCTTGCATGACGACCTATACGATGTGGGGTTCGCACAATCCGATGACGTAGGCGATGGCATCACCGCCATACCTGTATGGAGCGATGCGCTGATGGTGGCGGTGCCGGCGCGGCATCCGCTGCTGGCCCACAAGCGCATCCCGCTGGACGAGTTGCTGCGCTACCCGCTGGTTCTGTGCAATCCGCAAGTCTGCGAAGGTCATGCCAAGCATGTCGAACGGGTGCTGCGTCGTGCCGACATGGAGCCACTTGTTGCGGAACGTGTGGCTTCCTGCGATTTGATGATGGCACTGGTTTCGGCGGGCTTCGCGATCGGGCTGACAGGTGAAGCGCATATTGCCACCAGCCGTGAGCCGGGTGTGGTGGCCCGGCCACTGGCGTCGCGTGTACCGCCGCTGACGACTTACCTGCTGCACCTCGACGATGAGCCATCCGATGTGCTTGCGCGGTTCATTGAGCGCGTGCAGGCCATTGAATCGCCGGAGTCCGCGAAACCTGTTCCGCGTCGCAGTCCTGACCCCCCGGAGGAATTCACGACATGAACAAGATCATCCCGTTCTTGCTGGTGGTCGCCATGACTGGCTGCGGCCAGTCCGAGACTCCTCAGAAGGCCAAAGGCTCGGATGCGGGTGTCCCGACGGTGGAAGAACTGGCAGCCAACCCCGAACGACTCAAAGAGCTGCGCCAGCAATGTAAGACCGACCGCCCCAAGCTGGGCGACGTGCTGTGCAACCGCGTGGCGGAAGCTACGCGCAAGCGGTTCTATGGCGACGGCGAAACCCCGTACACGCCGCCGAAAGAGTCGCCCAAGTTCTGATTGTTGGCGGATCGCCGCATTACCTTCATATTTTTGCCCGACACGCCGCAACGCGCCCGCGCTTGCGGCGTTTTTCTTTGGTTCGCCACCACGCTAGTTCTTTCTTTTTCCTCGACCTTTATGCCCTAAACGGTCTTTGACCGGCACCGACCCGGCACCGATCCTGACGCCAGCGGCACGTTCTTGTGCCGCGCTTTCCATGAGGAATCAGCGCAGGAGAAATCGGAGGCAAGGTCATGCAAGGGACAAACGTGCTGTTCGGTCAGATCGCCGTGGTGTTCGGCATCGTGATCGCCGGCGTGTGGGGCGCCACACAGTGGACAGCAGCAGCCCTTGGTTATCAAGTACGCCTTGGCTCGCCCTGGTTCGATATTCTTGGCACGCCGATCTATTACCCGTGGAAGCTGTTTGAGTGGTGGTTCTCTTACGGCGCCTATACCCCGGAAATCTTCGACACGGGCGGTGCCATCGCCGGCAGCAGTGGCATGGTCGCAGTGACCGTCGCCATTGCTATGTCGGTCTGGCGCTCGCGGCAGGCACGCCTTGTCACGACCTACGGATCGGCCCGCTGGGCAAACGCGCAGGACATTCGCAAGGCGGGTCTCACGCAGCCGGCGGGCGTGTTCCTCGGCCAGCACGACCGCCAGTACCTGCGCCATGAAGGGCCAGAGCATGTCCTGACGTTCGCACCCACGCGCAGCGGCAAGGGCGTCGGCCTCGTGGTGCCGACGCTGCTTTCCTGGCCCGCGTCCGCCGTCATCCACGACATCAAGGGCGAGAACTGGCAGATCACCGCAGGCTGGCGCTCGCGTTTCTCGCACTGCCTGCTGTTCAACCCCACGGATGCGAAGTCGGCGGCCTACAACCCGCTGCTGGAGGTACGGCGCGGCGCGCATGAAGTGCGCGACGTGCAGAACATCGCGGACATCCTGGTCGATCCCGAAGGCGCGCTGGAGAAACGCAACCATTGGGAAAAAACTTCGCACGCGCTGCTGGTCGGCGCCATCTTGCACGTCCTTTACGCCGGGCAGGACAAGACGCTGCGCGGCGTCGCCAACTTCCTCTCCGACCCGGCCAGCCCATTCGAGCTGACCTTGCACCGGATGATGACCACGCCGCACCTCGTGAACGAGGAAGGTGGTGGCCCGCATCCCGTTGTGGCGTCCGCTGCGCGCGAAGTGCTCAACAAGTCGGACAACGAGCGTTCTGGCGTGTTGAGCACCGCCATGTCGTTCCTCGGCCTTTATCGCGATCCCACTGTGGCCGAAGTCACCTCGCGCTGCGACTGGCGCATTGCCGACCTGATCGCCGCCGAGCATCCGGTATCGCTGTACCTGGTGGTGCCGCCTTCGGACATTAGCCGCACGAAGCCGCTGATCCGCCTGATCCTCAACCAGATCGGACGGCGGCTCACCGAATCGCTGGACGGCTCCGACGGCATCAAGCGCCGCCACAAGCTGCTGCTGATGCTCGATGAGTTTCCGGCACTCGGGCGCTTGGATTTTTTCGAGACCGCGTTGGCCTTCATGGCGGGCTACGGCATCCGCAGCTTCCTCATCGCGCAGTCGCTCAACCAGATCTACAAAGCCTACGGCCAAAACCATTCGATTCTGGACAACTGCCATGTGCGTGTGACGTTCGCCACCAACGATGAACGCACCGCCAAGCGCATTTCCGAGACGTTGGGCACCGCGACCGAGTTGCGCGCACAGCGCAACTACGCGGGCCACCGGCTCGCGCCGTGGCTGGGCCACCTCATGGTGTCGCGCCAGGAGACGGCCCGCCCGCTGCTGACGCCCGGCGAAGTCATGCAGCTTCCGCCCGACGAGGCCGTGGTGATGGTCTCCAGCGTGGCGCCGATCCGGGCAAAGAAGCTGCGCTACTACGCGGACGCCAATTTCAAGCGGCGCGTGCTGTCGCCGCCCGTGTTGGCGGACAGCCAATACGCCGACGCGCCGCCGCTGCGCCCCGACGACTGGAGCGGGCTGGCAATCCCACCAACGCCCACCGCACCGGCCACGGCACCCGCCGATGGCCTCGGTTCCGCCGACGACGGCGGCCCGCGCCGTCAGCCCGAGCTTTCCGAAGTCGTCGCCTACGACCCCGAGTTGGCCGCGCCCGCAGCTGACCTCGGGCTGCTCGATGACGACGACGACCTGCCGCTTCCCCTTCCTCGCCAGCTCGATCCGGCCATGCAGCGCGCGGCCCGGCTGGCATCGCTGAACCCCAACGACGGAATCGAGCTATGAGCCAATACCGCCTCAATCTGTTCATTCAGCCCGAGCACGCCCAGCGGCTCGACGAGCTGGCCGCCAAGAAAGGCGTGTCCAAGTCGTCGATCGTTGCGGCGGCGCTCGCATCGTGGCTGTCGCCCGATGCCGCTGACCAGCGCGAGGCGGCCATCGCCAAGCGCCTTGATCGCCTGTCGCGCCAGGCCAAGCGCATGGAGCGTGACCAGAGCATCGCCATCGAGACGCTGGCGCTGTTCATCCGCTACTACCTGACGGTCAGCACGCCGGTTCCCGAGGCACACCAAGACGCGGCGCGCGCCCAGGGCAAGGCGCGCTTCGAGCAGTTCACCGAGCAGCTTGGCCGCCACCTGATGCGCGGACGCAGCCTGGTGCGCGATGTGGTGGAGGAACTGCACCCTGACCCGGTGCGGATGGAAGACGCGGCAGCCGCCGCCCAGGCTCGGGAGCGTGCCTCATGAGTGCCGTTCCGCAACTCCCGCATGAGCCGCGTTCGTCTGCTGCCGCCTCCCTTGAGCGACGCATCCAGATGCTGCGCACGGCAATGGGGCCGCTGATCGCCACCGCGCTCGAAGACCCCGACGTGGTGGAAATCATGCTCAACCCCGATCGCACCCTTTGGGTGGATCGGCTTTCGAGTGGGCGCGCGCCGATGGGCGTGGAGATGCCCGAGGCCGATGGCGAGCGGATCATCCGCCTGGTCGCTGCCCACGTCGGCGCGGAAGTCCATCGCGGCCAGCCGCTGCTGTCGGCTGAACTGCCGGAGACGGGCGAGCGATTCGAGGGCATCTTGCCGCCCGCCGCGCCGGGGCCGGCCTTCGCGCTGCGCAAGCGCGCCATCGGCGTGATCCCGCTGGAGCGGTACGTCGTGGACGGAATGATGACCGCCGCCCAGGCGGGCTTTCTGGTGCAGGCCGTGCGCGAGCGCCAGAACATCGTGATCGCCGGGGCCACCAGCAGCGGCAAGACCACGCTGGCCAATGCGCTGCTGGCAGAGATTGCCGCCACCGGCGACCGCGTGTTGGTACTCGAAGACACGGTGGAGCTGCAATGCGCGGCGCGTGACCACGTTCCGCTGCGCACGCGCGCGGGGGTGGTGTCCATGACCGAGTTGGTGCGCTCCTCCATGCGCCTGCGACCCGATCGCGTGGTGGTCGGCGAGGTGCGCGGCGCCGAGGCGCTGGATCTCATCAAGGTGTGGGGCACCGGCCACCCCGGCGGCATCGCCACGATCCATGCGGGTTCCGCGCTGGGCGCGTTGCTGCGCATGGAGCAACTGATTCTCGAAGTGGCGGTGAACCCGCCGCGTGCGCTGATCGCCGAGGCGGTCAACGTGGTGATCCACATCGCCGGTCGCGGGCGCAAGCGCCGCATCGAGAGCATCGCCCGCGTCGTCGGCTTCGACGGTGTGGGCTACCGATTGGCGGATGCGCTGGAGACACCGTTTCCCGAGCTGCCGCTATTTCCCGAGGCCGCACCCGCTGCGGCGACTTCCCCGTCCCCTGACCAACCTGGAGAACTGCCATGACGCAGATGATCGTTCCTGCTTTCCGTTTTTCTGCAAATCCGGCTTTGCGCCTTCCCGCGCGGTCGCGGCTGCACAGCCTGGCCCGCCCTGCGGCGCAAGGCTTACTGCTGGCCGCACTGCTGCTGTTGCTGGCTGGAACCGCGCAGGCCGCCGGTTCCTCGATGCCGTGGGAAGGCCCGCTGCAATCCATCCTCGAATCCATCCAGGGGCCGGTGGCGCGCATCGTCGCCGTCATCATCATCATCGCCACGGGCCTCGCGCTGGCCTTCGGCGACACGTCAGGCGGCTTCCGCAAGCTGATCCAGATCGTGTTCGGCTTGAGCATCGCCTTCGCCGCGTCCTCGTTCTTCCTGTCGTTCTTTTCGTTCTCTGGCGGGGCTGTCGTATGAGCGGCCCGGACACCTTCGCGGCCGGGTTCGAGGTGCCGCTGCATCGCTCGCTCACCGAGCCGATCTTGCTGGGCGGCGCACCGCGCACCGTGGCGATCGCCAACGGCACGCTGGCCGCCGCCGTCGGGCTGGGCCTGCAACTGTGGATTCCGGGCGTGGTGCTCTGGATCGTCGGCCATTCGCTGGCGGTGTGGGGTGCGCGCGTCGATCCTCAGTTCATGGCCGTGTTCGCCCGGCACATCAAGCATCGCCCGCTGCTGGACGTGTGAGGGGATGCAGGCATGCTGAACCTTGCCGAATACCGCCAACGGCCCGCGCTGCTCGCCGACTGGCTGCCCTGGGCCGGACTGGTCGCGCCGGGTGTCGTCTTGAACAAGGACGGCAGTTTCCAGCGCACCGCCCGGTTTCGCGGGCCTGACCTCGATAGCGCCACGCAAGGCGAGCTGATCGCCACGTCGGCACGCCTGAACAACGCGCTGCGCCGGCTGGGTTCTGGCTGGGCGCTGTTCATCGAGGCCGAGCGCCGCACCGCTGCCGACTACCCGCACTCGGAGTTTCCCGAGCCACTTTCGTGGCTGGTGGACGAAGAACGCCGCTCGGCCTTCGAGGATACCGGCCATCACTTCGAGAGCGGCTATCACCTGACGCTGGTGTACCTGCCGCCCGAGGAATCGCGCGCCCGTGCCGCCAAGATGCTCTACGAGAACACGCCGACGAATGGCGTGGACTGGCGCGAGCGGCTGCAAGCCTTCGTCGCGGAAACGGATCGGGTCTTTGACCTGCTCGATGGCGTCATGCCGGAAATCGCCTGGCTCGATGACAGCCAGACGCTGACCTATCTGCACTCGACCATCTCGACGCGGCGCTATCGCATGGGCGTTCCCGAGGTGCCGTTCCACATCGACGCGCTGCTGACCGACTCGCCGCTGGTCGGTGGCCTGGCCCCCATGCTGGGCGACAGGCACCTGCGCGTGGTGTCGGTGCGCGGATTCCCGACCTCGACCTGGCCGGGGATTCTGGACGACCTCAACCGCCTGGGATTTGGGTATCGCTGGAGTACGCGCTTTCTGTGCCTCGACAAATCCGAGGCGGAACGGGAATTGGGGCGTCTGCGCCGCCAGTGGTTCGCCAAGCGCAAGAACGTCATCGCGCTGCTGCGCGAAACGATCTTCCAGCAGGAAAGCCCGCTGGTCGATACCGACGCGAACAACAAGGCGGCGGACGCGGATGCGGCCTTGCAGGAGCTGGGCAGCGATCAGGTCGCCTTCGGCTACCTGACGGCGACCGTCACCGTCATGGACGAGGACGCCGGCGCAGCCGACGAGAAGCTGCGCATGGTGGAGCGCGTCATTCAGGGGCGCGGCTTCGTCACCATCCCCGAAACGCTCAATGCCGTGGATGCGTGGCTGTCCTCGCTTCCCGGCAACGCCTACGCCAACGTGCGTCAGCCCATCGTCTCGACGCTGAACCTGGCGCACATGATGCCGGTGTCGGCGGTGTGGGCCGGGCCGGAGAAGAACGACCACCTGGACGGCCCGCCGCTGATCGTCACCCGCACCGATGGCGCGACGCCGTTCCGGCTGGTGACGCACATCGGCGACGTGGGCCACACGCTGGTCGCCGGCCCGACCGGCATGGGCAAGTCGGTCTTGCTCGCCACGCTGGCGTTGCAGTTTCGCCGCTATCGCGGCTCGCGCATCTTCGCCTTCGACATGGGGCGTTCCATGCGCGCCACGATCCTCGGGCTGGGCGGCGAGCACTACGACCTGGGCACGGATGGAGAAATCGCCTTCCAGCCGCTCGCGCGCATCGACCGCGAGGGCTACCGCACCTGGGCAGCGGAATGGATCGAAGGCCGCTTGCTGCACGAAGGCGTGGCAGTCGGCCCGGACGAGAAGGCGGCCATCTGGTCGGCACTCGGCAGCCTTGCCGGTGCGCCGGTGGAGCAGCGCACGATGACCGGGCTGTCCGTCCTCTTGCAGTCCAACGCGCTGCGCCAGGCGCTCGCGCCGTATGTGCTGGGCGGCGCGCACGGCAAGCTGCTGGACGCCGACCACGACCGGCTGGGCATGGCCGACGTGCAGTGCTTCGAGATGGAAGAGCTGATGCACAGCAAGGCCGCCGTCATGGCCGTGCTGCATTACCTCTTTGCGCGCTTCGACGAACGCTTTGACGGTGCGCCCACGCTGCTGATCCTCGATGAAGCGTGGCTGTTCCTCGATGACCCGGTGTTTGCCGCGCGCATCCGCCAGTGGCTCAAGACGCTGCGCAAGAAGAACGTCAGCGTCATCTTCGCAACGCAGTCGCTGGCCGACATCAAGGATTCGAGCATCGCGCCCGCGATCATCGAGAGCTGCGCGAGCCGCATTTTCCTCGCCAACCCGCAGGCGACCGAGCCGCAGATTCGCACGATATACGAGGGCTTCGGCCTCAACAGGCGTCAGATCGAAATCGTCGCCACCGCGCAGCCCAAGCGCGATTACTACTACCAATCCCGCCTCGGCAACCGCCTGTTCGACCTCGACCTGGGGCCGGCGGCGTTGGCGTTTGCGGGCGCTTCCACGCCGCAAGACCAGCGCGACATAGACCGCGTGCTGCTGGACGCCGGCACGCCCGGCTTCGCGGGCGCCTGGCTGCGCCATCGCGGCCTCGATTGGGCGGCTGACCTGCTGCCCTCGTTCCCCGGCCTCGCGCCGGGTTCCCTCGCTGACCACCCACAGGAGAACCTGCCATGAAGAAGCGCCTTGTCGCCGCGGCCATCGCGGCCATGCTTTGCACGGCCACTGCCCATGCGCAATGGGTCGTGATCGACCCCACCAACCTCGTGCAGAACACGCTGACTGCGATCCGCACGCTGGAGCAAATCAACAACCAGATCCAACAGCTTCAGAACGAAGCGCAGATGCTGATGAACCAGGCGCGCAACCTCGCCAGCCTGCCGTCCAGCGTGGTCGGCCAGTTGCGCGCCAACCTGGCAACGACCGAGCGGTTGATCGCCCAGGCCCGAGGCTTGGCCTACGACGTGACGAATCTGGATCGGGAGTTTGCCCGCCTGTACCCGGAGCAGTACGCCGCCACCGTCAGCGGCGACCAGATGTACCGCGACGCCCAGGAGCGATGGAAGAACACGCTCAACGGCTTGCAGACCACCATGCAGATGCAGGCGCAGGTGTCGCAGAACCTGGGCGAAGACGAAAGCGTGCTGGCCGATCTGGTCGGCAAGAGCCAGTCGGCGCAAGGCGCGTTGCAGGCGATGCAGGCCATGAACCAGTTGCTCGCCTTGCAGGCCAAGCAGTCGATCCAGTCGCAGCGGCTCCAGATCACGCAAGACCGGGCCGCCTCGTTGGAACTGGCGCGGCAGGCGGCGGCCACCGAGCGCGCCCGCGAAGTGCGGCGGCGCTTCCTCGGGGAAGGCACGCCGTACACGCCGCAGTCCGTCAACTTCTACCGCGACTGACGGGGGCCGACATGCGATGCGTCCTCGTCCTTGGTGCCGTGCTGCTGGCCGCCTGCGGCGAGCAGCCGGCCGACAACCTCGCCGATGCCCTGGCCGCTGATCCCGTGCGGCTCAAGGCATTGCGCGCGCAATGCGCGGCCGACCGGCAGGCCACGGGCGAGGACGCTTGCCGCGCCGCCGCCGAAGCCTTCCGGCGGCGCTTCTTTTCCGGCGAAGCCGGGCCGGATGAATACCGAACGCTGGCCGGCCTGCCGCCGATCCCGCCCAGCTTCGAGGAGCCGGCCGATGGCATGGCGCCGACCGTTCCCGCCGAACCGGAGGACACGCCATGAATGACGTGACCATCATCGACCAATTCCTCAACACATTCGCCGCCTACATCGACTCGGGTTTCGGGCTGCTGCGGGGCGAAGTAGCGTTCCTCACGGCCACGCTGATCGTCATCGACATGACGATCGCCGGCCTGTATTGGGCCATGAGCCATGCCACCGGCCAGGGCGAGGACGTGATCGCCAAGCTGCTGCGCAAGGTGCTCTACGTCGGTGCCTTCGCCTACATCATCGGCAACTTCAACTGGCTGGCCAGCATCGTGTTCCGCTCGTTTGCGGGATTGGGTATCACCGCCACCGGCTCGGCAATCACGATGGAGAACTTCTTGCAGCCGGGCCGACTGGCGAAAACCGGCCTTGACGCGGGCGGGCCTATCTTCCTTCAGCTTGACGACATGATGGGATTTCCCGAGGTGTTCTTGAACCTCGATGCCATCTTGGTGCTGTTCCTCGCCTGGCTGGTCGTGGTGCTCTGCTTCTTCGTGCTGGCGATCCAGCTTTTCATCACGCTGATCGAATTCAAGCTGACCACGCTCGCAGGCTTTGTGCTGGTGCCGTTCGCGCTGTGGAACAAGACGAGCTTTCTGGCGGAAAAAGTGCTGGGCAACGTCGTGGCCTCCGGCGTCAAGGTGCTGGTGTTGGCCGTGATTGTCGGTATCGGCTCGGGTCTGTTCACCCAGTTCCAAGTCCATCCCGATGAGCCGTCCCTCGACCATGCGCTGGTCATCATGCTGGCCTCGCTCACTTTGCTGGCGCTGGGGATCTTCGGCCCCGGCATCGCCACGGGCCTTGTGTCCGGTGCGCCGCAGCTCGGCGCGGGCGCGATGGCGGGCGCGGCCATCGGCGCAGCCGGAACGGCGGTGGCCGTCGGTGCCGCCGCGACGGGCGTGGGCAGTGCGGTAGCTGCTGGCGCGCGCATGGCCCCGGCCGCCGCCAAGCTGGCCGGCAGCGGCGCGCGTGCCGCCACGTCGGCGGCGGGCAGCGCGAAGTCGGCGTTCCAGGCCGGTTCCGCCGCAGCAGGCGGCGGTGCCAAAGGCGCGATGGCGGGCTTGGGCAACGTCGCCAAGACCGGCGCGCAGGCAGCCGGACGAGGCGCTGCATCCCGTGCCTCCGCTGTCGGGCAGCGCATGGCCGCTCCGTTCCGTGCTGGCTGGAATGGCGCTGCGGCCGACAGTGGCGCAGGGGCGGCATCCGGTCAGGGAGTTGGCGAGGCCACGCCCAGCGCCAGCAACGCGCAGACGCAGGAACAACCTGCCTGGGCGAAACGACTGCATCGCCGCCAACAGCTCACCCATGCCGCGACCACCACCGCCCATGCGCTGCGCGGTGGCGACGGCGGCGGCTCCGGCCAAGGGCCGAGCCTGCGCGATTCCGATTCATAAGGAGAACTGACCATGCGATTCAAGAAACCGCAGGTGCGTTACGCCGACACGCCGCAGCCTGCCACGCCGTACCAAGCTGCCGGCCAGGTATGGGACGACCGTATCGGCTCGCCGCGCGTGCAGGCGAAGAACTGGCGCCTGATGGCCTTCGGCTGCCTCACCCTCGCGTTGCTGATGGCCGGCGGCCTGGTGTGGCGCTCCGCGCAGTCCTTTGTGACGCCCTACGTCGTGGAGGTGGACAACGCGGGCCAGGTGCGCGCAGTGGGCGAAGCCGCCACGCCATACAAGCCCAGCGACGCACAGACCGCGTACCACCTAGGCCGCTTCATCGGCCTGGTTCGCTCGCTGTCCATCGACCCCATCGTCGTGCGCCAGAACTGGCTCGACGCCTACGACTACACGACCGACAAGGGCGCGGCCGTGCTCAACGACTACGCGCGGGTCAACGACCCGTTCGCGCGCATCGGCAAGGAGTCGGTGACGGTGCAGATCACCAGCGTCGTGCGCGCCAGCGACACGTCTTTCAACGTGCGCTGGACAGAACGCCGCTACGTCAACGGCGCCGCGGCGGGACTGGATCGGTGGACGGCCGTGGTGTCCATCGTGCTCCAGCCGCCGCGCACCGAAGAACGCCTGCGCAAGAACCCCCTGGGCATCTACGTCAACGGCCTGTCGTGGAGCCGCGAACTGGATTCTTCCGAAGGAGCCAAGCCATGAATGATCTTTTCCGTAAATCCGCTTTGCCGGTGATCCTGCTTGCCTTGGCGGGCTGCGCCACGCAGGGCAAACCGCCGCCGACCATCTCACTCGATGAGCCGGTACAGGCCCAGCCGCTGCCAGAGCCGCCCGCGCCGGTAGAGGTGGTGGCCGTGCCCGAGGTACTGCCGATGCCCGCGCAGTTGAAGCCGGCTCCCGAAGCCGAGGACGCCAAGCCTGTGCCGGAGCCGGCAGACGAGAAGGTGCGCGTTTCGCGTGCCAATGCCGAGGCGCGCGTCGCGCCCACGCGCGAGGGCTACGTCAACGCTATTCAGGTGTGGCCGTATAGCGATGGTGCGCTCTATCAGGTCTATGCGGCCGTGGGCCGCGTGACCGTGGTGTCGCTCCAGCCTGGCGAGGAACTAGTGACGGTGGCCGCCGGCGATACCGTGCGCTGGATCGTGGGCGACACGTCCAGCGGCAGCGGCGCCGACCTGCGCGTGAACGTGCTGGTGAAGCCCATCCGCTCGGGCCTCAAGACCAATCTCGTCATCACCACCAACCGCAGAACGTACCTGCTGGAGTTGGCTTCGACAGAAAAGACGTGGATGGCATCGGTGTCGTGGGAGTACCCGCGCGACCGGATGCTGGCCTTGCAGCGCCAGGCGCAAGCGGCCAGCACCGCAGCGCCGGTCGATAGCGGCCTGTCGCTGGAGAACCTGCGCTTCCGCTACGCGATCAGCGGCAGCAATCCGCCGTGGAAGCCGCTGCGCGCCTTCGACGACGGGCAGAAAGTCTATATCCAGCTTCCCGCCGGCATCGCGCAGGGCGATCTTCCGCCGCTGTTCGTGATCGGGCCGGAAGGCGACGGGCAATTGGTCAATTACCGCTTCCGCTCGCCGTACTACATCGTGGATCGGCTGTTCGGAGCCGCCGAACTGCGCTTAGGTGGCGACAAGGGCGATGTGGTGCGAATCGAGCGCACGGATGGCGTGGCACGGAGGAACTGACCATGAGCCAGGACGACACCCCCGACCTCGCCACGCCGCAGGCGGGCAAGGTCGCGCCCGAGGCGGTGGCGCTGCGCGCCCAGCCGCGCCCGGTCACGCGCCTGAACCGGCGCACGCTGGCCGTCCTTGTCGGCGGCCTGTCGGTCGCCGTGCTCGGGGCCACGATCTGGTCGCTGCAACCGCAACGGCGCGGCGCCAATGAGCAGACCGAGCTTTACAACGTCGATCGCGTGTCGAAGTCCGAAGGGCTGGATGGCCTGCCTTCGGACTACTCGAAGCTGCCGCCGAAGGTGTCCGAGCTGGGGCCGCCGCTGCCGGGTGATCTCGGCCCGGCCATCGTGAACTCGCAGCAGCCGGTGACGCCGACGTATGTACCGCCGGGCCATGATCCCGAGGATGCCTTGCGCAAGGAGGCCGACGCGGCAGCGGCCTCGTCGGTGTTCTTCCGCTCGGGCGGCCAAAGCCAGGCCGCCGCCACGGTGACGCAGGCGGTGCCGGGTGCGTCTGGTGGCGCAAGCACGCTGGCGGCCTTTGACCCGCTCGCCGCTGGGCCGGCCTCGACGGCGGCCCAGCCTGCCGACCCGACCGCCGTGCAGAACCGGCAAGACCAGAAGGAGGCGTTCCTGAAAGCAGGCTCTACGGAAACCCGCAATTCCGGCAATCTGGCGCTGCCGGTGTCGCCCTATCAGGTGATGGCCGGAACGGTGATCGCGGGCGCGCTGGTGACGGGCATCAAGTCCGACCTTCCGGGCGACGTGATCGCCACGGTGACGGAGCCGGTCTATGACACGGCCACGGGCAAGTTCCTGCTGATCCCGCAGGGATCGCGCATCCTCGGGCGCTACAACAGCCAGGTCAGCTACGGGCAGAGCCGTGTGCAGGTGGTGTGGAACCGGGTCATCCTGCCCGATACGTCCTCGCTGACGCTCGACAGCCTTGTCGGCACCGACCCGGCCGGCTACGCCGGCCTGGAAGACGACGTGGACTGGCATTGGAATCGCATCGTCGCGGGCGCGGTGCTGACGACGCTGCTGGGCGTGGGCGCCGAGCTGGCTGCGCCGGAGAACCGTCAGGACGGCAACCGGATCGTCATCGCCGGGCGCGATAGCGCACAGGACAGCATCAATCAGGTCGGGCAGGAGATCACCCGGCGCAACATGAACATCCAGCCGACGCTGACCACGCGGCCGGGCCTGCCGGTGCGGATCATCGTCAATCGGGATCTGGTGCTTCGGCCCTACCAGCCACTGTTCTTCAATCGGGGAGCTTCGCAATGAGCGCGACCAAGAAGCTGCGGCTCGGGCCGCTGCCCAAGACCGAGAACGTCAAGTTGACCTTTGCCTGCCCGGCCAGTCTGAAAGCCGACCTCGACCGCTACGCCGCGATGCACGCGCAGGCGTATGGCGAGGTGGTCGATGCAGAGAAGTTGATCCCGCACATGCTGGAGGCGTTCATGGCGGGGGATCGGGGCTTCAAGCGCACACAGTCCAAAAACGGGAAAGCCGCCCCTGCGTGAACAGGGGCGGCTCTGGATTGGTGCCCGAGGCCGGAATCGAACCGGCACGCCTTTCGGCGAGGGATTTTCTTACCACTTCGACTTTCGCCGCCGCCTTGCTCAACGCAGGGCGTTCGTGGTCTGGAGCACGCCTTCACCATAGCCTTGCGGCCGTAGGTGCCCGCCGTCTGCTCTCTACACCTTCCCAAGCTGTGGCTTGGGCTTGGCTCGGCGTTGGCTCGGGTGCAAAAGCATCCAGGGCGTTCGCCGACTTTGACGGGCTTCACTTCGGGCGTTTCCCCCCGAAGGCTCAAATTGTTCAAGTCCCTTGTGTCTACCGATTTCACCACTCGGGCGTAGTGCTCAACGCACCGAAAACACCTACCTCCATCTACTGGCGCCTAGCTGGCCCCTGATCGTCAAGCCAAGCAGCAAAGCTACAGCATGGACGCTCGCAAACCGTTGTCGCTATTGACCTTCTGGCTCGGTAGTTCTAGCAGAAAGGACTTGACAAAACAGATTTTAAGTCCGATGCGTCTACCAGTTTCGCCATCCGGGCATCGCGATAGCCTGCCTGATCGGCGCGCGCTTGTGAATCCGAACGATGCCATGCGGTCGAACCGCGCCATCGCGGCGGGGCTGCGGCGGCGGTTCCCAGCGCGGGCGTGGTCGTCGCACGCCAGCCACGCCCCGCGGCGGCGTTCAGATCGCCCGCGAGTACCGTGCCGGCTGCTGCGGCGCCTGCAGGTAACGGTCGAAGCACATGGCGATCAGGCGCAGCAGTGGCCGCCCCTGCCGGGTCGCGGCGACGACGCCGTCGTGGTACCTCGCCAGCCCATCGGCGGCCAGGTGCTGCAGCGCCGCCAGTTCGACGGCGAAGTACTGCTCGAAATCGATGCCGTGGCGCGCCGCCAGGGCGTGGCCGTCCACGCGGCCATGGCACATCAGCTGCTGGATCAGTTCGGCGCGCAGCACGTCGTCTGCATCCAGCTCCAGCCCGCGCCATACCGGCAGGCCGCCGGCATCGATCCGCGCCTCCCAGTCCTTCAGGTCGCGCGGGTTCTGGCTGTAGCTGTTGTCGATCCGGCTGATGGCGCTTACGCCCAGCCCCAGCAGGTCGCTGTCGGCATGGGTGGTGTAGCCCATGAAATTGCGGTGCAGGCTGCCGGCGCGCTGCGCGCGCGACAGGTCTTCTTCCGGCAGCGCGAAATGATCCATGCCGATGTACTGGTACCCCGCCGCCGACAGCCGCTCCACCGCCAGCCCAAGCAGCGCCAGCTTGCGTTCGGCATCGGGCAGCTCCGCGTCGACGATCTGCCGCTGCGCCTTGAACAGGTGCGGCATGTGCGCGTAGCCGTAGATCGCAAGCCGGTCCGGACGCACCGCCAGCACGGTTTCCAGCGTGCGTGCGAAGCCTTCCAGGGTCTGCTTCGGCAGGCCGTAGATCAGGTCGACGTTGACCGAGCGCAGGCCATGGCGGCGACAGGCGTCGATGATCGCCAGCGTCTCGTCCACGCCCTGCACGCGGTTGATCGCCTGCTGCACCGCAGGGTCGAAATCCTGTACGCCGAGGCTGGCGCGGTTGAAGCCCAGCTGTGCCAGCACGGCGATATCGTCCGGACTGACCGAGCGCGGGTCCAGTTCGATGGAGAAATCGCGGCCGGTATCGCCGCTGAAGCAGAAACGCTGGCGCAGTCCCTCGACCAGGCGCGACAACTGTTCCGGCTCTAGGAAGTTGGGCGTGCCGCCGCCGAAGTGCAGCTGGGTGACCTCGCGCCCGGGTGCGAACAGCGGCGCCACCCGGTCCGCTTCGGCAAGCACGCGGTCCACGTACGGCGCACCCTTGTCGCGGTCGCGGCTGATGACCCGGTTGCAGCCGCAGTAAAAGCAGGGACTGGTGCAGTACGGCACGTGCACGTACAGCGACAATGGCCGCGCCGATGCATTGCTGCGCGCGATGGCCTCGCGGAACTGCCCGGCGCCGTAGCCGTCGTGGAAATGCGGCGCGGTGGGGTAGGACGTGTAGCGCGGTCCCGGCCGGTCATGGCGGCGCAGGATATCCGGATCGAAGGTCCAGCCCAGGGGATCGGGAAATGCAAGGGGAGTGTCCATGCGCGCAGACTGCCCGATGCCGCGCGCGGCCGCCTTGAGCCAGATCAATGGAGCCGCCGCACGCGCGGCCCGGACCGTGGCCGGCCCTAGGGGTCCAGCACCGTCAGCGTGGGCCAGCGCGACATCTGGAACCGGCGCCAGAAATTGCCGGCGATGCGCTCGGCGGCATCATCGGCCAGCCGCTGCATCGGCACGTTGCCCAGTTCGGCCGTGGTCTGCCGGAACAACTGCAGCCAGCGCTCGAACAGTTCCTCGCGCAGTTCGTCGATCACCATGTGTTTCTGCATCGGCGCGCCCTGGAAACGGCGGGTGCCGCGCAGCAGTGCCGACCAGAAATCGACCAGGTGCCGCATGTGCGCCTCCCAGTCGTCGACATGCGCCTCGAATACCGGCCCCAGCAGGTCGTCCTGGCGCACGCGCCCGTAGAAGCGCCGCACCAGACGGTCGATCTCCTCCTCGCTGCACAGGTCCGCCGCCGGCTGCGGCAGGCGTTCATCGTTCATCGCTGCAAAGCTCCTCGCCTGGCGGCCATTGTGCTGAACGGCTTCCGGGCATGGCTTGATCCAGATCAAGGCTGCCCGGCCCGGGGCTGCCTAGGCTGAAGGCAAGTCCGCCCTTGCCTTCACCGCCGCTTCGGCGAAGCGGCAAGCACCGATTGTACGCCCGACAGGCCCCGCGTCCGATGTCACCATGATCGACCCCGACACCTCGTCCCCCGCGCCCCCCTCCCCGGTACAGAAGCTGGGCGCGGTGCTGTGGCCGAGCTTCTTCGTCGCGGTGGTCGCGTCGGTGCTGTTCTTCGCCTTCTTCGACCCGCTGGACCTGCAGCGCATCGGCTTTCCGCAACATGCGATCAGCCGCGGCCTCGGCTATACCGCCGGCTTCTTCCTGGCGTGGCTGGGCACGTTCTGCGCCTGCAGCGTGACCGCCCTGCTGCTGCGCGCGCCCGGTGGCGACGAAGAGCCGCCGCTGGAATGAGCAGCATCCAGCGCCCCGGCTACTCCGCGACCGCGCACCCGGCCGCGCCCACACGCCGGGCACCGGTGCAGCGGCGCCATGTCGCGCAATGGCTGGTGCTGGCGCTGATGCTGGGCCTGTTCTACGGCGTGCCATGGCTGCGCTGGCATGATGCCCCCTTGCTGCTGTTCGACATCGAGGCACGCCGCATCCACTTCTTCGGCCTTGGCCTGCGCACCGATGCGATCGTGCCACTGCTGTGGCTGGCGCTGGCAGGACTGGCCGCGCTGTGCCTGGTCACCAGCCTGTACGGCCGGCTGTGGTGCGCCTATGCCTGCCCGCAGACCGTACTGACCCGCCTGCACCGCGCAGTGCGCCGCCTCACCACGCTCAACGGGCGGGCCGGCGGGCGCACCGAGCCGGTACTGCGGCACGCGCTGTGGGCCGCGGTATCGCTGTGGACCGGCATCACCTTCGTGGGTTATTTCTCACCGATCGGCGGCCTGGTCGGCGGCTTGCCCGCCTTCGAGCTCGGGGGCTGGAAAGTATTCTGGATCGCCTTCTACGCCCTGGCCACCTGGGCCAACGTGCTGTTCCTGCACGAGCAGGTCTGCACCTACCTGTGCCCATACGGCCGCGTGCAGCCATGGCTGACCGACGCCTTCACCCCGTCCATCCACTATGACGCGCGGCGCGGCGAGCCACGCGGCGCACGCGCGGCCGGCGGCGGCAGCGTGATGCAGCGTGCGCGTGGCCTGCTGGATCCGGTGACCGCGCGCGACTATGTGTTCCGCGCCGCACACCCTGCCAGCGCCGGCCCGCGCCCGACCTTCAGCGACGCCCATCTCGGCGACTGCACGGATTGCGACGCCTGCGTGCGTGCCTGCCCGATCGGCCTGGACATCCGCAACGGCCGCAACGACTCGTGCATCGAATGCAATGCCTGCACGGATGCCTGCGACGACACCATGGCCCGCAACGGCTTCCCTGCCGGGCTCATCCTGCGTACCAGCATCGCCCGCATCGAGCAGCGCCCCCCCGCTACCTTCCGCGCCCGGCCGCTGCTGTTCGGCGCGCTGACCGCGCTGTTCCTGGTCCTGGCGATCACCGGGCTGCTGGCGGCCAGCTGACGCCGCGCCGGCTCAGGGCGTTTCCACCGCATAGCCACGCGCCTGCAGCCGGGCCAGGTAGCCATCGGCAGCCAGCAGGCCGTCGACCGGCAACATCGCGAACGTCTCGCGGTTCCGGCCCAGCGCCTCCTCGGCGATCGTCATCCAGTGCCGGTAGCCACGCTCGCGCAGATCGCCATAGCCGCGGTTGCGGGCGAAGCCGGAATCGGCAACGGCACGCAGGCAGGCGCCATCGGCGTCTTCCAGGCGCAACTGGCGCAACGCCTCGACGTCACCGACCGCCCAGGCATTGGCGCGCTCCACCAGCCGCGGCAGGTCGCGCTCGACCGACGCCAGCTTGTGCTCGAAGCAGGCCACGTCATCGAAACCGCCGGCACGGAACTCGCGGATCGCCGCCTTCGGGTCGTCGATCTCGAACTTCAGCGTCGTCGAGGTCGGCTTGATGCCGGCGGCCTTGGCCGCCTTCTGCACCACCGGCCAGACCACCGGCTTCTGCCCCAGCCCGGCCGACTTGATCGCCGCCGCGTACAGTTCGCTGGCGGCGATCATCGGCCGCTTGCGCTCGACCCCACCGTCGCGCCCCAGGTAGCGGCGCTTCTGCGCCTGCCAGCGCGCATACAGCGCCGGTGGCAGCACATCCTCCAGCTTCGCGCCATCCTCGTTGCGCATCGCTTTCCACGCAGCCGGCGCCAACGCCAGCATGCCGAAGAAGCCGACGTCGGCATTGAACGACAAGGACGGCGGCAGCAGTACCTGCTGCGAGCGCGCGACGATCGCTTCCACCTCACCCGACTGCCACTGGATCCGGTCGGGCAGCGGCGACGCCGTCCCCAGGATCCACAGCACGTGGTCGTCCTTGCTGACCTTCCACAACCCCGGGCCGGGCTGCACGCCATGCACCACCAGGGTTTCCAGATCGCGGATCGGCGCCGGGTCCGGCGTACTCGCGGGTTCGGCGGGCGGCGCAGCCGCATGCAACTGCGAGAGCGAAACCAACCACAACCCCACCAGCACACTCCATCGGGCAACGCGCATGTCCGTTCCTGACATCCGGGAAAGGCGCGAATCTAGCCGGTTCCACGCCCCTGCGCGTTAAGGTGGCGGGAGTTGCCGACGACGCCCGCTCTCAGCAGTGGCAGCGCACACGGCGCAACGAAAAACGGCCTGCACCATGAAGTGCAAGCCGTTGATCAGCAAGCAGTAATTGGTCGGGACGGCCGGATTCGAACCGACGACCCTCTGCCCCCCAGGCAGATGCGCTACCAGGCTGCGCTACGCCCCGATCGTTACTGCATGCCGCCACCGTGGTGGCGAGCCGGCGATTATACGCGTATTGCCGTGGATGCGGTCAACGCCGCAGCAACTGCAGCACTTCCTCCAGCTCCATGCGCACCTGCCTGATGATCTGGTTGCTCAGCGCCGACTCCTGCCGCGCGCCCTCGCCTTCAAGACGAAGGCGGGCACCGCCGATGGTGTAGCCCTGTTCGTACAGCAGGCCGCGGATCTGCCGCACCATCAGCACGTCGTGGCGCTGGTAGTAGCGGCGGTTGCCGCGGCGCTTGGCGGGCTCCAGGCTGGGAAACTCGGTTTCCCAGTAACGCAGCACGTGCGGCTTCACGTCGCACAGCTCGCTGACCTCACCGATGGTGAAGTAACGCTTGGCCGGAATCGGCGGAAGTTCGCGGTTACTGCCCGGATCCAGCATATGCCTCCACCCGCTCCTTGAGCTTCTGGCCCGGACGGAAGGTGACCACCGTGCGGGCGGAAATCGGAATCTCCTCCCCGGTCTTGGGATTGCGGCCCGGGCGCTGGTTCTTGCGCCGCAGGTCGAAATTGCCGAAGCCGGACAGCTTCACCTGACGTCCCTGTTCCAATGCATCGCGCAGCACGTCGAAGAACGCATCGACGAACTCCTTGGCCTCGCGCTTGTTCAAGCCGACCTCGTCGAACAACCGGTCGGCCATCTCCGCCTTGGTCAATGCCATGCCTGTTCCCTGTTACCTGCGCTTCAACCCCGGATCCTGGCGCCGTGTTCATGCTCGACGGCGGCCACCACGGAGGCGACCACGGCGTCCACGTCGCGGTCCGTCAGAGTGCGCGAGGTGTCCTGCAAAATCAAGCCCATAGCCAGACTCTTGAATCCGGGTTCGACGCCCTGGCCGACGTAGCGGTCGAACAGCACGACCTCGCGCAGCAGGCTGCCCGCGGCCTGGCGGATGGTCGCCGACAGCGCCGCCCACTCGACCGCCTCGGCCGCCACCACGGCCAGGTCGCGGCGTACCGCCGGGAACCGCGACAGCTCGCCGGCGCGTGGCAGCGCACGCGCGGCCAGCGGCTCCAGGTCCAGCTCGAACGCCAGCACTTCCACGTCGATCTCCATCGCCGCTGCCAGGCGCGGGTGCAGCTGGCCGATCCAGCCGATGCGCTGGCCGTCGCGCCAGACGTCGGCCGACCGTGCCGGGTGCGCGAACGGGTGCTGCGCGACACGGAACTCAAGCTGCGCCCCGGCGGCGGCGGCCAGCGACTGCAGGTCGCCCTTGAGGTCATGGAAATCGACCTTGCGCGCCTTCTCGCCCCATTGCAGCGCCGCGGCATCGCCACAGACCGCCGCGGCAACGCGCACGGTTTCACGCGGCGCCTGCCCGGCTTCGCCGGCCTGCTGCGCGAACACGCGCCCCAGTTCGAACAGGCGTACGCGGCCGGCCTGGCGCGCGACATTGCGGCCCAGCGTGGCCACCAGGCCCGGCAGCAGCATCGGCCGCATCACCGCCAGCTCCGCCGACAGCGGATTGGCCAGCGCCACGCGACCGTCCAGCAGCGACCAGTCGTCCAGCAGCTGCGCATCGACGAAGGCGTAGTTGATGGTTTCCAGCATGTCGCGCGCCACCAGCTGGCGGCGCACGCTCAGCTCGTCCAGGCGGGTTTCGCTGGGCATGGCGATGCGTGCCGCACCCGCGGGCAGCGTGGTCGGGATCTGCTCGTAGCCGTGGATGCGCGCGAGCTCCTCGATCAGGTCCTCTTCGATGGCGATATCGAAGCGCCGGCTCGGCGCGGTGACATTCCAGCCTTCGGCCGCCGGCGCCACCTCCATGCCCAGCGCGCGCAGGATGCGCTCGACCTCGGCATCGTCGATGGCGATGCCGAGCACGCGCGCGATGCGTGCGCGGCGCAGCAGGATCGTGGCCGCCACGGGCAGGTCCGCCTCGCGCACGGCCTCGGTGACCGGCGCCGGCACGCCGCCGGCCAGGTCCAGCACCAGGCGGGTGGCGTATTCGATCGCGGTGCGCGGCAACTGCGGATCGACGCCGCGCTCGAAACGGTGGCCGGCATCGGTGTGCAGGCCCAGCTTGCGGCCGCGGCCCATGATCGCGGCCGGCGCGAAATGCGCCGCCTCGAGGAACACGTTGCTGGTGGCGTCGGTGACCCGGGTATCGAAGCCCCCCATCATCCCGGCCAGGCCGACCGGGCGGTCGGCATCGGTGATCACCAGGAAGCTGTCGTCCAGGGTCGCATCACGGCCATCGAGCAGCTTCAGGGTTTCGCCGGCGCGCGAGCGGCGCACGCCGATGCCACCCTTGAGCGTGTCCAGGTCGTAGGCATGCATCGGCTGGCCCAGTTCCAGCATCACGTACTGGGTGATGTCCACCAGCAGCGACACCGGGCGCACGCCACTGCGGCGCAGCCGCTCGGCCATCCACGAAGGCGTGGCCGCACGCGCATCGACGCCTTCG
>NZ_LDJO01000063.1 GCF_001431595.1 Stenotrophomonas acidaminiphila
GTCGCGCAGCTCACCGCGGACCAGCAGCCGACGGCCTTCGAACAGGGCATGGGGGGCCTTCAGGGGATCGTTCATGCATCGGCTCCATATTTGACCCGGGTAATATTGCCATCGTATTTTTACCCGGGCAATATCATCCACCCCTCCAGGACCCGCTTCCCATGGACAAGCTCCAGCGCCGGCAGCAGATCGCCGACTACAAACGCCGCGCGATCCGCAGCGGCATCTACCACGTGCGCTGCACCACCAGCGGCGAGCGCTGGGCCGGGCAGGCGCGGGATCTGTCCACCATCGGCAACCGGCTGTGGTTCACCCTGCGCATGGGCAACCACCCGCACCGGCAACTGCAGCAGGCCTGGAACCTGCACGGCGCCGATGCGTTCGAGTGGCACCAGGCGCACGTGCTGGAACACGACCCGGACCTGCACGACTTCGAGCACGAGCGCCTGCTGCAGGACGCGCTGGCCGAGGTCTGCCGGCGGACCGGCGCCACGGCGCTGCGCTGATCCGGCGCGGCCGCCGCGGCCGCCGCCGCCCCATGGCATGATGGCCGGCACCTTCACCTTGCCGGTCATGATGGTCATCAAGGGCAAAGCCACGTCACTGGATATCGCGCACCTGGCCGGCGTTTCGCAACCGACGGTGTCGCGCGCCCTGCGTGGCAGCCCGATGGTCAACGCCGACACCCGCCGGCGCATCCTGGAGATCGCCCGCCAGCTCAACTACAAGGTGGACAAGAACGCTTCCAGCCTGCGCTGCCAGCAGTCCGGCACGCTGGCGCTGCTGTTCTTCGAGGACCCGACCCCGGACGACTCGCTGATCAACCCGTTCTTCCACTCGATGCTGGGCTCGATCACCCGCGCCTGCGCATTGAGGGGACAGGACCTGCTGGTGTCGTTCCAGCAGCTGTCCAGCGACTGGCACGCCGATTTCGAGGACAGCAACAAGGCCGACGGCATCATCCTGCTCGGCTACGGCGACTACCACCAATCGGTCGAGCGGCTGCAGCGGCTGGTCGAACAGGGCACGCATTTCGTGCGCTGGGGCGCGGCCCTGCCCGGCCAGCCCGGGGTGTCGGTGGGCAGCGACAACTTCCAGGGCGGTTTCGACATCACCGCGCACCTGCTCGACCAGGGCCGGCGCCGCATCGCCTTCCTCGGCCATGCCTCCAGCCATTACCCGGAATTCCAGGAACGCTACCGCGGCCACGCGCAGGCGCTGCGTGCGCGCGGCCTTGAGCCGGAGCCGGCGCTGCAGCACGACGCCATCACCACCGAAGAGTCCGGCCACGCCGCCTGCGCCGCCCTGCTGGCCGGCGGGCAGCGTTTCGATGCGGTCTGCGCGGCCAGCGACCTGATCGCCATCGGCGCATTGCGCGCGCTGCGCGAACATGGCCTGCACATCCCGCGGGACGTAGCGGTCACCGGCTTCGACGACATCCCGCTGGCGGCGTCGGTGTCGCCGGCACTGACCACGGTGCAGCAGGACACGAAACTGGCCGGGCACCTGCTGGTGGAGAAGCTGCTGGCGCTGATCGCGGGCGAGCCGGTGGACAGCCAGAGCATCGCGGTGAAGCTGGCCCTGCGCGAGTCGTCGCAGGCGCGTCCGTGACCTGATCGTGGCCGGGCCACCCGGGCATTGCCCGGGCAGCCGCCCCGGATCTCAGCCGAAGTCCCTGAGCAGCTCGCCCACGCCCGAAGGCGCTATCTCGAAGCCCAGCGACGTGCCCGGGTTCACCACCACGCCGTAGCCGCCCGGCACCCGGCGCAGCACGTCCAGCATCAGCCAGCGCAGCGTATGCGGCGCCTGCTGGGTGTGGATGCCGACCCGCGCCATGTCGGTGAATACCGCCACGTGCAGCACGCCCTGCTTGTCGAACAGCAGCGGATCGAAGCCGCTGCCGTCGGGAGTGACCCGGCTGCCGGTGAGCAGCACCACTTCCGAAGCGACGAAGCCCTGCATGAAGGCCTTGATCGGCACCGCGCCCTCCATGGCCGCCTTGAGCAGCGTTTCGAGCGGGTTCTGCGGGGCAGGCGTGTCCATGGCGGCAGGCATCGGGCGGGGCCGGGATTGTACCGTCGCAGCGCCCCATGCCGGCCCCTGCCGGCGCCAATACCGGCGCCGGCACCGCGTGTCAGCGGGCCAGGCGTGCGTCGCGCGCGGCCTGGTCGGCCATCGCCGCGTCCAGCCGTGCCTGCAGCGCCGGCTGCCGCACCTCGGCGTCGAGCACGAACACCTTGACCCCATGTGCCGGCAGCGTCGCCTTCAGCACATCGCGCACCACCTGGGTGCCGCCATCGAGCGCATCGCGCCAGGTGCCGGCCTGCAGGTAGCGGCGCACTTCGAAGGCCTGCGCGGTGTCGCCCTTGTTGAGCAGCACCAGTGCGGTCTGTGCGGTCCGGCCATGCTGCAGCACGCGGTAGAACACGGCCTGGTCGCCCTGCAGGCGTTCGTTGACCTGCAGGCCGCGCTGCAGTGCCGGCGTGGCCTCGCGCAGGCGCGCGATGCGCTGCAGCGGGGCGAATATCGGGCTGCGTGGCGCCGCGGCGATGCGATCCTGGCCGAAGTAGGCGCGGTTGCCGGCGTGTTCGGCGCGGCCGCGCATGAAGCCGGTTTCCGAGCCGTAGTACAGCACCGGGATGCCGCGTGCGGTGAACAGCCAGTTGTGCGCGTCGATGAAGCCGGTGTCGCTGGCGTCCAGCCGCGCCATGTCGTGGTTGTCGTAGAACGTCATCAGCGCGTATGGGTTGGCATACGGGCCGCCTTCCAGATGCAGCGGTCCGGCCAGCGCCTCGTAGCCCTGCCCTTCCCTGCCGAACACCGCCGACAGCGCACCGCGCAGCGGGAAATCGAGCACGCTGACGTTGGCATTGGCCGGCCAGGTGTGCTCGGCGATGCGCGCGGCGTCGTAGTCGAAGGCCTCGCCGAACATGAACATGCCCGGGTGCGCGGCGCGGATGCGCTGGACGAAGGCATGCCACCACGGGTGCGGCAGCCAGCCGATGGTGTCGATGCGCAGCGCGTCCACGCCCTGCGCCGTCCACTGCAGGTAGGCGCCGACCAGGTAGTCCATCACCGCCGGGTTGTGCTGGTTGAAATCGGACAGCTCGGCCAGGTTGCCGTCGAAGATCGAGCCCTTTTCGCCATCGACCGGGCCGATGGTGTTGTAGAAGGCATGCAGCGGGTTGTGCTTCGGGTCCAGCTGCTGCGGCGGCAGGTTCTGGTGGTCGGCCACCAGCCGGCCCTGCGCGTCGAACAGCTGGCCGAACTGCGGCTGCCGCACCGGCATCGTCCATGCCGGCGAGCCGTGGTTGCCGACGATGTCCAGCACCACCTTCAGGCCGGCATCGTGCAGGCCGCGCGTGAGCCCGGGAAAATCCAGGTCCGCGCTCGGCAGGTGCTCGTCCAGCCGGTAGAAATCGATGCCCCAGTAGCCGTGGTAGCCGGTCTTGCCGCGGTCGGTCAGGCTGCTGCTGCAGGTCACCGGGCGGCTGCCGGTGAACGCCTGGTCGGGGTTGTCCACGATCGGCGTGATCCACACCGCGCCGAAACCGAGGCCGCGGATGTAGCCGGCGTTGTCGAGCAGGCCCCGGAAGTCGCCGCCGAGGTAACCGATGTTGCCGTCGATGCCGTCCGCGCAATGCACCGGGATGTCGAAGGTGGGGTGCTCGCCGCCCTGGTCGCGATGGTCGTTGCCGGGGTCGCCGTTGACGAAGCGGTCGGTGACGACGAAGTACACCGCGTCGCTGGCGAACGGCTCGGTGGTGCCGACATAGTCCGGGCGCGAGGCGGCTGCCGCGGCGCCGGCCAGCAGCACGAGGGAAAGGGCCGCGGCAAGCCGGGCCATCGACAGACACGCATGCATCACACCACCTCCGGACGCGACGGGACCCGCAGCACGCACAGGCCGGCCACGAACAGGCTGCAGCCGCCCAGCACCAGCACGTGCATCGGCACGCCGCCCAGCCACGCGCGCAGGGCGAAACCGAGCGCGCTGGCGGCCACCAGCTGCGGGATCACGATGAAGAAATTGAAGATGCCCATGTACACGCCCATCTTCGCCGCCGGCACGCTGTCGGACAGCAGCGCGTACGGCAGCGACAGGATCGAGGCCCAGGCGAAGCCGACCCCGACCATCGACAGCAGCAGCCACTTCGGGTCGCTGATGAACATCAGCGAGACCAGCCCGGCGCCGCCCAGCCACAGGTTGAGCAGGTGGCTCCCGCGCAGGCCGAGGACGCGCACCATCGCCGGAATGGCCAGCGCCGCCAGCGCGGCGAAGCCGTTGTAGGCGCCGAACAGCACGCCGACCCAGTTGGCGCCTTCGTTATAGGCGGCCGATTGCGGATCGGTGGAGCCGAAATGGGTGCCGGCCACCGCCGCGGTGGTGTAGATCCACATCGCGAACAGCGCGAACCACGAGAAGAACTGCACCCACGCCAGGCGCCGCATGGTGGCCGGCATCGCACGCAGGTCGCCGACGATGGCCGCCAGCATGTGCGTGCCCGGCAGCAGCCGCGCCAGCGCCAGCAGCACGCCGTAGGCGACGCACAGCCCGGCCAGCACGTACAGCATCCTGTCGCCCTGGCGCCAGGCGATCAGCATCGCCAGCGCGGTCCCCAGCAGCAGCCAGGCCGCGGCCTGCGCCCACGACGGCGCACCACTGGCCGCGGCTGTGCGGTGTGCGCCGGCCGGCTCGGCATCGTCGAACGCCGCCAGCTCCGCCGGCGTGTACTCGCGGGTACTGAACACCGTCCAGGCGATCGCCGCCAGCAGCACCACCGCGCCGAAATAGAACGCGTAGCGCACCGTGTCCGGCACCTCGCCCGGCGCGGCGGTGTTGGCCACGCCCCAGCGCGCCAGCAGGAACGGCAGCAGGCTGGCGACGATGGCGCCGACGCCGATGAAGAAGCTCTGCATCGCATAGCCGGCCGGGCGCTGGCGCGGCGCCAGCTGGTCGCCGACGAAGGCGCGGAACGGCTCCATCGACACGTTGATCGAGGCATCCAGCACCCACAGCGTGCCGGCGGCGATCCACAGCGTCGGCGAGTTGGGCATCACCAGCAGCGCCAGCGTGGTCAGTACCGCGCCGAGCATGAAGAACGGCCGGCGCCGCCCCCAGCGTGTCCAGGTGCGGTCGGACAGGTAGCCGACCACCGGCTGCACCAGCAGCCCGGTCAGCGGCGCGGCGATCCACAACCCCGGCACCGCGTCCATCGACGCGCCCAGCGTTTCGAAGATGCGGCTGGCATTGGCGTTCTGCAGCGCGAAGCCGAACTGGATGCCCAGGAACCCGAAACACATGTTCCAGATCTGCCAGAACGACAGCTGCGGTTTGCTTTTCATCAAGCGCTTCCCCCCTCCGGGAATCACGGATGCGATGTACGCCGCCACGGCGCCCGGGCCATGGTAGAGGCCGCCCGTGGGATGCGCACCGCCGGTGCATACGTATTCAATGCAGGTACCGGCGATGACGCTGTGCACCAACTGGAATAGTGGCGGCACCTGCCTGCCGTTCCCGCACTCCGGAGTCGATACCCGCCATGGCCCTGCCACGCCCATCCTCCCGCCTGTCGCGCATCGTGCCCGCCCTGGCCCTGCTGCTGGCCGGCATACACGCCGCGCAGGCGGCCGATCTGGCGCGCGTCGCCTCGCCCGGCGACGTGCTCGCGGTCACCCTCGAAGCGCAGCACGAAGGCCGCATCGCCTACCGCGTGGAACGCCGCGGCCAGGCGGTGATCGCGCCCTCGCGGCTGGGCTTCCTGCTCGGCGACGGGCGCCTGGAACGCAACCTCGAACTGGTCGGGCAATCGCGCCGCAGCTTCGACGAAACCTGGGAGCAGCCCTGGGGCGAGCGCCGCCTGACCCGCAACCACTACAACGAGCTGCGCGCCCGCTTCGCCGAGAAACCCGTGGACGCCGCCCATCCCGGGCGTCGCTTCGACGTGGTGTTGCGGGTCTACGACGACGGCGTCGGCCTGCGCTACGAGTTCCCGGAACAGGCCGGGATGAGCGAAGCGCGGATCCGCGCCGAGCTGACCGAATTCGCGCTCGCCCGCCCGGCCACCGCCTGGTGGATCCCGGCGTTCGAGTGGAACCGCGAGGAGTACCTGTACCGCCACACCCCGTTGCGCGGGATCGGCACCGCGCAGACCCCGCTCACCCTGCGCGACGACAGCGGCCTGCACATCTCACTGCACGAGGCCGCGCTGGTGGACTACGCCGGCATGAACCTGGCACGCGGTGACGGCGACGTGCTGCGTGCCGCGCTCACGCCCGGCAGCGGCGATGCCGCGGTGGTGCGCACGCTGCCGTTCGCCACGCCGTGGCGCACGATCCAGATCGGCGAGCGCGCCGGCGACCTGGCCGAATCCAGCCTGGTCCTCAACCTCAACGAGCCCAACTCCATCGGCGACGTGAGCTGGTTCAGGCCGGCCAAGTACGTCGGCGTGTGGTGGTCGCTGCACCTGGAAACCGAGACCTGGGCGACCGGCCCCCGGCACGGCGCCACCACCGCCAACACCCGGCGCTACATCGACTTCGCCGCGGCCAACGGCTTCCGCGGCGTGCTGGTGGAAGGCTGGAACCCGGGCTGGGACGGCAACTGGTTCGCCAACGGCTGGGGCTTCGACTTCACCCGCGCCACCGCCGACTTCGACCTGCCGGCACTGGCGCGGTATGCCGCCGGCAAGGGCGTGCACCTGGTCGGCCACCACGAGACCGCCTGCGCGGTCAGCCACTACGAGCGGCAGCTGCCGGCCGCGCTCGACCTGTACGCGCGCAACGGCGTGGACGTGGTCAAGACCGGCTATGTCTGCGACGCCGGCGACATCCAGCGCCAGGACGACGCCGGCGGCCCGGTGCTGCGCGAATGGCACGAGGGCCAGTGGATGAGCAACCACCACCTGCGCGTGGTCCAGCAGGCGGCGCAGCGGCACATCGCGGTCAACGCGCACGAACCGATCAAGGACACCGGCCTGCGTCGCACCTATCCCAACTGGGTCTCGCGCGAGGGCGCGCGCGGCATGGAGTACAACGCGTGGGGCGCGCCGCCGAACCCGCCGGAACACGAAGCCACGCTGGTGTTCACGCGCATGCTGGCCGGGCCGATGGACTTCACCCCCGGCATCGTCAGCCTGAAGGGCCGCAACGGGCTGCCGCTGCGCAGCACCCTGGCCAAACAGCTGGCGCTGTACGTGGTGCTGTACAGCCCGATCCAGATGGTGGCCGACCTGCCCGAGCACTACGCGCAGCATCCCGAGGCCTTCCGCTTCATCCGGGATGTCGCGGTGGATTGGGAGCAGAGCCGCGTGCTGGACGGCGAGGTCGGGCAGTTCGCGACCATCGCACGCAAGGCGCGCGGCAGCGGCGAGTGGTTCCTGGGCAGCGTCGGCGACGACCAGCCGCGCGAACTGGACACGCCGTTGGCCTTCCTGGAGCCGGGCCGACGCTATCGCGCCGAGATCTACCGCGATGGCGACGGTGCGGACTGGCAGCAACGCCCGTTCGCCTTCGTGCGCGAAATCCGCCAGGTCGACAGCGGCGACCGCATCACGCTGAAGCTCGCGCGCGGTGGTGGCGCGGCGATCCGTTTCGTGCCGCTGGAATGATCCGCCGGGTGGCGGCGAGCCGGCGATTCCCATGGACGGCGCCCGCGAGGCGCCGTTGCCATCGTTGTCATGCGGAAACCCGGCGGGCATGCCGCTTGCCGGCGCATTGAATACGTATGCAGGCCGATTCCGCGCCGTTGCCTGCTGATTACCATGCATGACAGTCGCAACCAGACCGCATCGCACCGGCGACCAGAGCCCTGGATCCAATCCGGGCGCACGCACAGAACAATCCAACGACATCACCTGGGAGAGGGGAGAATGTTGAACATCAAGCGCAACCTGTTGAGCGCGGCGCTCGCATCGGCGCTGGCGCTGCAGGCCAGCGGCGCATACGCGCAGAGCACGGGCGACGAGGGCCAGAAGAAGGCCGACGCCGTCGACCTGGACACCGTCACCGTCACCGGCATCCGTCGCGGCATCGAGAGCGCGATATCGGTCAAGCGCGACGCCACCTCGATCGTCGAGGCGGTCTCGGCCGAGGACATCGGCAAGCTGCCGGACGTGAGCATCGCCGAATCGATCGCGCGCCTGCCCGGCCTGGCCGCCCAGCGCGTGGCCGGTCGCGCCCAGGTGATCAGCGTGCGCGGGTTGTCGCCCGACTTCGCCACCACCCTGCTCAACGGCCGCGAGATGGTCAGCACCGGCGACAACCGCAGCGTGGAATTCGACCAGTACCCGTCCGAGCTGATCAGCGGCGTGACCGTGTACAAGACCCCCGACGCAGGCCTGGTCGGCCAGGGCCTGTCCGGCACGCTGGACATGCAGACGGTGCGTCCGCTCAGCTATGGCGGCCGGGTGATCGCCGTCAGCGGCCGTTACCAGAAGAACTCGCTGGGTGAAGCCGCCGGCGTCGACCCGTACGGCAACCGCTTCAACGTCAGCTTCGTGGACAAGTTCGCCGACGACACCCTCGGCCTGGCCATCGGCTACTCGCATTCGGACATGGCCAAGCAGGAAAACCAGGTCGGCCTGTACGAGCCGTGGCAGGCGCTGGGCGGCAACGACTGGCGCCCCGGCGTGGCCGCCGGCACGTTCTACTCCGACGGCATCAAGGCGCTGCGCCGTACCGGCAACGCCAAGCGCGACGGGGTCATGGCCACCGTGCAGTTCCGCCCGAACAATGCCTGGACCAGCACGCTCGACGCGTTCTACACCAAGGCCAAGGAATACGACACCGCCAACCAGCTGGAAATCCACCTGGGCGGTTACAACGGTGGCTACGACCCCCTGTACCTGACCGACGTGGTGACCCGCAACGGCAGCTTCGCCAGCGGCGTCGCGCACAACGTCTATCCGCTGGTGCGCGGCATGTACAACCACCGCGAGGACAGCATCAAGGCCTTCGGCTGGAACAACGAGTTCGCCTTCGGCGACGTGCGCCTGGTGGCCGACGTCAGCTGGTCCAAGGCCGTGCGCGACGAGACCAACCTGGAAAACAACCTGCAGCTGCTGCCCGCCCCGCAACTGGATTCGGTGCGCCTGGACTTCGCCGGCGGCAACTTCCCGCGGTTCACCCCGGGCCTGGACTACTCCGACCCCGGCAAGCTGTTCCTGACCAACACCATCTACGGTTCGGGCTACGGCAAGACCCCGCACGTGGACGACGAACTGAAGGGCTTCAAGCTGGCGCTCAACTTCCCGGCGCCGGAAGCCCTGGGCTGGTTCAGCGATATCGACGTGGGCGCCAACTACGCCGACCGCAGCAAGGACAAGACCCAGGCCGAAGGCAACATCAACCTCGGCGCGCAGGGCATCACCGCCATCGCCTCCGACCTGCAGTACGCACCGGTCGACCTGGGCTTCGCCGGCGCCGGCCGCATCCCGGCCTGGAACGTCCCGGCCGCGGTCGCCAGGTACATGGTGTTCAGGCCCACCACCACCGAAAGCTACCTGATTCCCAAGCAGTGGACGGTGGACGAGGAGATCGCCACCCTGTTCCTGCGCGCCAACATCAGCACCGAGATCGGCTCGATCCCGGTGCGCGGCAACATCGGCCTGCAGGGCCAGCGCGTGGACCAGTCCTCGCACTCCAACTACTGGGACGGCTCGCAGCCGGTCGGCAGCCGGGTGATACCGATCAACGAGGGCAGCAAGTACTTCAAGCTCCTGCCGAGCATGAACCTGGCGTTCGAACTGCCGGCCGAGAACACCGTGCGCTTCGCCCTGGCCCGCCAGGTGGCGCGCCCGCGGGTGGACGAGATGCGCGCGTCGATGGAGTTCGGCATGGACACCGGCCAGGGCAAACCCGGCGCCAGTGGCGGCAACCCGCACCTGAAGCCTTGGCTGGCCGACGCGGTCGACCTGTCCTGGGAAAAATACTTCGGCAACAAGGCCTATGTGGCCGCCGCGGTGTTCTACAAGGACCTGAAAACCTACATCTATACCGAAAAGCGTGATGGCTATGACTTCACCAGCCAGGTCGCCGAGTGGCTGAAGATCCCGGCCAACGAAGCCCAGCTCCAGGCACCGGCGCAGACGACCGGCACCTACACCGCACCGTTCAACGGCAGCGGCGGCAGCCTGCGCGGCGTCGAGCTGACTGCCTCGCTGCCACTGGACCTGTTCGCCGACGCCCTGCGCGGCTTCGGCGTGGTCGCCAGCGCCAGCTTCAACGACAGCAGCATCACCATCCCGCCGGATCCGGGCACCATCTCCAGCGTCGGCAGCGCCCCGATCATGCTGCCGGGCCTGTCCAAGCGCGTGTACAACTTCACCGCCTACTACGAAAACGACGGCTTCGAAGTGCGCCTGAACCAGCGCAAGCGCTCGGACTTCATCGGCGAGATCGGCAACTTCAACGGCAACCGCACCCTGCGCTACGTCAAGGGCGAGAACGTGCTCGATGCGCAGCTGGGCTACAGCTTCGGCAATGACACGATGTTCAGCGGCCTGAGCCTGTTCCTGCAGGCCAGCAACCTGACCAATTCCAGGTACGAGACCTACGCCGGCAGCAAGGACCGCCCGCTGGAGACCGTCGAGTGGGGCCGCAGCTACCAGATCGGCGTGAACTACAAGTTCTGATCCCTCACCGGTTGCCGCATTCCGGACCCGCTGCCCAGGCAGCGGGTCTCTTTCATGCGCGCGGCCGGCACCTTGGCCGGCCTGCCGAGTACGTTGGTCACGATCCATGCGGTCGAGGCCGCCGCGGCTGCGCCGACGACGCCCTGCCCGGCCAACGGCCGGGATGGCCACGCCCGCGTCCATGTACGGCGGCGCTGGCAGCCGGCCGCCGCATCGCGGTGCGGCCGCCACCCACCGCACCTTTCCCGCGGGCCGGTGACGCTTGTCGCCGGGCACCGGGCAGCAGACACGTGCCGGCACGCCGTCCATGCGCGATGGCACTGCGGTCCATCCGGATCGGGACGCGCGTTGCACGCCTCAGCCGGGCCAACGCCCTGACATGGCCCTCGCCGGTCCGCGGCGCCGGAGCGCATGCGGCGCACGATGGCCGCTGCCGGGCGGCACGCACTTCCGTACACGCGCACGCGACGCGGAACGCCGCAGGGACGGAGATCGCTCTCCGCCCCTGCGGGCCGCGTCGCGGGTTGCAACGCTCAGTCGCGCCGTGCGCAATACACCGCGTGGGCCGGCAATGCCAGCTCGCCGTCTTCGCACCGGCCCGCGACCGGGCCGGGCATGTCCAGCGCCCGCCAGTGGCCGCCGGGCAGCGGATGCCGCACCGGCGCGGCCGACAGGTTGAACGCCAGCAGCAGGGTTTCGCCCTGCGATTCGCGCTCGAACATCAGTACCGGCTCGGCGCTGTCGAGGAAGCGGATCGCGCCGCCGGTCAAAGCCGGGCGGGCGTGGCGCCAGGCCAGGAACGCGCGGAAGGCGTTGAGCACCGAATCCTCTGCGGCGTCCTGCGCCTGCACCGACAGCGCGCGGTGTTCGGCCGGGATCGGCAGCCACGGCCTGGCGCTGCTGAAGCCGGCCAGCGCCTCCCCGGTCCACGGCATCGGCGTGCGGCAGCCATCGCGGCCCTTGAAGTTGGGCCAGAAGGTGATGCCGTAGGGATCGCGCAGTGCCTCGAACGGCACGTCGGCCTCGCCCAGGCCCAGTTCCTCGCCCTGGTAGATGCAGACCGAACCGCGCAGCGAGCACACCAGCACGGCCAGCATCCTGGCCATCGCCGGGTCGGCCGGGTGCCCGCCCCAGCGGGTCACCGCACGCTGCACGTCGTGGTTGGACACCGCCCAGCACGGCCAGCCGTCGCGCATCGTCGCTTCCAGCTTCTCCACCGTGGCGCGTATGTAGCCGGCGCTGTAGTCGTCCACCAGCAGTTCGAAGCTGTAGCCCATGTGCAGGCGGCCCGGCGCGGTGTACTCGGCGGTGGTCGCCAGCGAATCCTCGGAGGAGATCTCGCCCAGCGTCACCGCACCCGGGTACTGGTCCAGCAGCGCGCGCAGGCGCTCCAGGAAGCCCACGTTCTCCGGCCGGGTGTTGTTGTAGTAGTGGTACTGGAACGCATACGGGTTGTCCGGGCTGAAGCCGCGGCCCACGCGCTCGCTTTCCGGCTTGGCCGGGTTGTCGCGCAGCTGCGCGTCGTGGAAGCAGAAATTGATCGAATCCAGGCGGAAACCATCGACCCCGCGGTCCAGCCAGAACTTCACGTAGTCCAGCGTGGCCTGCTGCACTTCCGGGTTGTGGAAGTTCAGGTCCGGCTGCGACGACAGGAAATTGTGCAGGTAGTACTGGCGCCGGCGCGGCTCCCACTTCCAGGCCACGCCACCGAAGATCGACAGCCAGTTGTTGGGCGGGGTGCCATCCTCGCGCGCGTCGGCCCATACGTACCAGTCGGCGCGGGGATTGTCGCGGCTCTGCCGGCTTTCGCGGAACCAGGCGTGCTGGTCGGAGGTGTGGCTGAACACCTGGTCGATCATCACCTTCAGGCCCAGCGCATGCGCCCTGGCCAGCAGCCGGTCGAAGTCGTCCAGGGTGCCGAACAGCGGGTCGACGTCGCGCTGGTCGGCGATGTCGTAGCCGAAGTCGGCCATCGGCGAGCGGAAGAACGGCGACACCCAGATCGCATCCACGCCCAGCGAGGCGACGTAGTCCAGCCGCTCGATGATGCCCGGCAGGTCGCCGACGCCATCGCCATTGGTGTCCAGGAAGCTGCGCGGATAGATCTGGTAGATGACGGCGCCCCGCCACCAGGGAGTGTTCGACATCGAGCGCCCCTCCGGGCTTGTGCGTGCCCGCGGCCGGGCATGGATGAACCACGCCAGCTTAGCGGCGGCACCGGAGCCATGGCGCGCAGTGCATACGTATTCACGGGCGTGCCGGCGGCGGCGCCCGGTCACCGGCGGCACCGCCTATAATCGCCCCACGCCCCCCGACGCCATCGCATGAGCATCGCCGAAGACCTCCGCCCCGCGCTGGGCCTGCCCGCCATCCAGACCCTCGCCGCCCCGGACATGGCCGCCGTCGATGCCCTGATCCGCCACCGCCTGTCGTCCGACGTCGTGCTGATCAACCAGATCGCCGACCACATCATTTCCGCCGGCGGCAAGCGCCTGCGGCCGATGCTGGTGATGTTGGCCGGCCATGCCGCCGGCGGCGCCGGACCCGAGCACCACCAGCTGGCGGCGATCATCGAGTTCATCCATACCTCCACCCTGCTGCACGACGACGTGGTGGACGAGTCGGACCTGCGCCGCGGACGCAGCACCGCCAACGCGCTGTGGGGCAACGCGCCCAGCGTGCTGGTCGGCGATTTCCTGTACTCGCGCAGCTTCCAGCTGATGGTCGAGCTGGACCGCATGCCGGTCATGCGGATCCTGGCCGACACCACCAACCGCATCGCCGAGGGCGAAGTGCTGCAGCTGCTGCACGTCCACAACCCGGATACCGACGAGGCGGCCTACCTGCGCGTGATCGAGCGCAAGACCGCGGTGCTGTTCGCCGCCGGCACCCGCCTGGGCGCGCTGGCCAGCGGCGCCAGCGAGGCCGTGCAGCAGCAGCTGTACGACTACGGCATGGCGCTGGGCTACGCGTTCCAGATCGCCGACGACGTACTGGACTATTCGGCCAATGCCGAGGAGCTGGGCAAGAACCTGGGCGACGACCTGGCCGAAGGCAAGGCCACGCTGCCGCTGATCCATGCCATGGCGCATGCGGACGCGGCCGTGCGCGAACGTCTGCGCAGGATCGTGCAGGACGGCGATGCCGCCGCGATGCCCGAGGTGCTGGCCGCGATCCGCGCTACCGGCGGGCTGGAATACAGCCGCCAGCGCGCGGTCGAGTACGCCGACGCCGCCGAACGCGCGCTGGACGGCCTGCCCGAGAGTGATGCCGTCGCCGCCCTGCGCGGCCTGGCCCGCTACGCGGTCGAACGCAGCCACTGAGCCCTGCGCGGCCGGTTCGCCGGCCGCGGCCGGACCGGGCGCCGGCTCAGCGCTGCAGCCGTTCCTCCAGGAAGTCGTCCATCATCTTCCACGCACGCCTGGCCGCACGCGGGTCGTACAGGCAGCCCGGCGGGCTGTTGGCGTCGGATTCGGCGAAGCAATGCACCGCGCCGCTGAAATTGACGAATTGCCAGTCGGCACCGGCGCCGTCCATTTCCTTGCCGAAGGCGGCGATGTCCTCGGCCGTCACCCCGCGGTCGGCGGCACCGTTGAGTATCAGCATCGGCACCTTGGCGCTGCCCGCGGCGGCCGGGCTGGGCGTGGACAGGCCGCCGTGCAGGCTCACCACGCCGGCCAGCGGCATGCCCGCGCGCGCCATTTCCAGCACGGTGCTGCCGCCAAAACAGAAGCCGACCGCGGCGATGCGCGAGGCATCCAGCGGCGCCTTGCCGGCCTGCGCCTTCAGCGCATCCAGCGCGGCGCGGGCGCGGGCGCGCAGCACGGCGCGGTTCTCGCGCAGCGGCCTGGAGGCGGCGGCGGCTTCGGCATCGTCCTTCGGCCGCACCGCACTGCCGTACACGTCGGCCACCAGCACCACGTAGTCGTCGCCGGCGATGCGCCCGGCCTTTTCGATCGCCGAAGCGTTCACCCCGCGCCAGTTCGGCACCATCACCACGCCCGGACGACGTCCGTCGCCCTCGTCATCGAAGACCAGCACGCCGCTGTAGCGGGTGCCGTCCAGCTGCCATTCCACCGGCCGCTGCTGCAGCTTGGCCAGCGCCGGCATTGCCGCCGACACGCACGCCACCAGCAACGCCACCTGCCACTTGCGCATGGTCCGCATGGGAGTACTCCGGTTGGGTCACCGCTCCGAGTCTATGCCCGGCCGGCGTGGTGCCGGTGCGGCCCTTTCACGCCGGCCGGGCATAGAC
>NZ_LDJO01000064.1 GCF_001431595.1 Stenotrophomonas acidaminiphila
CTCAATCGCACCGCACGGCTATAGTGTCCGGGGCACGCACCGTCTTCTTGGCCGCCTGCACCCAGCCGTACAGTGTGTGCTTGGGAATCCCGATCCGGGAGGCTACGTCCACGACTGTAAAGCCGCGCTCGATTACCTGCTTCACCGCCTCTGCGCGGAACTCATCCGTGTACTGCTTGCTGTTGCCCATAAACACCTCGGTCATTGCCATCAATTATGGCGTCCGAGTGTCTACGAAAGGCTGGCCGGTCCACCTGTTCAACTCCAGCAGCAAGAGCATCGATCGTACCCGCCTGAGCTTCCATCAGGATGGCGATGACCTGCTGATCCGTGTTGACGGCGATTCCACCCAACAGGTGCGCGTGTACAAGCACTTCGACGCCAGCGGCAATTACGCCATCGACTATGTGCAACCCTCCGATGGCTACGGCATCTCTGCCGCAAGCATCAGCGCTATGTTGACCCCCTTGTCGGGTACCCAGTCCATTGCGGCCCCCATGGCCCAGGGCGGTGCAGAGGCCATGCGGCAGATGTCCATGCCGAACCTGGCGCATACCTCGTTGGCGAAGGGAACGATTGGGAGCGGCTCGAAGCGGGAAGGCAATGGGATCTGGGGCTATGTGCCCCATCGTCCAACCCGCGAGGCCGGGGAGGTCCTGGGCTTTGATCCGCGTGCGTCAGGCGTGCCTTCTGATGGTATGGACGTGTCACGGCGGACCGTGCCGTGGCTGCCGTTGATGTGGGACGACGCGGTATCGCCTTCGTCCTTGGAGGCGGAAGGCCGTCCGGGCATATCCGACGCAGGCCGGCCGGCGATGCCTTTCTAGATGGATTGGCAGGAAATTCCGGACAGCTTGGGGATGCCAACGCCGATCATCCGGGAGGCGTTCATCACCCGGACGGGAGAGCTTCAACTCCTGGTCGACGCGATGGCGGGTTACGGCGATGCCGTGCAGTCTGAGCAGAGCATGCCGGAGACAGAGCCGTTCGCTCTGGGTATGCATGGTGTCCCGAGGTCCGCATTCAATCAGGGTCTCAGGCATCACGCCATGTCTGCGATACAGATGATGTAGCCGAAAACCACTCGATTGAGCAGCTTCGAGAAGAGACCCGGGGAAACGCGGGTCTCTTTTTTCTGTGGAGCGGCGAAGAAAGCCGCCATGTATGAGTGCGCACATGGTTGCACGCAGCGGGACTGCGACCGGAAGGTCGCACGGCTCTTTCCCTGAACGACGAAGCCCCGGTATTGCCGGGGCTTCGTCGCTTGCGGGGTGCCGGAGCGGCAGGCCGGATCAGCGATCCTGCTGCACCGTACGCACCTTGTGCTGCTCGATGAACTGCCTGGACGGTTCGTCCAGCTTGTCGCCGAGCACGCGGCGCACGGTGACGAAGAACAGCGGGATCAGCAGCACGCCGATGACGGTGGCGAACAGCATGCCGCCGATGACGCCGGTACCCAGCGAGTGGCGGGCGTTGGCGCCGGCGCCGGTGGAGATGGCCATCGGCAGCACGCCCAGGATGAACGCGAACGAGGTCATCAGGATCGGCCGGAAGCGCAGGTGCGCCGCTTCGATCGCGGCCTCGCGCAACGTCTTGCCGGCGGCGCGCTGTTCCACCGCGAACTCCACGATCAGGATCGCGTTCTTCGCGGCCAGGCCAATGACCGTCACCATGCCGATCTTGAAGTACAGGTCGTTGGGCAGGCCGCGCAGCAGCGAGAACACCACCGCGCCGAGGATGCCGACCGGCACCACCAGCAGCACCGAGACCGGGATCGACCAGCTTTCATACAGCGCGGCCAGGCACAGGAACACCACCACCACCGACAGCACCATCAGCAGCGCCGCGGCGTTGCCGGCCAGGATTTCCTGGTAGGACATGCCGCTCCAGTCGTAGCCGAAGCCGTTGGGCAGGTCGTTGCGCACCAGGTTCTCCATGGTCGCCATCGCCTGGCCGGAGCTGCCGCCCGGGGCCGGCGAGCCGACGATGTTCACCGCCGAGTAGCCGTTGTAGCGGCTCAGCGCTGGCGGCGCGTAGATCCACTCGGACTTGACCACCGTGCTGAGCGGGATCATCGAGCGCTGGCCGTCGGCGTCCTTGCTCAGCGAGCTGGGCACGTAGTAGCTGCGCAGCGATTCGGGACCGGTGCGGTAGGCGGCATCGGCCTGCATGTTCACGCGCTTGATGCGGCCGCCGTAGAAGAAGTCGTTGACGTACACCGGCGCCAGCATCATCTGGATCGCGGTGTAGACGTCGTTGACCGACACGCCCATGGCCTGGGCCTGCACGCGGTCCACCTTGAGCTGCAACTGCGGCGAATTCTCGAGAGTGTTGGGGCGCACGCCGACCAGCGACTTGTCGGCCGATGCCGCGCCGATGAGGGTGTTGCGCGCCTCCATCAGGGCATCCTGGCCGGCGCCGGCGCGGTCCTGCAGCCACATGTCGAAACCACCGAACTGGCCCAGGCCCTGCACGGTGGGCAGGTTGACGAAGAACACCTGCGCGTCCTTGATGCCGACGAACGCCTTGCCGTTCATCTTCTGGATGAACTCCGGCGCGGTCTCCTTGCGCGCGTCCCAGTCTTTGAGGCGGATGAAGGCCATGCCGACGTTCTCGCCGGAACCGATGAAGCTGAAGCCGGTGACCTGCATCATGCCCTCGAAGGACGGGTCGTCCTTCATCATCCCCAGCAATTGGTCGAACACCACCGAGGTGCGGGTCTTGGTCGCGCCCGGCGGCAACTGCACGATGGCCAGCGCATAGCCCTGGTCCTCTTCCGGCAGGAAGCTGCCGGGCAGACGGGTGAACAGGAAGCCGCACAGCACCAGCAGCAGCGCGAACACCATCAGCCAGCGCGGGCTGTGGCGGATGACGCTGCCGACGCTGCCGACATAGCTTTTTTCCAGCTTGCCGTAATAGGTGTTGAAGGTGCGGTAGATCCAGTTCGGCCTGTCGTTGTGGGTCGGCTTGAGGAAGGCCGCGCACAGTGCCGGGGTGAAGCTCAGCGCCAGCAGCGCCGAGAAGCCCATCGACATGGCGATGGTCAGCGCGAACTGCTTGTAGATCTCGCCCGAGGCGCCGGGCTGCATGGCGCTGGGAATGAACACCGCGGCCAGCACCACGGTGATCGCCACCACCGCGCCGGTGATCTGGCCCATCGCCTTCTGCGTGGCCGGCTTGGGGTCGAGCTTTTCCTCGCTCATGATGCGTTCGACGTTCTCGATCACCACGATCGCGTCGTCGACCACGATGCCGATCGCCAGCACCATCGCGAACAGGGTCAACTGGTTGATGGTGAAGCCGATCGCCAGCATGCCCATGAAGGTGCCGAGCAGGGCCACCGGGATGACCAGGGTGGGGATGATCGTCGCGCGGAAGTTCTGCAGGAAGATCAGCATCACCAGGAACACCAGCACGACGGCTTCCACCAGCGTGTTGACCACCTCCTTGATGGAGATGTTGACGAAGGTGGTGCTGTCGAACGGGGTGAACCAGCTCACCCCGGGCGGGAAGCTGGGGGCCAGGTCATCCATCTTGGCGCGTACCGCCTTGGACACGTCCAGGGCATTGGCGCCGGGCAGCAGCTGGATGGCGAAGGCGGCCACCGGCTTGCCGTTGTAGCGGGTGTCGAAGCCGTAGTTGGAGGCGCCGAAGGCGACGCTGGCCACGTCCTTGAGGCGCACCACGCTGCCGTCGGCGTTCGCCCGCAGGATGGTGTTCTCGAACTCCTCCGGCGAGCTGTAGCGGCCCTCGGCGGCGACGGTGGCGGTGAACGCCTGGCCGTTCGGGGCGGGATCGCCGCCGACCGAACCGGCGGCGAACTGCAGGTTCTGGGTGCCGATGGCGTTGTACACGTCGGTGGCCGACAGGTGGTAGCCCTGCAGCTTCTCCGGGTTGAGCCAGATGCGCATGGCGTACTCGGAACCGAACTGCTGGGTACTGCCGACGCCCGGCACGCGCGAGATCTGGTCGAGCACGCGCGAACCGACGATGTCGTTGAGCGCGTCGCGGTCCACCGAGCCGTCGTCCGAGCGCACGCCGATGGCCATCAGGAAGCCGGCGTTGGCCTTGGCCACCACCACGCCCTGCTTGGTCACTTCCGACGGCAGCCGCGGGGTCGCCAGCGCGACCTTGTTCTGCACCTGCACCTGGGCGATGTCCGGGTCGGTGCCGCTGTCGAACGTCAGGGTGATGGAGACGCGGCCGGTCGAGGACGAGGACGAGCTGAAATAGACCAGGTTGTCGATGCCGGTCAGCTGCTGCTCGATCACCTGGGTGACCGATTTTTCCGCGGTGGCGGCACTGGCGCCGGGGTAGGTGGCGCTCACCGTGACCTGCGGCGGGGCGACGCTGGGGTAGGACTCCACGCCCAGGTTGAGGATCGAGATCACGCCGCCGAGCGAGATCAGGATGGCCACCACCCAGGCGAATACCGGGTGGTCGATGAAGAATTTAGGCATGGCGGGTTCCCGTTTCCCTTACTTGGCCGGAGCCGGCGCGGCAGCGGGCTTGGCGGCGGGCTGGGCCGCGGCCGGCTGCCACGGCGAGGGCTTGGCCGGCGCACCTTCCTTGACCTTCTGCACGCCCGAGACGATGACCTTGTCGCCGCCGGCCAGGCCGGAGGAGACCAGCCAGCTGCCGTTCTGCTGGCCGTCCAGCACCACGTCCTTGCGGACCACGTTGCCATCGCTGCCCACGACCAGCACATAGCCACCGCGGGTGTCGCGCAGTACCGCCTGCTGTGGGATCAGGAAGGCGTCCTTGCGCTCGCCCAGGTTGGCCTTGAAGCTGACGAACGAGCCAGGCAGCAGGGTGCGTTCGGGGTTGGGCAGCTGCGCGCGCAGCGAGACCGCGCCGGTGGCCGGGTCGACCGTGGTGGCCGAGAAGTCCAGCGTGCCCTGGTGGGTGTACGGGGTGCCGTCGGGCAGGTTCACCTGCACCGTGGCCCTGCCGTCGCCGGCCAGGGCCACCGCGCCCTTGTCCTGGGCGGCACGCAGCGCGCTCAGTTCGTCGGCGGTCATCGAGAAGTTGACGTACAGCGGGTCGACCTGGTCGACGGTGGTCAGCAGGGTCGCCTCGCCCTGTCCGACCAGTGCGCCCTCGGTCACCTGCTGCTTGCCGGCCACGCCGGCGATGGGTGAGGTGACGTTGGCATAGCCCAGGTTGATGCGGGCGGTGGCCACGGCGGCCTGCGCCTGCTGCACGGACGCGGCGGTGGTGCGTTCGGCGGCCTCGGCGTTGTCCAGGTCGGACTTTGACACGTAGCTCTGCGGCGCCAGCGAGCGCGCGCGCTCGGCGGTGGTCCTGGCGTTGGCATGGCTGGCACGGGCCGCGGCCAGCGCCGCTTCGGCCGAGGCCAGCGAGGCACGCAGCGGCGCCGGGTCGATCTGGAACAGCAACTGGCCTTCCTTCACCACGCTGCCTTCTTCGTAGGCGCGCTTGAGCAGCACCCCGGAAACCCGCGCGCGCACATCGGCCGAGCGGAACGGCGACAGTCGGCCGACCAGTTCCCGCTGCAGCGGCAGGGTCTGCGCCTTGGCTTCGATGACACCGACGTCCGGCGGCGGCGGGGCGGCCTGTTCCTGGGGCTTCTTGCAGGCGGTCAGGCCCAGGGCCAGGGCGCCGGTAAGGGCGAGGATGCGGAGCGGGGAGGTCATCGTGAAACTCCGGAGGTTGTTTAGCGAGTGCCGGGGATGCCGGCCGGCGGCGCCGGGAAGGCGCGCAGGAAGGCATCAACGGCGAATTCGGCCCACCGGCGGCGCAACTCGGGGACGTCGCGGTAGGGGGCGTGGAACCGTTGTCGTTCGAAATCCTGGCCAGCGATCATGCTTATTAACATTTCAGCCATGAAATGCGCATCGTCATGGATGATGCGGCCGCGGGCCATCTCGGTTCGCATCCATTCAGCCAACTGGTCGCGCAGGACATCGGCGCTGTCGTGGTAAAGCGCGCGCGCTTCCTCGCGGAATTCCAGAGTGCCGCTGGCGATCACCTGCGCGGCCTGGCGGACACGCGGCTGGTTGCGGTGTTCCAGATAGTGCACGGCGAAATCCAACAGTACCTCACGCAATGGGCGCTCGTCGCCGGCGGCCAGCGGGGCGGCGGCGACGCTGGCATGCCGCCGCATCGCCAGGCTGAGCAGTTCGCGCTTGCTGCCATAGCGGCTGTAGAGGGTCTGTTTGGAGCAGCCCACGTAGGCGGCCACCGCGTCCATGCTCAGGTGCATGCCCTGGGTTGCCAGCAGCTCGCGCACGGCGTCGAAAACGCGCTGGTCGCGCGCCTCGGCAGGCGTGGGTCGGGAGGGGGTGGGATGCACGATTTGGACTATACCGTCCAGTTTACAATTGGTAAAGCGGCGCGAAAACGGGTTTTTCCAGGCCAGGTGCGGTTCGTCCGGAAAAACCCGGAAAGCATCATTTTGTTGTTTTAAAACAATGCGTTGCATTGGTTTTCGGGGGTGTTTGGAGGGGGCGATTGCGGCCCTGCAACAATGCTCTTCGAATGGCGGGGGCTACAATCGCGCCTCCCCAGGAGCCCACTGAAAGCTCAACCATGAAATCGCAAAACAACGCTGCCAAGTCCGCAAAAACGAAATCCCAACCGGCTGCCAAGCAGAGTGTTTCCGAGGCCGGCCTGTCCCTGGAGCCGGTTTTTGCGGCTTTGCGCAAGCGTTACCCCGCCGCGGCCCAGGCCCAGGCGGTCGCCTTCGCTTCGGCGTTCTACAAGCGCATGGAGACTGATGAATTCGGCGCGCACCGCGCCGAGGACTGGGCGGCGCTGGCCGCCGGCATGCTGGAGTTCGCCCGCGTGCGCAAGCCGGGCAAGGCCAATGTCCGCGTGTTCAACCCGGGCCTGAAGACCGACGGCTGGGAAACCGCCCACACCGTGCTGCAGATCGTCAACGACGACATGCCGTTCCTGGTGGACACGGTATCGCTGGCGCTGGCCGACATGGGCGTTGGCGTGCACGTGCTGGGCCACCCGGTGATCGCGCTGGGTCGCGACAAGGCCGGCAAGCTCACCGCCGTGGGCGAAGGCACGCTTGAGTCGGTGATGCTGCTGGAGATCGACCGGCAGCCGGCCGACGCCATGGAAGCAGTGGCCAGGCGCGTGAACGAGGCGCTGGAAGACGTGCGCGCCATCGTCAAGGACTGGGAGCCGATGCGCGACAAGGCGCTGGCCCTGGCCGACGACCTGGGCCAGCGCACCCTGCCGGTGAGCGACGAGTCGCGCCAGGAGGCACAGGAGTTCCTGCGCTGGGCCGCGGACAACCATTTCACCTTCTTCGGCTACCGTGAATACAAGGTCGAGAAGCAGGGCCGCGAGGACGTGCTGGCGGCGCAGAACGGCACCGGCCTGGGCCTGATGCGCGGCAAGGACACCTCGGTGGCGCGCCCGGTCAAGGGGCTGGCGGCGCAGGGCCTGAACACCACCAGCGGCCTGACCGACGCGCTGATCCTGACCAAGACCAACGCCCGTTCGCGGATCCACCGCGGCGGCTACATGGACTACATCGGCGTGCTGGAATTCGACGCCAAGGGCCGCATCATCGGCGAGCAGCGCTTCCTCGGCCTGTTCACCTCCAGCGCCTACAACCGCCGCCCGTGGGAAATCCCGCTGGTGCGCCAGCGCTACGAGAACGTGATGAAGCGCTCGGGCCTGAGCCCGTCCAGCCACAGCGGCAAGGCGCTGCGCCACATCCTCGAATCGCTGCCGCGCGAGGAGCTGTTCCAGTCCAGCGAGGACGAGCTGTTCCGCACCGCGATCGGCGTGCTGGGCCTGCAGGAGCGCGTGCGCAGCCGCCTGTTCCTGCGCCGCGACAAGTTCAGCCGCTTCATTTCCGCGCTGGTGTTCCTGCCGCGCGAACGCTTCAACACCGACGTGCGCCTGCGCATCGAGGGCCTGCTGCGCGATGCGCTGCAGGGTGAGTACGTGGATTCCAGCGTGGTGCTGGGCGACTCGCCGCTGGCGCAGGTGCACCTGATCGTGCGCCCGAAGGCCGGGCAGAGCCTGGACCTGGATACCGACGGCCTGGAGAAGCGCCTGGCCCACGTGCTGCGCAACTGGCAGGACGACCTGCGCGAGGCGCTGGTCGGCCGCCACGGCGAAAGCGAAGGCCTGCGCATCGCCTCGCGCATCGGCAAGGCGCTGCCGGCCGGCTACATCGAGGACTCCAGTGCCGAGATCGCTGCCGCCGACGTGGTCCAGCTCGACGCGCTGACCGGTCCGGACGACCTGCGCCTGAGCCTGCAGACCATCCACCGCGAAGGTGCCGATGGCCTGCGCATGAAGCTGTACCGCCAGCTCAAGGACATCCCGCTGTCCGACGTGCTGCCGATGATGGAGAACATGGGCCTGCGCGTGATCGCCGAGCGCCCCTACCGGCTGATGGTGGACGACGCGCCGGTCTACGTGCAGGACTTCGAGGTCGAATCGACCGTCGGCGCGATCGACGCGACCGCCGCCAGCGCGGCCTTCGCCGAGGCCTTTGCCCGGGTGTGGCACGGCGAGGCCGAGAACGACGGCTTCAACCGCCTGGTGCTGGCCACCGGCCTGGACTGGCGCCAGGTCTCGATGCTGCGCGGCTACTGCAAGTACCTGCTGCAGATCGGCGTGCCGTTCTCGCAGGCCTACGTCGAAGGCACCTTCAACCGCTACCCGCTGCTGGCGCGGTTGATCGTGGAGCTGTTCGAAGCCCGCTTCGACCCGGCACCGGCCACCGACAAGGCCACGGCCGATGCGCAGCTGGCGCAGTTCAAGGCGCTGGCCGGCGGCGATGCCGCCACCATCAAGCTGCTCGAGGGCGTGGTCAAGGCGCGCGGCGGCAGCCGCGACGCGCGCATGGCGCTGGTCCACGACACCCTGGTCAAGCTGCTGGACGGCGTGTCCAGCCTGGACGAGGACCGCATCCTGCGCAGCTTCATCGGCGTGATCCAGGCCACCCTGCGCACCAGCTACTACATGCCGCGCAAGGACGGTCTGCGCGCCGACGGCGGCCCGGCAGACTACATCAGCTTCAAGTTCGATGCCGCCAAGGTGCCGGACCTGCCCAAGCCGCGTCCGTACCGCGAGATCTTCGTGTGCGGCCCGCGCGTGGAAGGCACCCACCTGCGCTTCGGCCCGGTGGCCCGTGGCGGCCTGCGCTGGTCCGACCGCCGCGAGGATTTCCGCACCGAGGTGCTGGGCCTGGTCAAGGCGCAGATGGTGAAGAACACGGTGATCGTGCCGGTCGGCTCCAAGGGCGGCTTCTACGCCAAGCAGCTGCCGGATCCGGCGCTGGACCGCGATGCATGGTTCGCCGAGGGCGTGGCCTGCTACAAGCGCTTCATCAACGGCCTGCTGGACATCACCGACAACATCGTCGGCAACAAGATCGTGCCGCCGCAGGGCGTGGTGCGCCACGACCAGGATGATCCGTACCTGGTGGTCGCCGCCGACAAGGGCACCGCGACGTTCTCCGACACCGCCAACGGCATCGCCCGCGCGCACGGCTTCTGGCTGGACGACGCCTTCGCCTCGGGCGGCTCGGTGGGCTATGACCACAAGGGCATGGGCATCACCGCGCGCGGTGCGTGGGAGTCGGTCAAGCGCCACTTCCGCGCGCTGGGCCGCGACTGCCAGAAGCAGGACTTCACCGTGGTCGGCATCGGCGACATGTCCGGCGACGTGTTCGGAAACGGCATGCTGCTGTCCGAGCACATCCGTCTGGTGTGCGCGTTCGACCACCGCCACATCTTCCTCGATCCGAACCCGGTGGCGGCGTCGTCCTTCAAGGAACGCGCGCGCATGTTCAAGGTGCCGCGTTCGAGCTGGGCGGACTACGACGCCAAGCTGATCAGCAAGGGCGGCGGCGTGTACCCGCGCTCGCTCAAGTCGATCGAGATCACCCCGCAGGTGCGCGAGGCGCTGGGCATCGACGCCGGCATCAAGTCGATGACCCCGACCGATCTGATCAACGCCGCGCTCAAGGCGCCGGTGGACCTGGTGTGGAACGGCGGCATCGGCACCTACGTGAAGTCGGCCAGCGAGAGCAACGCCGACGTCGGCGACCGCGCCAACAACGGCCTGCGCGTCAATGGCGGCGAGCTGCGCTGCAAGATCGTGGGCGAGGGCGGCAACCTGGGCATGACCCAGCTCGGCCGCATCGAGGCCGCGCACAACGGCGTGCTGCTCAACACCGATTTCATCGACAACTCCGCCGGCGTTGATACCTCCGACCACGAGGTCAACATCAAGATCCTGCTCAACGACGTGGTGCGGGCCAAGAAGCTCACCGTCGAACAGCGCAACAAGCTTCTGGCGTCGATGACCGACGAGGTCGCCGGGTTGGTGCTGATGGACAACTACCGCCAGAACCAGGCCATCAGCCTGATGGAGCGGATGAGCGTCAAGCGCCTGGGCTCCAAGCAGCACTTCATCCGCACGCTGGAGCGGCAGGGCCTGCTCGACCGCCAGATCGAGTTCCTGCCGTCCGACGCCGAGCTGTCGGCGCGCAAGGTGCGTGGCCAGGGCCTGACCCGTCCGGAACTGGCGGTGCTGCTGTCCTATTCCAAGATCGTCGCCTTCCAGCAGCTGCTGGAGTCGGACATCCCGGAAGATCCGTACCTGTCCAAGGAGCTGCTGCGCTACTTCCCGCAGCCGCTGCAGAAGAAGTACGCCGACGCGATGAACGGCCACCGCCTGAAGCGCGAGATCATCGCCACCGCGGTGACCAACCAGACCATCAACCGCATGGGCGCCACCTTCCTGATGCGCATGCAGGAAGACACCGGCCGCAGCGTGGCCGAGGTCGCCAAGGCCTACACCATCAGCCGCGAGACGCTGGATGCGCGCGCGCTGTGGACGCAGATCGACGCGCTCGACGGCACCCTGCCCGAGGCCGTGCAGGTCGATGCCCTGGAAGTGATCTGGAAGCTGCAGCGTTCGTTCGTGCGCTGGCTGCTGAACCGTCCGGGCGCGATGCCGGGCATCACTGCCGCGGTCGAGCGCTACCAGGGGCCGTTCAACGACATCCGCGTCGCTTCGGGCGTGCTGCCGGATTCGCAGCGCCCTGCCTACGAGGCCAGCGTCAAGCAGTGGAAGGAGAAGGGCCTGCCGGCGGCACTGGCGCAGCAGCTGTCCGAGCTGCAGTTCCTGGAGCCGGCGTTCGACATCATCGAGCTGGCCCGCACCCGCAAGCTCAAGCCGGTGGACGTGTCCAAGGTCCACTTCCGCCTGGGCGAAGCCCTGCAGATGCCGTGGCTGTTCGAGCAGATCGACGCGCTGGAGGTCAACGGCCGCTGGCACGCGGTCGCCCGTGGCGTGCTGCGCGACGAACTGGCCGCGCACCAGCGCAACCTGGCCGGCCAGGTGCTGTCGATGAAGGGTGGCAGCGCCGAGGCCAAGGTCGCCGCGTGGCTGGGCCGCGACGACAGCAGCCTGCGCTTCACCCTGGCGATGCTGGCCGAACTGGCCGAGCAGAAGACGCTGGACTACCCGACCGTCTCGGTCGCGGTGCAGCGCCTGGGCCAGCTGGCGGCGCACGGGGTTTGAACCCCGTGGTCGGGCCGGTTCTACCGGCCCGACCCAACAGTCCGCGGCGCGAACTGTTGGCACCGCCCTCGGGCTTGCCTGTCCCCGCGGCTGTCGCCGCGCCCCCTTGCACAAAGGGGGCTTTGCTCCAGAAAGATGGCAGGGGGTGCGGACCACGGGTCGGCACCTGCCGGACAAAGCACCGCGGCCAGGGCCGCTTCTGTGAAAGCAACGGATGTTGCGGCAGGAGCGGCCCTGGCCGCGGTGCTTTCCGGCTTCCTGCTCCCGGCAAAGGCAGGGTTCGCGATTGCGGGTTATCCTCGGTAATCCTCACCGCAACCGACGATGGCCATGTCCCCCCGCATCGCCTTTCTCGCCAGCAGTACCGACACCGCGCAGCAGGCCCGCGAAGGCCTGGCCGCGCGCTATGGCGACCACGCCCCGGATGCGGCCGACGTGCTGTGCCCGCTGGGCGGCGATGGCTTCATGCTGCAGACGCTGCACCGCTTCGGCAGCATGGGCAAGCCGGTGTTCGGCATGAAGCTGGGCACGGTCGGGTTCCTGATGAACCACCATCGCGACGACGACCTGCTGCACCGGCTGTCACAGGCGGAGCCGGCGCACCTGCGCCCGCTGGAGATGATCGCGCGCACCGAATCCGGCACCACGGTCGGCTCGCTGGCCTACAACGACGTGTCGATGCTGCGGCAGACGCGGCAGGCGGCGCATATCGGCATCGACCTCAACGGCCAGCAGCGCGTGGAGGAGCTGATCTGCGACGGCGTGCTGGTCTCCACCCCGGCCGGCAGCACCGCCTACAATTACTCGGCGCACGGGCCGATCCTGCCGCTGGGTTCGAACACCATCGCGCTGACGCCGCTGGCACCGTACCGGCCGCGGCGCTGGCGCGGGGCCATCCTCAAGGCCGAGACCGAAGTGCGCTTCCGGGTGCTGGACCCCTACAAGCGGCCGGTCAGCGTCACCGCCGACTCGCACGAGACCCGCGACGTGGTGGAAGTCACCATCCGCGAGTCGCGCGAACGCCAGGTGACGCTGCTGTTCGACCCCGAGCACAATCTGGAAGAACGCATCCTCAGCGAACAGTTCATGTTCTGAGCGGGTGCGCGGGCAACAACGCCGGCAACGGCAAGGCAATGGATCAGGAACATGGGTGACAACACTCCCAGGCTGTTGACGGTGGCAGTGACCTCGCGGGCGCTGTTCGACCTCGAGGAAGGGCATGCGCTGTTCGAGCGCGAGGGCGTGGAGGCCTACGCCGCATACCAGCGCGAGCACGAGGACGACGTGCTCAAGCCGGGGGTCGCCTTCCCGGTGGTGCGCAAGCTGCTGGCGCTGAACGAGGGCGCTCCCATGGAGACGCCGCGGGTGGAGGTGATCCTGCTCTCGCGCAACTCGGCCGATACCGGGCTGCGCATCTTCAATTCGATCCAGCACTACGGCCTGGGCATCGTGCGCGCGACCTTCACCGCCGGCGAGCCGACCTGGCCGTACGTCAAGCCGTTCGGTACCGACCTGTTCCTGTCCGCCAACCCGGAATCGGTGCGGCGCGCGCTGGTGCACGGCATCGCCGCGGCCACCATCCTGCCCCGTGGTCCCGGCGAGGTATCCGCGGCGGCGGCCACCGACACCGGGCGGCCGCCGGCGCAGCTGCGCATCGCCTTCGATGGCGACGCGGTGATCTTCGGCGACGAGGGCGAGCGCATCTCGCGCGAACACGGTGTGGAAGCCTTCGGCCGCCACGAGCGCGAGAACGCGCACGCGCCGCTCAGCGGCGGGCCGTTCCGCAGCTTCCTGTCGGCCCTGCACGCGTTGCAGGCCGCGTTTCCGGCCGGCGAGGAGGCGCCGATCCGCACCGCGCTGGTCACCGCGCGTTCGGCGCCGGCGCATGAACGGGTGATCCGCACCCTGCGCGAGTGGGGCGTGCGCCTGGACGAGGCGTTGTTCCTCGGCGGACGCCACAAGGGACCGTTCCTGGAAGCCTTCGGCGCCGACATCTTCTTCGACGACTCCCAGCACAACATCGACAGCGCCCGCCAGCACCACAGCGTCGCCGCCGGTCATGTGCCGCACGGTATCGCCAACGCCGACCGCGCCGGATGAGCGGCGGCGGAGGTGCGCACGTGCGCCGTACCTGGCGGCACGTGGAGCTGCAGTTCCAGGGCGACGTCACCCAGACCCGGATGTCGCGCTGGTTCCCGCAGCGCCTGCACGTCGGTTACACCCGCACCATGCTCGCCGCGCTGTGGCTGCATCCGGCACCGCGGCGCATCGGCATCATCGGGCTCGGCGGCGGTGCGCAGGCCAAGTTCTGCCATCGCCATCTGCCGCAGGCAGGTATCGAGGTGGCCGAGAACAATGCCGGGGTGATCGCGCTGCGCGATGCGTTCCGCATCCCTGCCGACGACGCGCGGCTGCACGTGGCGTGCGTCGATGGCGCGCGCTGGCTGCGTGGCCAGCGCGGCCGCTTCGACCTGCTGCTGCTCGACGCCTACGATGCGCAGGGCATTCCCGCTGCGCTGTCCACCCAGGCGTTCTATGACGATTGTCGCGCCGCGCTTGGAGCAGACGGGGTCATGGCCAGCAACCTCTACGACACCGACACCCGCGCGCACCTGACGCGGCTGCGGCGCAGTTTCGACGGGCGCGTGCTGAAGCTGGACGAGCCGGGCATGAGCAACAAGGTCGCGATCGCGTGGAACGGCGCGCCGCATCCGGCGCCGGTCGATGCCGCGCTTGCGGCGTTGCCATGGGCGGCACGGGGGCAGCTGCGTGCCGGTTTCCAGCGGCTGTCGCAGGCCTGGGCACGGTCCACGCCGCACTGAGTTCCGGGCCGGCGGATGTCCGGCCGGCAGCCGGCGCGCCGGTCACGATGTGGTGCGTGCCTGGCGCCCGAGGCTGAACCGCGGCCAGCACAGGATTTGCTTTGCGCGCGCCAAGCCTCTACCGTGGTCGCGCTGAATGACAAGGGTCACCTTGAATCGTGGCCCGATGCTGTAGAGGTTGCCTTCTACACTGTTGCACCCGCTTCTCAATTCTCCTTGGAATCAGCGTCCTGCCGCCAAGCGCGGCGCCCATCCGCAACAAGGAGCATTGAAATGTCCCAGTCCCAAACCGGTACCGTGAAGTGGTTCAACGACGCCAAGGGTTTTGGCTTCATCACCCAGGACGGCGGCGGTGAAGACCTGTTCGTCCACTTCCGTTCGATCGAATCGTCCGGCTTCAAGTCGCTGCAGGAAGGCCAGAAGGTCACCTACGTGGCGGTGAAGGGCCAGAAGGGCATGCAGGCCGATCAGGTCCGCGTGGTCTGAACTGACCGGCAATCGCCGTGATCGGAAAGCCCGGCCTCGTGCCGGGCTTTTTCGTTGCGGCCGTGCGTGGCGCGCAGGCGCTACTGGGTGATAGCCGCCCGCACCCGGCAGGCGCAGGCATGGGTGGTATGCATGTGGCCGTCGGTCTTTGCCCGTGCCCGCTGGCTGGCGGGTGCCGCCAGGGCACCGGCGCCGGTGGCGCATCCATGCCACGCCCGCGCGTCGGCGTGGCATGGCGCCCCGCGATCATGCAGTGCGGTGCGAAGCTCTATACGGGCTGCGCGGAGCTGGCTACGGCCGTCAGGAACGTCAGGACGTGGATGCCGGCGGGTCGGCCGGACCGGTTGCCTGGGTGCCGTTGGGGGCGCGCTTCCTGGCGAGCTTCTCGTCCTTCTGCTTCTTCTTGGCCAGCTCGCGCTGGCGTTTCTCGTATGAGTAATTGATCTTGGCCAAGTTCGTCGTCCGTCGGGGGAGGGGAGGTCAGGTCTTTTCCGGGGTGCGCTCGGCGACCGCCGGCTTGCCGCCACGGCCGGACGGTTTCGGACTCTCGACCTTGCCGCGCAGCGGGGTGTTGCCGAGCGTTTCTATCTTTCCGCCGGCGCGGTCGAACGCGGCCAGGTCCTCGGCAATGCGCTCACGGGTCAAGGGCCCTGATGCGGACGGACCGGCGAAGGCCGACGATGTTTTCCTCGGTGCGATGGAACCGGATTTGCGCGGTGTACTCATGTGCTCTCCTCATGCCAGTGTCGATTCGATGGTGCGGCTTCCGGAGCGCGCGTATGCCGCGCGCACCGAGCGGCAGCAGGGCCCGCCCATGGCGAAGGATCTGCAGACCGCCGGCCGGCTTGCATGGATCCGGCAGTTCATCCGTTGCCCGTCCACGGCCACGCACCAGCCCTCCGGATCGCGGGCCATGACCCGCAGCCCGTGGAGCCGGGTGGTCATGTGCGCGGGCACGTCGTCTTCGCTGTCCAGCACCACGGTCAGGCGGCAGCAGACCGCGTCGCAGGACGTGCAGTGGACGCTGGCAGCGGCCTGCCTGGATGACGGGTTCAGGCCCCGTCTCCACGCAGGTCGTGTGCTGCCGGTGCCCTTGTGGGCAGGTGCCTGGCGACGCCGATGCCGGGCCGGCGTGATGCCGGTGTTTCGCGGATGCAATGTGCGGTCATGGAGACTCCCGTTGAGCGGCCGCCCGGACGCACCGGAGCGGATGACGCAGGAAAGGGAGCGGAGCGGGCAACTGCCTGGGCGGCTGCGCGGAACGCGCGGGGCAGGCATTGCCTGCCCGGCCATGCTACCACCTTGCGGCTAGGCCGGTTTCACGTACCGTGCCGTTTCCGGCATGCGCTGGATCGATCGCGTCCGCGATCGAGGCGCAGCGACGGCGAACGCAGTCCATCGGCAACGCCGCCCGCGCGCTGTCTGGGGCGCCAAGGCCCGGCGCCCCGGGACGGCGCGGCAGGGGACTCATTGCGGGGCGTCCAGGGGCAGGGTGATGTCGGTCAGGCGCCAGTGCAGCCCCTGGCGGGACAGCACGAAAACCACGCTGCCGCCGTCGTCGAGCGGCCGGGTAGCGGTGAAGCGCGACAGCGATTCGTAGCGCCCGCGTGCGCCCTGCAGGGGGCGGGCCGGCGCGGGCGGGCCCCAGGTATCGCCGTCGGCGGTGTCGCCAGTGGCGCGCTTCCACACCCCATGCCCCTGCAGCAGCGCGGAGATGCCGGCGGGGGTGACCATCACGTCCACCGCCGCGCCGGTCAGGCGGCCGGCCACGCCCAGCGCCATGACGCCGAACAGGCTGGACTGCATGTCGCTGCCGGCGCGCCGCACCAGCTGGTCGTCGAGTTGCGCCTTGAGGTTGATCCGCAACGCCGGGAAATCGACATGCCGGGCAAGTCGTGCGGCGTCGCGCTGTTCGATCGCCTCGGAGATGCCGCGGATCGCCAGCCAGGGGCCGGCGGCCACATAGCCGGCAAGCAGCACCAGCAGCAGGGCGATGGTCGGCAGCAGCCATTTCTTCATCGTCGCGCTCCGTGGCTCAGGTCGGCCGTTCGGGGTGGGATTCGGCCCAGCGCCGCAGCAGCACCAGGGTCTCGGCCCAGGCCTGGCTGCAGAAGCCGAGGAACTCGCTGTCCGGGTCCCAGCCCAGGTGGCGGAACTCGAGCACCGTCATCGGTTCGCCCTCATGCGGCAGGCCGCGCCAGGCGCCGGGACTGGCGCGGCGCGACAGTTCGAAGCGGATCTCGGTGCCGGTCCACGCCGAGGCCGGGCTCTGTACCGGGTGCCGGCTGATCACCTCCCAGCGCACGCAGTGCGCGGAGGTTTCCAGCACCTTCATGGCAACCACGCCATGCGCCGGCCCCGGGTTGTGGCTGAGCACGGCGTCGCCGTCGATCACGCTGGCGGTGTGGGCGACCCACCAGCGCCCCAGTCCCTGCGCGGTGGCCAGGCCGGCGTGTACGGTGGCCAGCGGTGCGTCGATCCAGATCTGGTGATGGATGGCGGCCATGGCGGCGGCTCCGTCGGGCGTTGCCCGCTAGGGTGCCGCAAATCCACCGGCGTGGCGTGAATCCCGGCGTGCGCTCAGAACTCCAGGTCCAGCGCCGCGCACAGGTAATCGACGAACGGCCCCAGCGCGGCGAGGTCGGCGGCCAGGCTCTGGCGCAGCCGCGGGCCGGTCATGAGCGTGTCGTCCAACTGGCGCCACAGCACCCAGTTGCGATGCTTGAGGTCGTCGATGAACTCGAAATCGGCCGGGAACCCGCGCGGTGCGCGCACCAGTTTCTCGCTGGTCTCGAACGCGTAGCGGCGGCGCGTGGCCGGCGCATGCGCAGCTGCCTTCCAGCTGCCGGGGTTGTCGAAGATGAACTGGCGGATGCGGCGTTGCGTATCCGGCTCCGGGTGCCAGATGCCGGTACCCACGAAGCTCTCGCCCGGTGCCAGGTGGATGTAATACGACGGCGCCGGCACCTGCTTGCGGCGCTCATGGAACAGGCGCGCGCCCTTCCAGGT
>NZ_LDJO01000065.1 GCF_001431595.1 Stenotrophomonas acidaminiphila
GGGCGATCCTGTGCCGGACCGTCTCGACCAGCTCCAGAAGGGCAATCCGGGGAGTCGGCCATGAGCCCGGCGCGCATGGCCTGGCGGCCGCTGCGCTGGTTGTTCAGCCGGCGCGCGGCGAAGACGCTGCTGTGGCTGGTGCTGATCGTTGCCGCCGCCGTGGGGGCGAACGTCGCGGGCATCTACCTGGTCGGCAGCGTTGCAGGCTGGGAACGGTGGCTGGCGGCCTCCGCAGGGTATTTCTTCATCTGGCGGCTGTGCGTGTACGCGGCAACGGCCTATGGATGGTTCTGGATGCGCCGCCGGGTGCTGGCCCGCGAAGACCAAAGCGGGACAGATGGGCAGGCGCGGCGCCGGCTGATCCGCACCGAGGTCGCCGGCGTTGTCGCCATCGTCGCGCTGGAAGCCAGCCTGTTGATGCAGGCCGCTTGAGGGGAGATCGGGGCCATGACGCTTTTTACGACGGACTACCTGGAGTACTACCTCACCCTCGTGTCCTGGATCGTCAACAACGGCATCTGGGCCGTGCTGGTGTCCAGCGGGGTGTTCGCGCTGCCTTTCGTCGCCATCGTCGTGCAGGAGTGGCTGAAGGCCCGTGCGGAAGGCGCCGACGAAGGCAACAAGGGGGTGCTCTCGGCTGCGCGCATCGAGAACCGGGTCTTCGTCGCCATCGTGGTGGTGATGTTCGCCGGCATTCCGTTCATCGACGTGGACCTCAGCACCATCCAGTACGACAGTTCGCGCTCGGCACAATGCCAAGTCAGCGTGCCGCAGCCCACGGAAACCGGGTGGTCGCAGTCCTTCAGCACCGTCAACAACCAGTCGGCGAAGGTGCCGGTCTGGTGGGCCTTCATGCACGCGCTCTCGCGCGCCGTCACGAGCGCCTCGGTAGCGGCGATCCCGTGCGGTACGGATCTGCGGCAGATGAGGATGGAGATCGACGCGACGCGCATTGACGACCCGGTACTGGCCCAGGAGGTCGCGGACTTCTCGCGGGATTGCTATGGGCCTGCGCGGGCCAAATTGTTCATGCAGCGCCCGGATCTCGATGAGCAGCAGATGCACGATGTAACCTGGATCGGTTCGCGCTTTTTCACGGACACGGGTGGCTACTACGACAGCTACCGCTCCAGCACGGCGCGCGAGGCATGGCCCTACGACGACACCCGCGATGCTGGCCTCGCGCAGGTTGCCAATGGTGGCGGCTACCCGACTTGCAGGCAGTGGTGGTCAGACGGCAGCAACGGCCTGCGGGCACGCCTGCTGGGTCAGGTGGACCCGAGCCTGCTGAATCGCCTAGCGGGCTGGGCCGGGTTCCTCAGCCGGGCCGAGGTGGACGATTCGGTGATCCGCGCCATCGCGTCACCCCGGCAGCAGAAGCTGAACCAGGGCAGCGTCTATACGGACTACGGCGGCCAGATCGACAAGACCCTGCCGAACATCGTGACGCGCGCCACGGGCGACGTCGGGATGGCAGTCGGCGCGATTGCCGCGTTTCCTGCCATGGATGTCGTGCGCCAATCCCTGCCCATGATCCTCGCCTTACTGAAGATGGCGCTGGTCATCTGCATCCCGCTCGTGCTGGTTGTGGGCACCTACGACCTGAAGACGGTCGTCACCGTCAGCGTCGTGCAGTTCGCGCTGTTCTTCACGGACTTCTGGTTCCAGCTCGCACGCTGGATCGACTCGACGATTCTGGACGCGCTTTATGGCTGGGGCTTCGGCTGGAACCGGCCGCACAGCAACTTCGACCCGCTGGTGGGGCTGAACAACGCCTTCGGCGACATGCTGCTGATGTTCGTCACCGGCACGATGTTCCTGGTTCTGCCGGGATTCTGGCTGGCGAGCCTTACCTGGGTTGGGATTCGGGCCGGGCACGTCATCCAGGGGCTTTCCGATGGCAGTAAGAGCGCCGGCCAAGCTGGCGGCAAGGGTGCCGGGGCGCTCACCGGAGGAAAGCTGAAATAGCACGAGGCCGGTCAGTCGTCGGTGTACAACTCGTGCGACGTGTCGTTGTACAGGTTGGGATCGTAGCCCGGCGTCTTGCGCAGCTCGGTGAGGTCGGTGAAAGGCCACTCGTCTTCATCCGAAGTATTGGCAGCAGCGGCCCATCCCGCCGCCGCAACGCCCAGCAGCACGAGTGCGAACCAAAACGCAACGTAGAGCAGCACCCCCAGTACAGCCAGCTTGACTACCCACACGAGCGCGGTAGCGCCAGCTCGCGGCATGCCCTTGGACACCAACCAGTTCGACGCCCGCCGTTCGCCGCGCGCATAGGCACGCCATCCGCGGCCGAAGGCGCGGCCGAGGCGTTCTGCGGTGCTGGTGCGGGTCGTCGTGCTCATGGTCGTCTCCTGCTGCTGAGGAATGCCTATTCCAGTTTGCTCCAATTCATTCGGTTTGAGGCTTCAATGCGCTTTCTTGCCGCTTCAGGACGCTTCGTCCTCCGGCTCTACCGGGCCCGGATCGGGTTCCACGCCGATGCGGTAAGTGGCAACGAACCGCGGCCAGTCCACATGGTCAACCAGGTCGATGTCCTCGACAACGCTGATCTTGGCTCCCGCACGCTCGAACAGGGCGATGCTCTTGGCGGGATAGTTGTTGCGCGACGGGTAGAGCACCCCGTCGAACAGCGGCTCACTGTCGTCTCCGAGCATCGCATGCACCTGTGCGGACACCTGCTGCGTGTGCGTGTAGTCGCGGCTGGCCAACTGCTCCAGGTTCAGGCCGAAGTGGCCCGCCATGACGCCCGGCGCCGTGAGGTCGGCCAGCAGCACGTCGTCCAGCACGCCTACTGCGCGCACCATCCGGGCCTGGACTTCCTTCAGGGCAATGGAGCGCTTCGTGTCTTCAAGCCACTGGTGCTTGTGAAAGACCGACTCCATCAGCGCCGTGGGCAGGTCGCGCCCCAGGTAGAGCACGCCGTAGGTTCCCGCCGGGTCATCGTATCGATTCGTGCTGCTGCGGCCATAGTACAGCGGGCTGCCCCGATAGACGACGCGGCTCACATGCTGGAGCAGTTCACCGGCATCGATCAGGAACGAAGGCAGCTCGTGGCTCATGGCGGTCTCGGGGTTCAGCCGACATACGTGTAAAAATCGCTCACAAGATCCGTTTTTATCCATTGAATCAGCTGGTTAGAGAATATTTTCTGGCGCCAAGACTATGCCGCCAACGCCAGTTCGATCTCATACGGTTCCGGAATCGCCTCTACATCGATCAGGTAGTCGCCGAACCGCTTCACGTGGCTGGTCACGTACGGGCTGAGCGAAGCCACGTCCTCCCGGGTGATCTTCCACCCCTGTCGTATCAGCGACTTCATGATCCGGGTCTGCTCGACCACGTTGTAGAAGATGACAGCATTGGAGACCAGATCGTTGTATTTGACGGCCTTCTCCTGCTCGACAGGGTCGTTGTCGGCAATCACCCCTTCCCCGCCGAAGAAGAAATACTTCGCGAAGCCGTTGTAGGCCTCCACCTTGTTGGTCGAGGCGGTGATCTGCTCGCGCAGCTCGCGGTTGGAGATGTACTGCAACAGGAACAAGGTGCGCACGGCCGCACCGAGCGCCTTGAAGGCCTGGTACAGACGGTTCTTGCGGCTGTAGTTGCCCAGTTTGCGCAGCAGCGTCGAGGCCGCGATCTTGCCGGTCTTGATCGAGAGCACGACCTGCATCAGGTCCTTCCAGTGGGTCTCGATCAGGTCCCAGTCGACCGTGTCGCGGAACAACGGCTCGATGTGCTCGTAGCGGATGTCCTCGTCCGGGCGGAAGAACTTGTACTCGCGCCAGTTGCGGATGCGCGGCATCAGCTGGATGCCCAGCAGGTGCGAGAGCCCGAACACCGGCAGCGACTGCCCCTGCGTGTCGGCATGGACGGTGTCGGGCTGGATGTCGGAGGTGTTCTTCAGTAGGCCGTCGATGATGTAGACCGCCTCCCAGACGCCGCACGGGATGAAGTGGCTGAACAACGCCACGTAGGTGTCGGAGACGTGGTGGTAAGCGATGCCGCCGTAACCGCCATAGCGGATGTGGTACGACGCCAGCAAGTTCTGGTCGTAGAGGTCGTACTTGGTGCCGTCGGCGGCGGCGCTCTTGCCGTCGCCCCAGAATTTGGGGAGCTGCAGGCCAGCGTAGCTGTTGATGATGTCGCGGCAGGCCGCCGCCAGCTTGTTGGCGTCCACGTGCCGGCGGTTGACGAACGACAGCATGTGTGCCGAGACGGCGCCGCGCAGGTGCCGGGCGGCCTGGGCCGGCCCGAGGTTGCAGCCGTAGGTGAAGGCGGTGAGGACGTAGCGTTCGGTTGGCTGTTCGATCTTGGTGTCCGAGCCGGACAACGGCCCGAAGTGTCGGGTCCAGCGTGTCCAGTGAGCCACGTCGCACAGGATTTCGATGACGCTGCGTTCGCGCAGGCGGTCGAGAATCGCGGTCTCCAGGGCACGGGCGCCGCTGCTCATCTCCTTGGCCTTGCTGCGCTTGAGCACAGGGATACCGTCCTCGCCGATGACGACCTGGCCGTTCTCCAGATAGCCCTGATCGGTCAGCTCGGCGACCTGCATCAGGCGTGATTGCAGCGCATTGACGAAGCCCACGGCCGTTGCCGGCAGGCCGACCTGGCCGCAGTAGTCCTCCAGCATGGGCTCGCATTGCTCCCACGGCAGCAACTGCTCGCGGTAGTCGGCGTAGGTTTCCGATCCGCGCACGGCCACGTCGCCCGATTTCAGTTCGTTGGCCAGCGACGAGAACACGCAGACCTCGAACAGGCGCCGGTGGATGCGCTCCTCGCCCTGTTCGGTGCGATGGACGATGCTCTTGCGCCAGAGTTGGGTAGTGAACGCCAGATCGACCGGTTCATCCAGCCAATCGCCGCGGGCCCGTTCCTGCGTCAGGATCAGCTCGATCGCATCGATGAGCGAGCGATCCTCCGTGGTCGAGGCCAGATCCAGCATGCGCACCATCCGCAGGATGGTGGCACGATGGCTCTTGTAGAACGGCCACAGCAGCGGCAAATGGTTGTCACCACTGTGCGCCGCGATGGCATTGCAGTCGGCCTGGAGGGTCTGCACGCCGCCGTGGGCGTTGACCAGGCGCCGGATTTCCCGGCCCGCCTCAGTGTCGCCGGGATGATGGTCAAGGACGCGAACCACGTCCGACATCGTCGCCACGATCGCTTCGGTCTTCTCGCGGTAGCGTGCCCGCAACCGCTCAAGCTCCTCGCGGCCGCGATTGTGGATATTGCCCATGCGTTTGATGAACATCTCCGCGAGATCGTCACGGGTCTGGACGCGGGCCCGGTGGATCAGGCACACCAGTACGGCGTAGCGCTTGGCGGGACGAAACTTGCGCAACTCGGAGGCATCCAGCGCCCGTGCCTCTGCGGCGAAGTGTCTGCGCTTGATTTCCGGAATGCCAGCGAGGTGCAACTCGCTGCCGACCAACTCGCCCAGTTCGGCGATGTGGTCGATCAGTTCCTGGAAGTGCTGCAGCGAAGCGCGCTTGGGCAGGCGCTTGATCGCGTGCAGCGGGCTCTTCTTGCGCCCCTCTTCGACCTGCAGGAGACCTTCAAGGCGCTGCTTTTCGTCGACGGTCAGCCGCGCTTCGATCTGGGCGAAATAGCGACCGTTGACCAGCGTGCGAATGCGCCGCGTCAAGCGGTCTAGGGTGGAAAACGCCGGCAGCTCGACGCGATCGCGCACGAGCTGTTCGATAGCCACGTTGATGAGGTCCGCCGGGTTGTCCATGACTGCGGCGGCTTCGTATACCGCCCGTGCCGCGATCTTCAGGCCGCCATCGCTGTAAGCCCGGACTTGCAGGAACTGGCGGATCCGGCGGTAATAGCGATAGCGCGAGGCGTTGGCGAGGACCGCCGGCTTGACCTGCACCCTCAGTTTCAGCGCGCCGCGGATATGGCGGACCACTGCCGGCGGCACTTCGTCCAACGCAGGGAAATATCCCAGCCGTTGGAAGGTCTTGATCAGGATCGCCAATGTCAGGCGGTGCGCGGGCTGCCGGGTACTCTCGGCAACAAAGGCCAGTTCGGCGTCGGTCGGCGTGTAGGCCGCAACCAGTTCGCGTACGACGGGGTTGCGCTTGAATTGCGGGTATGCGGTCCGTTCAATCGACGCCATTCGGTATCCTCAGGTAGGCCCAAGCAGCGTTGGCGTTCCCGGCAAGCTCGCTTCGATCCGCTGGCGGGCGAACGGATCGCCGCCATCGATGTAGCGCATCGCCGAGTGCACATCGCGCCAGCCGACGTATTCCATCAATGCCTTCACGTCCCAGCCGTTGGCATTGGCCCAGCCGGCGAAGCCGCGGCGCAACGAGTGGCTGCTGTACTCGTCGGCATCAGGCAGCCCAGCGCACGTCAGCAACCGGCGCAGCAGCGGAATCAGGCTGTTGGGGTGTAGCGCCTCGTCCGCAACGTGGCCCCAGCGATCAACAGCACGGAACAGTGGCCCCTCGGTCAGCCCGGCGGCGTCGATCCACTCCCACGTGGTCGTCACGGGGCACAGCCGCGACAGCGCCGGCACCTTGTACGTGTTGCCCTGTGCCTGCCGGTCGCCCTTGCTGCGCGGGAGAAAACAGGTCATCCCCTCACCGGTGACCAGGCGCAGGTGCTCGACCTGCACCCGGATCAACTCGTCGCCACGGAAGCCGCGCCAGAAGCCCAGAAGGATCAGCGAGCGATCGCGGCGATGACGCAGTTCGTCCGCATGATCGCCGCGCTCGCGTGCGGCGGCGATCGCGGCGCCAAGCCAATCGTCCACCTGTGCCAGTCGGGTCAGTTGCAGCGGCTCGGCCTGCTTTTCTACCGACGGATGCAGGGTCTGTATGCCTTTGAGCACCTTGCGCACCAGCGGAGCCCGGGTCGGATCGACAAAGCCGTGTTCGTGGTGCCAGCCTGCCAGGGCCGCAAGCCGGTGCCGAAGCGTGTTGGTGGAAAGTTCGCCCGCGTGATCAGCCAGATAGCGGGCCACGCTGTCCGGCGTGGCCGGCAGGTGCCCGCCCCATTCGACCTCGAAATGTCGCAGTGCCGAAGCATAGCTGCGCTGCGTGTTTTCGCGGTTGGCGGCCTCCAGATAGCGCTCCACTGTCATCTGCGACCTCCGCCGACGGCACGCGCGATTGCCTTGCTTAATTTTGACGTAATAATTACATCATTCATGTAGGATACTCTACCAATGAATTGGCTCATCATGGTTCTTTCCTTGCCCACCGAGAATGCCACGGTGCGCCAGCGGGCTTGGCGCTCGCTCAAGGCGGCGGGTGCTGCGGCCCTGCGGGACGGTGTTTACGTGCTGCCAGCGGCGGCGGAGCACCGTGCCGTGCTCGAAGCGGTGGCGGTCGATGTGACCGGGGGTGGCGGTGCTACCCATCTGCTGACCGCCCAGGCCACCGACGAGGCGCCCTACGTAGCCCTGTTCGACCGCAGCCGGGACTACACCGAGCTGCTGGCCGATGCCACGCGGCTTCGTGAAAGCCTGCCCGACACTACGCCGTCAGAGGCGTTGAAGCACTCGCGCAAGTTGCGCAGGACCTTCGAGTCGATCACTGCGATCGACTTCTTCCCGGGCGAAGCGCGGCGGCAGGTCGAGGACACGCTGGCCGAGCTGGAAATGGCCTGTGCCCGCCTGCAGGCGCCAGACGAGCCGCGCTTTGTGGCCGGTACGATCCAGCG
>NZ_LDJO01000066.1 GCF_001431595.1 Stenotrophomonas acidaminiphila
CACCCGCATCGGCGAGCGCCTTGCCCGCCACCCGTACCTCGACCCCGCCGCGCCGGGACACCAGGGCGACACTGTCTCCCCGCCGGATGATACGCGGGGAGACCAGATCGCCGGCCGACAGCAGGGTCCCGGCGCCCATTGCGCGCCGCGCAACCCGGCCGATGGCCGATTGTGGATCGGACAATACCGCGCCGGCGATGCGCGCGGTGTCACGACGCACACTGCCGATATCGGCGGCGGCCAGCACTTCTCCAGCACCGACGCCGCGGGTCAGGACCAGCACGTCCTGCTCGCGCCGCACCGTCACCGGCACGAACAGCTTCCAGCCGCCGGCCTGGGGACAGGCCACTTCCACGGTCCGGTTGCCGGTCGCCCGGGCCTGCAGGGGCGACGGGCAGGCAGGCAGCCGCAGGCTGGCATCGACGCTGGCCTCGGCCTCGGTGGCCGGGTCCAGGGTGGACAGCGCAGCCGCGCGGATCGAGGCCACCGACTGGAAATCGGCGGCCTGGACCGGGAGGGCCAGCAGCAGGCAAAGCAGGGCCGACAGGCGCATGTGGAAACTCCACCACGAAAACAATGGCCACAGCCCTGCAAGCAGCGTGCCGGAATGCCACGCCCCCGCCGCCCGCGATCACTGCCGCGTCGCACGGGGCAACGGCATGCGGGATCGCCCGCAGCCACCCTCAAGTCCCGGCCCCGCCCTGCCGATACCGGCTGCATGTCACATGACCTGCTCAACCGCATCGACCAGCGCACCCGGCTGGCCGGCCACAACCGACTGGCCCTGCTGCTGTTCCGTCTCGGCGGCCGTCAGCTTTTTGGCGTCAACGTCTTCAAGGTGCAGGAAGTGCTGCGGCGCCCGCCCCTGTTCCAGGTGCCCGGCCTGCCATCGCAGTTCTCCGGGGTGGCCGACGTGCGCGGCCGCTCGGTGCCGGTGCTGGACCTGGGGCTGGCGATCGGCCACCCCGAGCGCGAGCCCGATGCGGACACCTCGCCCGGCTACCTGGTCGTCACCGAATTCAACCGCTCGGTGCAGGGCTTCCTGGTCAGCGGCGTGGAACGGATCGTCAACATCGCGGTGGAGGACATCCAGCCACCGCCGGAACTGGGCGCCGAGGCCAGCTACCTGACCGCGGTCACCCGCTTCCAGGGCGAGCTGATCCAGGTGATCGACGTGGAGAGCGTGCTGGCCGACATTGCGCAGATCAGCAAGGATGCGGTGCTCGATCCGTCGATGGTCCTGCCCGCCGGCGCGCCGCCGATGCAGGTGCTGGTGGTGGACGACTCGCGCGTGGCCCGCCAGCAGATCCGCAGCGTGCTCGACCAGTTGGGGGTCACCGCCACACTGCTGTCCGACGGCAAGCAGGCCCTGGACCACCTGCTGCAGATCCATGCCGCGGGCGAAAACCCCGCCGAACGCTATGCCATGGTCATCTCCGACATCGAGATGCCGGCCATGGACGGCTACACCCTGACGACGGAAATCCGCCGCCATCCGGGGCTGGCCGGGCTGTTCGTGCTGCTGCATACCTCGCTGTCGGGCGTGTTCAACAACGCCATGGTCGAGCGCGTCGGCGCCAACGCCTTCGTGCCCAAGTACAGCGCCCACGAACTGGCCGATTTCGTCCTGCAGCGCCTGCGCCAGGTGGCCGCGGCGGCGTGATGCCGCTTCCGGGCCGCCTGCCGCGGTGCGGCCCGGGCCGTCCCGCGCAAGCGCCGCGACAGCCGCGCGGTTGAACCCGCCACCGGGCATGGCCGTGCCTGCCCGCCCCCGGCGCCCGTCTTCTGGCACGCCACTTGCAGCCTTCCGGGCATCGTTCCCCCGGGAGGCGCGCCATGCCCAACCTGATTTCCAACTACCTGGGCATCCATGCCCAGGCCATGCCGTTGCGCGAGCAGCGCATGAAGCTGATCGCCGGCAACCTGGCCAACGCCGACACCCCGGGCTACAAGGCCCGCGACCTGGATTTCGATGCCGCCCTGCGCAGCGCCAGCGGCGCCGATGGCAACGGCCTGCTGACCGCCACCGCCGAACAGCACTACCGCATCGGCGGTGACGGCCTCAATCCCTTCCAGGTGCTGCGCCCCGGCGTGCAGCCGAGCCTGGACGGCAACACCGTGGATCCGGATGCCGAGCGCGCCGCCTACGGCCGCGCCGCGCTGGAGTACCGCGCCTCGCTGAGCTTCGTCGAGTCGAAGGTACGCACCCTGACCACCGCCATCACCGGCCAGTAAGGGGAGCGCCATGAGCAACCTGCCCATCTTCGACATCGCCGGCTCGGCGCTGCAGGCGCAGTCGGTGCGCATGAGCACCATCGCCTCCAACCTGTCCAACGCCGATACCGTGGCCGGTTCGGCCGACGCGGCCTATAAGCCGCTGGAACCGGTCTTCCAGGCGGTCACCAGCCGCGAGGACCCGCGCCTGACCCGGGTGGAGGTCAAGCAGGTCACGCAGAGCGAGGCCCCGCCGCTCAAGCGTTACGAACCCCACCATCCGCTGGCCGACGGCGACGGCTACGTATATTCGCCGGACATCGACCCGGTGGCGCAGATGGTCAACCTCATCTCCACCTCGCGCAATTACCAGGCCGGCGTGGAGATGCTCAACACCGCCAAGGAACTGACCCTGGCCACCCTGACCATGGGCCGCTGAGCCGGCCGCCACAGGATTCCGTCATGAGCAGCATCAACACCAATAGCGACCTGTTCGGCGCGCTCGGGCTCAACGCCCCGGCCGCGAAGAGCACCAAGAAGAAGGACGCGCTGGACCAGGCCGACTTCCTGCGGCTGATGACCACCCAGCTGCAGCACCAGGATCCGCTCAAGCCGATGGACAACAGCCAGATGGTCGCGCAGATGGCGCAGCTGTCCACGGTGCAGGGCATCAACGACCTGAACAAGAGCGTCACCGGCTTCCAGGAATCGATGGCCGGCGACCAGATCCTGCGCGGCGCGGCCATGGTCGGCCACGACGTGCTGGTGCCCTCGACCAAGTTCATGCTCGGCGACGACGGCTCGACCGGGGGCACCCTGGCCGCGCCGGGCGCCGGCACGATCGTCGTCGACATCACCGATGCCAACGGCAACAAGGTCGACCAGGTCAGCGTTGCGGCCGACGCCTCGGGCGAAGTGCCCTTCCAGTGGGACGGCACCGACGCCAACGGCAAGCGCATGCCGGCCGGCGCCTACACCATCGCCGCCACCTACACCGATGCCAGCGGCAAGCAGACCAAGCTCAGCACCTACGTCGAGGCCGAGGTGGAGAGCGTGACGGTCGGATCCGACGGCCTCTACCTGAACCTCAAGGGGCTTGGCGCGGCCCCGCTCGACTACGTGCTCCGCGTCAGCTGAGCCCCCTCTTCCACGGATTCCCAGGAGTATCGCCATGGGCTTCAACGCCTCCCTGTCCGGCATCAGCACCGCCAATGCCGACCTGAGCGTCACCGCCAACAACATCGCCAACGTCAACACCGTCGGCTTCAAGGAATCGCGCGCCGAGTTCGCCAACGTCCTGACCGCGACCGGCTATGGCCTGCAGAACAACGCCATAGGTTCGGGCGCACGCCTGACCAACGTGGCTCAGCAGTTCTCGCAGGGCAACATCGACCAGACCGGCCGCAGCCTGGACCTGGCGATCGCCGGCGAAGGCTTCTTCACCTTGAACATGAATGGTTCGCGGGTGTATTCGCGTGCCGGCAACTTCCAGGCCGACAAGAACGGCTACGTGGTCAATCCGCAGGGTGCACGCCTGCAGGTCTACGCGCCCAGTGCCGACGGCACCCGCTTCGATGGCGCCCTGACCGACCTGCGCCTGCTGTCCGGCGACAGCGCGCCGCGCCCGACCAGCCAGCTCGAGCTGGCCTTCACCCTGCCGGCCAACGCCAAGGAACCGACGATCACGCCGTTCGATCCGGCCGTCAGCAACAGCTACAGCCATTCCAGTGGCGGCATCACCGTGTTCGACTCGCTGGGCGTCAGCCACATCCAGACCTCGTACTTCGTCAAGACCGCCAACCCCAACGAGTGGGCGGTCTACAACTTCGTCGACGGCGTGCCGGTCAACAACGGCAGCGTGCCCGGCGACCCCACCGCCACCCCGCCGGTCCCGGCGGTCATCGGCACCCCGACCCTGCTGCAGTTCTCCGACAGCGGCGCGCTGACCACGCCCGCCGACGGCAAGATCCCCCTGGGTGCGTTCACCCCGAGCACCGGCGCCGGCCAGCTGGCGATGAGCCTGGACGTGTCCGGCTCCACCCAGTACGGCGAGAAGTTCAACCAGCACAACACCGGCCAGGACGGCTACGCGTCGGGCAAGCTCAACGAGATCAACATCTCGGAGAAGGGCGTGGTGTATGCGCGCTACTCCAACGGCGTGGACGTCGCGCTCGGCCAGGTCGCGCTGAGCAACTTCAACAACCCGCAGGGGTTGCTGGGCGAAGGCAACAACCTGTGGTCGGAGACCTTTGCCTCGGGCACGCCGCGTACCGGCGCGCCGGACAGCTCTGACCTGGGCCAGATCCAGGCCGGTTCGCTGGAGGCTTCCACCGTCGACCTGACCCAGCAGCTGGTCAACATGATCACCGCGCAGCGCAACTTCCAGGCCAATGCGCAGATGCTCTCGACCCAGGACCAGATCACCCAGACGGTGATCAACATCCGCTAAGCCGGATCCGGCGGGAGCGGGGGCGCGCGCCGCCCCGGCTCCCGCGCCTTCCGCCTCCGGCACCGCGCCACTTCCCGCTCCCCGCTTCCAGGTCCCCGCCCCCGATGGACAAAGCCCTCTACGTCGCCATGACCGGTGCCCGTGCCTCGCTGCAGGCGCAGGCCACCGTTTCCCACAACCTGGCCAACTCCGACACGCCCGGTTTCAAGGAAGCGCTGGCCAACACCGAGGCGTTCCCGATCCAGGGCCAGGGCTATGCCTCGCGCATCGACGCCCTGCATGTCGATGCCGGTTTCAACCGCCGCATCGGCGCGCAGCAGATCACCGGCAACGCGCTGGACCTGTCGTTGCAGCCGGGCAGCTGGCTGGCGGTGCAGTCGCGCGACGGCAGCGAGGCCTACACCCGCGCCGGTGCGTTGACGCTCACCCCCAACGGCCAGCTGGTCACCGCCGACGGCAATGCCGTGCTCGACGAGAACGGCAACCCGGTGGCGGTGCCCCCGCACCAGGCCATCGAGATCGGCCACGACGGCACGCTGTCGGTCATCCCGCTGGGCGAAGGACCGCAGACCATGGCCATGGTCGGGCGGTTGCGCGTGGTGCAGGCACCGGACGCACGGCTGCAGCGCGGCCTCGACGGGCTGATGCGCAACACCGACCCGCAACAGCCGTTCGCGCAGGTCCAGGGCAAGGCGCTGGACAGCGGCATGCTCGAGTCCAGCAACGTCGACGCGGCCGGCGCGCTGGTGCAGATGATCCAGCTGCAGCGCCAGTTCGAGATGCAGGTCAAGGTCATCAAGCACGGCGACGAGAACGCGCGCAGCGCCAACACGCTGCTGCGCCTGAACGGCTGACGCCGCCGCGCCGGCCGATTGGCGCGCGGTTCTGGCACAGGCCATGCATTACATCCTGCAACGGCCCTGAGGGCCGGCACCCGCCGCAGAGGAACCGCTCATGAATCAGGCACTGTGGGTCGCCAAGACCGGCCTGGATGCGCAGCAGACGCGCATGTCCGTTGTCTCCAACAACCTCGCCAATACCAACACCACCGGCTTCAAGCAGGACCGCGCAAGTTTCGAGGACCTGCTGTACCAGCAGGTGCGCCAGCCCGGCGGCTCGTCCTCGGCGCAGACGCAGTTGCCGACCGGCCTGCAGCTGGGCACCGGCGTGCGCGTGGTGGCCACGTCCAAGAACTTCCAGCAGGGTGGCCAGCAACAGACCGGCCGCGCCCTGGACGTGATGGTCAACGGCCGCGGCTTCTTCGAAGTGATGCTGCCCGACGGCAGCTCGGCCTACACCCGCGACGGCAGCTTCCAGATGAGTCCGCAGGGCGAACTGGTCACCAGCAGCGGCTACCCGGTGCAGCCGGGCATCCAGATCCCGGAAGGCGCGCAGTCGCTGACCATCGGCGCGGACGGCACCGTCAGCGTGAAGATGGCCGGCGATGCGGCATCGGTGGAGATCGGTTCGCTGACGCTGACCGACTTCATCAACCCCGCCGGCCTGCAGGCCAAGGGCGAGAACCTGTACCTGGAAACCACGGCCTCCGGCCCTGCGCAGAACGGCACCCCCGGCCTCAACGGCCTCGGCGGCATCGTCCAGGGCGCGCTGGAAGGCAGCAACGTCAACGTGGTCGAGGAGCTGGTGGCGATGATCGAAACCCAGCGCGCCTACGAAATGAACGCCAAGGCCATTTCCACCACCGACTCGATGCTCGGCTACCTCAACAACAACGTCTGATCGTGCCGCTTACGGAACCCGCCATGGCCCGCCTGTCCAACGTCCTCCGTCTTTCCTGCGCCGCCACCAGCCTGGTGCTGCTGGGTGGCTGCGTGGTCGCCGGCGACATCCGCCCCTACCCGGCCATGGCGCCGGTGGTGCCGGTGGTCGCGCCGGCGGCCGAGGCCACGGCCGGCGCGATCTACGCCGCCGGCCCGGGCCTGAATCTCTACGGCGACCGCCGCGCCCGCGACGTCGGCGACCTGCTGACCATCACCCTGGTCGAGAGCACCTCGGCCACCACCAGCGCCAATACCGCCATCGGCAAGAAGTCGAGCATGGACATCGGTTCGCCGAGCCTGTTCGGCGCGCCGGTGACCCTGGGCGGCAAGGAGGTGCTGGCCGCCAGCGCCCGTGGCGAGCGCGACTTCACCGGCAAGGGCAGCAGCGCGCAGAGCAACCGTCTGCAGGGCAGCGTGACCGTGACCGTGATCCAGCGCCTGCCCAACGGCAACCTGGTGGTGCAGGGCCAGAAGAGCCTGCGCCTGAACCAGGGCGACGAGCTGGTGCAGATCCAGGGCATCGTGCGCGCGGCCGACATCGCCACCGACAACACCATCCCTTCCAGCAAGGTCGCCGACGCGCGCATCGCCTATGGCGGCCGCGGCGCGGTGGCGCAGTCCAACGCGATGGGCTGGCTGGGGCGGTTCTTCAACTCGCGCCTGGCGCCGTACTGAGGAGGACGGATGATGACGGATACCTCCCGCACACTGGCCGCGCGCATGCAGCGCCTGATGCACGGCCTCCGCGGCACCTGTAAGCCCCTGGGGCTGGCCGCGCTGCTGCTGGTGCTGGCACTGCCGGCGCACGCCGAGCGCATCAAGGATCTGGCCCAGGTCGGTGGCGTGCGCGGCAATGCGCTGGTCGGCTACGGCCTGGTGGTCGGCCTGGACGGCAGCGGCGACCGCACCAGCCAGGCGCCGTTCACCGTGCAGAGCCTGAAGAACATGCTTGGCGAGCTGGGCGTCAACGTTCCGCCGAACGTCAACCCGCAGCTGAAGAACGTGGCCGCCGTGGCGATCCACGCCGAGCTGCCGCCGTTCGCCAAGCCTGGCCAGACCATCGACATCACCGTGTCTTCCATCGGCAACGCGATCTCGCTGCGTGGCGGCTCGCTGCTGATGGCCCCGCTCAAGGGTGCCGACGGGCAGGTCTATGCCATTGCCCAGGGCAACCTGGTGGTGGGCGGCTTCGGCGCGCAGGGCAAGGATGGTTCGCGGGTATCGGTGAACGTGCCCAGCGTCGGCCGCATCCCGGGTGGTGCAACCGTCGAACGCGCCCTGCCGGACGTGTTCGGCGCCAGCGGCGAAATCACCCTGAACCTGCACCAGAACGATTTCACCACCGTCGCGCGCATGGTGGCCGCACTCAACAACGCCTTCGGCGAGGGCGCCGCGCGCGCGGTCGACGGCGTCACGGTCGCGGTGCAGGCGCCGAGCGACCAGGGCGCGCGCATCGGCCTGCTGGCACGCATCGAGAACATCGAGCTGTCGCCCGGCACCGCGCCGGCGCGGGTGGTGGTCAATTCGCGTACCGGCACCGTGGTCATCGGCTCGCAGGTACGGGTCAGCCCGGCGGCGATCGCGCATGGCTCGTTGACGGTGACGATCAACGAGGCCACCCAGGTCAGCCAGCCCAATGCCCTCGGTGGCGGCCAGACCGTGACCGCGCCGCAGTCCACGATCACCGCCAGCAACGAAGGCAGCCGCATGTTCCGCTTCGACGGCGGCACCACGCTGGACGAGATCGTGCGTGCGGTGAACGAGGTCGGCGCCGCGCCCGGCGATCTGATCGCGATCCTGGAAGCCCTCAAGCAGGCCGGTGCGCTCAGTGCCGAGCTGGAGGTGATCTGATCATGCGCATCGCTGCCCCGTCACTGGAGCTCAACGCGGTCACCGGCAACGACCCGGCGAAGATCGACAAGGTCTCGCGCCAGCTCGAAGGCCAGTTCGCGCAGATGCTGATCAAGAGCATGCGCGCGGCCAGCTTCGGCGACTCGCTGTTCCCCGGCGAGAACCAGATGTTCCGCGAGATGTACGACCAGCGCATTGCCGAGGCCATGACCAAGGGCCGTGGCCTGGGCCTGTCGACGATGATCGCGCGCCAGCTCGGCGGCACCGACAAGGCGACCCAGCCGCTGGACACCTCGCTGGTCCCGGCGGCGAAGGCCGCGCAGGCCTACCGGCTGCTGGCCCCTGCCGCCGCGACGGCGCCGATGGCGCTGCCGGGCCCCCAGGCCGCGCTCCAGGCGGATCCGCTGCAGGCCGATCCGCTGCAGGCCATGGCCAGCGCCCCGGCCATGCCGCAGGAGCAGATGCTGGACCTGATCGCCGGCCGCGACAGCGGCAGCCTGCATGCGGCCATCGGCGGCCGCGGCGTGGTCCCGGAAACCGCCGCGGCAACGGCCGACTGGGCCCTGGCCAACGACCGCTGGAGCGGCGTCGGTCCGGCCGCACCCCGTACCGATGGCGTGGACATGGCCACCGCCAACGCCGCCGCCGACCAGCTCGGCAAGCACACCCCGGAAGGCTTCGTCGCCAGCATCTGGCCGCATGCCGAGAAGGCCGCGCGCGAACTCGGCGTCGATCCGCGTGCGCTGGTCGCGCAGGCCGCGCTGGAGACCGGTTGGGGCCGCCGCCACATCAAGCGCGACAACGGCAGCAGCAGCCACAACCTGTTCGGCATCAAGGCCAGCGGCTGGAAGGGCGAGAGCGCCAGCGCCGCGACCCACGAGTACGTCGACGGCCAGCGCCAGAGCCAGACCGCGCGCTTCCGTGCCTACGAGTCGCCGGCCGAGAGCTTCGGCGACTACGTGCGCATGCTCAAGAACAGCCCGCGTTACCAGGCCGCGCTCAAGGCCGGCAGCGACGTGCGCGGTTTTGCACAGGGCTTGCAACGTGCCGGGTATGCAACCGATCCGGGCTACGCCGCCAAGATCGCCGCCATCGCCGCCGGTCCGACCATCGACCGCGCCGTGGCCGCCATCGGCCAGGCCGGCACCCGCCTCGGCCAGACCTTCGCCCAAGCCGCCGGCCTGGCCGGCATCACCCGCCGTTGAGATAGAACCCGATGTCCAGTGTCCTCTCCACCGGTAGCAGCGCCCTCCTCGCCTTCCAGCGGGCGCTGGCGACCGTCAGCCACAACGTGGCCAACATCAAGACCGACGGCTACAGCCGGCAGAAGGTCGATTTCGCCACGCGCAACCCCACCGACTTGGGCTATGGCGACGTCGGCAACGGCACCCGCATCACCGACATCCGCCGCGTGGCCGACCAGCTGGCGATCTCGCGCCTGCTCGACAGCAGCGGCGAACTGGCCCGGCTGAAGCAGCTTTCCGGGCTGGCCGACCGGGTGGATGCGTTGTTCTCCGACAGCGCGACCAACCTCAATGGCATCTGGTCCAACTTCTTCGATTCGGTCAGCGGCCTGTCGGCCAACGCCGCCGGCACCGCCGACCGCCGCAGCATGCTCGACAACGCCAACGACCTGGTCAACCGCTTCAAGCAGTTGAACGGCAACCTGGACACCCTCGGCAACGAGGTCAACAACGGCCTGATCGCCGGCACCGGCGAGATCAACCGCCTGGCCCGGGAGATCGCGCAGATCAACAGCACCATCGGCGGCGACATCACCGGCGTCGCGCCGGACCTGCTCGATCGCCGCGACCAGCTGATCACCCAGCTGGTGGGCTACACCGGTGGCACCGCCGTCATCCAGGATGGCGGCATCATGAACGTGTACTCGGCCGGCGGCCATGCGCTGGTGGTCGGCGGCACCGCCTCGCAGGTCACCACCGTGGCCGATCCTTACCAGCCCGAACGCCTGCAGCTGGCGCTCAAGACCCAGGGCCAGACCATCGTCCTGGATGGCAAGGCGCTGGGCGGCAGCATCGGCGGCCTGCTCGAATTCCGCGACACCGTGCTGACCCCGGCGCAGGCCGAACTCGGCCGCATCGCCGTCGGCCTGGCGCAGGCGTTCAACGAGAGCCACCGCGAAGGCATGGACCTGTACGGCGACATGGGCGTGGATTTCTTCAGCCTCGCCCCGCCCAAGGTCGCCGCGCACAGCGGCAACAGCAGCACCAGCACCGCCACGCTCAGCGCCAGCTATGGCGACGTCGCCGCGCTGGACGGCCAGAACCTGCAGCTGCGTTTCGACGGCAGCAGCTGGGTGGCCACCCGCACCGACACCGGCGCCCAGGTGCCGATGAGCGGCAGCGGCAGCGCCGCCGATCCGTTCGTGGTCAACGGCATCGAACTGGTGGTCGGCGGCACCCCGGCGCTGAACGACCGTTTCCTGGTGCAGCCCACCGCGGCCGCGCCCGGCGGGCTGGCGGTGGCGATCACCGACCCGTCGCGCATCGCCGCCGCCAATCCGGTGCGTGCCAAGGCCGACCTCGGCAACGTCGGCACCGGCGTGGCCGGCAAGCTCGACATCACCGATGCCGCCAATGGCGCCCTGCTCGACCCGGTCAGCATCGATTTCATCGACGCCAACAACTACACCATCAACGGTGGCCCGCCGCTGCCCTACACGCCCGGCCAGACCATCGCCGCCAACGGCTGGAGCCTGGTGCTCGACGGCAAGCCTGCCGCCGGCGATACCTTCACCGTGTCGCGCACCCAGGCCGGTTCCAGCGACAACGGCAACGCCACGCGCATGGCCGGGGTCGAGGAGGCCAAGGCCTTCAACGGCGGCACCGTGACGCTCAACGGCGCGCTGGGCGGGCTGACCACGCAGATCGGCGCAGCCGCGCGTGCGGCCGACTACTCGCTGCAGGCGCAGCAGGTGATCAACGAAAACGCGCAGGCCACGCGCGATTCGATCTCCGGGGTGAACCTGGACGAGGAGGCGGCGGACATGCTCCGCCTGCAACAGGCCTACCAGGCCGCCTCGCAGCTGATCTCCACGGCGGACACCATGTTCCAGTCGATCCTGCGGGCGGTGGGCTGATGAACAACCGCATCTCCAGCAGCATGATGTACGACCAGTCGGTGTTCCTGATGCTCGCCAAGCAGAGCAAGCTCAACCACCTGGAACGCCAGCTGGCCACCGGCCAGAAGCTGGTCTCCGCCAAGGACGACCCGGTCGCCTCCGGCACCGCCGTGGGCATGGACCGCATCCTGGCCGAACTGGACCAGCTGGGTTCGAACGCGGCGAACGTGCAGAACCGGCTGGGCCTGCAGGAAAACGCCCTGGCGCAGGCCGGCGAACTGCTGCAGCGGGTCTCCGACCTGGCCATCCAGTCCAACAACGCCGCGTTGTCGGCGGAGGACCGCAAGAGCGTGTCCGCCGAGCTGCGCTCGATCCGCGAGTCGCTGCTGTCGCTGGCCAACAGCACCGACGGCAACGGCCGCTTCCTGTTCGGTGGTACCGCCGACGGCGTGGCCCCGTTCTCGGCCAACAACGGCAGCATCCTGTACAACGGCGACCAGACCCAGCGCCAGGTCGAGGTCGCGCCCGGCAGCTTCGTGCAGGATGCCCTGCCCGGCAGCGAGATCTTCATGCGCATCCGCACCGGCGACGGCACCATCGACGGCAGCGCCGCGGCCGGCAACACCGGCCAGGCGGTGCTGACCGGCGCCAGCCGCGACGGCAGCGCCAGCTGGAATGGCGACAGCTACACGGTGCGCTTCACCGGCCCCGGCGCCTACGACATCATCGACGGCGGCGGTGCCACGGTCGGCAGCGGCACCTATGCCGAGGGCGACGACATCGTCTTCCAGGGCCTGCGCGTACGCATGACCGGCGTGCCAGCGGCCGGCGACGAGTTCACGGTCGGCCAGGCCGGCAACCGCGATGTGTTCTCCACCATCGACCGCCTGTCCCAGGCGCTGCAGATGGACACTTCCACCCTCGCCGGCCGCACCGCGCAGCAGAACCTGCTGCAGTCGAGCCTGCGCGACGTGGCCCGCGCCTCGGAAAAGATGATCGATTCGCGCGCATCCGGTGGCGCGCAGCTCAGTGCCATCGACAACGCCGCCTCGCTGCGCGAGGCCAATGCCATCACCCTGAAGGATTCGCTTTCGCAGCTGCGTGACCTCGACTACGCCGAGGCCATCGGCCAGTACAAGCTCGAAGGCGCCGCCCTGCAGGCCGCACAGACCGTGTTCACGCAAATGCAGTCCATGTCGCTGTTCAACATGATCCGCTGATCCAGACAAACGCAAACCGCCTTCCCATATCACGCAAGACCCGAGCACAACGGAGAAGTCCCATGGCACAAGTCATCAACACCAACATCATGTCGCTGAACGCCCAGCGCAACCTGAACACCAGCGGCAGCAGCCTGGCGACCAGCATCCAGCGTCTGTCCTCGGGCCTGCGCATCAACAGCGCCAAGGACGACGCCGCCGGTCTGGCGATTTCCGAGCGCTTCACCACCCAGATCCGCGGCCTGGACGTTGCCACCCGCAACGCCAACGACGGCATCTCGCTGGCGCAGACCGCCGAAGGCGCGATGGTCGAGATCAGCAGCAACCTGCAGCGCATCCGCGAACTGGCGGTGCAGTCGGCCAACGCCACCAACTCCAGCAGCGACCGCGACGCGCTCAACGCCGAAGTACAGCAGCTGCTGAGCGAGATCGACCGCGTCGCCAACCAGACCAGCTTCAACGGCACCAAGCTGCTGGACGGCAGCTTCACCGGCGCGCTGTTCCAGGTCGGCGCCGACGCCGGCCAGACCATCGCGGTGAACAGCATCGTCGATGCCAACATCGACCAGCTGGGCCGTGCCGGCTTCGCCGACACCGTCAGCGGCGCCGGCGTCGGCGGCACCGCGGCCACCGCCTCGGGCGCGATCAAGGGCATCGCCGTGTCGATCCGCGCCGCCGGCGCCCCGGCCGGCGCCGCCGGTGTCACCACCATCACCCTGGACGACGTCAAGATCGAAGTGGGCGACGATGCCGCGGCCGTGCAGAAGAAGATCGCCCAGGCGTTCAACAACAAGCTCGACCAGACCGGGCTGTACGCCGAGGTCAGCGGCGGCAACATCAGGCTGACCTCGCTCAAGGCCGGCCAGGACTTCGAGGGCGTGAGCAACGGCACCCTCAGCGGCGGCACCGGCATCACCCTGTCGCTGGCCGCCGACCTGCCGGCCTCGGTGGCCTCGGCCGGCACCGCAGCGGCCGGCGGTGGCATCAACCACCTGGAGAACCTGGACATCTCCAATTTCGCCGGCGCCCAGCGCGCACTCGAAATCGTGGACAAGTCGCTGACCGCGGTCAGCGGCTCGCGCGCGGAGATGGGCGCCATCCAGAACCGCTTCACCTCCACCATCGCCAACCTGTCCACCACCTCGGAGAACCTGTCCGCTTCGCGCAGCCGCATCCGCGACGCCGACTACGCCAAGGAAACGGCCGAGATGACCCGCACGCAGATCCTGCAGCAGGCAGGCACCGCGATGCTGGCCCAGGCCAACCAGGTCCCGCAGAACGTGCTCAACCTGCTCAAGTAGGCCGGCACCGGAAGCGGCAGGAAGCAGAGCCCCGGCACGCCCGGGGCTCTGTCTTTCCGGGGGACGGCCGCACCGGCGGTGGAAAAAACAACGGCGCTGGAACCCTGGGTTCCAGCGCCGTTTCCGTATGACGCATGCATCCGGAAGCATCCACGGATCGTGCGATCCGTTTTTCCGGGCAGGCCCTAAAGCTGCCGGGGATGCTGCCGTTATTGGTATCAGCAGCGGTACTGCGGCGCCCTACGCCACTCCACTGCACTCAGTACCGGTCAGGTTGAGCTGCCGGATCAAACGCCAAAAAGGAATCCGAATCATGGCACAAGTCATCAACACCAACATCATGTCGCTGAACGCCCAGCGCAACCTGAACACCAGCGCCACCAGCCTGGCGACCAGCATCCAGCGCCTGTCCTCGGGCATGCGCATCAACAGCGCCAAGGATGACGCCGCCGGCCTGGCGATTTCCGAGCGCTTCACCACCCAGATCCGCGGCCTGGACGTTGCCACCCGCAACGCCAACGACGGCATCTCGCTGGCGCAGACCGCCGAAGGCGCTATGGTCGAAATCGGCAACAACCTGCAGCGTATCCGCGAACTGGCCGTGCAGTCGGCCAACGCCACCAACTCCGGCACCGACCGCGACGCGCTGAACGCCGAAGTCAACCAGCTGCTGAAGGAAATCGACCGCGTCGCCAACCAGACCAGCTTCAACGGCACCAAGCTGCTGGACGGCAGCTTCACCGGCGCGCTGTTCCAGGTCGGCGCCGACGCCGGCCAGACCATCGGCATCAACAACATCGTCGATTCGCGCACCGCCAACCTGGGCAAGATGAACTTCGCCTCCGACACCACCGCCGTCAACGTGGTTGCCGCGACCGCTTCGGGCGTCGCCGCCGCCGCCGGCAAGATCTCCGGCGTCCAGATCAGCGTGCAGCAGGTCGGCGCCAGCGCGGCGCAGACGATCAACATCGACGACGTCAAGTTCAATGCCGGCGACAGCGTCAAGACCATCAACCAGAAGGTCGCCACCGCCATCAACGACAAGATGGACCAGACCGGCGTCTACGCCACCCTGGACAGCGCCGGCGCGGTCAAGCTGCAGGCGGTCAAGGGCAACCAGTACACCACCGGCTTCACCTTCGGCACCATCACCGACGCCGTCACCGGCCAGGCCACCGGCGTGACCGCGGGTGCCACCGCCTTCACCGCCCAGACCGCCGCCGCGGTGACCGCCCCGGCCCAGGAAACGGTCGCCGGCAAGATGGACATCTCCTCCTTCGTCGGCGCCCAGCGCGCCCTGGAAGTGGTGGACAAGGCGCTGACCGCGGTCAACAGCTCGCGCGCCGACATGGGTGCGATCCAGAACCGCTTCAGCTCCACCATCGCCAACCTGGCCACCACCTCGGAAAACCTGTCCGCTTCGCGCAGCCGCATCCGCGACGCCGACTACGCCAAGGAAACGGCCGAGATGACCCGCACGCAGATCCTGCAGCAGGCCGGTACCGCGATGCTGAGCCAGGCCAACAGCTCGACCCAGAACGTGCTCAGCCTGCTGCGCTGATCCGTCGGGGTCAGCCCGACCAGGCCATGACCCGAAGCCCCCGCCAGCGATGGCGGGGGCTTCATCCATTTGCAGCCGCGAAGGCCGCCGCCCGGTCCGGCGGCGGGCCCCGGGGGCGCTCCCGGCACGGGACTTGCACCCAAGGCGGGACCCAAAGCCGTCCCCGGGCTAAAGAAGCCCTGGCACGTGCCGATATCCGGGATGCCTGCAAGGGTGTCCATTTGCGCAAAAGGAATCCAGATGGCCTCGTCCTCCCTCTCCGTCGTCGGCTCCGGCCTGGACATCCCCACCCTCGTCTCGCAGCTGGTCGCCAACGAGCGCAAGCCGGCCGCCGACCGCATCAACACCCAGGGATCGACGGTCACCGCCAAACTTTCGGCGCTGGGCAGCATCAAGAGCTCGCTGAGCAGCATGCAGTCGGCGCTGGATGCGCTGGTCAAGGGCGCCAGCAACCAGGCCTACAAGACCTCGGTTCCGGAAGGCAGCGGCTTCGGCGCGACCGTGGTGACCGATGCCACCACCGGCAAGACCCTGGCGGTGGCCGGCTCCTACAACGTCGAAGTGCTGAGCCTCGCGCAACCGCAGAAGCTCAGTTCCGGGGCGTTCGCCGCCGATGCGGCGGTCGGTGACGGCACCCTGAAGATCGTCTGGGACGACAAGTCGATCGACGTCGAGATCAAGCCCGGCAGCACCCTGGCCGACATCGCCGCGGCGATCAACAAGAGCGCCAACGGCAAGGGCGTCAACGCCACCGTCATCACCGCCAGCGACGGCCAGCACCTGGTGCTCAATGCCGTGGACGCGGGCACCAAGGGCGCCCTGACCGTCTCGGCCAGCGGCGGCAACGGCGGGCTTTCCGCCCTGACCTGGGACGGCACCAGCGGCGGCCTCGCCCAGACCGTGGCCGCCACCAATGCCCGGGTGCGGGTGGACGGCTTCGAACGCGAGTCCAGCAGCAACAGCATCAGCGACCTGATCCCCGGCATCACCCTCAACCTGAACAAGGCCGAGGAAGGCACCACCAGGACCCTGACCGTCAGCCAGGACAACGCGCCGCTGAAGATCAACCTGCAGGCCTTCGTCAGCGCCTACAACGCCTCGGTCAACCTGCTCAAGAACTCCAGCGCCTACGACGCCACCAACAAGCGCGCATCGACCCTGACCGGCGACTCGCTGGTGCGCGGCCTGCAGCAGCAGCTGCGCGGCCAGCTCAGCGCCAACGTCGTGGACATGAAGGCGCTGGGGCTGACCATCAACACCGACGGCACCCTGGCGCTGAATGCCAGCACGTTCGACAAGACCCTGGCCGAGAACCCGAACGCGGCCGCGCGCCTGCTGGGCAAGGACGGCACCCTGTCCGACGGCCTGTCCAAGCTGCTCAAGAGCAACCTGGACACCGGCACCGGCACCCTGACCCTGCGTACCGACGCGCTCAACAAGCAGATCAAGAAGCTGGAAAAGGACCTGGACGACCTCGACGCGCGCATGGAGAAGGTGTCGGCGCGCTACACCCGGCAGTTCACCGCGATGGACTCGCTGGTCGCGCAGATGCAGGGCACCAGCAACTACCTTGCCCAGCAGCTTGCTGCACTGCAGAAATAATCGTCCGTCATTCAAGTAAACGGCCATGACGGCCGATACACGGATACCACCCCATCATTGCCGACGCCGCCCGGACCGCGCGCCGGACAGGTCCCAGGAGACTCTCACCATGTACGGTTCCAGCCGCAACTACGCCGAGCAGTACCGCAAGGTCGGCGTGTCCACCAAGGTTGTGGATGCCGATCCGCACAAACTGGTGGCCCTGCTGTTCGAAGGGGCCGGCGAGCGCATCCGTCGCGCCGAGGCGTTTCTTGCCCAGGGCGACCAGGCGATGAAGGGCAAGGCCATCGGCGAAGCCTGCGCCATCATCGGCCACCTCAACGGCTCGCTCGACCACGAGGCCGGCGGCGAGATCGCCGGCAACCTCTCGGCACTGTACGACTACGTCATCCAGCGCCTGACCGAAGCCAACCTCAACAACGACGTGCTGGCCCTGCAGGAGTCGCTGTCGCTCATGGGCGAGATCGAGTCGGCCTGGAACGCGATCCCTTCCGACCAGCGCCAACGCCCCGCCGTCACCGGAGCCTGAGGACATGATGGACCCCGATCACACCCTGAAGGCCCTGCACGACGACCTGGAAGCGCTGCGCGTGGCGGTGGAGCAGGAAGACCACGCCCAGGCCGAGCGCATCGCCAACGGCCACGACCGCCGCCTGCGCGAGTTCGTGGAGGCCTGCGGCGCCCAGGCCGCGGCCAACGGCCTGCGCAACCTGCTGGCACTGCAGCAGTCGCTGATGGCCGACATGCTGGTACGTCGTGACATCGCCGCCGCGCGGCTGCGCGCCGGACGCCAGTCGGTGCGCGCCGCGCACGCCTACCAGCAGGCCGAATCGCTGGCATGAACGCGCCCGGCGCCAGCATCGTGCACCACCCGGCCGAGGTCGAGCTGTTTGAGGACACGCTGACCTGCGATGTCTCGCTGCCGGCGGTGTTCGAAACGGGCAGCGGCGCGATCCGTGCCGGCGCGGCGGAAATGCTGTTGCGCAGCGTGGCGCTGGTGGAAGACTCGCGCGGCACCGACGATTCCGACGAGCGTGGTGCCGAAGGCAGCCAGCAACTGGCGCGGCTGGAAGCCCGCATGGACCTGGCCCTGGTGCTGCTGGGGCGCCTGCTGCGGCAATCCACCCAGGCCCTGCCGCTGCGCCCGGTGCGCTGGTCGCGCCGGGGCCTGCGGCTCGAACTGGGCCAGCGCACCGGCGCGGTCCAGGGCAGCGCCGGCATCGTGCGCCTGCAGCCGGCCGACTGGCTGCCCGACCACATCGAACTGCCGGTACAGGTGCTGGGCGAAGCCGCCTCGGGCAACGGCGGGCTCTACCTGTGGCTGCGCCTGCAGAGTACCGGCGACGCGCTGGACACCGCGCTGGAACGCCACCTGTTCCGCCTGCACCGGCGCCAGGTCGCCGACAGCCGGCGCCCGCGTTGATCCGCCCGTTCATGACCTTTGCCGCTTGGCGCGCACGCGCGCGCTCGGCTAAGGTGCGGCCATTCCCAAGCGGTGCCCGTGGCCGTGCGTGTCCTGATCGTCGATGACCATACGCTGGTGCGTGCCGGCCTGTGCCGCCTGCTGCAGACGTTCGGCGGGGTGCTCGTGGTCGGCGAAGCCAGCAACGCCGACCAGGCGCTGGAACTGGCCGTGCAGCATCACCCCGAGGTGGTGCTGATGGACCTCTCCCTGCCCGGCCGCAGCGGCCTAGAAGCCCTGTCCGACATCCGCCGCCGGGTGCCGCAGGCGCGCGTGGTGATGATGTCCATGCACGACGACACCGCGCACGTGCGCGATGCGCTGGACCGCGGCGCGGTCGGGTTCGTGGTCAAGGATGCCGCCCCGCAGGAGCTGGAGGTTGCCCTGCGCGCGGCCCATTCCGGGCAGGTGTTCCTGAGCCCGCAGATCTCCACGCGGATGCTCGCGCCCATGCTCGGTCGCGAACGCCCCACCGGCATCGCCGCACTGTCGCCGCGCCAGCGGCAGATCCTGCGCCAGCTCGGCAATGGCCGTACCACCAAGGAAATCGCCGCCGAGCTGGGGATCAGCGTGAAGACGGTCGAGACCCACCGCGCGCGCATGATGGAAGCCCTGGGCTGCCGTCGCGCAAACGACCTGCTGCTGCTGGCGGTGCGCCACCAGCAGGAACTCGCCTGAACCGGTGACGTTGGCCGGCGTTGGAATCGCGTCACAGATTCGGAAATCCGGCGCCTGCTGCGTCAGAATTCCGTAAGTCCTTGATACGCAAAACCCCGGCTCCACGGCCGCGACAGATTAATGACGAAATGTAGGGTGAATCCTTACATCATGTCAGGTGCATCCCTGACGGCGCAGGGTTTTCTCCTATTCATTCCCTGACACCCCCTACGCAAGATGTGTTCCATCACGGTCGCGTCACATGGCGGCCACGGGGATCAGACGACATGAAAGCCACGCTCGCCACCCAGCTCGGGCAACAGCTCCACCTCACGCCCGCCCTGCTGCAGTCCATCCGCCTGCTGCAGCTCAATGGCCTGCAGCTGGAGCAGGAGATCCGCCAGGTACTGGAGAACAACCCGCTGCTGGAGATCGAGGAAGACGCCGCCCCCGGCGTGGCAGAAGCCACCACCGACGGCGACCCGCAACTGGAGACCGCCGCGTTCGACGAACTGCCGGAGAGATCGATGTGGGACGTGGCCGGCGCCAGCTGGAACGACGCCGACGAGGACCGTACCGCGCGCCTGGCGATGGGCGAGTCCAGCGACCCGCACCTGCGCATCCTGCAGGCACTGTCGCTGGACCTGGACGAGGGTGACCTGGCGATCGCCGCGTTCTGGCTGGAGCATTGCGACGACGCCGGCTACCTGCAGCCGCCGCTGCCGCAGCTGACCCTGCTGGCCAGCGCCCGCTTCGACCGTGACGGCGCGCATGTGGAGAGCATCCGCCAGCGCCTGCTGCAGGGCGAACCGGCCGGCATGGCCGCGCGCGACCTCCGCGAGTGCCTGCAGGCACAGCTGGCCGCCGTGCCCGGCACGGTGCCGGCCCGGCACCTAGCGGCGCGGCTGCTGGGCGAGGACCTGCAGTTGCTGGCCAGCCACGACTATGCCGCCATCGCACGCCAGCTCGATGCCGAACAGGCCGATGTGCTCGAAGCGTTCCGCCTGGTCCTGTCGCTGCAGCCGCGCCCCGGCGACACGCTGCAGCCGCAGGCCGACGCGGCGGTCATTCCGGAAGTGGTGGCCTGGCGCGCCGACGGCCAGTGGCGGGTGGCGCTGAACCCGGCCACCACGCCGCGCGTGAGCCTCAACCCGGCCTACGAACGCGCCCTGGTCGCCAGCGAAGGCAGCGCCGCCGCCCAGCCGATGCGCGAGATGCTGCAGGAAGCGCGCTGGTTCACCCGTGGCCTGTCCATGCGCTACGACACCCTGCTGCGCACCGCGCGGGTCATCGTCGAACGCCAGGCCGCGTTCCTGGCCGAGGGCGAGGAAGCCATGGCGCCGCTGACCCTGAAGGAAGTGGCCGACGCCATCGGCATGCACGAGTCCACCGTCTCGCGCATCACCTCCGGCAAGTTCATGCAGACCCCGCGCGGCACCTTCGAGCTGAAGCACTTCTTCGCCGTGCGCCTGGACGGCGCCAGCATCTCCGGGCAGGCGGTCAAGGCGATGGTGCGGCGGCTGATCGAATCCGAGCCGCCGGCACGCCCGCTCGCCGACGAGGCCATCGCCGAACTGCTGTCGCGGCAGGGGGTCAACATCGCCCGTCGCACCGTGGCGAAATACCGCGAACAGCTGGACATCGCCCCGGCACGCGAGCGGAAGCGGCACAATGCGCGTCCGTTGCTGGCCCGCGCAGGCTGATCCGAGGAATCCAATGAGCAAGCTCACCGTTCTGCTGGTCGACGACCATGAAGGCTTCATCAACGCGGCCATGCGCCATTTCCGCAAGGTCGACTGGCTGCAGGTCGTCGGTAGCGCCGCCAACGGGCTGGAGGCGATCGAGCGCTCCGAGGCGTTGCGCCCGCAGGTGGTGCTGATGGACCTGGCGATGCCGGAGATGGGCGGGCTGCAGGCCACGCGCCTGATCAAGACCCAGGACGAGCCGCCGTACATCGTGATCGCCAGCCATTTCGACGACGCCGAGCACCGCGAGCACGCCCAGCGCGCCGGCGCCGACAATTTCGTCAGCAAGCTGTCCTACATCCAGGAGGTCATGCCGATCCTGGAAGGCGTACGGCAGGAACAGGGCCATGAGTGAATCGCGCATCCTCGTGATCGACAGCGAGGGCGTCCGTGCCGAGCGTACGGTGGCGCTGCTGGAGTTCATGGACCTCAACCCGCGCTGGGTCACCGACGTGGGCGACATCGACACCAGCCGCCACCGGGTCAACGACTGGATGGCGCTGGTGGTGGGCACCATCGAGGATCCGGCACGGGCCGCGCCGTTCTTCAACTGGCTGGCCGGCACCGGCATGCCGCCGGTGCTGCTGGCCGAGAGCGACCCGCTGGCGTTCGCGCGCCATTACGGCCTGCACGAGGCCAATGTCTGGCCGCTCGAACAGCCCATGCGCCATGCGCAGATGGAAGCGTTGCTGCGCCGCGCCAGCCTCAAGCGGCTGGACGCCGAGCACCATTCCGGCGGCGGCGAGGACACCGGCCCCACCGGCACCAGTCCAGCGGTGACCGAGCTGCGCCAGCTGATCGAACAGGTCGCCGGGTTCGACACCACGGTGCTGGTGCTCGGCGAATCGGGGACCGGCAAGGAAGTGGTGTCACGCGCCATCCACCTGCGCTCGCCGCGCCGCGACGGCCCGTTCGTGGCCATCAACTGTGGCGCGATCCCGCCGGACCTGCTGGAAAGCGAGCTGTTCGGCCACGAGAAGGGTGCCTTCACCGGTGCGTTGAGCGCGCGCAAGGGCCGCTTCGAAATGGCCGAGGGTGGCACCCTGCTGCTGGACGAGATCGGCGACATGAGCCTGCCGATGCAGGTCAAGCTGCTGCGCGTGCTGCAGGAACGCAGCTTCGAGCGCGTCGGCGGCAACCAGACCATCCGCTGCAACGTGCGGGTGATCGCCGCCACCCACCGCAACCTGGAAACCCGCATCGCCGAAGGCAAGTTCCGCGAGGACCTGTTCTACCGCCTGAACGTGTTCCCGATCGACGTGCCGGCGCTGCGCGAACGCATCAGCGACATTCCGGCGCTGGTGGAGACCATCGCCGCGCAGCTGGCGCGTACCGGCCGTGGCGAGGTCCGCTTCGCCGCCGAAGCGCTGCAGGCGCTGGCCGCCTATCGCTGGCCGGGCAACGTGCGCGAACTGACCAACCTGGTCGAGCGCCTGGCGGTGCTGCACCCGGGCGGGCTGGTGCGGGTCCAGGACCTGCCCGCGCGCTACCGCAGCGAGGCCGCCCCGCCGCCGGTGGCGCTGGATGACGAGCGGCCGCTGGCCAGCCTGTCGGCCAGCGTGCCGGCGCCCGCCCCGGCCGCCGCCGGGGGCGGCACGGCGCCGGCACGGCTGCCCGACGATGGCCTGGACCTGCGCGACCACATGGCCGGCATCGAGCTGAAACTGATCAACGAGGCACTCGAACGCACCCAGGGCGTGGTCGCCCATGCCGCGCAGCTGCTCGGCCTGCGCCGCACCACCCTGGTGGAGAAGCTGCGCAAGTACGGGATCGACCGCGAGCAGAACGAAACCCCCTGACGCCCCACGCCGCGGGAGCCGACTCCCGCCGCCGGGCACGCCGCTTGCAGGACATCGGTGGGCGCCCCTGGCCCGTACCGGACATGGGCGGGAGGCGCATGCCGCATACGATCGCAGGAGATACCGAACAATGGCGCTTGCCATGGACCTTGATGCCGACGACGCGGCCCATGCCGACCTGGCCGAGACCCGGTTCGTGCACCTGCGGCACCCCGGCGACAGCAACCTGATCCACCTGTCGCGCAGGGACCCGCAACTGAAGGCGCTGCTGCTGCATCTGGTCGGCCAGGGCTTCCTGGTCTACAAGTTCCGCAACGACGACGGCGCGGTGACCTCGTTCGTGCATGCCAAGGCGGCACCCCGGTTCTGGGCCAGGCATACACAGTTCGGCCTGCGCGAACACGACGGCGTCTGCTACCTGCTGGAGAAGCCGGCACATGCCCCGGCGCGGCGCCTGCTGGTGGTCTTTTCCAGTATTCCGCCGGTCGACCAGATGTACGATGCCGGATTCTCGGCGCGCTACCTCGCGCGGAACCTGAGCCAGGCGCCGAAGTACATGCCATGGGATACGGCGATCCTGCGCATCGCCGACCTCGGCGGCGTGGTCGGCGCGTTCTACACCGATACGCTGGCGCAGCCGGACAACGAGGCCCGCGTGTCCGCATTGATCACCCGGGTGATGGCCGAGCTGGACATCGAGCCGCGGCACACGGTCCTGTACGGTGCCTCCAAGGGCGGCTCCGGCGCCCTGCTGCATTCGCTGCGCACCGGGTTGAACGCGGTCTGCGTGGAGCCGATCCTGTCCGACGACTACTACGTGCGCCGCTATCGCGACTCGCATTTCACCTGCGGCGTGTTCCCGCGCGACAAGCGCGAGCTGTTCAGCGCCGCCCTGGCCACGGCCTGCCCGCCGGCACGCCGGCTGCTGATCTACTCCAGCCAGTCGCCGCAGCTGCCCTACATCCGCGATATCGCCATGGCCTCGGCGGAAGGCCGGAACATGGCCTTCATCGACGTGCAGAACCCGGCGATCAGCGACCACCCGGATGTCGCGCCGGCGTCGCTGGGGCTGCAGGTGACCCTGCTGAACCAGCTGCTGTGCGGGGTCGATGTCGATCCTGCCCAGCTCGACGCGCTGCGCGCCGCGAACCGGTCCTGAGTGGAGCCGCTGATGCCTGTCGACCCCCGCCTGGCCGAGCGTTTCCTGCGCGTGCGCACGCGCCTGCCCGGCGTGCCCGAGCTGCCCACCCGCAGCTTCGGTCCGGACGAGGACCGCTGGTACAGCTACAAGTTCACCGCGCTGGACGAGGCGGTGCGCGACGTGCGCCTGCCGGGCGATTTCCTGCAACTGGGCGTGTTCAAGGGCCAGTGCGCGCGCTTCCTGCATGCGCGCATGCCGGCCGGGCGCAGGCTGTACCTGCTGGACAGCTTCGAGGGGCTGCCCGAGGACTGGATGGGCACGTGGCGCAAAGGCGCCTTCGCGCTGGCGCCGGAAGACATCCCGGTGTTCGAGGCCGCCAATGTCGAGGTGGTGCCGGGCTGGTTCAGCGACACCGTCGACGGCGTGGCCGCACGGCTGGACGCCCCGCTGGCGCTGATCCATGCCGATGCCGACCTGTACAGCTCCACGCTTGAGGCGCTGGCCGGCCTGGATGCACGGATCGCGCCGGGCACGGTGATCCTGTTCGACGAGTACTTCATGCAGGCCGGGGACGACTTCCGCGACGACGAACACCGCGCCCTGCTCGACTGGTGCCAGCGGTACGACCGCGACTTCGAATACCTGTGGAAATCGGAATGGGTCCAGGTGGCGGTCCGGATCACCCGCTGACCGCGCCGGCGGCAGTTGCCGGCATGCGCCTTGCATGCCCCCCGGCCATCAACGTTCGCACGGAATCCGGCATGACCATCGTCCTGACCTACGGCACCTTCGACCTGCTGCATATCGGTCATGTCAACCTGCTGCGACGCGCGCGGGCACTGGGCAGCTCGCTGGTCGTGGGCCTGTCCTCGGACAGCTTCAATGCGATCAAGGACAAGCGCGCCACGCAGAGCTATTCCGACCGCGAAGCGGTGCTGCGCGCCATCCGCTACGTCGACGACGTGTTCCCTGAGGACAGTTGGGAACAGAAGGCCGACGACATCCGCCGGCTCGGCGCGGACGTCCTGGTGATGGGCTCGGACTGGCGGGGCCATTTCGACGAGCTGTCGCGCTACTGCCAGGTCCGCTACCTGCCGCGTACCGAGAACATCTCCAGCTCCGCCCTCAAGGCCAGCATCCGCTCGATGCAGTAAGCAGCAGCCTCCCGATGAACGACACCACCGCCATCCCGTCCCCGGCCCCGGCTGCCGCCGAGGCCGGCGCTGCCCAGCAGCCGGCCGTGCCGGCATGGTTCGACGCGGACTTCTACCGCGCCGGCAACCCGGATCTTGCCGGTACCGACGACGGCGCGTGGGAGCATTTCCGCGACCACGGCTGGCGTGAGTACCGCAACCCGTCGGCCACGTTCGACCTGTGGTGGTACCAGGCCATGCACCTGGAGGGCGACCATCGCCGCGACCCGGTGGCGCACTACGCCCGCATCGGCCAGGCGCAGGGCCTGCAGACTTGCCTGGCCGCCGGCGAACGCCTGGAGGTGGCCGCCAAGACCCGCTTCAACCTGCGCACGCTGGCACTGCTCGAGGCACTGGACGCGCCGGGCACGGTGTTCGCCCGCATCGCCGCCAACCTGGCGCGGATGCAGTTGTGGGACGTGGCCGACATGTTCGCGTTGCGTGCCTGCGACCTGCAGCCCGGGGTCGCCGCGCACCACGCGCTGCTCGGCTCGATCGTGGCCCGGCGCAATGGCTGGCGGCGGGTGGTGACCGCGCTGCGCACCGCCACCGCCATGCAGGATGACCGCGCCGACTGGTTCCATGAGCTGGGCGTGGCCTGCGAGCGCCTGGGCTGGCTGGACGATGCCGCCAGCGCCTACACCCGGGCACTGGCGCTGGACGGGTGCAACACCGATACCCATTACCGGCTCGGCCGCGTGGAAGAACGGCGCGGGCATCCCCAGGCCGCCGAGGCCTGCTACGCCCGCGCCATCGCTTCGGATGCGGACGCGGCGGTACTGGGCATCGGCCTGTGGCATGAGCGGGAGAAGGACTGGGCCGGCGCCGAGTGTGCCTACCGCCAGCGCCTGCAGCAGCCGGGCCAGGCCGACAATGCGCCGCTGCGTTTCGCCCGCGGCCGCCTGCTGGAGATGCTGCACCGCTGGGAAGAGGCCGTGGAGGCCTACCGCGCCGCGCTCGCGCTGCAGCCATCGCAACCGGAATGGCACTACCGCCACGGCTGGATGCTGGAGCGCCTGCAGCGCCCGGCCGACGCAGCCGCGGCCTACGCGCGCGCCCTGGCGCTGCGCGAGGATGGCGACTGGCGCTACCGGCAGGGCGTATGCCTGCATGCCAGCGGCGATACCGGCGCGGCGATCGCGGCATGGCTGCAATGCCTGCCGCAGGAGCCGCAGGCCCTGCCCGCCGCGGACCCGGATACGGCACGGCAGCGCCAGGCGTGGAGCGAGCGGCTGTGCATCGACAGGGTCGACGCGCACGCGCACGTCGAGCTCGGCCAGGCCTGCGAGCGCCTGGGCCTGGACGCCGAGGCCGCCGCGGCCTACCACGCCGCCGCTGCCCGCCATGACACCCACTGCCCGCGCCTGCACTACCGCCTGGGCGTGGTCCTGCACCGCGCCGGGCGCGATGCCGAAGCCTGCCTGGCGTTCCTCGACACCCGCCTGTTCCGGCGCGACTTCGACATTGTTCCCGAGGACACCGGCAACCCGGCCCAGTCCGCGCGCGACATCAAGCTCGAGTACGCCGAGTTCATCGAGACCCTGCCGGTCCGCGACGAGGTGGTCCTGTACGAAAGCTTCCATGGCGACTCGGTGAGCTGCAACCCGCTGGCGGTGTTCCGCGCGGCGCGCGCGCACCTGGCCGGGCGCGGCATGCTGCATGTCTGGGCGGTCAAGCCGCACGCGGTCATTCCGCCGGACCTGGCCGCCGCGCCGGACGTGGTCTTCGTCCGCCATGGCAGCCCCCTGTACGCGCGTTACCTGGCCACCGCCGGCTGGCTGGTGAACAACAACACGTTCATGCCGTACTTCGTGCGGCGCCCGCAGCAGCGCTATCTCAACACCTGGCACGGCACGCCGCTGAAGAAGCTGGGTGCCGATATTCCCGGTGCCCTGTTCGACCACAAGAACGCCGTGCGCAACCTGCTGCAGGCCACGCACCTGGCGATGCCCAACGCCTTCACCCGGCAGGTGCTGCTCGGGTCGATGCAGGTGGCCGAGGTGATCGGCGGCCGCATCGCCGACACCGGGCAGCCGCGGATCGACCTGATGCTCGGCGCCGACGCCAACGCCCGCGCGCGGATCAGGCAGCGCCTGGGCCTGGATGCGGACGAGCGCATCGTCCTGTACGCCCCAACCTGGCGCGGCAGCCTGGACGGCGCGTCGCTCGATGCCGAGCTGGTGTCCGGCGCGATCGCACGCCTGGCCGGGCATGGCGCCACCGTGCTGTTCAGTGGCCACCACATGGTGGCCCGCAAGCTCGGGCCGTTGCCGGAAGGTGCGATGCCGGTGCCGGCCGGAACCGACATCACCGAGCTGATGGCGGTGGTGGACGTGCTGGTCACCGACTACTCCTCGATCCTGTTCGATTTCCTGCCCAGCGGCCGCCCGGTGGTGCTGTACGTTCCGGACCTGGAGCAATACCGCCGCGAGCGCGGGCTGTACTTCGACATCGACACCCTGCCGGTGCAGGCCTGCCACACCGCCGACGCGCTCGAACAGGCGCTGTCGCAGGCGCTGGCCGCGCGCACGCCCGGGCATGACGATGCGGCCCGGCGCGAGGCCGCGCGCCAGGCGTACTGGCCGCTGGAGGACGGTGGATCGGCGGCGCGGACCGTCCGCTTCTTCTTCGAAGGCGATACCCGGCATGAGGTCGCCAGGCCACCGCGGAGCAAGCGCACCCTGCTGTTCCAGGTCGGCAATTTCAGCCCCAACGGGGTGACCGCTTCGTTCAACCGCCTGGCCGGGTCGATCGACCCGTCGAAGATGGCATTGACCGTGATCGTCGACCCGTGGACGCTGGAAAGCTACCCGCAGCGCATGGAGCGCTTCGCCGAGCTGCCCGCGCACGTGGCGCGCTGGGGGCGCATCAGCTTCCCGGTGGCCAACCGCGAGCAGGCGTGGCTCAGTACCCGCCAGGGCAGCCGCGAAGTGCTCAACCCGCGCCAGATGGCATTGCTGCAGACCTATTACGTCCGCGAGTACGCGCGCCAGTTCGGCAGCGCCGATTTCGACGCGGTGGTGGATTTTTCCGGCTATGCGGCGTTCTGGACCGCCTTGTTCGCACGCGGCCGCCCACCGGGAACGCGCTGCGTGGCGTACCTGCACAACGACATGGAACAGGAATTCCGCAGCCGTCACCCGCAGCTGGCCAAGGTATTCGAGCAGTACCCGCTGTGCGACGCGCTGATATCGGTGTCCGACAGCCTGGATGCGGTCAACCGGCGCCGCTTTGGCCCGGTACCGGGCCAGCAGGCCGATCGCTTCCACAGCGTCGACAACTGCATCGACCCCGCGTTCATCCGGCGTCATGCACGGGAGCCGCTCCCGGCCGGGCTCGCCGACTGGCGTGATGGCCATGTGCTGCTGGGGACGGTGGGCCGGCTGTCGCCGGAGAAAGGCCATCGCCGGCTGCTGGACGCCTTCGCGCAGGTGCGCCGCCGCCACCCGCGGGTGCGCCTGGTGATCGTCGGCGAGGGCCCGGAACGGCCGCTGCTGCAGCAGCGCATCGCCGAGCTGGGGCTGGAGCACGACGTGCTGCTCACCGGTGCGCTGGCCAACCCCTACCCGGTGATGCGCGCGCTCGACCTGTTCGTGCTGTCCTCGCACTACGAGGGCCAGGGCATCGTCCTGCTCGAGGCATTGACGCTCGGCCGCCCGGTGCTGTCCACCGACATTCCCGGCCCGCGCAGCGTACTGGGCGGAGGCTGCGGCGCACTGGTACCCGACTCGACCGAAGGACTGGCCCAGGGCATGGGCGCCTGGCTGGAGCACCCGCACGTGGCCGCGGCCTGGGACGCCGAAGCCTACTCGCAACGCGCACTGGCCCAGTTCGAACGCGCCGTGGCGGGCATCGGCTGAGATGGCCGCGCGCATCCATGTACTGGTGTTCCCCTGCGGTTCGGAGATCGGGCTGGAGATCCATGCCGCCCTGCGCCAGGCCAAGGACATCGTCCTGCACGGGGCATCGTCGGTGGACGATCACGGCGAGTTCGTCTATCGCCGCTACCGGCGCATCGCAGCCGATACCCGTTCCAGCGATCTCGTCGCCGAACTCAACGCCCTGATCGACGAATGGGGCATCGACCTGGTGGTACCCGCGCACGACGACGTGATTCCGCTGCTGGCCGCGCAGCGCGGGCGGCTGCGCGCCGCCGCCGCGGTGCCCGACGCCGGACTGGCGATGCTGTGCCGGGACAAACGCGCGACCTACGCACGCCTGCGCCCGCTGGGCATCGTGCCCGCGGACGCCGGCCCGGTGGGCGGCCACTATCCGCTGTTCGCCAAACCGGCCATCGGCCAGGGCAGCCGCGGCGCCGAGCGCGTCGACGACGCACACCGCCACCGCCAGCTGCTGGAAGCCGGCGAACACTATGTATTCAGCGAATACCTGCCCGGCGAGGAATACACGGTGGACTGCCTGTCGGCCGCCGACGGCCGCCTGCTGCATGCCGCGCCGCGGTGCCGGGCCCGCACCCGCAACGGCATCAGCGTGCGCACCGAGCCGGCCGACGTACCCGACCTGGTGGCGATGGCCGCGGCGATCGCGGGCGAACTGCGGCTGCGCGGGGCCTGGTTCTTCCAGGCGCGGCGCGACGTCCACGGCGTGCCCAGGCTGCTCGAGGTCGCGCCGCGGATCGCCGGTTCCATGGCGCTGTCGCGGATGCGCGGCGTCAACTTCGCCCTGCTCCATGTCTATGCGTACCTGGATCGCCCGTTCTCGGTGCTGCCGCTGGACCACGCGGTCCAGCTCGACCGCGCGCTCGGCAACCGCTACCGCACCGGGCTGCACTACCGCCGCGTCTACCTGGACCTGGACGACACCCTGATCCTCGACGGCAAGGTCAACCCGATCATCGCCGCCCTGCTCTACCAGTGGAGCGCGGCGGACATCGAGGTGGTGCTGCTGACCCGCCACCGCGCCTGCCCGCGCCAGACCCTGGAACAGCACCGGCTGTGCCCGGCACTATTCGCGCGGATCGTGCACCTGCGCGACGGCTCGGCGAAAAGTGCCGCCATCGCCGGCGATCTGCCAGCGATCTTCATCGACGACGCCTTCAGTGAACGCCGGGAGGTGCGGGAAGCCACCGGCATCCCGGTCTTCGACCTGGATGCCGTCGAGCAGCTGCTGGACACCCGCAGCTGACATCGGCCCGGCCCGGCACATACGGGCGCGCGGCTGGAACGGGTCTTGCATCGGAACCAGCGCCGCGCAGGCATGCCGAACCAGAGCCCTGGATGAAAACCAAGCCCGTCCACGTCACCAGCCCCCTCCTGCCACCACTGGAGGAGTTCATCCCGTACCTGGAGCGGATCTGGGAAAGCCGCATCCTGACCAATGCCGGCAGCATGCACCAGGCGCTGGAGAAGGCGTTGTGCAGCTATCTGGGGGTCAAGCACATCGCCCTGTTCGCCAACGGCACGCTGGCCCTGGTCACCGCGCTGCAGGCACTGCGCATCACCGGCGAGGTCATCACCACCCCCTATTCCTTCGTGGCCACCGCGCACTCGCTGCTGTGGAACGGCGTCAAGCCGGTGTTCGTGGACATCGACCCGGAGACACTCAACCTGGATCCGGCCAAGATCGAGGCGGCGATCACCCCGCAGACCACGGCGATCATGCCGGTGCACTGCTATGGCACGCCCTGCGACGTATCGGCCATCGCCCGCATCGCCGACACCTACAACCTGAAGGTCATCTACGACGCCGCCCATGCCTTCGCGGTGCGCGACGCACGCGGCAGCGTGCTGCGCCACGGCGACCTGTCGATCCTCAGTTTCCACGCCACCAAGGTGTTCAACACCTTCGAGGGCGGCGCCATCGTATGCCCGGACGCGCGCACCAAGCAGCGCATCGACCACCTCAAGAACTTCGGCTTCGTCAACGAGACCACCGTGGTCGCCCCCGGCATCAACGGCAAGATGCACGAGGTCAGCGCCGCCTTCGGGCTGCTGCAGCTCCGGCACATCGACCGCGCCCTGGCGCGGCGTGCCGAGATCGATGCGCAGTACCGCCAGCGCCTGTCCGCGATCCGCGGCCTGCACTGCCTGCCCAGGGTCAGCCGGGACATGGGCAACCATGCCTACTTCCCGGTGATGATCAACGAGGATTTCCCGATCGGCCGCGATGCGCTCTACCAGCTCATGCGCGCGCAGAACATCCTGGTACGGCGCTATTTCCACCCGCTGATCAGCGAATTCCCGATGTACCGGGGCCTGCCCTCGGCAACCCCGGGCAACCTGCCGGTCGCGCACGCCGCCGCACGCCGCGTGCTGTGCCTGCCGATCCACCCGGACCTCGCCTCCGCCGAGGTCGACCGGGTCTGCGACCTGATCGTTGCGCAGTTGCGCATGCATGCGGCATGACCCAGCCCGGGACACGCCCGTTGCTGCGCCACCGCCGGATCGTGGATGCCCGGCTGGGCGTCCCCCTGCTGGCGCTGTGGCGGGTACTGGACTGGGTACTGCCCAAGCGCAGTGAACGCTGGGCATTTTTCGACCACCCGCTCAAGCGCGGGCAGTTCATCGAGAACGCGCGTGCGGTGTACGAACAGGTGCGCGACGACCCGCGCGTGCAGATCCGCATATTCGTGCGCGGCGGCCATCGCCCGCGCGGCATCGAGGAGTCGGCGCGCGTGCGGATCGTGGCCCTGGACACCCTGGCCGGGCTGCTGGAACTGGCCCGCTGCGGGGTCCTGCTGCTGACCAACTCCACCGCGCTGGACATGTCGCTGGCCTGGCGCGACGGCGGCCATGGCGCGCCGCGGCCCGCGCTGCGCCGCAGGCTGGTGGTCAACCTCTGGCACGGCATTCCGCTCAAGCGGCTGTTCGCCCTGGCCAATCCCAGCCAGCGCCGGCACGGCGACCGCGACCGTTTCCGCCGGCGCGAGCGCCGCTTCTACACGGGGCTGGTGGCGTCATCGGAAGTGGATGCCAATGCGATGGCAGCGATCTTCCATCCGATTCCGCCGGCCAACGTCTGGGTCACCGGACTGCCACGCACCGATTTCCTGCGCATGCCCGAGGCCGAGCTGCCGGCCACGCTGCGCACCGAGCTGGCCCGGGTGCGCGCCCTGCGCCGCGGCCGCCGGCTGCTGCTCTATGCGCCCACCTACCGTGACGCCAGCGCCGCAGGCGACCGCGACTATGCCTTCAGCAACGCCGAAGTGGCGCGGCTGAAGCATCTGCTGCGGCGCCACGATGCGG
>NZ_LDJO01000067.1 GCF_001431595.1 Stenotrophomonas acidaminiphila
GGCGCCCATGCACTGCGCAGTCTTTTCAGCCTGGCGCAGCAGTACCGCTACTCGGGCTGCACCCGCGACGACTTCGCCGCCAAGAATGCCGCAGCACGGGCGGCGCTGGAGAAATTCGGCGAGTTGCCGCAGGACGTGCTGGAAGGCACGCGCCGCTCGAAGTTCGCGCCGCCGATCGTGCGCCGTGGCCTGCAGCAGCGCGGTGACGGTCCTGCCGCAGCCGCATTGCCCAGCGACGAGGCCACCACCACCGAGGCACCCGAGACTACCGCGGACGAGGACGCGCAGGCATGAGCGACCCGAACCGCGACACCCGCTACTTCCGCCCGCTGCAACAGACCGCCTTCATGCGGCTGGAACACGCAGGCTCTCTAAAAGGCCTTTTGAAGCCCTTTAAAGGTAAAGGGGACTTGGAGGTCTGGGCCAGCCAGTGCTTCGCCATGCGCGACGAGTTGATTGGCTTGGCGCAGCGACAGGTGCTGCCACAGGCGGTCGGGCATCCCTTCCACCTGCTGCCCATCGAGTTGGCCCAGCAGACCACTGGCGCAGGCACGGTGTTTTTGCGCTGGCGCAAGCACGACCGCTCGGCCATGGGCGTCGCCTTGTGGCAGGAGCTGATGGCGAGTACCAGCACGCCGGTCAACCTGCTGGTCGACCTGCACGCCATCGAGCTTCAGCGCATCACGCTGAACATGCAGATCAGCTTGTTGCACACCTTGGGCCGGCAGGCGCAGGAGTGCGCCAGCAAGGCCGCCGAGGCGGAAGACGCCTACCTGCGCCGGCTCAAGTCCATGCCATCCGCCATGCGTGATCGGTGATCGCGCCACGCACCCCAGCACGCGCCCGCCGCCAACCAGGTGCGGGTTTTTCAACCACCACGGAGATTGCAACATGAGCACGCACTTTTCTGGCGAGGGCAACATCGGTTCGCCCCCCGAGTACCGGGAGTTCCCCAACGGCAACGACGAGCCCAGCCGCCTTCTGCGCCTGAACGTCTATTTCGACAACCCCATTCCCAAGAAGGATGGCAGCTTCGAGGATCGCGGCGGCTTCTGGGCGCCGGTGGAAATCTGGCACCGCGACGCCGCGCACTGGAAGGACCTCTACCAGAAGGGCATGCGCGTGCTGGTCGTCGGCCGCATGGAGCGCGAACCCTGGACGGACAACGAGGATCAGCCGCGCGAGACCTGGCAGATCAACGCGCGCAGTGTCGGCATCCTGCCGTTCCGCATCGAGTCCGTGACCCTCAGCCCCAGGCAGCAGGAGACCACGCAGGACACGCAGCCGAATCCCCAGGCCGCCCAGGAACCGGCCGCGCCGAAGGAGCCGAAGCGCAGGAAGTGACCCGGCATGGGGCGGCGGCAGTCGTCCGTCGCCCCACGCCCTCGCGAGCTATCCCCAGGGGATAGCTCCATCAACGTCCACCGGCTTCCACGCGCTCCCGAAAACCGCGGCTCCCGAACCGCACCCTCCCGGCCGCACGCCACTCCCGTCCCCGCCATTCCATCCCGTGAAAGTGGTCGCCGCCGTGTGCGGCTTGTTTGCTGCTGCCCCTGGTGGTGCTCGGCATCCTCGATTCCAGCAACTCAATGAACCACGGAATTCGGATGGACGGACATGCGGCTGTTCTTGTGCGAGAAGCCCTCCCAGGGCAAAGACATTGGCCGAATTCTCGGCGCGACACAGCGCGGTGAAGGCTGTCTCAGCGGCTCCGGCGTCACCGTCACCTGGTGCATCGGCCATCTCGTAGAAGCGGCAGCTCCCGAGGTCTATGACGCGGCGCTCAAACGCTGGTCGCTGGAGCAGTTGCCCATCGTTCCCCAGCAGTGGCGGGTCGATGTCAAACCGAAGACCGCCACGCAGTTCAAGGTCGTCAAGGCGCTTCTGGCCAAGGCGACCCATCTGGTCATCGCCACCGATGCCGACCGCGAGGGCGAGCTGATCGCCCGCGAGATCATCGACCTGTGCGGCTACTGCGGCCCCATCGAGCGGTTATGGCTGTCGGCGCTCAACGATGCGTCGATCCGCACCGCGCTCGGCAAGCTGCGGCCCTCATCCGACACGCTGCCGATGTACTACTCGGCACTGGCGCGCTCACGCGCCGACTGGCTCGTGGGCATGAACCTCAGCCGGTTGTTCACGGTGCTCGGGCGCCAGGCCGGCTACGACGGCGTGCTGTCCGTCGGTCGCGTCCAGACGCCGACCTTGAAGCTCGTCGTGGACCGCGACCGCGAGATCGCGGCCTTCCAGTCGGTGCCGTTCTGGGCCATCGACGCGTCCCTTTCCGCAGGTGGACAGACTTTCAGCGCGCAGTGGGTTCCGCCCGATGGCTGCACCGACGACGCCGGCCGCTGCCTGCAGCAGCCTATCGCCCAGCAGGCCGCGCAGCAGATCCGCGCTGCAGGCAGCGCCCAGGTCGTATTGGTCGAGACCGAGCGCGTGCGCGAAGGTCCGCCGCTGCTGTTCGACCTGGGAACGCTTCAGGAGGTTTGTTCCAAGCAGCTTGGGCTGGACGTGCAGGAGACCCTGGAGATCGCCCAGGCCCTGTACGAGACGCACAAGGCCACGACGTATCCACGCTCCGATTCGGGCTACCTGCCCGAAAGCATGTTCGCGGAAGTGCCGACTGTCCTGGACAGCCTGCTCAAGACCGACCCCTCGCTGCATCCCATCATGGGCCAGCTCGACCGCTCCCAGCGCTCACGCGCCTGGAACGACGGCAAGGTCACGGCGCACCACGGCATCATCCCGACGCTCGAACCCGCGAACCTCTCTGCGATGAGCGAGAAGGAACTGGCGGTGTACCGGCTGATCCGCGCGCATTACCTCGCGCAGTTCCTCCCTCACCACGAGTTCGACCGCACCGTTGCCGAGCTTTCCTGCGGCCAGCAGAAGCTGGCGGCCACCGGAAAGCAGGTGGTCGTCAGAGGCTGGCGTCTGGTGCTGGCCGAGCCGCAAGCGGACGAGGATGGAGAAGCCACGGCGCGCAGCCAGGTGCTCCCTGCGCTGCGCGAGGGCATGGCGTGCCAGGTGGCCGAAGCCGAGATCAAGGCGCTCAAGACGATGCCGCCCAAGCCCTACACGCAGGGCGAACTGGTCAAGTCGATGAAAGGCGTGGCGCGCTTCGTGACCGACCCGCGCCTGAAACAGAAGTTGAAGGACACGACGGGCATCGGCACCGAAGCCACGCGCGCAAACATCATCACCGGCCTGCTGACGCGGGGCTATCTCGTGAAGAAGGGCCGTTCCATCCGTGCTTCGGATACGGCGTTCACACTGATCGACGCCGTGCCTGCGGCGATTGCTGACCCCGGAACTACCGCCGTGTGGGAGCAGGCGCTCGACATGATCGAAGCTGGACAGCTCACTCTGGACGTGTTCATCGGCAAGCAAGCCGCCTGGATTTCGCAGCTGATCGCGCAGTACGGCAGTACTTCGCTGTCCATCAAGATTCCCTCCGGGCCCGCTTGCCCGCAGTGCGGCGCACCCACGCGCCAGCGCACCGGCAAGACCGGCCCGTTCTGGTCGTGCAGTCGCTACCCCGACTGCAAAGGCACGCTGCCGGTCGAATCCGGTGCGTCCAAGCGTGGTGCCTCGCGCCCCCCAAGCAGGAACAGCAGCGGCCGCAAAGGCTCCTGACCAACCCCGTTCCCCGAGAGCCGTGCCCGCCATCGGCGGCGTGGCCCGTGTCCCGCACGCCCTGCGGGACGCCCAGCGCGCAACGCCTTCTCTTGTCCGTGTGCGCGTCCCGCCCAGCCGTTCCCGGCTGCGGGGCCTGAAGGTAGCTTCTCCGCGAACCGCCACCCGCGCGTTCTGCTGATCTGCATTTCTTCCGCCTCTGCGAAGGGTCCCCCGATGGCTTGCCAAGTAGCGCGAGCCACCCGGAGACCCTTCGTGGTCAGCGGTATTCGACGCCGTGCCCAACGGCGAAAAACTGGGCTCCTTTTGTGCGCGGATGTGCGCCAGAAGATGCCGGCGCCAACCACGATATGCGCCGGGTGTGATTGCTGACAGCAGACGGTTCTAGCGACGACCGGGCCTGCCAATCAGCCCACGGGTGGTTCTGTCCTCCCGAGCCGAAGGCCGCAGGGCCTTCGGCGCCTTTCTCCTGCCAATCAACGTCCCGGCCCGGCCACACGGTCCAGGGCCACACGAACAGGAGACCCGACTATGAACCCGCAACCTCGCACCTCACGCGGTGCGCCCCAGGCCGCGCCACTGCTGTACGGCAGCGTGTGCAGCGGCATCGAGGCCGTGAGCCTCGCCTGGCAACCCCTCGGCCTCGAAGCCGCGTGGTTCGCCGAAATCGAGCCGTTCACGAGCGCCGTGCTCGCCCACCGTTACCCCCGCGTGCCCAACCTGGGCGGCATGACCGCGATCGCCCGCCAGGTGCGCGCCGGCACCGTGCCGGCGCCCGACGTCCTGGTCGGCGGCATGCCGTGCCAGTCCGTGCATGACATGGCTGGGCCAGCGCCTGGTGCAGTACCTGAACAAGACGGGCTCGACCGCTTCGGATTGATCGGCGACGCAGCCTGCGGGCCGCGCCATTCTCCCTCCTGCATTGCCGATGTATCGGCAACAGCCCGCAGCCAGGGTGTCAAGGCTGCCGCGGGTTCGACCCGCGCCACCCGCCAGTTCGCCCCGGCATCTCACCGGCGAACGCTGCCCACCGGGGCATCGATGCCTCTTTTCTCCAACCCACGGGATGGCCGCCACGTCCCGCCAGGGGCATGTCGCCACCCGGTTGATTTCAGGACTTCCCATGGAAAACATCACTAAGCAAGACCGCATCACGCTGAAAGACCTCAGAGTGTCCGACTTCGCCAGCGACGAAACGCTGTGCTTCACCGCCATTGTCGTGTTCGACGGCACTCCCATTGCCGAGGCCCACAACGGCGGGAACGGCGGTTCGACATTCCTGCGTGCGCTCGATGGCAAGAAGGCGCTTCTGGCTCAGGCCGAAGCCTTCGCCAAGGGTCTGCCGCCTGCTCCGCTCGACCTCGGCCAGGAGGGCGAAGACCCTCACTACATCGACATGACGCTCGACTTCCTGGTCGATGAACTGGCCGAAGCCATGCACGGGGAACGCAAGTTGCGAGCCGCGTTCAAGCGCGACATCGGCAACAGGGTGCTGTTCATCAAGGACGGCAAACTTCTGTTCATCAAGGGCATCAAGCTCAAGGCCATCGCGGACCGCAAGGCGTACTTCGCTTCGCTGCGCGCTCGGCAGACCCAGCCCATCATCATCCTTGCCGAGCTTCCGCCCGAGCAGGCAATTGACCTGTGGAAGAAGCATATCCTGGGCGACACGCCCGACTGACCCAGGACCGACGCACCTTCCTGACAGCCCCGCACTCGATGCGGGGCTTCTTTTTTCTGCGCGCATCAATCGGGGCTGGCCCGGATGCCGTTTTCTAACTGACGCGGCGCGGGCCGCGCACGAAGCTGCCCGCATGTTCGCTGATTCGTCAGCACATGCCAGCAGCCAGGGTTCCAGGCTGCCGCGGGTCTCTCCCGCGTTGCCCACCAGTCCGCATCGCATCAGGTCTGCGGACGCGCGTCCCCGTGACGTCGATGCTTTTTATCAACCGCGTGCGGGAGCTGCCATCCCGTGAGGGACGAGGCCCCGCTTTTCCAAGGAGCCCGTCCATGTCCCAACAAGCCTCTTTCGGCCAATTGGCCTCGACCTACTGCGGCAAGTTCCTGCCGCTCGAAGTCCTGCAAAGCGCCGCCGGTCACTACATCGGCACGCGCGATACCGAAGGCCCCGTTTCGCGGGAATCCCGCGAGTACTTCCGCAGCTACGCCGCGGCTCAACGTGCCCTCGAAAGAGGCGGCTGGTCCCAGCTCGCCGTTCCTTGATCCAACTGGAGGAATCACGTCATGAACCAGCTACTGCCTCGGGAAGTCGTCGATCAGATCATGCGGGAAGAGCAGCATTTCGCTGCCGCGCCCCAAGCCTTTTTCGAGGCCTGGAAGCGCGGTGTCGAGATCGCTGGCCCCGAGTGGTTCGGCGACGGCACCCGTGAAGGTCTGAACCAGGCCAAGAGCAAGTGGGATCTGCGGCCCAACATGCTGCTGGACCGGCCAGCCTTTC
>NZ_LDJO01000068.1 GCF_001431595.1 Stenotrophomonas acidaminiphila
GGACCGGAGCGCAGCGCGGCCTACCTGGCGGGCATCGATGCCGCGCTGCGCTCCGGTCCGTTCCGCTCGCGCCTGAGCTGCGGCAACCTCGCCCATGCCTTCGCCGCCTGCGGCCCGACCGACAAGGGCCGGCTGCGCGGTGACGTGACGCCCAACCTGGGGATCATCACCGCCTACAACGACATGCTCTCGGCGCACCAGCCGTTCGAGCACTACCCGCAGCTGATCCGCGATGCCGCGCGCGAACTCGGCGCCACCGCGCAGGTCGCCGGCGGCGTGCCGGCGATGTGCGACGGCGTCACCCAGGGCCGCGGCGGCATGGAGCTGTCGCTGTTCTCGCGCGACATCATCGCCCAGGCCACCGCCATCGGCCTGAGCCACGACATGTTCGACGCCACCATCCACCTGGGCGTATGCGACAAGATCGTGCCGGGCCTGCTGATCGGCGCGCTGGCCTTCGGCCACCTGCCGGCGGTGTTCGTGCCGGCCGGGCCGATGACCCCGGGCATACCCAACAAGAAGAAGGCCGAGGTGCGCGAGCGCTACGCCGCCGGCGAAGCGACCCGCGAGGAACTGCTGCAGGCCGAGGCCGACTCCTACCACGCGCCGGGCACGTGCACCTTCTACGGCACCGCCAACTCCAACCAGGTGCTGCTCGAGGCGATGGGCGTGCAGTTGCCGGGGGCGTCCTTCGTCAACCCGGAACTGCCGCTGCGCGATGCGCTCACCCGCGCCGCCACCGCGCGCGCGCTGGAGATCTGCGCGCTCGGCAGCGACTTCCGCCCGCTGGGGCGGCTGATCGACGAGCGCGCCATCGTCAACGCCGTCGTCGCGCTGATGGCCACCGGCGGCTCCACCAACCACACCATCCACTGGATAGCGGTGGCGCGTGCGGCCGGCATCGTGCTGACCTGGGACGATATGGACCAGCTCTCGCAGATCGTGCCGCTGCTCGCCCGCGTCTACCCCAACGGCGACGCCGACGTGAACCGTTTCGCCGCCGCCGGCGGGCCGGGCTTCGTGTTCCGCGAACTGATGGACGCCGGCCTGATGCATGACGACCTGGCGACCATCGCCGAGGGCGGCATGCGCGCCTATGCGCAGGAGCCGCGGCTGATCGACGGCAAGGTCGTCTACGCGCCGGCCGTCGCGCACAGCGCCGATACCGAGGTCGTGCGTCCGGCCACGGAGCCGTTCGAAGCCCAGGGCGGGCTGCGCCTGCTCAAGGGCAATATCGGCAGCTCGCTGATCAAGCTGTCGGCGGTGAAGCCGCAGTACCGCACGATCGAAGCACCGGCCGTGGTCGTGGACGCGCCGCAGGCGTTGAACAAGCTGCATGCCGCCGGCGCCCTGCCGCAGGATTTCGTCGCCGTGGTCCGCTACCAGGGGCCGCGGGCAAACGGCATGCCGGAACTGCATTCGCTGGCACCGCTGCTGGGGCTGCTGCAGAACCAGGGCCGGCGCGTGGCACTGGTCACCGACGGGCGCCTGTCCGGCGCGTCGGGCAAGATCCCGGCCGCCATCCATGTCACCCCCGAAGCCGCCCGTGGCGGCCCGATCGCCCGTATCCGCGAGGGCGACATCATCCGCCTGGACGGCGAGGCCGGCACCCTGGAAGTGCTGGTGGACGCCACCGAGTGGGCCACCCGCGCCATCGCCGCCAATACCGCGCCGGCGGGCCACGACCTGGGCCGCAATCTGTTCGCGATGAACCGCCGCGTCGTCGGCCCTGCCGACCAGGGCGCCATTTCGATCTCCTGCGGCCCGGCGCGGGCCGATGGCGGCGTATGGGCGTACGACGCCGAGTACGAACTCGGCCACGATGCCGCCGCTGCCGCGGCCCCGCACGCAGCCAAGGACGCCTGACCTCCACGGCCCGCACCACGCCCTGCCCCACCGGAACCCCGCCATGACCATCGCCCAGCACCAGGACCGCGCAGAACACCTGCTCACCGCCGCCGGCATCCTGCCCGTCGTCACCGTCCACACCCTCGACCAGGCCCGCGCGGTCAGCGCCGCGCTGCTCGAAGGCGGCCTGCCGGCCATCGAGCTGACCCTGCGCACGCCGGTGGCGATGGACGCCTTGTCCATGCTCAAGCGCGAGCTGCCGGACGTGGTGGTGGGCGCCGGCACGGTGCTGACCGTCGAGCAGATGCGCCAGGCCATCGACGTCGGCGCCGACTTCCTGGTGACCCCGGGCACCCCGGCGCACATGGCCGAGGCGCTGGCAAAGGCGCCGCTGCCGGTGGTGCCCGGCGCCGCCTCGCCCACCGAGCTGCTGGCGCTGCTGGCGCGCGGTTTCCGCGTCTGCAAGCTGTTCCCGGCCACCGCCGTGGGCGGGCTGGCGATGATCAAGGGCGTGGCCGGGCCGATCCCCGAACTGAAACTGTGCCCCACCGGCGGCATCACCGAGGACACCGCCGGCGATTACCTGAAGCAGAAGAACGTGCTCTGCATCGGCGGCTCGTGGATGGTGCAGGATGCCTGGATCCGCACTGGCCAGTGGGACCAGGTCAGGCAGTCGGCCGCCGCGGCCGCCGCCATCGTGCGCGCGGTCCGCGCCGGCTGAGCCCCAGGCCGGGGCTTTGCGCGCACACCGCGAACGCCCGGACGCCCGGACGCAGCATGCGTGTTTGCCCGCGCCGCGCGGGACCAGGCCCGGCACGCGCATGCGCAACCTCTTCCTCCCGCGCGGCCTGGCCGCCGATGACCCCACCATCGTGCGCCTCACCCGCGACCACCGGCTGCCGCTGGAAACCGGTATCGAGCAGACGCCGCCCTGGAACAAAGGGCAGCACCAGTTCGTATGCGGGAAGATCGACGACGGCGGCGCCGGGGCCCGCCTCGTCGCGCGATCGAGCGCGCCCTTGCACGCGCACACCGGCCGCGCCCGCACTACCGGCTGAGCCGACGGCGGCATCGCCGGCCGCCGGCCGCCTCAGCGCCGGCCGCGCTCGCTGCGGCGCAGGTCGGCGGGGATCTCGATCTCGACCTTCGCCGGCAGCGTGGTGATCCGCAGTTCGGTGCCCGACCACGCCGCCGGTTCGCCGTTGATGCGGGCCTGCCCAGGCTCGCCCGCGTAGGGCCATGGCAGCACCAGCCCGCCGCTGGGCAGGCGCAGGCCGTCGGCGACCTTCAGGGTCAACTCCCGCTCGTCGCGCACCAGCGAGTAACGCAGCGGGCCGTGCGCGGTGCGCAGCCCCTCGATGGCGATGCCCTTGCCCGCCAGCCATGCCGCCGGCACCCCGGCGGCAAGCACGACGGCGTCGTCGATCTCGCGTTCGTAGGCGAACATGTCCAGCGCCGAGCGCACGAAATCCGAAGCCACCCACGCGTGCGGCAGGTCGCCGACGAAGAACGGCGTGCGCGGCGTGGAGGACACCACCTCGGCCCACTGGTTCCAGGCCGGCGGCGCGCGGTCGCGGAAGAAGAACTCGCTGGCCTCCCAGGCGCGCTCGCGCCAGCCCAGGCGCACGAAGGCACCGACGTTGCGCCACTCGTACGGGGTGTAGTCCTTCCATTGGCGCTTGCCGTCGCGGCGCTCGACGAACTGCTGCCAGTAGCGCTCGAAGGTGGTGTCCAGCGCCGGCTGCGGCAGCCGCCCCTGCTCGCCACCCGGCGCCAGCGCGATGGTGGTCGAGGTCGCGTCGAAATCGCCCAGCTCGACCGAGCCTGGCAGGTAGTCGATGCGGTGCGCGGCCATGCTCGCGCGCAGCGAGGCGTCCAGGTCCTGGCGGAACTGGTCGCGCGAAGCGGCCATCGCTTCGGCCTCGGTGGCCAGGCCCAGCGCCACGGCCATGTCGGCCGCGTCCTTGTAGCCACGCAGCGCCCAGAAATCGTCCCAGTACGAATGCACCGGCTTGGCCGAATAGCCCTCGTGGCTGATCGACGCCGGCATCATCCCGTAGAAGCCCGGGTTGCGCGCACGGTTGTCCTCGCTGCGCTCGCTCAGCCGCAGGTCTTCCATGTAGCCCCACGCGGCCAGTACGTGCGGCCACATGCGCTGCAGGAATTCCGGGTCGCCGGTGTGGCGCCAATAGCTGGCGATGGCATGGATCAGCTCGCCGTGGCTGTCGTTTTCCGGCACCGGATCGCTGCCGCGCGCGTCCACGCAGCACGGCACCATGCCGCTGTCGAACTGGTAGGGCGCATACCATTCCAGGTACTGCCGCACCGCGTCCTCGCGGCCCAGCCGCAACAGCCCTTCGGAGATCATCGCGCCGTCGCGGATCCAGCTGCGCGCATACGAGCGCGTGCCCGGCTGCAGGCTCGGCCCCACCCGCGAGATCAGCATGTGCGCCAGCGCGGTGCGCAGCGTATCGGCCAGCGGCTGGCCGGCCTCGGGCAACTGCAGCCGCACCTGGTCCAGCTTCTGCCGCCACATCGCCGCGACCTGCTGCTGCGCCTTGTCCGCGTCGAAACGGCCGGGCATCGACCAGTTGCCGGTCTGCGGCAGCACCAGCGCGACCTCGCGGCTCTGCCCCGGCTCCAGTTTCCAGGTGTAGAGCATCGCGCCGGACGCCAGCCCGCCCGGGTCGCTGACCTCGCGCGTGCCCGGCAGGGTCTTGTCGGCCAGGTGGGTGACGTCGAACTTGCTGTCGAACGCACTGGCGAAACCGGCATCGGGCGGCATCGCGGCGAACACCCGCGGCTGGCCGTTGACCGCCACCCGGGCACCCTGGATCGCCAGCCGCTCGATCCGGCTCACGCCGCCGACGGTATTGAGGAACTGGCTGGGCGGGTTGACCTGGAACGGCCGCACCGCCAGCGCCAGCCGGTACTCGTGCGCCACCTTGTCCGGATTGTGCAGGCGGTAACGAGCCACCAGCTGCGCCTGCTCGGGGCGGCCCTGCACGAAACCGGTGACCTGCAGGCCGAATCGGTCGTGCTTCCATTCGACCGAGGGAATCGGCAGGTAGCCGTCCTGCAGGCGCTGGCTGGCGCTCACGTCGGCCCAGCCCAGCACCTTGCCGTCGAGCACCACGAACGGCTCGATGCTGAAGCCGGCGCGCGCCGCCTCCAGGGTGCCGTCCTCGCCCATCAGCGCCTGCTCGCGGCCGCCGTCCAGGCCCAGCAGGGTCCAGTACGGCTGCTCGCCGGAGAAGCCCCGCGGCAGCGACCCGCGCGGCAGGTCGCGCGCGACCGAGCGCACGAAATCATTGGGCGTGGCGGCGAACTCCAGCGGCTTCAGGCTGATGTCGCGGATGCCATAGCGCCAGCTGGGCCCGTCGACCAGATCGAACCGCAGGTAGCGCGCCTCGGTCTCGGGCAGGGCCAGCCAATCGCGGCCGCCACCACCGGCGGTCACCTCGCGCAGCCGGTGCCAGTCGCGGCCGTCGACCGAGGCCTGCACGACGTAGCGCGAGGCTTCCAGCCCCGGCACCCACTGGATCACCGCGCCGCCGAACTCACGCACCTTGCCCAGGTCCAGGCTGACGGTCTGCTGCTTGACCCCGCCGCTGATCCACACCGTATCCGGCTTGCCGTCGGCAATGCGCTGCTGCAGCGCAGTCGCGGTGTCGGCGATCACCGTGGTGGTCAGTGCCGAGGTGTCCTCCTTCGGCAGCGGCTGCAGGGTGAGCTGGTCGAAGCACACCGTGCCCTTGCCCCCCACCTTGCTGTAGATGGTGAACTCCACCGCGGCGCTGCGCCGCAGGACCCGGTCCTGGCCCGGCCCCCAGGCCTTTTCGATGTGGCGCTTGCGGTAGCTCACCCGGGTCCAGTCCTTCGGGAAGCTGTAACCGCTGCGGTTGACCCACCACACGTTGTCGCCGCTGGCGTCGATCAGCTTGAACTGCAGGTCGTTGGCCGGCGAATCGCCGCGCAGGCCGAAACTCACCTGGTAGTTGTCCGGCCAGGTGACATCCAGCCGGCGGCGGATGCCGGCATAGCCGGACACCTCGTGGAAGTCGTAGTCCAGGCACAACGCGCGGCCGCCGTTGCCGGTCACCGGCCGCAGCGAGCCGCTGACCTGCGGCGAGGTGATCAGCTGCCAGGCGCCGATGTCGTCGAACTTCGCCAGCACCCGGCTTCCCGTCTCGGCGGCCAGGCCGTTGCCGGCCAGCGTCGCGGTGGAAAACAGCATGGCGGCAAGGAACATTCTCATCGCGGTGGATCTCGGTGCGGGGGCAACGGCCATGGTGGAATTTTCGCAGAACTCAGGGCGGGTGCAGGCGGTGGTCCGGCAGTTCTGCGTCGCCCTCACGGGCGCGACGCCGGCGGCTCCGGAGCCCCCGCCCCTCCTTGCCCATGCACCCGCGGACGCGCGGGGCAGGCCCTGGCAGGCGCGCCGGCTCACCCCTTCACGCTGCCCAGCAGCAGCCCCTGGATGTAATAACGCTGCAGCAGCAGGAACAGCGCCAGCACCGGCACCACGGTGATCACCGCGCCGGCCATCATCATTTCCACGTCCATGATGTGCTCGCGCGAAAGCGAGGCCAGTGCCACCGGCAGGGTGTAGTGCTCCTGGTCGGTCAGCACGATCAACGGCCACATGAAATCGTTCCATGCGCCCATGAACGTGAAGATCGCCAGCGTCACCAGCACCGGCTTGAGCATGGGCAGCACGATCTGGAAGAAGATCCGCGCCTCGCTGGCGCCGTCGATGCGCGCGGCCTCCAGCAGCTCGTCGGGGATCGAGCGCGCATACTGCCGCACCAGGAAGATGCCGAACACGCTGGCCAGCGCCGGCACCACCACCCCGCCCCAGGTGTTGACCAGCCCCAGCTGCTTCATCAGCAGGAACAGCGGCAGCATCGCCACCTGCGCCGGGATCACCAATGCCGCCAGCAGCGCCTGGAACACGCGCTCGCGGCCGGCGAAGCGCAGCTTGGCGAAGGCGTAGCCGGCCAGGGTGTTGAACAGCAGCGAGCCCAGGGTGATGCCCACCGACATGCCCAGGCTGTTTAGGAAATTGCCGGCCATGCCGGTGCGCGCGAACAGTTCGCGGTAGTTGTCCAGGGTGGGCTGCGCCGGCAGCAGTGGTGGCGGGAACTGCGAGGCCTGTCCGCTGGGCATGAACGACACCGACAGCATCCATGCCAGCGGCGCCAGGCTCACCAGCGCCAGGACCAGCAGGGCACCATTGATCCAGCCGCCCCAGGCGCGCGATTGACCGATCTCGCGGCTCATACCAGCTCCCTGCGCCGGCCGAAGCGCAGCATCAGCGTGGTCACACCCAGGATGATCAGGAACAGCAGGAACGCCACCGCCGAGGCGCGCCCCAGGTTCCACCACTTGAAGCCTTCCTCGAACATGTAATACAGCACGCTGACCGTACTCTGCAGGGGGTCGCCGCGGGTCATCACGTAGGGCTCGGCGAACAGCTGGAAGTAGCCGGACACGGTGATCACCCCGACCACCAGCAGCACCGGCCCGAGCATCGGCAGGGTGATGTGCAGGAACTGCTTCCAGCGCGAGGCGCCGTCGATCCGCGCGGCCTCGTACAGGTCGCGCGGGATGGCCTGCAGCCCGGCCAGGAAGATCACCATGTTGTAGCCGAAGTTCTTCCACACCGCGAACAGGATGATGGTCGGCATCGCCCAGTGCGGGTCGCCGAGCCAGTCCACCGGGTCGATGCCGGCATGCCCCAGCGTCCAGTTCACCAGCCCGTAGCGGGTATGGAACAGGTAGCGCCAGATCACCGCCACCGCCACCAGCGTGGTCACCACCGGGGCGAACAGCGCGGTTCGGAACAAGGGCTTGAAACGCGCCACCGGCGCATTGAGCAGCATCGCCGCGCCCAGCGACAGGGCGATGGACAGCGGCACGCCGAGCACCACGAAATACGCGGTGTTGCCCAGCGACTTCCAGAACATCGGCGTGCGCAGCAGGTCCAGGTAGTTGTGCAGGCCGACGAAGCGCAGGTTGTGCGGGTCGGCCAGCGCGTACAGGTCGAAATCGGTCAGGCTCAACGCCAATGCCGACAGCACCGGCAGCCCGAAGAACACCCCGATCACGATCAGTGCAGGCGCGGCGAACACCCAGCCGGCGAGCATGCCCCGCTTCATCGTGCGGCCTCCTGCGCTGCCTGCTGTTCGACGATCCAGCGCCGCTTGGCGAGGATGTCGTCCACGCGCGCGTCCAGCCGCCTGACCGCGGCATCCTGGTCCAGGCCACCGCGTACCACCTGTTCGCTGACGATGCGCATCTCCTGGGCGATGCGCTCCCACTCCAGTACCTTCGGCGTGGGCCTGACCCGCTCCAGCTGCTCGCCGAACGCGGCGGCCAGCGGGTCCTCGCCCAGCGCCGCGCGCTTCCACACGCTGCGGCGCGGCGGCAGGTCGCCGATGATGGCGTGGAAACGCTGCTGTACCGCAGGCCGCGACAGGAACTCGACCAGCTTCCATGCCGCCTGCTTGTGCGGCGACGACTGGAAGACCACCAGGCTGGTGCCGCCGGCGATGCCGCCCCCCGGGCCGTGCGGGCCCGGCAGCGGCGCGGTGCCCCACTCGCCCTCCAGCGACGCCGGCTGGCGCTGCCGGAACTCGCGGATGTTCCACGGCCCGGACAGGTAGAACACGGTGAAGCCGCGGAAGAACTCGTCCCAGACATTGGATATCTGGGTCTCGGACATCTTCGGCGCCCAGCCCTGCTCGAACATGTTGGCGTAGAAGCCCAGCGCGCGGCGGAACCCGGGGCTGGCGAAATTGCCGCGGGTGTCGTGGTCGCGCAGCAGCGCATCGTCCTGCTGCAGCGCCAGTGACAGCTGCGGCTCGAACTCGTTGAGCGGCATCAGCACCGGGTAGCGGCCAGGTCCGAGCACCTGCTTCAGCGCCTGGTTCATCCGCTCCCACTCGGCCCAGTCGCGCGGCGGGTGGTCGTAACCGGCCTTGCGCAGCAGGTCCTTGCGGTAGAACAGCAGCCGGGTATCGACGTACCAGGGAATGCCGACCAGCTGCCCCTGGACCACGTTGGTATCCCAGATTCCCGGGAAGTAGTCGGCGGGCACGACCTCGCGCGACGTGTCCACGTACGGCTGCAGCGGGGTCAGCGCGCCCAGGGTGGCGAACTCGGGTATCCAGGTATTGCCGAGCTGGCAGATGTCCGGCAGGCCATCCGCGGCATAGGCCGTCAGCAGCTTCTCGTGCGCCGCCGTCCACGGGATGTTCTGCACCTCGACACGGATGCCGGGGTTCTCCGCCTCGAACTCGCGCACCAGTTCGCCGACCACCTCGGCTTCGCGCCCCATCGCCCAGAAGCGCAGGGTGATGCCCTCCTGCGGCCGCGCGCAGGCGGCCAGCAGGACCAGGCACAACAGGACGGGCAGGCGCAGCGTCACCGGTCCGCCCTACTGTGGCCGCGCGGCGGGTTTGTCCGCCGCCTTCTGTTCCTGCGCGGCGGCGGCCCGCGATTCGGCGATGCCCACCGCGCGCGCGGCCGCGGCCTTGTCGTCCTTCTGCAGCGGCTGCCACTCCTCCCCTTCCGGCAGCAGCCAGCCACCGGCGAAGCCGGCGCGCTCCAGGCCCTTGCGGATGTAGGGGTTCTTCTTCATCACGTTCCAGACGAACTCGTCGCGGTAGTTGGCGATGCCGGCCAGTATCGGCCCCTGGTCGATGGCGATGTAGTCGCTGGCCACCCAGCCGCGGTCGGGGATCAGGCGCCCGGTCTTGAGCGGGATGTCGTAGTCGAAACTGGGGTTGAACGAGTCCAGGAAGCCGTAGCTGGAGTACAGGTAATCGCCATAGCGCCGGTGCATTTCCTGGGTGGCGGGAATCACCACTTCCGGCGCGAACGGCAGCGAGGAGATCGCCGCCGACGGCACGATGGTGCCGTCGTCGAAATTCTCGCGCAGGCCGGCGCCGCGCGCCGAGTAATGGCGGAACTGGCGCTGCTCGCCCTTGTATTCCTGGGTGGTGTTCTGCGGGCCGTCGCCGGCGGTCAGCCCCCAGACGTTCTCGCCATACTCCTTCCACTGCATCGGGTTGGCGATGGCGTACTCGCGCTGGGCCAGCGTGGCGCGGCGGCTGTTGAGGAAGTAGTCGATGCCGCGCTCGCGCATGTAGGCATCCTGGATGTCGCGGAAGTCGATCCAGACGTGGCTGTACTGGTGGCCGAACAACGGTCCGAACGACAGGTATTCCTGTCCCTGGAACACGCCCCAGTCGTTGTCGTAGGTACGCGTCCACACCGTCCACGCATCGGGCTCGACAGGATGCGTCGGCGAGCCCAGCGCCAGCACGTAGAGCATCATCGCCTCGTTGTAGCCCATCCAGTCGTGCTGGATGAAACCACTCTCGGGGAACCAGCCCATCGACACCAGCGGTTTGTTGCGCTGCAGCCACTGCCAGTCCACGCGCCGGTAGAGCGTGTCGGCGATCCTGCGGATCTCCTTCTCGCGCGCGTCGTCGCCATCGTAGTAGGACTGCGCGAACAGCACGCCCATCAGCAACAGCGCGGTATCCACGCTGGACAGCTCCACCCAGCTGTCGTAGCGGCGGCCGTCGTGCATGTCCAGGAAGTGGTAGTAGAAGCCCTTGTAGCCGGCCTTGCCGGTGCGCTGCGGGCCGGTCGGCACGTCGCGCAGGAAGCGCAGCGTGGTCAGGGTGCGGTCCACCGCCTGGGTGCGGCTGACCCAGCCGTTCTCGATGCCGATCGGATAGGCGGTCAGGGCAAAACCGACCGAGGCGATGCTGGCGAACGGACGCGATGGATAACGGTCCGGCGTGAGCCCGTTGCGCTCGTTGGTGGTGTCCCAGAAGAACTGGAACGTGCGCCGCTCGATGTCGTCGAACAGCGGCGGGAGTTCGGGTTTCATCGGCCGCGGCGGCAGGTCCGGCTCGATCAGGATCACCTGGGGCACCACTTTCGGGGTCGGCTCGGGCGCCTTGCCGCACCCGCCCAGGAGGCCCAGTGCGAGCCCGGCGGCGGTGCACAGCAACAGCTTGGTGGTACGCGGGATGCTCAAGACGCTTTCCGTTGGTGGAACCGTGGGATGGAGGCTGGCGCGGCGGTGGCCCGGCCGCCATTGCCGGCGGCCGGGCGCGTGGCCTTACCAGTCCAGGCCGAAGGACAGCTTGAAGGTGCGGGTGGCGTACTGGTCCCAGCTGTTGATCACGCCGGTGTTCCAGTTGATGCCGTACCCGCCCCAGTTGGTCCAGTTGAACACATTGATCACGTCGGCACGGACCTTGAGCTTCAGGTCGGTGCCGGTGTCCCAGGTCTTGGTCAGCGACATGTCGAACTGCTTGAAGCCATAGGTGCCGTCCGGCTCCCAGCTGCGTGGACGCTCGTAGCCGCTGGTGCCGTCGACGTCCCAGCGCTTGGTCTTGCTGGCCAGGGTCAGCTTGCCGGCAACGCTCATGCCCCACGGCAGATCGGTAAAGCCACTGACCACCACGCGGTGGCGCGGCGTCCACGCGCCGTCATACCAGCCTCCGCCGGGGAAGTACCAGCCGTAGACCGGATCCTTCTCGTGGATGTTCTGCTTGGCATCGGTGAAGGTGTAGGCGACATTGAGATTCCACGGGCTCTCGGCCGTGTATGGCTTGTCCGCACTGAGCAGCAGTGCGTTGCTCCTGGACTGGAAACCGTTGGTCGCCAGGATCAGCCCGCCCAGCCCCGGCAGCCCGCCACCGCTCCAGGGACTGCCGGAGGCGTTGTAATAGCTGCCGTCGCCACGGCGGTTGCCGCGCATGATCAACAGGCCATCCTTGTAACGGATGTGCTGCAGGGTCGCCGACGTGTTCCAGTCGTGGCCCGCGAGCTCGAACGTGTTGCGGATGCCAAGGCTGACCTGGTCCGAGTACGGTGTCTTCAGGTCGTTGTCGAACATCCATACCTCGCGGCCGGCCTGGGACGAATTGGCCAGCGACATCAGGTATTCGCGGTCGAGCAGCTGCGGGTTCCAGGCCAGGCAGTTGGATGCGGCCGGGTCGCAGGCATGGCCCGGCGAGTTGATCATGAACTCGCGGGTCGGGAACGTGGCCTTGGTCAGCTCCAGCTGCAGGTAATCGAACAGGTTGCGGTCGTAGGAGCGGCCGATGCCGCCGAACAGCACGTGGCGCTCGTCGCCGCTGAGGTCATACGAGAACCCGATGCGCGGCTGGATGGCGCTCTTGAACGCCTTGCGGTTGTTGCCGGTGCTGATGAAACGGTTGATGTCGATGCCGCCCAGCGCCAGCGTCTGCGCATAGGTCTGGCCCACCGCGGCGCCTGCCTGCGGATCCTGGGTATTGAGCGAGGCGAGCACGTCGGCGCTGGTCGCGTAGTCCAGGTAGGAGGGGGTTTTCTCGTAGTCCCAGCGCAGGCCGAGGTTCAGGATCAGGCGATCAGTGACGTCCCAGTCATCCTGGATGTAGAGGCCGAACTGCTTGTTCTTCGAGGTGACGGTACCGCCGCTGGTGCCGATGGCCGGGCTGCCGAAACGCACGAAGTACGGCACCATGCCGCCCTGGTTGATGTCGTAGTAGAACTGCGGGTTGTACGGCTGCTGCTCGGTGGTCTCAAGGTCCACCTGCTTGTACTTGATGCCGAACTTGACGGTATGGCCTTCCCAGCCGAAGAACGTGGTGTCGTTCTGCATCGACCAGCCCTTCTGCCCCTTGTTCTGCAGGCCGCCGTTGCCCGCGCCGATGCGGAAGATCTGCCTGCCGTCGTTGGACGAGCCGTCGGTGAGCACCATGCCGTTGCCGTAGTTGGCCGGCTCCATGCTCCAGAACGCCTTCTCGTAGGTGAGGTGGGCGTCGTTGAGCCAGTTGCTGTTGGAGAACTGCCAGTGCAGGTCGTAGCGGTCCTCGTTGACGCCGACGTCGGTGCCGTAGCTGCGCGCGCTCTGTCCGCCGACATTGCTGATGTCGCTTTCCTCGCGGCGCTTGTAGCTCAGGTCGACCACATTTTCGTCGTTGATCGACCAGTCCAGCTTGCCGAAGTACAGATCTTCCTTGAACGGCGTGCTGGCCGCGCCCAGCTGGTCGCGCCAGGCCTGCGGCAGGTCCGCGGCGGTGCGTCCCTCGCCCGGGGTCAGGTCCTGCGGGGCGTTGTATTCCTTGGCCTCGTAGGTGACGAAGAAGTGCGCCTTGTCCTTGACGATCGGGCCACCGAACGCCGCGCCATACTGCTTTTCGCCCGAACGGGTCTTGCCGGCGCCGTTCTTCTCGCCCTCGCGCGATTCGCGCCAGTTCTGGTTGGTGTAGTCCCAGAAGAACGAGCCGGAGAAATCATTGGTGCCCGACCGGGTCGCCGCGGTCACCGCCGCAGAGCTGATCTGGTCGTACTCGGCCTTGTAGTTGGAGGTGATGACCTTGTACTCGCCGATCGCCAGCTGCGGGAACGGGTTGCCGCGGCTGGAGTCCTGGCCGGTCAACCCGCCCTGGGTGACGTAGTTCTTCTGGCCGACGCCGTCGATGTAGACGTTGACGTTGTTGGCGCTCTGCACGCCGCCGCGCAGTTTGGTGGCGCCGTTGGCCGGGTTCTGCTCGAAGCTCATGCCCGGTACGGTGTCGGCGAAGGCCAGGAAGTTGCGCGTGGCCTGCGGCAATGCCTGGATCTGCTGCGGCGTGATGTAGGTGGCGATCTCCGAGGTCCGGGTCTCGATCGGCGCTTGCGCCGTCACCTGTACCGCGTCCAGCGTGGTGGCGCTGCCGCCGGAGGTTTCGGCCATGCCGCCGACGCCGAGGTTGACGGTCGCGGTCTGCCCGACCTGCACGGTGATGTTCTGGCTGCTGGTCTTGCCACCGGCGGCGACGTCCACCCGGTAGGTGCCCGGCGGCAGGCCGGCCAGCGAGTAGCTGCCATTGGCGCTGCTCTGCACGCTGCGGGTCAGGCCGGTGGCGAGGTTGGTCGCGGTCACCTGCGCCTGACCGGCCGGGGCCGAATCGGCCATCACCTGGCCACGGATGGTGGCGCCGGTGCTCTGCGCGAACGCCGGCGCGGCGCCAAGCAGGAGGCAACTTGCCAGCGCACAGCTGAGCAGCCTGCGGGCGGGATGTGTCTTGCGGGTAGCGGGATGGTTCATGTTGCTCTCCGGGTGCGGCAGCGCGGCTGCCATTCGGTTTGTTCGGGCGCCTTGCCGCCGGGGACTCCGGCGCATCGGCGGTGGATCAGGAAACCTCTCGTCGGGACGTCGAGTCGCGCACGATCAAGCGGGGGACGAGTGTCGTTCCAGCGCCCCCTTCCGATGCATCGTCACGGTCGATCAGGTGCAGCAGGTGCGATGTCGCCCGCCCGCCGAGATCGGCGATGCTGACCTGCATCGTGGTCAAGGAGGGGTGAACGAAACGTGCCAGCGGGATGTCGTCGAATCCCGCCAGCGCAACCTGCTGCGGCACGCGGACGCCCGCCTGACTGAAGGCGTACAGGCAGCCCAGTGCCATCATGTCGTTGGCCGCGAACACCGCATCGGGCAGGCGCGGTTCGCGCAGCAGTGCCTGCCCGGCCGCATACCCGGATGCCTCGTCGAAGCCGCCTGCCAGGACCCTGCCCTCGGCGGCGGCGGATGCGGACATGGCGTCCTCGAAGCCACGCTGGCGCTCGCCGGCGTCATGGTTGCCGTCGGGGCCGGCGATGAAGGCGATGCGGCGATGGCCGGACTCCAGCAGGTAGCGGGTCATGGCCAGGGCGCCGGCATGGTCGTCGATGCCGAACGCCGGGTACTGGCCATCCACCACCGGCGTGTTGATCAGCACGGTAGGCAGTGCCGGCGGCAGGTTATCCATCAGGAAACCGGCGTCGGCCGTATAGGGCGACATGACCAGCAGGCCGTCGACGCGGCCACGCATGGCCTGCAGGGCAACGCCCTGCTGCTCCCGGTCGCCGTGGTAACTGGAGACCAGCAGGTGCCAGCGGTGCATGCGCGCGACGCCGTCGATACCGCGCATCAGTTCGGAAAAGAACTCGCCATGCAGGTCGGGCAACACCAGGCCGATGGTCTGCGTGCTGCGGCTGCTCAGGCTGCGCGCGGCCGCGTGCGGGGCGTAGCGGAGCCGGCGGGCCACTTCCAGCACCTGCTGGCGTACCGGTTCGGCGACGTTCTCGTGGCCGTTGAGGGCACGCGACACGGTGGCGACGGAGACCTTCGCCTCACGGGCAACATCCTTGATGGTGATTGCCGGTTTCGCCACCGCCATACCCTCCGCAGACCGGGGTCGCGGCGACTGTAAGCGTTTCCATGCCGATTTGTAAACAATTTGTTACAGGCGATTCCCTCACCCGACAGGGCCGCCCCGGCGCGCCCGCGATCCGTCCCGGACGGGGCGCATGGCCCCGTCCGCCCCCGCCCCGGTTCAGGCGTCGGCTTCGGCCGGTGTCCGCGCCTCGATCGACAGCGCGTGGATATCGGTCTGCATCATCCCGCCCAGGGCGGCGTACACCGCACGATGGCGCGCCAGCGGCGGCTTCCCGGCGAACGCCGTGCTGACGATGCGCACATTGAAATGCCCCCGGCCGTCGCGCGCGCCGGCATGGCCGGCATGGCGATGGCTGTCGTCCTCCACCTCCAGCCGGGTCGGGGCGAACGCGGCCTCCAGCGCCGCCCGGATCTGCTCGACCCGGCTCACGGCAACACCTTGCGGAACGGCCGCACGTCGACCCGCTGGTAGACGCCGGCCGCCACGTAGGGGTCCGCGCCGGCCCAGGCGCGGGCCGCGTCCAGGTCGTCGAAGCTGGCGATCACCACGCTGCCGCTGAAGCCGGCCGCGCCCGGGTCCTCGGCGTCGATCGCCGGACAGGGGCCGGCCAGCAGCAGCCGCCCCTGCTCCTGCAGCGCCTGCAGCCGCGCCAGGTGCGCCGCCCGCGCGGCCAGGCGCGCCGCCAGCACATCCTGCCCGTCGTAGCCTTCGATCACATACCACACGGCTCGCCGCTCCCTTGTCCGCTGAATGATGGCCGGCAAGTCTAGCGCCTGGACGCTGGACACCGCCCGGCCGGGGCGATTACTCTTTACGCCATTGCACGCAGCCGGCCTGTAACGGCCCGGAGCGGCGGCAGGCAAGGCCACCGCCGTCCGACCGATCCGCGATTCCGTCCCGGACTGTGTAGACGACCTCCTCGCGATGACGTTGCCGCATGACAGCGCGGCATGTCGCGTTGTTGATGTGCACGCACGCCGGACAGGCGCGCATGGCTTTCAATCCAGAAGGCTGGACCCTGTCCCGGGCGGGAACCCGGAACGTAAAGGCTCGCAACACCCGATGTCGCCCTGATGACTTCAGAACTCGCGCCCGTCGCGAACCCGCCAGCGCCGCCCACCGTTCCGCAGCAGCAGGAAATGCCGCTGGCGGTGGTGCATGGGCAGCCGGTCCTGCAGATCCCGCAGGACCTGTACATCCCGCCGGATGCGCTGGAAGTCATCCTCGACGCCTTCGAAGGCCCGCTGGACCTGCTGCTGTACCTGATCCGCCGGCAGAACCTGGACATCCTGGACATCCCGGTCGCCGAGATCACCCGCCAGTACGTCGAGTACATCAACGTCATGCAGGAGCTGCGCTTCGAGCTGGCGGCCGAGTACCTGGTGATGGCCGCGATGCTGGCCGAGATCAAGTCGCGCATGCTGCTGCCGCGCCCGCCCAGCCAGGATGGCGAGGAAGCCGACCCGCGCGCCGAGCTGGTGCGCCGGCTGCAGGAGTACGAACGCTTCAAGCAGGCCGCCGAGGACATCGACGCCCTGCCCCGCCAGGACCGCGATACCACCCCGGCCCACGCCTTCGTGCCGGACCGGACCACGGTGAAGGTGCCGCCGCCGGTGGACCTGAAGGAAATGCTGCTGGCCCTGCACGACGTGCTCAAGCGCGCCGAGCTGTTCAGCGGCCACGCCATCAAGCGCGAGGCACTGAGTGTGCGCCAGCGCATGGGGGACGTGCTGGAACAGCTCGAGGACGGCAAGTTCTACCGCTTCGAGACCCTGTTCACCGCCGAGGAAGGCAAGCTCGGCGTGCTGGTCACCTTCCTGGCGCTGCTGGAACTGGCCAAGGAACAACTGCTGGACATCGTCCAGGAAGCGCCGCTGGCGCCGATCTACGTGAAATCGCTGGCCGCCGGCAACACCAACGCGCCGCTGCAGTTTTCGAGCGAATTCGACGACGCCGACACCACCGACCCCGCCTGAGCGACATTCCCGACACATGGATCAACCGCTGATCAACCGCATCGTCGAAGGCGCGCTGCTGGCCTCCAGCCAGCCGCTGACCCTGGCGCAGCTGCAGGAGCTGTTCCCCGAGGAGCAGCCGGCGCCGCCGGGCAGCGTCGAACGCGCGCTGGAACTGCTGCGCGAAGGCTGCCAGGGACGCGGCGTGGAGCTGGTCGAGGTCGCCTCCGGCTTCCGCTACCAGATCACCCGCGAGGTGCATGGCTGGGTCTCGCGGCTGTGGACCGAACGCAAGACCCGCTACACCCGCGCCACCCTGGAGACGCTGGCCCTGATCGCCTACCGCCAGCCGATCACCCGCGGCGAGATCGAGCAGGTGCGTGGCGTGGCGGTCAGCAGCAACATCATCCAGGCGCTGGAAGAGCGCGAATGGATCCGCGTGGTCGGCCACCGCGACGTGCCCGGCAAGCCGGCGCTGTTCGGCACCACCCGCGCGTTCCTGGACTACTTCGGCCTCAAGCGCCTGGACGAACTGCCGCCGCTGTCCGAACTGCGCGACATCGGCGAACTGGAGCCGCAGCTGCCGCTGGGCGACGACGGCCAGCTGGCCGCCCCGCTCGCCGCCGCCGCGGCCACCCCCGAAGCCGCCGCAGCGGACGATGATGCCGGCCGCGGCGACACCGACACCGCGGCAGCCCCGGACGACGGGGACGCCGCACCCGACACCGCCCCCACGGGCGAACCCGACGCCGCGCCGGGAGAGCGCGCGGCGGAAGTGGAAGACACCGGAAACAACGCCGTCGCGACGACGACCGTGGCTGTTGACGAAGCCGATCCCGAACCTGAGGCCGACGAAGAAAGCGCCGGCCGGAGCCAAACAGAATGAGTGACACCCCCCGCAAGCCGTCGTTGAACAAGCTCTCGCTCAAGCGCGAAGCCGCTGTCGAGCAGCCCCGGCTGGAAGAACGCCTGCACAAGGTCCTGGCCCAGGCCGGCCTGGGCTCGCGCCGCGCGCTGGAGCAGCGCATCGCCGACGGCCTGGTCAAGGTCAACGGCGAGACCGCGCAGACCGGCATGTCGGTCAAGAGCGGCGACAAGATCGACCTCGACGGCCGCAGCTTCGTCGCCAGCGCGCTGACCGACCCGTCGCGCGTACTGGTCTACAACAAGCCCGAAGGCGAAGTGACCACCCGCGAGGACCCCGAAGGCCGCCCGACCGTGTTCGAGTCGCTGCCGCCGCTCAAGGGCGCGCGCTGGATCGCCATCGGCCGCCTGGACATCAACACCACCGGCCTGCTGCTGCTCACCACCGACGGCGAGCTGGCCAACGCCATGATGCACCCGTCGTTCGAGGTCGAGCGCGAGTACGTGGTGCGCGTGCGCGCCCCGGAAGGCCAGGAAAAGGTGCCGGACAACGTCGTCGACCGCCTCGCCCGCGGCGTCGCGCTGGAAGACGGCCCGGCCAAGTTCGACGAGATCGAACGCATCGGCGGCACCGACTCGCATGACTGGTTCCGGGTGGTGGTCAAGGAAGGCCGCAACCGCGAAGTGCGCCGCCTGTGGGAATCGCAGGGCTGCCAGGTCAGCCGCCTCAAGCGCACCCGCTACGGCAAGGTCGAACTGCCGCGCGAATTGCTGCGCGGACAGTCGGTGGAACTGCCCAATGCCCAGGTCGAGGCGCTGCGCGCCGAGCTGAAGCTGGAAGAAGGCGCGCCGTCGGCGCTGACCCTGCAGCCGGTGATCGGCCAGCGCAAGGCGGCCAAGACCACCGTGCGCGTGCGCGAAGGCGGCCGCGGCAATGCCTACGTCAACGGCCACAACACCGCCGACGAAGGCCGCGAACTGCGCCGCTTCGACACCCTGCGCGAAGACCGCGGCCGTGGCCGTGGCGGCAAGGGCGGCGGCTTCAAGGGCGGCCTGACCGTCAGCGGCGAAGCGGCGGCCAAGCAGTCGCAGAAGCCGTTCAAGCAGCGCAAGCCCAAGGGCGACCGCAGCCTGCCGGAAGGCAATCCCGCCGCGTTCCGCACCTGGTACGTGCCCGAAGGCGTGAGCACCGGGCCCAGCGGCCACCGCAACGCCGGTCCGTCCGGCAACCGCGGCCCCGGCCGTGGCCCGGCCGGCGAAGGCCAGGGCCGCCCGTACGGCAAGCCGCGCCCGGGTGCCGGCGGCGCCGGGCGCACCGGCAGTGGCCAGGGGCGTCCGCAGGGCGGCGGCCAGTCCGCCGGTCAGGGCCAAGGCCAGGGCCAGCGCAAGCATCCCTACGGCCATCCGGGCAATGCCCCGAGCTTCCCGTCCGACCACGCCAACCCGGGCTTCAGCCCGTACGGCGCGCGTCCGGCCGGCAACCGTCCTTCCGGCGCGCCGCGCGGCGGCAACCGTCCCGGCGGCAGCGGCCGTCCGGCGGGCCGCCCGGGCGGCGGCCGTCCCGGCGGTGGTGGTCGTCCCGGCGGCGGCGGTCGCGGGCCGCGCGGCGGCTGATGCGCAGGCCGGCCGCCACGGCCCGCCTGCCCGCGCATGACTGCAAACGCCCGGCCCAGCGCCGGGCGTTCGCTTAGGGGCGCTACACGCCCGTTGCCGCAGTCGCTGTCACCCGGCGTGAGCGGGCCGCGGGTGATGTTGGGCGCGTTGCCCGTGGCGGACGGACGCTGCGGCCGCCACGCCGGTCACGCGCACGCCGGCTCAGCGCCGTTCGATCACGAATTTGCCGAAACCCACGCCCAGGTCCCAGCCACGGCCGGTACCGGCCAGGGCCAGCGATATGTCGCCCTTGGTCACCACCTGGGCGTTGCTGGAGCGGGATGCGCCGGCATGGACCTCGGCCCCACCGTAGGTGCCGATCAGGTCGTTGACGCTGTAGGCGCCGGTGAACTTGCCGCGGCCATCGCTGACCGTGGACTTGCCGACCGTCAGGCCGCCGCCCTTGGCACGGATCTTCACCGGGATGCTGGCGCCGTTGTCGCAGGTGATGGTGCCGTTGCCGGTGGCGGTCTTGTAGAAGATCGACCAGCCGGACAGGTTGAAACGCAGTTCGCAGTCGATGTTGCCGGCCGCGTGCGCGGACGGCGCAACGACACCAGCCGCCAGCAGCAGGGCTCCCGCCAGGATCTTCATGGTTCGTTCTCCACTCGCAAGGGACGCGGCGAGCCTAGCAGCGCGCCCGCGTCCGCAGACAGGTACCGGCCGCGCCATCCGGCCGGCGTTCAGCGTCGCCCCGGGTCAGCCCAGGGTGAAGGCATCGGCATCGAGCATCGCCGGGAAGCGCTCGCGGTGCTCGGCCAGCGCCTGCGCCGAGACCACGGTGGTCACCACCTGCTCGCGCTCGCGGATTTCCACCTGCGGCTGGCCGAGGAAGTCGATCAGCGCGCTGTCACCTGCGTAATGCAGGCCGTTGCCGTCCACGCCCACGCGGTTGACCACGGCCACGTAGCACAGGTTCTCGATCGCCCGCGCGCGCGCCAGCGTGCGCCAGGCATGGGCGCGCGCCGACGGCCAGTTGGCGACGAAGATCTGCAGGTCGAAATCCATCTGCCCGGGGCGCTCGACGTCGTAGCGGTTGCGGCAGAACACCGGGAAACGCAGGTCGTAGCAGATCTGCGGATTGATCCGCCACCCCTTCAGCTCCACGCACAGGCGCTCGCGCCCGGCGGCATAGCGCTTGTGCTCGCCTGCATAGCGGAACAGGTGGCGCTTGTCGTAGTGCCGCAGCTCGCCATCAGGCGTGGCCCACAGCAGGCGGTTGAAGACCCCGCCATCGACGCGCAGCTGCACGCTGCCGGTGACCGCCGCGCCCAGTGCACGGGCCTGTTCGCGGATCCAGCGCACGGTCGCGCCGTCCATGTCCTCGGCCTTGTCGATGGCGTCGTTGGAAAAGCCGCTGGTGAAGGTCTCCGGCAGGATCACCAGGTCGGTGCTGCCGGCCAGCGGCGCCAGCAGGGCCGCATAGTGCCCGCGGTTGCCTGCCGGGTCGTGCCAGCGGGTGTCGCCCTGTACCAGTGAAATACGGAGGTCATTCATCGGTATCACCCTCACCGTCATAAGGCACGAACGCGAGGTCGTAGCCGAAAGGATTTCCGCGCGGCGGCTGGTCCGGCGGTGTCTCGTGGATTTCAACCCGCCCCGCCATCTCGAAGCCGACCTTGCCGCAGATGAAACGGAGCATGTCCACGGCCTCGTCCGCATCCGTGGCCCATCCCTTCATCGCCATCACAGCCGGCCCCGGACGGCATTGGAAGCCGTCCGCGAGCGCGCCGGCAACGCCGTCGGCGACGAGCGAATAATGCTGGAATGGCGTGGTGGCGCGCCCATAGCGCAACTTCAGTTTCCAGTCGTTGCCAAGCGGCTCCTCGGTCACAGCTTCACCAGGCGCTCGATCGCCGCGTCCAGCGTGGCGTCGTTCTTGGCGAAGCACAGCCGCACCAGGCGCTGCCCGGCCGGCGCGGTTTCGTAGAACGGCGACAGCGGGATCGCGGTGACGCCCTTGTCGATGGTCAGCCACTTCACGAACTCATGGTCCGGCAGGTCGCTGATGGCCGAATAGTCCACCAGCTGGAAGTAACCGCCCGGCACCGGCAGCGGCTGCAGCCGCGTGGTCAGCAGCTGCTCGCGGAACCGGTCGCGCTTGGCCTGGTAGAACGCACCCAGTTCCAGGTGGTGCTCCGGCTCGTCGCGGATCATCGCCGCGAAACCATACTGGGCCGGGCCGTAGGTGGTGAAGGTGTTGTACTGGTGCACCTTGCGGAACTCGGCGCTCAGCGCCGGCGGGGCGATGGCGTAGCCGATCTTCCAGCCGGTGCAGTGGTAGGTCTTGCCGAAGCTGGAGATCACGAAGGCGCGCTCGCGCAGCTCCGGGTAGCGCAGCGCCGATTCGTGGCGGGCGCCGTCGTAGACGATGTGCTCGTAGACCTCGTCGGAGATGAGGTAGATGCCGGTGCCGCGCAGCACGTCGGCCAGCGCCTGCATGTCGGCGGCCGAGAGCATCGCGCCGGACGGGTTGTGCGGGGTGTTGACCATCAGCATGCGCGTCTTGGGCGTGATCGCCGCGCGCACCTTGTCCCAGTCGACGGCGAACGTCCGCGGGTCCAGCGCCACATGCACCGCGCGCGCACCCGCCAGGTCGATGGCCGGCTCGTAGCAGTCGTAGGCCGGGTCGAGCACGATGACCTCGTCGCCGGCCCGCACCACCGCATGGATGGCGTTGAAGATCGCCTCGGTGCCGCCGGACGTCACCGTGATCTCGGTGTCCGGGTCGACCTGCGCGCCGTAGCAGTCCAGTACCTTCTGCGCGATGGCCTGGCGCAGCGGCGCCACGCCGGTCATCGGCGCGTACTGGTTCAGGCCCTCGCGCATGGCCCTGGCGGTCTCGTCGATCAGGCGCTGCGGCGCCGGGAAATCCGGGAAGCCCTGGCCCAGGTTGACCGCGCCGTGCTCGGCGGCCAGCTGCGACATCACGGTGAAGATGGTGGTGCCCACCTTGGGCAGCTTGGTCTGCGGTTGCATCGATGCGTCGGCGTCGGGGGAAGGGAAACGACGAGTTTACGCAATGCCGGCGGCAACGGCCGCCCGGCCCGCGCTTCGGCACCGGCGGCAATGCCTATAATGTCGCGCCCGATGCGCCAGCCTGCCTGCGCTCCCACCCAAGGACGGAAGCGCCCGATCCGATGACCGCGACCCTGAACACCCCGCCGCTGCTAGACGCGCGCGGACTGCGCTTCACCCGCAACGACGACCCGGTGTTCGGGCCCCTGGACCTGCACGTGGACGCCGGCGAGGCGCTGCTGGTACAGGGCGGCAACGGCGCCGGCAAGACCACCCTGCTGCGCGTGCTCGCCGGGCTGCTGCGCGCCGACGAAGGCACGATCCAGATCGACGGCCGTGCCGCCGGCGCCGGCGACCGCTCGCGCTACATCGCCTACCTGGGCCACCTGCCCGCGCTCAAGCAGGACCTGGGCACGCTGGAAAACCTGCACGTGCTGTGCGGCCTGCAGGGCCGCCGGGTGCGGCAGATGCCCGGCAACGCGCTGGCCATCGTCGGCCTGGCCGGCTACGAGGACACCCTGGTGCGGCAGCTGTCGGCCGGCCAGAAAAAGCGCCTGTCGCTGGCCCGGCTGTGGCTGTCGCCGGCACCGGTGTGGCTGCTGGACGAGCCCTACGCCAACCTCGACCTGGACGGCATCAACCTGGTCAACCGCATGATTTCAGCACACCTGCGCAGCGGCGGCGCCGCCCTGGTCACCACCCATGGCGCCTACGCCGCGCCACCGGTGCGCAACCGCACGCTCACCCTCGGCTCGGCCGCGGTGGAGGCCGCCGCATGAGCCTGCCCGGCCCGCAGCCCTCGCTGCTCGACGCCGCCCGGGCGCTGCTCGCGCGCGACCTGAAGCTGCTGTGGCGGCGCCGCGGCGACGCCGCGCAGCCGATCCTGTTCGCGCTGCTGGTCGTGGCCCTGTTCGCCCTGGCCCTGGGCGGCAATCCTGACCTGCTGCAGCGGGTGGCCGCGGCGGTGCTGTGGCTGTCGGTGCTGCTGGCCGGGCTGCTGTCGCTGGACACCCTGTTCCGCGGCGATGCCGAGGACGGTTCGCTGGAGCAATGGCTGCTGTCGCCGGTGCCGTTGCCGTGGCTGGTCGCGGTGCGGGTGTTCTCGCACTGGCTGACCACCGCCTTCCCGCTGGTGCTGGTCAGCCCGCTGCTGGCCGAACTGATGCAGTTGCCGCGCGCGCAGCTGCCGGTGCTGGTGGCGTCGCTGGCGCTGGGCACGCCGCTGCTGAGCCTGCTTGGCGCGGTGGTTGCCGCGCTCACCGTGGGCATGCGCCGTTCCGGCATCCTGCTGGCGCTGCTGGTGCTGCCGCTGTACGTGCCGGTGCTGGTGTTCGGTGCCGGCGCGGTGGCCGCGGCAGCGCAGGGCTTCGACGCCAGCGGCGCGCTGCTGCTGCTTGGCGCCGGGCTGGTGGTCAGCCTGCTGCTGGCGCCGCTGACCGCCGCGGCAGCGATCCGCATCGCCAACTCCTGACCCTCCCGGGGGCTCCCACGACCACGGCATACGGGCGCCGCCGGTGGCCGTCGCGGGCGGCTGCGCCGGAGCCGTGCTGGCGCCATGCCGGCCCGGCGTTCCGGGCCGTGTGAAGACCGGGCATGCAGCGTCCGGCGCATGCTCCGGGCCTGCGACATTGCGTCGCTTGCCAACCCCGAACGCCGGCGACAGCATGGCCGGCCATTCGCCCGCAGCCGCGTGCCCATCCCCGCAGACAGGAGCTTTGAAGATGTTCCGCAAACTGATCCTCGCCTCCACCCTGGCCCTCGGTGCCGCCGGTGCCGCCCATGCCGCCGGCAGCTGCTCGGTGAACCTGGAGGGCAACGACGCCATGCGCTACAACATGGCCAACATCGACGTACCCAAGAGCTGCTCCAGCTTCACCATCAACCTCAAGCACACCGGCAAGATGGCCAAGAACGTGATGGGCCACAACGTGGTCGTCGCCAAGGCCGCCGACATGAACGGCATCGACGCCGACGGCATCAAGGCCGGGCTGGCGGCCGACTACGTCAAGGCCGGGGACACCCGCGTGATCGCCCACAGCAAGGTGGTCGGCGGCGGCGAAAGCACCTCGTTCAGCATCCCGGTGGCCAAGCTCACCGCCGCCGGCGCGCCGCTGTCCTTCTTCTGCAGCTTCCCCGGCCACGCGGCGCTGATGAAGGGCACGCTCACCCTGAAGTGACCGCCACGGCGCGGGCTGGCCGTGCCAACCGCGCCGTCTTCGGCTAATCTTCACGAGCCGCCGGGCGCACGTGCTTCGCGGTGCCCGGCAACGGGGTGGGAGGGGTCCACCCCGCCATCGTTTTCCTCGACGAGCGAGCGGATGTTCAAAGGTTTGCCAGGTTGGTTCCATCGGCTGGGGTCCCCTGCCTATTTCGACGCTTTCGCCGCCCGTTGGTCGCCATGGTGCTACGTGGCGTCGCTGCCGCTGTTCGCCTTCGGCCTGTGGCAGGCGCTGGCGGTGGTGCCGGCCGACTACCAGCAGGGCGACAGCTTCCGCATCCTCTACATCCACGTGCCCTCGGCCTGGATGAGCCTGTTCGTGTTCGGGCTGATGGCGTTCTACAGCACCATCGCCCTGGTCTGGCGGGTCAAGCTGTGCGAGATCCTGGCCATGGCCTGCGCGCCGATCGGCGCCGCCTTCACCCTGATCACCCTGCTTACCGGCAGCATCTGGGGCAAGCCGATGTGGGGCACCTGGTGGGACTGGGACCCGCGCCTGACCACCGAGCTGATCCTGCTGTTCCTGTACCTGGGGGTGATGGGCCTGTATGGCGCCATCGACGACCGCCGCGCCGCCGCCCGCGCCGCCGGGCTGCTGTCCATCGTCGGCGTGGTGCTGCTGCCGGTCATCCGCTATTCGGTGGTGTGGTGGAACTCGCTGCACCAGGGCCAGACCATCCGCATGTTCGGCGAGTCCAGCATGGACGACAGCATGATCCTGCCGCTGTGGCTGATGGTGCTGGCCACCAAGTTCTGGTTCGCCGGCTCGCTGCTGGCCCGCGCCCGTGCCGACAACCTGCGCCGCGAGGCCGGCAAGGCCTGGGTACGCGAGCGCGTGGAGAAACTGACATGACCTACTTCCAGTACGTGGCCCTGGCCTATGCGGTGTTCTTCGTGGTCCTGGCCTGGGATTTCGCCATCCCGCGCCTGCAGGTGCGGCGGCAGCTGCGCGAGGTACGCAACCGCATGGCGCGCGCCAGCCGCAATGCCGCGGCCGCGGCGCCCGGCGACGAGGAACTGAGCCGATGAGTCCCGTCCAACGCCGCCGCCTGCTGCTGGTGCTGCTGGTGCTTGCCGTGGCCGGCATCGCCGCCGCGCTGGTGGCCACCGCCCTGCAGCGCAACATCGCCTATCTGTACACCCCGGCCGAGGTAAAGGCCGGCAAGGTCGCGCCCGATGCGCGCTTCCGCCTCGGCGGCATGGTCGCCAAGGGCTCGTTCCAGCGCGCCCCGGGTGCGCTGCTGGCACGCTTCGAGGTGACCGATGGCGATGCGCGGTTGCCGGTGACCTACGACAAGATCCTGCCGGACCTGTTCCGCGAGGGCCAGGCGGTGGTCGCCACCGGGCGCATGGCCGGCGGCGTGTTCGTGGCCGAGGACGTCCTGGCCAAGCACGACGAGACCTACATGCCCAAGGAACTGGCCGACAAGATGGGCGTGGCCCATGACAAGCACCAGGTCCCGGCCACGGCCACGCCGGCGGAGTCGCGCTGAGTGCTCGCCGAGATCGGACAGGTCCTGCTGATCCTCGCGCTGCTGGCGGCACTGCTGCAGAGCGTCCTGCCGCTGGTCGGCGCGCAGCGCGGCATCGCCCCCTTCATCGCCATCGCGCGCCCGGCCGCGGCACTGCAGCTGGTCATGGTGCTGGGCGCGTTCGTGGTGCTGACCGCGGCCTTCGTGCGCCAGGATTTCTCGCTGCGCTACGTGGCCGAGAATTCCAATTCACTGCTGCCAATGATCTACCGCTATTCGGCGGTATGGGGCGCGCACGAGGGCTCGCTGCTGTTGTGGACGCTGGTGCTGGCGCTGTGGACCGCGGCGGTGGCCGGGTTCTCGCGGCGCCTGCCGCCGCCGGTGATGGCGCGCGTGCTGGCGGTGATGGGCCTGATCAGCGTGGGCTTCCTGGCATTCCTGCTGTTCACCTCCAATCCGTTCGAGCGGCTGCTGCCGGCGCCGGTCGAGGGCCGCGACCTGAACCCGCTGCTGCAGGACCCGGGCCTGATCATCCACCCGCCGATGCTCTACCTGGGCTACGTCGGATTCGCGGTGCCGTTCGCCTTTGCCGTCGCCGCCCTGCTCGATGGCCACATCGACGTGCGCTGGCTGCGCTGGACCCGGCCGTGGACCAACGTGGCCTGGGCCTTCCTCACCCTGGGCATCGCGCTGGGCAGCTGGTGGGCCTACTACGAACTGGGCTGGGGCGGCTGGTGGTTCTGGGACCCGGTGGAGAACGCCAGCTTCATGCCATGGCTGGCCGGCGCGGCGCTGCTGCATTCGCAGGCCGCCACGGAAAAGCGCGGCGTGTTCATCGGCTGGACCCTGCTGCTGGCCATCACCGCGTTCGCGCTGTCGCTGCTGGGCACCTTCCTGGTGCGCTCGGGCGTGCTGACCAGCGTGCACTCGTTCGCCGCCGACCCGGCACGCGGCCTGTTCATCCTGGTGTTCCTGGCGCTGGTGATCGGTGGCGCGCTGCTGCTCTACGCGCTGCGGGCCCCGGCGATGGGCGGCCCGGCCGATCCGCGCCGCGCCTACGCGCTCAATTCGCGCGAAAGCCTGCTGCTGGCCAACAACCTGCTGCTCAGCTGCGCCTGCGCCATGGTGCTGCTGGGCACGCTGTACCCGCTGCTGGCCGATGCGCTGGACCTGGGCAAGGTCTCGGTGGGGCCGCCCTACTTCGGCACGCTGTTCCTGCTGCTGATGGCGCCGCTGGTGCTGCTGCTGCCGTTCGGCCCGCTGACCCGCTGGCAGCGCGAACAGGGCCTGCGCACGCTCGCCCTGCTGGCGCCATGGGCGGTGCTGGCCCTGCTGCTGGGCGTGGTGGCCTGGTTCATGGCGCCGCAGGGCAAGCTCAAGACCGCCGTCGGCATCGCCGCCGCGGCCTGGGTAGGCGCCGGCACCGCGTACGTGCTGTGGCAGCGCCTGCGCGGCGGTGGCCGTCCCAACGCCGAGACCTGGGGCATGCTGATCGCCCATGCCGGCATCGCCGTGTTCCTGGTCGGCGCGCTGCTGGTGGAGTCGCTGAGCATCCAGCATGAAGTGGCGCTGACGCCGGGCAGCGCAGTCGAGGCCGGCGGCTACCGCCTGGCATTCGAGGGCGTGGACGCCAGCGACGGCCCCAACTACCACTCCGACCGCGGCCACGTGCGCGTATTCCGCGGCGACCGCGAGGTCGCCCTGCTGCACCCGGAAAAGCGCATGTACGCCAGCGGCGGCATGCCGATGACCGAGGCCGGCATCCATCCGGCGCTGGGCGGCGATGTGTATGTTGCGCTCGGCGAATCGCTGGGCGATGGTGCCTGGGCGGTCCGCGTGCAGGTCAAGCCCTTCGTCCGCTGGATCTGGCTGGGCGCGCTGCTGATGGCCCTGGGTGGCTTCGTCACCGCCGTCGACCGCCGCTTCCGCCGGCTGCCCGAGAAATCCTGATGTCCGACACCTCGCCCACTCCGAATCCTCCCCACCGCCTGCCGCCGGTCGCACTGATCATCGGCGCGCTGTTCTTTCTGGGCCTGGTCGGCCTGATGCTCTATGGCGTCAGCCGTTCCGACCGGCCCGACCGTGACAGCCTGCCCTCGGCGCTGATCGGCAAGCCCGCGCCGGACTTCTCGCTGCCGGTGCTGCACGATCCCGCGGTCAAGGTGAGCGGACACGACCTGCGCGGCGCGCCCTACCTGCTCAACGTGTGGGGCAGCTGGTGCCCGACCTGCCGCGACGAGCACCCGATCCTCACCCGGTTCGCCGAGACCAAGCGCGTGCGCGTGATCGGCTACAACTGGAAGGACGAGCGCGCCGACGCCCTGCGCTGGCTGGAACAGCTGGGCAATCCCTACATGGTGGTGGTGGCCGACGAAGAAGGCCGCACCGCGCTGGACTGGGGCATCGCCGCCGCGCCGGAGACCTTCCTGGTGGACGGCAGCGGCATCGTGCGCTGGAAGTACAGCGGCGCCATCACCCAGGACGTGCTCGACCGACAGCTGATCCCGGCGCTGGAGAAGATCGAGGCCGGCGCCGGCGGGAAGACCGCGCGATGATGCGGCTGGCGGCCATGCTGCTCGCGCTGTGCCTGCCCTGGCTGGCGATGGCGCAGCCGATGGGCGACCCGGCCCCGCTGCAGTACCGCGACCGTGCCGAGGAAGCGCGCTTCCACGCGCTGGCCGCCGAACTGCGCTGCGTGCAATGCCAGAACCAGTCGTTGGCCGACTCCAACGCGCAGATCGCCCACGACCTGCGCCGCGAGGTCCTCAACCTGATGCGCGAAGGCCGCAGCGATGCGCAGATCAAGCAGTTCCTGGTCGAGCGCTACGGCGAATTCGTGCTCTACCGCCCGCGCATGGAAGGCAGCACCCTGCTGCTGTGGCTGGGCCCCGGCGTCCTGCTGGTAGCCGGCGCGGTGCTGCTGTTCGTGCACGTGAGCCGGCGTGGGCGCGTCGCGCCCGCCCCGGCCGCCGCGGATGCCAACCAGGATGAACGCGAATGGTGAAGGCGGTATTCCTGTCGCTGGCCGCACTGCTGGCCATCATTGCCGGCGGCGCCATGCTGTGGCCGCTGCTGCGCGCCGGCAAGCGCGCCATCTGGGGCACCCTGGTCGGCTCGATCGCAGTCGCCACCGTGGGCCTGTACCTGTGGCTGGGCACGCCGGCGGCGCTGCAGGCGCCGGACGAGGCGCCGCCGCAGAGCCTGGAGCAGGCGGTCGAACAGCTGCGCGCGGTGCTCGACGAGCACCCCGAGCGCACCGAAGGCTGGGTTCTGCTGGCCCGCTCGCAGCTCGAGCTCGGGCGTGTGGCCGATGCCGCCGCCTCGTTCGAGCGCGCGTTGAAGCTCGACCCCGACCAGCCCGAGCTGTTGATCGAAGCGGCGCAGGCGCGCGCCCGCGCACATCCGAAAATGCTGTTCGACGACACCGGCGTGGAATGGCTGCAACGCGCCCGCAAGGTGGCGCCGGACAACCAGCGCGCGATCTGGCTGATCGGCATCGTGCAGCGCCAGCGCGGCCAGGACGAAGCCGCCGTGCGCACCTGGGAAAGCCTGCTGCCGCGGCTGGAACCCAATGCCGCCGCGGCGCTGCGCGAACAGATCGACGCCGCCCGTGCCGACGCCGGGATGCCGCCTTCCACGCCCGCCCTGGCTCCCCCCGCGGCCGGCAGCGCCGGCGCCCATGCCATCACCGTGCAGGTCACCCTGGCACCGTCGCTGCAGGCGCGCGTCGCCGCCGGCAAGGACACGGTGTTCGTCATCGCCCGCGTTCCCGGCGGCCCGCCGATGCCGGTCGCGGTCGAACGCCACCCGGCGCAGGCCGGACCGCTCACGGTCACGCTCGACGACGGCGACAGCCCGATGCCGACTCAGAAGCTGTCCGCGCTGGGCGAGGTGGAGGTATTAGCGCGACTGTCCGCCAGCGGCACCGCGATGCGCCAGGACGGCGACGTGGAATCGGTACCGGTGAAGGTCGTCCTGCCTGCGGGTGAGCCGCTGCGGATCACGCTCGGCCAACCGTGACCCACACGTCGGAGCGGATGCGGTGAACCAGGACGAAATCAAACTGCTGTTCGACCAACAGGCGGCCGGCTACGACGCACAGTGGGCCAAGACCCACCCGATCCGCGATTGCCTGCACCTGCTGCTGGATTCGGCCTTCGCCACGCTGCCGCCGGATGCGCGCGTCCTCTGCGTGGGGCTCGGAACCGGCGCGGAGCTGATGCATCTCGCGCGGCAGCATCCCGGCTGGCGGTTCACCGCGGTGGAACCGTCCGGCGCGATGCTCGCCCTGTGCCGCCAGGCGGCCGAACGGGAGGGTATTTCGGCGCGTTGCCATTTCCATGAAGGCTACCTGGAATCGCTCCCGGACACGGCCAGCTTCGACGCGGCCACCTGCTTCCTGGTATCCCAGTTCATTCTCGATCCGGCAGCCCGCTCCGGGTTCTTCCAGGGCATCGCGCGCCGGCTCGCACCGGGCGCGATGCTCGCAAGCTCCGACCTGGCCGCGGACGTGCAGTCGCCCGCCTACGAGGTGCTTCTGCGCGCATGGATGAGCCTGATGGCCGCAGCCGACGTTCCGGCCGACGCCCTGGAGCGCATGCGTGCCGCCTATGCCCGGGATGTCGGGATACTGCCCCCGGAGCAGATCGCTTCGATCATCGCCGCGGGCGGTTTCCAGCCCCCCGTGCCGTTCTTCCAGGCCGGGCTGATCCACGGCTGGCTGTCCATGCGCGCCGATCAGGCCCGCTGAGTCCCGGCAACCGGCGCGCCCCAGCGCTTCCGTTCCGGCTGCCGGCACCATCATGCGGCGACAGCTGCGGCACCGATCACCGCGGCCGTGGTAACCACGGCTCATGCCCTGATAACGCCGGGGCATTGCGTGCCATCCCCGTATCGGTGCACGGCCGGTAGAATCGGCAGATGACCGAGTTCATCCCCGTAGGCAGCCGTTTCCACGCACTGGCCTCGCCATTCCCGATGAAGCGTGGCGGCCAGCTGCATGGCGCGCGCATCGCCTACGAAACCTGGGGCACGCTGGCCGCCGATGCCGGCAATGCCATCCTGATCGTCACCGGGCTGTCGCCCGACGCCCACGCCGCCAGCCATCCCGGCAACCCCGCGCCCGGCTGGTGGGAGCCGATGCTCGGCCCCGGCAAGCCGATCGATACCGACCGCTGGTTCGTGGTCTGCGTCAACTCGCTGGGCAGCTGCAAGGGCTCCACCGGCCCGGCCTCGCTGGATCCGGCCACCGGCAGGCCGTACCGGCTGTCGTTCCCCGAACTGTCGGTGGAGGACATCGCCAACGCGGCCGCCGGGGTGGTGCGCGCACTCGGCATTCAGCAGCTGGCGTGCCTGATCGGCAACTCGATGGGCGGCATGACCGCGCTGGCCCTGTTGCTGCAGCACCCGGGCATCGCCCGCACCCACATCAACATTTCCGGCAGCGCGCAGGCCCTGCCCTTCTCCATCGCCATCCGCTCGCTGCAGCGCGAGGCCATCCGCCTCGACCCGGCCTGGAATGGCGGCGACTACGACGACGCCCACTACCCGGAATCGGGCATGCGCATGGCGCGCAAGCTGGGTGTCATCACCTATCGTTCGGCACTGGAGTGGGACGGCCGTTTCGGCCGCGTGCGGCTGGATTCCGAGCAGGGCGACGACGATCCTTTCGGCCTCGAGTTCCAGGTGGAAAGCTACCTGGAAGGCCACGCACGCCGCTTCGTGCGCCGCTTCGACCCCAACTGCTACCTGTACCTGGGCCGTGCGATGGACTGGTTCGACCTGGCCGAGTACGGCGACGGCGACGTCATGGCCGGGCTGGCGAAGATCCACGTGCCACGGGTGCTGGCCATCGGCGCCAACACCGACATCCTGTTCCCGGTCGAACAGCAGCAGCAGATCGCCGACGGCCTGCGCGCGGGCGGTGCCGACGCACAGTTCATCGGCATGGACTCGCCGCAGGGCCATGACGCCTTCCTGGTGGATTACGACCGTTTCGGCCCGGCGGTAGGCGGCTTCCTCGATACGCTCCCCGGCCTTTGACCGACGGTGCGGTGTGGCGTAGGCCCACGCCGCACGCCGCCTGCGCCCGATCCCGGCGCCGAGGCTGCGCCGCCATGCTGTCCCTCCGCCACCGCCTGGAGGGCGCATGCGACACCTGCCGACCGTGCTGCTGTACCTGTTGCTGCTTCCATGGAGCGCTGCCGCGGCCGCGCCTTCGCCGATGCTGGCCAGCCAATGGCGCGACGGGCCGGACGTCTCCCGGTATTGGGTGAGCGAGAAGCTCGACGGCGTCCGCGCACGCTGGGACGGGCATGCACTGTGGACCCGCGCCGGCAACCGCGTCGACGCCCCGGACGGCTTCACCCGCGGCTGGCCGCGGCAGCCCCTGGACGGCGAACTGTGGGCGGGACGCGGCCGCTTCGAACACGCCAGCAGCACCGTGCGCCGCTACCCGCCCGATGCGGCCGCCTGGCGGAGCCTGCGCCTGATGGTCTTCGACCTGCCCGCACACCCCGGCACCTTCGACCAGCGCCTGGCAGCCCTGCGCGTCCTGTTCGAGCGCACCGCCTCGCCGACGCTGGAACTGATCCCGCAACAACGCATCGCCGACACCCGCGCACTGCGTCGCCAGCTGGAAGCCACCGTTGCCGCCGGTGGCGAAGGGCTGATGCTGCACCACCAGGACAACCGCTACATTGCCGGCCGCAGCGCCGGCCTGCTCAAGCTCAAGCCCTGGAGCGATGCCGACGCGCGGGTGGTCGCGCACCTGCCCGGCAAGGGCCGGTACGCCGGCATGCTGGGTGCATTGCTGGTGGAGCGCGCCGATGGCGTCCGTTTCCGCATCGGCAGCGGCTTCAAGGACGCGCAGCGCATTGCACCCCCGGCGATCGGCAGCCTGGTCACCTATCGCTACACCGGTTTGACCGCCAACGGCCTGCCACGTTTCGCCCGCTTCCTGCGCGTGCGCGAGGAAGCGCCGGCGCAAACGGACAAACGCCTCCGGCGCACCCCGGCCCCCTCACCACCAGGCAGCGGCACCCGCTATCGATGACCACGCGCATTACGGCCTGCGGCTGGCGTGCGTCAGGTGCACGCCGGCCGGTTGCCCGGCATCGCCGCGCCCGGCACGGCCCGCACGGGGTGGGAACGCCGCCTTCGACCGGGGATGCAGCGAGGGTGCCGGTCGCGGCCGGCACCCGGTTCCTGCCGGCCTCAGCCCTGCGCCTCGCCACCCACTTCCAGCAGACGCCCCCGCTGCAACCGGTACTGGCGGTGCACCACCCCGTCGGGCAGGTGGCCGTGGGTGATCATCAGCAGGCTGCGCGGGCCCAGGGCCGCGGCCATGTCGACCAGCAGCGCCTCGGCGGTATCCACGTCCAGGCCTTCGGTCGGTTCGTCCAGCACCATCAGCGGGGCGTCGCGCAGCAACGCGCGTGCCATCGCCAGGCGGCGCGCCTGGCCTGCGGACATGGTGGCGCCGTTCTCGCCGACCCAGGCCGACAACCCGCCCTGCCGGCGCGCCCAGTCGCCCAGCCTTACCTGTTCGAGCACCGCCCACAACCGCGCCTCGTCGGCCTGCGGCTGGCCCAGGCGCAGGTTGTCGGCGATGCTGCCGGCGAACACCGGCGCGCCCTGCGGCAACCAGGCGACATGGCGATGCCAATCGTCCTGCGCGACCTCGCGCAGGTCCACCCCGCCCCAGCGCACCGCCCCCACCTGCGGGTCCCACAGCCGCAGCAGCAGGGCCGACAGCGTGGTCTTGCCGCAGCCGCTGTCACCGCCGATGGCGATGCGCTCGCCGGGCCGTATCTGCAGGTCGATGCCGTCGAGCACGCGCCGGCTCTCCCCGGGCCAGGCGAACACCACCTGCTCGAACGAAAGCGTGGCCGGCGGCGCCGGCACCGGACGCGGATGCGCCGGGTCGGATACCGAGGGCGGCTGCTCGACGATGGCCTGCAGGCGCCCGGCCGATATGCGTGCCGACTGCAGCGCCTGCCAGGCCAGCCCGCACCCGGCCGCGACTTCCAGCAACGCCACGGTCAGGAACACCAGCGCGGCGGCCAGCGGCGCCGTCACCCGGCCGTCCTGGAAGGCGGAAAGCGCCAGCCACAGCATTGCCAGCAGGCCGAGCCCGGCACAGGCCGAGTGCAGCACGTTGCCGGCGATCAGGCGGCCGCGGCGGCGGTGGTCGTCGCCGGCGAGCTGGCGTGCCGCGCCGTCGACGCGTGCGCGCCAGGCATCGCGCGCGTCCAGCGCGGCAAGGTCGGCGGCGCCTTCCAGGCCTTCGTAGGCCAGCGTGCGCAGCCGGGTACGATGCCGCGCGCGCTCGGCTTCGCCCGCGTCGCCGCTGTGCACCGCCAGCAACGGCACGCCGATGCCGATCAGCAGCGACAGCAGCAGCAACGCCACCGCCGCCGGCCAATGGATGGCGGCGGCCACGGCGATGCTGGCCACGGCGATGCCGGCCAGCGCCAGCAGCGGCCCCACCGCGCGCACCAGCAGGCCATCGACCTCGCCGATATCGGACATCAGCCGCGCGAGCAGTTCGCCGGTACGCGTTCCGCCCAGGCGTGCCGGCGCCAGCGGCAACGCCCGGCGGAAGAACCACACCCGCAGGTCGCGGGCGATGCGCAGGGTCGCGTCATGGCCGACCAGCTTCTCGAAGTAGCGCGAAACGATGCGCACGAAGGTCAGGGCGCGGATCCCCGCCGAGGGCGAGAAGAAGTTGAAGGTGGTCCCTGCGCCCAGCGCCCCGGCCAGCGCGGCGGCGGTCAGGAAGCCGCCGGACAGCCCCAGCAGGCCGACCCCGGCCAGCATCGTCAGCAACAGCAGGACCACCGCCAGCAGCAGCCGTACGCGATGCCGCGCGAACACCGCGCGCAGGGAATCGTCGCCGCTCATGCGCGCACCTCCTCATGCAGCCGCACCACGCGATCGGCCCACTGCATCGCCGGCGCGCTGTGGGTGGCCATCAGCACCGCGCGGCCACGGGTGAAACAGGCCAGCGACTGCAGCAGGTCGGCCTCGGTCCGCGGATCCAGGAAGGCGGTGGGCTCGTCCAGCAGCAACAGGTCCGGATCGCGCAGCAGCAGCCGCGCCAGCCCGATGCGCCGGGCCTCGCCACCGGACAGGCCGAACCCCCGTTCGCCGATCACCGTGTCCAGTCCCTTGGGCAACTGCGCGGCGAAGCGCATCACCTGCGCGGCCTCGGCCACCGCGCGCAGCCGCGCGTCGCTGGCGCCGGGATCGGCCAGGCGCAGGTTGTCGGCGATGGAACCGTGGAACAGGTATGGACGCTGCCCGGCGTAGCCCACGCGCACGCCGTCGCGCAGCGCGATGCGCCCACCGCGCGGTGGCAACCAGCCCGCCAGCGCCTCCAGCACGGTGCTCTTGCCGCTGCCACTGGGCCCGACCAGGGCCAGGCGTTGTCCCGCATCGATGTCCAGCGAGAAATCCGTCACCACGTCGTGGCCGGCACCGATTGGGCGCAGCACCAGCGCCGCCGCCGCCAGCAGCGGCGCCCGCGCCTGCGCCGGTTCCGGCACGCGCACGGCGGGCACGGGCACGGTGGCATCCGCCGCCGGGTCGCCGCCGTCGAGCAGGCGCTCGACTTCGGTGGCGGCGGCCAGCGCGTTGGCGCGGTCGTGATAGTGCGTGGCCAGGCGCCGCAGCGGCGCATAGAACTCCGGCGCCAGCAGCAGGCAGAACACGCCCGCGCCCAGCGTCGGCACCGTGGCATGCAGCGCCAGCATGCCCAGGTAGCTCAGGCCCAGGTACAGGGCCACCATCGCCACGCTCACCGAGGCGAAGAACTCGAGCACGGTGGAGGACAGGAAGGCGATGCGCAGCACCTTCATGGTGCGTACGCGCACGCCCTCCGCGGCGGCGGCGATACCGGCCAGTTCGTCCTCGCCACGCCCGTACAGACGCAACAGGCCCAGGCCCTTGATGCGGTCTGCGAAATGCCCACCCATGCGCGCCAGTTCCTGCAGCTGCTCGCGACCGGCCGCTTCCGCGCCCAGCCCCACCAGCATCATGAACACCGGCACCAGCGGCCCGGTGCACAGCAGGATCAGCGCCACCGTCCAGTCGACCCAGGCCACCGCTGCCACGATCAGCAGTGGCACCACCATCACCTCGACACGGACCGGCTGGAACCCGGCGTAGTAGCCCTCGATGGCGTCGCCATGGGCGAGCAGCAGCTCGCCCAGTTCACCGCTGCGCTGGCGCCGCAGCCACAGCGGTCCGCGCTCGAACAGGCGCCGGTAGACCTGCTCGCGCAGCGC
>NZ_LDJO01000069.1 GCF_001431595.1 Stenotrophomonas acidaminiphila
GGGGTGGGATCAACCGTTGCCATGGTGTTGCGTTTCCGGGGAAGTGGACGAGGTGGCGGCGGGGGCCGCCAGCAGGGTGTCGAACAGGAACAGGGTCGCCGGGTCGGGCGCGCCGCTGGCGGGCAGCCCGCTGCGTTGCTGGAAGTGCGCGATGGCCGCGCGCATCCGCGGCCCGTACAGGCCGTCGAGGGTGCCGGTGTACAGGCCTTCGGCATGCAGCAGCGCCTGCACCGCACGCACGCGCGCATGCTGGTCCTGCGCGGCAAGGAAATCCTCCGCGCGCAGCCGCGTGCGCCATCCCGCCTGCCAGCCGCCGGCCAGCTGGCGCAGGCACAGGCCGTCGCGCGTGGGCACCTGTGCCAGCCAGGTATCGGTGACCGCCTGCACCTGCACGTCGGCCTGGCCGAGGCGGCGCAGGCAGGCGTTCCAGTCGGCGTCATCGGCACGGGTGGACGGGCCGCTGGACTGCGCCGGCACGGGCGTGGGCGGCGTGTCCTCGGCGCGCGAGTCGGTGCCGCGCAGGGCCAGGAAAAGCACGGTGGCGGCGAGCGCCCCGGTGAGCGAGGCGGCGGTCGCCAGTGACGGCCTGGCACGCCGCAGGCGGCGGGCCAGGGGGTGGGCGCCGGCCTCGGCGGCGGCGGTGCGCACCAGTGCCGGATCGATCACCCGCGCATGCGCCGGCAACGCGTACAGGCCGTACAGGCAGCGGTCCATGATCTGGTGGATGCGCCGCGGGTTGCCGCCGCTGGCGCGGTGCAGCGCCTGCGCGGCATCGGCGCGCAGGCGGATGCCGGGGCTGGGGTTGCCGGCCGCATCCAGGCGGCAGTGCACGTAGCGCTGTACTTCGTCGGCGGCCAGGACGTCGAGCTGCACGTGCTTGCAGATGCGGCTGGTCAGCTGGCGGATGCCGGGTTGCTCCAGGTTGTCGCGCAGCTCCGGCTGCCCGGCCAGGACGATCTGCAGCAGCTTCTCCTGGCCGGTCTCCAGGTTGGTGAGCAGGCGCAGCAGCTCCAGGCTTTCCAGGGTCAGGTTCTGCGCGTCGTCGATCATCAGCACGCAGGTGACCTGCGCGCGCCATTGCTTGACCAGGAAGCGGTTGAGCGTGTCGATGTCCGCCGCCGGGGTGCCGCGCGCTTCCAGCCCGAAATCGCGCAGCACCGCGGCCAGCAGGTCCGGGCCCTGCAGGAAGGTGTTGAACACCAGCGAGGTGACCATGCCCTCGCCGCCGAGCGCGCCGAGCAGCCGGCGCAGGAAGGTGCTCTTGCCGGTGCCGATCTCGCCGGTCAGCAGCACGAATCCGGCGCGGGTGCGCAGGCAGTGCGCCGCTTCGACCCGCTCGGTCTCCAGCCGTGCGGTCTGGAACCACGCCGCCGCATCGGGCGTGGGTGGGAACGGCGCGCGTTCCAGTCCCAGCGTCTGCAGGTGGCGGGCGAGGGCCGGGTTCATGGCGCGGTGCTGCCCAGTTCGGCCAGCGCACGGGCGACCTGCGGCGAGCGCGGATGGCGCCCGGACAGCCGCACCAGCCGCGTGCGGGCGGCGTCGGCATCGCCGCGGCGGGCGTCGAGCAGGGCGATGTTGACGCCGGCATTGACGTCTTCGGGAACCCGCTCGGCGATCCTGCGGTACAGCGTTTCGGCCCGTGCGGTGTCGTTGCCGGCGTGCGCGACCCAGGCCTGCATGCGCAGCAGGGTCAGGCTTTCGGGCGCCAGCAGGCCATCCAGCCGCGCCAGCGCCTGGCGGGCGTTGGCCAGGTCGCCGCCGGCCATTGCGCGCTCGACGTCGGCCACGGCCTGTTCCACCGCGCGGCCGTCACGGCCACCATCGGCGGGTGCCGCGCCGTTGCGGCGTTCGACCTCGATGCGGATGGCGGGCGCGGTGCCTTCGCTGGCTGTGGCCATCGGCTGCGGCGCGGTGCGGGCGGGGGCCGGAGTGGCGGCGACCGGCACAGCAGCAACCGCCGTGCTGGCGGCGTGGGTGTCGGCCACGGGCGGTTCCTGCACGGCGATGGCGGGCGGCGCGGGATCCGGCGATTGCGCCGGCCGCGGCACCGCGGCACTCGCCGTTGCCGGCGCCGCGGCGGGTGCGTGGATCACGTCCGGCATGGAGGGCGGCGGCGCGCTGGCCGTCGTGGGAAGCGTGACGACGGGCGCGGTGGCGGGCAGTGCCGGGGCGGGCGCCTCGGCGGCGTGCGCCGGCGGTGCGCTGGTACCGCGTCCGCCGAGCCCAAGCAGCACCGCACCGGCCAGTACGAAGCCGCCCAGGCCGGCCGCCGCGAACAGCGCGGTGCCGCGCGCGCGCGGCGACTGCCGTGCCCACCAGGACGCGCGGGGCGCCGGGCGCACCGGCAGCGCCGGCCCGTCCTGTTCCCGCAGCGCGTCGTGGATCAGGCTCATATCACCTTCACCCGCAGCACCAGCACCAGTTCGCGGGTGCTCTGCTGCTTGGCGCGCGAGCCGAACAGCTTGCCGAAGGCCGGCACGTCGGACAGGCCGGGGATGCCGCTGTCGTTGAGGTTGGCTTTCTGGTCGATCAGGCCGCCGAGCAGCACGGTGTCGCCATCGCGCAGGTTGAGCGTGGTGGTGATGCCCTTGACGTTGACCACCGGCAGGGTGACGGCGTTGCCGTTGGGGAACTTCTGCAGTTCCAGGCTGCCGGGCACCACCTCGGTCTGCATCGGGTGCACCAGCAGTTCGACGCCGCCGTTGTCGTGCACGACCGGGGCCACGCCGATCACCACGCCGGAGAACAGCGAATCGGTCTGGATGTCGGTGGACTGGTTGTAGGCGCTGCCGCCACCGGTGTTGGAGAAGTTGCTGGTGGACTTGGTGACGTAGCGGATGTTGGAGCCCACGCTCAGGTAGGCCGGGCTGCCGTTGCGCACGCGCACGCTGGGGTTGGACAGCACCTTGACGTTGCCGAAGGTGCGCAGCGCGTTGAGCGCGGCCGAAAAGGTGTCCGTCAGGTAGCTGATGCCCAGCCCGCGCCCGGCCACCGAGCCCAGCGTCTGGTTGGGGAAGATGATGTTGCGGGCCTGGTCGCCATAGCGGCCATAGCGCTGGTACGGCAGCAGGTTGGGGTTTTCCGGGATGCCGAGGTCGGGATTGGCGGGCGTGCCGGGCATCGGCGCGATGGTGGCCGGGCTGTCGCCGTAGATGCCGGCAACGCGGTTGCGCAGCAGGTTCCAGTCCACGCCGTACTGGAAGTTGTCGTTGAGCGACACGTCCAGGATCTGCGCTTCGACCAGGACCTGGCGGCGCATCTTGCTGGTGGTGTGGCCGACCAGCTCCTCCACCGCGCGGATCTGCGACGGGCGGGCGCGGACGAACAGCGTGCCGGAGCTGGGATCCAGGCTGTAGCGGCTCTTTTCCGGCGCCGGCGGCGCATCCGGTCCGCCGGCGGTGGTGGCCTGTTCGTCGCTGCCCAGGATCACCTTGATCGCGGCGTCCAGCTGCTTGTAGGGGTCGTTGTCCTTGCCGACGCTGCCGCTCATGGTGAGCGTGCCGCGCAGCGACTGGCCGCCGCCGCCGGCACTCTGGATGCCAGCACCGAACACGTCGCCGCCGGTGGACAGGTCGAAGGAGGTGCTGGAGTTGAGCAGGTCGACGTTGAAGATGCGTTCGCGCATCTGCCCCACCACCAGCGCGCCGCCGCGGATCTCGCCGTGCAGGTCGAACGCGTCGAGGATGTGGTTGTAGACCTCGCGTGCGCTGACGTTGCGCAGGTGCAGGCTGGTGCGCTGGCGCTGCTCCAGCACCTGCGGGTCGACGATCAGGTTCATCTTCAGCTCGTCGGCCAGCGCCCACAGCAGCTGGCCGACGTCGGCGTTGAACATGCTGATGCTGACCACGGTGTTTTCCAGCGGGTCGTAGGCCGGCGCCACCGGCGCGACGGCGTCGGCCTGCTGCTGCAGGCGCTGCTCGACCTGTTCGCGCATGCGGTCCTGCTGGCTGGCGAGCTTCCTGGATTCCTCGACGATGGCGTTGCCGCTGCGCTCCAGCGCCTTGTACTCGGTCGGCGGGAGCTCCTGGACGCTGCGTGGCGGCATGTTGCTGCAGGCGGTCAGCGCCAACGCGCCGATCGCGCTGACGAGCGTTCTGACCGTGGGGCGGCGTGGGACGCGGGCGGTGCGGGCGTTGGGATTCATCGGTTCTGTACCTTGGAAGGATGCGGTGGAAGGCAGAGGGAAGGGCATCGGCGGTCAGCGCGTGGTGGCCATCAGCCAGCCGAGCAGGGCGGTGGCGCTTTCGGCGACGACGAGATCGTCGTAGCGCTCATCGCCGGGGTAGTCGGGAGGGGTGACGCAGGTGCCGTTGCCCTGGGCGAAAGCGCGGTTGTTGGCGCCATCGAAAGCGGCATCGCCACTGCCGCCGTCGCGCGCGCCGACCGGGGCCACCAGCACGAAGGCGGGGTTGACCATGCGCGTGCCGGTACCACCGCCGGCGCACTGCGTGGGCGTGCCGCCACTGATGTAGTGCGGCTGGCTGGGCAGCGGGGCGATGGTGTTGGCGGCGACGATGCGCGACAGCGCCGAGCCGAAGCCGCCGGCGTACTCCAGGTCGGGCTGGTCGGCCGATTCGCGTACCGGTACCACCAGGTCGGTGCTGGCGGTCCCGCGATGCACGCCATAACGCAGGCGTTCGCCGCGTACCGGAACGTCCAGCCCGAGGCTGGCATAGGGCAGCCAGCCGACATTGCCGTTGGCGCTGCAGGTGCCGTTGCTGCCCTCGAAGCCGGTGTCGCCGGTGCTCGACTGGTCGGGGCAGGGCAGCCGCTTGTTGCGCAGCGCGAAGGCGTGCAGCGCCTGCCGTGCGGTCTCCGCATGGGCGCGGGCGGCATTGTGGCGGCGTGCCTGGCCGAGATTGTCGAAGGCTGACAGCGCGGTCATGGTCAGCAGCCCGAGCACGCTGACGACCACCGCAAGCTCCACCAGCGAAAAGCCGCTGCGGGTGCCGGGGCCGAGCCGTGCGGGGCGGTGGCGTGGCTGCATGTCACTGCGCCCGGCCCGGTGCCGCGGGCAGGTTGGCCGGCGCCACGTCGTAGCGCAGCTGGCCCTGCATCTGCTGCAGTTCGGCCAGGATGGCGGCATTGCGCTGGCGCTGCGCCGGGCTGTCCGGCTTCTGCGTGGACTCGGCCAGCTCCACGGCCAGGGCCTGCGCGCGCTTGGCGATCAGCAGGTTGTTGCGCAGTGCGTCCAGGCGCACGTCCGCGGGCGCCTTGCCGGATTTCTCCAGCTGGTCGAGCTGGGCCAGCAGGTCGTCGGCCATGCGCATGTTGTTGCCGGATTTCAGGCGGATGTCGGCCAGCGAGCGGTGGATGTCCGTGGCCGTGGCGGCGGCAGGCGGCGACGCGGTGGCCGCGGCGCGTTGTATGGCGGTGCCGGCGGCCGCGGGTTCTTCGGCCTGCATCCACGGCGGCGTGTCCGCACCCGCTTGCGCGGCCTGCGGTTCGGCGGCGGCCGGTTGGGCTTGTGCCGCGGCCGCCACCGGGGCGGCGGGCGCGGCGTCGCCGCCAAAATGCCGCACCGCCAGGATCGCCAGGGTGCCGCCGGCGATCAGGCCTGCACCCCACAGCAGGGGCTTCCTGTAGCGGGCGTTCATCGACGTTCCCCCGTGCCGTTGCCATAGGGCGAGGGCACCGGCAGCGTGGCCAGCTCGCCGGCGGCGTTGCGGATGCGCACCCAGTCCGGGCCGATGGCGTCCACGCGCGCACCGCTGGCCAGCCGCGAGCCGCGCTGCACGCGCTGGCCGTCGATGACCGCACTGGGGCGGCCATTGGTGATCAGCACCAGCGAGACGGCGTGCGCGACGGCCGTTTCCGCACCGCCAGCGAGGGCGGACGACGGGCCGCCTTCGCTGGCGGGCGGCGTGGCCAGCGGCAGGGCCAGCAGGGGCTGGCCGTCGCCGATGGGGGCGCTGCGGCGCAGCCGTTCGACCTGCGCCTGCATCTTCTGGTTGTGGGCGATGGCGCCGCGCAGTTCCACCATGGCGGCGGTTTCGTCGGCATCGTTGCCCAGCTGCAGCACGGCGGGCTTGACCACGACCATCGTCGCCAGCCAGCCGGTGACCGCCAGCCAGACCACGAGCGCGAAGGCGGCGATGAACTTGATCTTCATGGACGGACCTCTGCCGCCGGAACCGACGGGCGCTTGAGCAGGTAGGAGAAGAAGCCGCCGGCCGAACGGGTGTTCATGCCACCGCCCTGCGGGTCGACGGGCTGCGGGTCGAACCCGGCCCGGCGCAGGCCTTCGACGAAGGCCGGGACCTGCATTCCCGGCGTGCCGCGCCAGGGATCGGCCACGCCGTCCACGCGCAGCGTGTAGTCGCCCGGCGGCGGGGTGGGTGCGGCCGGCATGCCGGGATTGCGCGGTGCGGCTGGCGGCTCTTCCAGCTTCACCCGCAGGATGCGCACCTGCCCGGCGGCGGCATCGCGCACCTGGGCCAGGCTGGCGCTGGGATCGGCGCCGTCATGCAGGCGCGTGGCGCGTTCGATGAACGCCTGCACGCTGGCGAAGCCCTCGGGCATGGCCTGCTGCGCCTGCATCGCGGCGATGCGTTGCTCGATCGCCTCGATCTCGGTCCCCACCTGGTCGGCACGGGCGCTGGCCTCGCTGCCGGTCAGCGCCCAGCGGGCGCCCAGCGCGGCGAGGATCAGGGTGAACACCAGCGACGCGGCGCTGGCTATCGGCAACAGCGACTCGGCGCTCCAGGCCAGGCGGCTGGATGCCGGGTTGATGGCGATGCCCGGCCGGGCCTGGGACTGGATCCAGCCGATGCCGCTGCGGTATTCGTTGCCATGCTCGTCGCGCACCACGCGCAGCGGCACGCTGTCGACCCGCAGGCCGCTGCGCACGGCAAAGACCTCGCGCAGTGCGTCGTCGCTCCAAGGCTGGCCTTCGTCCGGGCGCGGCACCAGTACCGGGCACCATTGCAGGGCCAGCGGCTCCAGGCTGTCCTCGCCGTTGCCGAGGTCCTCGGCGAACTGCTCGGCGAGCGCGCCGACGGTCATCGCCATGTCCGACGGGTCTTCGCTGTAGGCCAGCGCGGTGCGGTAGATCATGTCGTGCTTGAGCACGGCCAGCACGCTGACCTGGCGACCGGACTGCAGTACCAGCCCCACGCCCGGCTTGAGCGACTTGAACAGCAGCGAGGTGAAGGGAATCAGCAGGCAATGGTCCGGCTGCGCCTCGGCCCAGGCATACGTCTGCTGCCACAGGTCCAGCGGGACCGCGGTGAACAGGGTCTGGTAGCCGGCGCCGATGCTGCGCGTGCGGTGGATCAGGATCTTGCTTTCGCCGTCGATCATGCCGTCCGAACGCAGCCGTCGTTCGATCAGGGCCACCGCATGCGCGGGGCTGCCTTCGAGCGAAATGACGTTGCTGACCGCATTCTCGAAATCACTGACCACCACCGCAGCGCCGGCCAGCCGCGGGCGGCCCTCGCTGCGGGTGACGGTGGCGCCGTCGAACAGCAGCCAGTGGCCCTGTTGCTGGATGACGTGGAGCAGGCTCATGGCAGGGGATTCCCGTGGGTGCCGGCGTCGTCGGCGGTCTGGAACAGCAGGCTGCCGCGCAGGGTCAGCGACAGCGGCGCGGGCCGGCGGTCGAGGCTGCCGGGCGGGTCGAACAGCCCCTCGTCCGGATGGGTGACGGCGATCTCGAAGGATTCGGCGCCGAACAGGTGGTCGGGCGAGCGCTGCACGGTGGCCAGCAGCGGCAGCGCTTCCTCGCGGTGCATCTGGCTCTGGCGCAGGTTGATCAGGCGTTCGCCCCATGCGCCCGGCACCAGGCCGTTGGCCTGGGCGCTGGCCAGCAGCTGGCGCGCGGAGTTGGCGTGCTCCACGCGCAGCCGCGTCTCCTGTTCGCGCACCTTGGCCTCGGACAACAACTGGTTGCGGTCGCCCAGGCGCTGGTAGGCGTCGGCCAGGGCCGAGCGTTCCTTGATGAACCACACCGCCGCCACCACCAGCGAAGCCAGGGTGGCGGCGAACAGCAGCAGCGAGGTGCGGCGCGAGTGGCGCAGGCGTGCGAGCAGGGAGGGCCGGCGCATCGGCTTACTGGTTCATCTTGTAGCTGGCGACGACGGTCATGACCTGGTCGTCGTCGCTGCCGGTGCCGAAGGTCTGGCCGTCGGTGACGGCCGAGGACATCGAACCGGTGTTGTTGCCGCCCCATTCGGCGCCGATGGCGTTGGCCGAGGTCGCGCCGCCGGATGCGGTGGCGGTACGGGCCTGGATGCCGACCTGGCGGAAGGCGCCGTTGCTGGCGTCGGGCTTGCCGTCGATCATCTGGTCCAGCGCGCGCGCCAGGTCCGGGGTCAGCCCGGTGATGATCATCGAGTTGCCCGAGCCCCACAGCGTGCCGGGCCGGTTCCAGCCGAAGCACACGCGGATTTCCTGCGGGTTGCCGTTGGTGTCCAGGTAGGCGTAGCGGTCTTCCTTGCCCTCGCCGCGGCCCGGCGGCAGGGTGATGCCGGCCTTGCGCACCAGGTCGCGCAGGTCGAAGCCGGTGTCGCCCTCGCGGGTGCGGGTCAGGCCGTTGCTGGTCGGCAGCGCATCGGTGCCGGAGCAGATCAGCGCCGGTTCGGTGGCGTTCTGGCTCATGTCGCCGCCGGAGAAGCCGGTGAAGTGGCTACCATTGACCATCAGCTGCGGCGCGGACTGGTTGTCGCCGATCGGCGCGCCGTAGCGCTGGTGGTAGCTGTTGTAGGTGACCACCCACTGGTCGACGAACTTCTGCTTGATGCGGGTGTACTCGGCGTTGCGCTGCACGTCGCGGCCGATCATGACCGCGCCGATGATCACGCCGATGATGACCAGCACCACGGCCATCTCGACGAGGGTGAAGCCGCCCTGGCGGCGCTGGGAAGACATTTGCATTGGATTGCCCCTTTGATGGAAACCTGCGCTGCCCACCGGTGCAGCGGGCACCGGCAGGCGTGTGTTGTTTCGGGGCAACGTGATAGGGCACGGACGTAAGAGGAACGTAAGAGCACCGCGCCGGTCATCCTGCGTGCAGCGGCGGATGCTGTACCCGCGCCGCGCGGGGCGCGATGCCTGGATGTGGACACGGTGGCGTATGGGGTGGCACATGCGCAGGCAGCGGTGGCCCGGTTATCGTCGGCATCCGTCCTGGTTGCCGGTTCCGCCGATGAAACGCCTGCCGCTGTTGCTGCTGTCCTGTCTTGCCATTCCTGCCCTGCATGCCGCCGACCGCATCACCGGGCCGGGCTTTGCCACCCGTTCGGAAGTGATCGCGCCGCATGCGATGGCCGCGACTTCGCAGCCACTGGCCACGCAGATCGCGCTGGACGTGATGAAATCCGGCGGCTCGGCGGTGGACGCGGCGATCGCCGCGAACGCCGCGCTCGGCCTGATGGAGCCGACCGGCAACGGCATCGGTGGCGACCTGTTCGCCATCGTGTGGGACCCGAAGACGCAGAAGCTGCATGGCTACAACGGCTCGGGCCGCTCGCCGAAGTCGCTCACCCTGGCCGAGTTCCAGCGCCGCGGGCTCAAGGAGATCCCGGCCACCGGGCCGCTGCCGGTGTCGGTGCCGGGTGCGGTCGATGGCTGGTTCGCGCTGCACGCGCGCTTCGGGCGCAAACCAATGGCCGACAACCTGGCTCCGGCGATCCGCTATGCGCGCGACGGCCACCCGGTGGCCGAGGTGATCGCGTACTACTGGGACCGCTCGGTGCCGCGCCTGTCGCAGTACCCCGGCTTCAAGGAACAGTTCACCGTCGACGGCCGGGCGCCGCGCAAGGGCGAGCTGTGGCGCAACCCTAACCTTGCCGACACCCTGCAGAAGATCGCCGACGGCGGCCGCGACGCGTTCTACAAGGGCGACATCGCCCGCACCATCGACGCCTATTTCAAGGCCAACGGCGGTTTCCTTTCCTATGAGGACATGGCCGGCCACCATGGCGAATGGGTCGAGCCGGTAAGCAGCAATTACCGCGGCTACGACGTGTGGGAACTGCCGCCCAACAGCCAGGGCATCGCCGCGCTGCAGATCCTCAACATCCTGGAAGGCTACGACTTCACGAAGATCCCGTTCGGCTCGCCCGAGCACGTGCACCTGTTCGTCGAGGCAAAGAAGCTGGCCTTCGCCGATCGCGCGCGCTTCTACGCCGATCCGGCATTCTCGCCGGCGCCGGTACAGCGGCTGGTGTCCAAGGACTATGCCGCCCGGCGGCGCGCGCTGATCTCAATGGACTCGGCGCTGAAGGAAGCGCAGCCGGGTACGCCGAAGCAACTGGAGGAGGGCGACACCATCTACATGACCGTGGCCGATGCCGACGGCATGATGGTCTCGCTGATCCAGTCCAACTACCGCGGCATGGGCAGCGGCATGGCGCCGCCGGGGCTGGGCTTCATCCTGCAGGACCGCGGCGAGATGTTCGTGCTGCAGGACAACCATCCCAACGGCTATGCGCCGGGCAAGCGTCCGTTCCAGACCATCATCCCGGCCTTCATCACCCGCGACGGCAAGCCGTTCGCCAGCTTCGGCGTGATGGGCGGGGCGATGCAGCCGCAGGGCCATGCGCAGATCGTGATGAACCTGGTGGACTTCGGCATGAACCTGCAGGAAGCCGGCGACGCGCCGCGCATCCAGCACGAGGGTTCCACCGAGCCGACCGGGCAGGGCACGGCGATGCGCGATGGCGGCGAGGTCAACCTGGAGACCGGGTTCCCCTACGAGACCATCCGCGCGCTGATGCGCAAGGGCCACCGCGTGGTGTTCGCCGATGGCCCGTACGGCGGCTACCAGGCGATCATGCGCGACCCGATGACCGGCGTGTACTACGGTGCGTCGGAAAGCCGCAAGGACGGCCAGGCGGCGGGCTACTGAGGCGCCCGCCGCGCGCGTCGCCGGGGCAGGGCGTCAGTCGCGCTCCGGTGCCCGCGCCGCGGTGCGGGCGTCGTCCTGCGCGGCCATCTCGCGTTCGATCCAGGCCTGCACCGCATGCCGCGCGCGCTGCGCGCGGCGCCGCTCGAGCTGGTATTCCAGGTCCAGCACGCGGTACAGGCAGACCATCACCACCACCATCAGCAGCGCGAACGGCAGGGCGGCAATCGTGATCATGCCCTGCAGCGCGTCCAGCCCGCCGGCCAGCAGCAGGACCGCGGCGATCAGCGCCACGGCCACGCCCCATACCGCCTTGCGCGCCGGCGGCGGGTCGCCGGCCTCGTCGGTGGACATGCTGGCCAGCACCAGCACCGCTGAATCGGCCGAGGTGACGAAGAAGATCACCAGCAGCACCAGTGCCACCGCCGACAACAGCACGCCGCCGGGCAGGCTGTCGAACAGCGCGAACAGTACCGTCTCGTAGCCGTTGCCCAGCGCCTGCAGCAGGTCGGCATGGCCGGTGAGCTGCGCCCAAAGCGCGCTGCCGCCGAACACCGAGAACCACAGGAAGCCGAGCAGTGTCGGCGCCAGCACCACGCCGACCACGAACTCGCGCACGCTGCGCCCACGCGACACGCGGGCGATGAACGCGCCCACGAACGGCGCCCAGGCGATCCACCAGGCCCAGTAGAAGATCGTCCAGTCGGCCACCCAGGTGCTGCCGGAGAACGGCGACATGCGCAGGCTCATCGTCACCAGCTGGTTGAGGTAGGCGCCGAGCGTGGTGGTGAAGGTGTCGAAGATGAAGCCGCTCGGGCCCAGTACCAGCACCGCGGCCAGCAGCAGTGCCGCCAGCAGCAGGTTGCAGTTGGACAACCACTTGATGCCGCGGTCCACGCCGCTCAGGGTCGAGGCCATGTACAGCACGAATGCGGTGGCGATGATGACCAGCTGCACGGTAACGCTGGCGGTGATGCCGAACACGCGCTGCACGCCGGCGGCGATCTGGATGGTGCCGAAGCCCAGCGTGGTGGCCACGCCGATCGCGGTGGCCACGACCGCGGCGATGTTGACCGCGTGGCCGATGGCGCCGCGGTGATGGCGGCCGATCAGCGGCTGCAGCATGTCGCTGACCAGGCCGCGGCCGTTGCGATTGTACTGGAACCAGGCCATCGCCAGCCCGATCAGCGCGTAGATCGCCCATGGGTGCAGGCCCCAGTGGAAGAATGCGTAGCGCATCGCCGCACGCGCCGCGTCCACGCTCTGCGGCGCCAGCCCCTCGGGCGGCGTGGCGAAATGCGAGATCGGCTCGGCCGCGCCCCAGAACACCAGGCCGATGCCCATGCCGGTGGCGAACAGCATCGCCAGCCAGCTGGCGCGGGAGAAGTCCGGTTCGGCGTCCTCGCCACCGATGCGCAGGTTGCCGAAGCGGCCGAACGCCAGATACAGCAGGAAGCTCAACGTCAGGAACACGATCAGCAGGTACAGCCAGCCGACGCTGCGCACGACCTCGGCCAGCGCGGCCTGCACCACGTCGTTGAACGGGCCGGGGGCGATGCCGGCCAGCAGCACCAGTACGGCGACCAGCGCGATGGAAACACGAAACACCATGGAGGAGCTTCTCCGATCTGGGGATGGGGGAGCGAGCCAGGGCTTGCAACGGAACCGGCCACGAACAGGCGCGGAAGAGGCGGTGCCGGCACGGCGGCACGGGGCCGCATGAATGCGGCGGCGGCGCATCCTACTGAATGCGATGTCACGATTCCGTTAGTGGCCCCGGCCCGCCGCGCCGGAACGGGCATGGCCACGCATCGGCCGCGTTTTCCACCCATGTGGCCGCTTCATGTTCTAATGCCGCCCGAAGCGGGGGTACCGCGGCCATGTCGCCACGGTTGAGACAGTCCCTTGGAACCTGATCCGGTTGATACCGGCGTAGGGAAGCTTCGCATTGCCCCGTCGCGTGGACGCCTGCCCAAGGTGCGTCCATGGGCCGGCGGCAATGCGCCTCCGCTTCGTCCGGCCCGTGCATCCGCGCGGGCCTCCAACAGGACGACGCCCGATGAATGCACCGCTTTCCGCCCTGCAGCAGCAGGCACAGCAACTATCCGGATCGGTCACGCAGCCGATCCCCGGCTCACGCAAGATCCACGTGCCCGGCACGCGCCCGGACCTGCGTGTGCCGATGCGCGAGATCGTGCTGACCCGCACGCCCACCCTGTTCGGCGGCGAGCACAACCCGCCGGTCACCGTGTACGACACGTCCGGCCCGTACACCGATCCGGACGTGCGGATCGACCTGTGCGCCGGCCTGCCGGCGCTGCGCAGCGCATGGATCGAGGAGCGCGGCGACAGCGAATGCGTGGAGCAGCTCGGTTCGGCGTTCGGCCGTGGCCGCGAGCGTGATCCGGCGCTCGACGCGGTGCGCTTTCCCGCGCGCAGCCTGCCGCGCCGTGCGCGCGCCGGCGCCAACGTCACCCAGATGCACTACGCGCGTCGCGGCATCATCACCCCGGAGATGGAGTTCGTCGCGATCCGCGAGAACCAGCGGCTGGAGGCGGTGCACGAAGCGCATCTGCTGAAGCAGCACCCGGGCGAGCACTTCGGCGCCGCCATTCCGCCCCGCATCACCCCCGAGTTCGTGCGCGACGAAATCGCCCGCGGCCGCGCGATCCTGCCCTGCAACATCAACCACCCGGAAAGCGAGCCGATGATCATCGGTCGCAACTTCCTCACCAAGATCAACGCCAACATCGGCAACAGCGCGGTGTCCTCGGGCATCGCCGGGGAGGTGGAGAAGCTGGTGTGGGCGATCCGCTGGGGCGGCGACACGGTGATGGACCTGTCCACCGGCAGACACATCCATGAAACCCGCGAGTGGATCATCCGCAACTCGCCGGTGCCGATCGGCACGGTGCCGATCTACCAGGCGCTGGAGAAGGTCGATGGCCGCGCCGAGGAACTGACCTGGGAGATCTTCCGCGACACCCTGATCGAGCAGGCCGAGCAGGGCGTGGACTACTTCACGATCCACGCCGGCGTGCTGCTGCGCTACGTGCCGCTGACCGCGAAGCGCACCACCGGCATTGTTTCGCGCGGCGGCTCGATCATGGCCAAGTGGTGCCTGGCGCACCACAAGGAGAACTTCCTCTACACCCATTTCGAGGATATCTGCGAAATCATGAAGGCCTATGACGTGGCCTTCTCGCTGGGCGATGGCCTGCGCCCCGGGTGCATCGCCGATGCCAACGACGCGGCGCAGTTCGGCGAGCTGGAAACGCTGGGCGAACTGACCAGGGTCGCCTGGAAGCACGACGTGCAGACCATGATCGAAGGCCCCGGCCACGTGCCGATGCAGCTGATCAGGGAAAACATGGACAAGCAGCTGCGCGAGTGCGGCGAGGCGCCGTTCTACACCCTCGGCCCGCTGACCACCGACATCGCACCGGGCTACGACCACATCACCAGCGCGATCGGTGCGGCGATGATCGGCTGGTACGGCACCGCGATGCTCTGCTACGTCACGCCGAAGGAACACCTCGGACTGCCGAACCGCCAGGATGTGCGCGATGGGATCATGGCCTACAAGATCGCCGCGCATGCGGCCGACCTGGCCAAGGGCCACCCCGGTGCCCAGGTCCGCGACAACGCGCTGTCCAAGGCCCGCTTCGAATTCCGCTGGCAGGACCAGTTCCACCTCGGCCTGGATCCGGAAAAGGCACAGGAGTTCCATGACGAGACCCTGCCCAAGGACGCGCACAAGCTCGCCCATTTCTGCTCGATGTGCGGTCCGCACTTCTGCTCGATGAAGATCACCCAGGACGTGCGCGACTACGCGGCCGAGCACGGACTGGATGACACCCGGGCGCTCGAGGCGGGAATGGAGGAGATGTCCAAGGCGTTCCGCGACCAGGGCGCGCAGGTGTACCGCGTCGAGTGAGGATGCGCCGGGCACGGCACATGCATGCCGCGTTGCCCGGGTGCAGGCACGTTGTCCAGCGACGACGTGCCTGCATCACGTGCCTGTCGCGGGTCGCGCCGTGAACGCCTCTTTAGGTTTTCTTCAGCTAGTTGAATCGCGTACGCCGACGGCGATCGCGTGGAGATGGCGTGGCGATGCGTCGATGGCCGCATACGCTGCGATCCCATGGGTTTGCGGCGTGTCGACCCTGGGCCCGTGCTGGCCAAAGGATGAACGGAAGATAAAAAAACGCGCCCGGGGGGCGCGAATTCTGAAGCGGATTATGTGCGTTGCGTCGGCGAGAGAGGGCCTGATGTCGTCCCGCGTGGGTACACGGGTAACTGCCATAGGCTAATATCCGCGCGCCTTGAAACATTTGCTCATAGCGTTGACGCCATTTGCGGAATTTGGCGGTTCACTGGCGGCATCACCACCAGGGGGCGGGCACAGGACGATGCCCTCCAGCGATTTACTCCCTGACCGGCATGGAACCCATCGACAGCGATCTTTCCAACACTGAACGCCTGCATATCGGCGATTGCCTGATCGTCCTGCCGTCGCGCGAGGTGCATGCGCCCGGTGCCCGTCGCAGCGTGCGGCTCACCCCCAAGGCGATCGGCGTGCTGCTGGTGTTGGCGCGCGGTGCCGGCAATGTGGTGACCCGCGACGAGCTGTTCGCCCAGGTATGGCCCGATACCCTGCCGACCAACGACGTACTGACCCAGGCGGTGACCCAGCTGCGCAAGGCGTTGTCTGCCGGCGGTGCGTTCCCGCAGGGACAGGAGTACATCGAGACGATCGCCAAGACCGGCTATCGCCTGCGCGCCCCTGTGGCATGGGAACCGGAGGATGAGCGGGAAGCGTCGGCGGTCGGTGCGCAGGCGCAGGAACCTGGCGGAAGCGCGGTGGCTGCGGCCGGGCCTGCGCCGGTCGTTGAGTTCTCCAGCGCCGCGGCACCTCCGCGCAGCGGATTCTGGCGCCGGGCACGCCGCAGGCTGCTGCTGGCGGCGGGGCTGCTGTTGCTGTTCAGTTCGCTGACGATGGCCTGGTTGCTGTGGCAGCGCCCGGCGCCCGAGAGTGCGCTGGACGCGGCCACGGCCGACGGCACCGGCGTGGTCGGCAGTCCGCAGCGGCCCTACCGCCTGATCACCGCAAGACAGGGGTTCGGGACGTTCCCGGCGTTGTCGCCCGACGGCGCACTGGTGGCGTTTGCCGACGAAAGCGATGGGGGCTCCACGCTCAAGGTGCAGAGTACCGGCAGCACTACCTCGGCGACGCTGGTGAAGGCACCCGCCGGGGCCAAGGACAGGTTCCCGGCATGGTCGCCGGACGGGCGCGAGATCGCGTTCGCACGTTTTCGTGCCGATGGCAGCTGCGAGGTCCTGGTGGTCGGCGCCACCGGCGGCAGTGCGCGCCGCGCCACCGCGTGCGATGGCGCCGAGATGCTGAGCTTCAGCTGGATGCCCGACGGGCGCGGATTGGTGTTCGGCTCGATGACCGGCCGCCATGGCGCACCCGGCATCCGCACCCTCGAACTGGCGACCGGGCGCTGGACGGCGCTGGATTACGAACGCGGCGAGGGCGATTTCGACTATGCACCGCGCTATTCGCCCAGCGGCCACCAGCTTGGATTCATCCGTAACCCGCAGGTGGGCGGGGTGTGGGTGATGGCCGCCGACGGCGGCGGTGCCCGCCGCATCACCAGCGGCAGTGCGGAGATGCGTGGCTGGGCCTGGCTGGACGAGCACGCCATCGTGTTCGGACGGCGGATCGACAGCGAGTCCCGGCTGTACCAGGTGGACCTGCGTTCGGGCCTGTTGAAGGACCTGGGCGTGGACGATGCGCAGAGCCCGAGCGTGGCCGGCATGGGCAAGCTGCTTGCCTTCGTGCACCGCGCACCGCAGTTCGGCCTGTTCCGGGTACCGCTCGATCATCCCGAGCGCAAGGAGCGGCTGTTCGCGTCGATGGGGCGCGATGCGCAGCCGATGATCGCACCCGATGGCCAGCAACTGGTGTTCACCTCCAACCGCTCCGGCGCATTCGCGCTGTGGTGGGCACGCCTGGGGCAGCCCGATTCGCTGCGCCCTGTGGAGGGCTTTCGCCCTGAAGCACGTCAGTCGCCGGACTGGTTGGCCGACAGCCAGCAGGTGCTGGTCAGCGGGCGCGATGATGATGGGCGACCGGGCATCTACGAGGTGGCGCCCGAGCAGGGGCAGTGGAAGCGCCTGCCGGTTCCCGTCGGCGAACCGTTGCAGGCCGTCTATGGCCCCACTGCCAACCTGGTCTTCGTGATCGGCAGCGAGGATGACGGGCTGGTCACGCTGTCGTTGTTCGACCGTGGCGGCGACCGCTGGCGGCGCCTTGCGCAGGTGCCCGGTGCGTCGCAGGTGCGCTACGACCGCGCCACGCAGCGGGTGTTGTTCACCCGGCTGGCGGAGGGCGGCCTGTGGTCGGCCGATGCCGCCCTCTCGCAGGCCAGCTTTCGTGAGCTCAGCGGGGAAGTGCCGACCCGCTGGCGCTTCCGCACCTGGGCCCTCGGTGCCGAGGGCGCGGTGGCCTATCTGCGCCAGGACGGCGGCTGCGCGGTGCAGCTGAGCCGGCTCGACCAGTCGCAGCCGTCACGCTGTCTGGAGGCGTGGGCAGCCAGCGCCACCAATGGCTTCAGCGTAGCTCCCGATGGTGATGCGGTGTATGTGGCGCTGGCGGTTTCCGATGGCACCGACATCGGCATCATGCCGGTGCCGGAGAGCGCTTCGCGGCCATCGCTCGGCGTGCTCAAGTGGTTGCCGGTATTGGGAAAACCGGATTCGTGATTTCTTCGTCCGCGGTTCCGGAAGAATTCGGAAGGTTATCGTCGTAACTTCCTGACCGCTGCCGCCAGAGTTGGCAAAACCATCGGCCATTGAAGGCAAATGATGGTGAGTCATGCGACAGGTGGCCTGGGTCGATCGCGGTCAGTCGGTTTCGTTCGAGAAACAGCCCGAGGACGGTCCGCGTCCGAACTGCGTGGGGGTGGCCCGCCTGGGCAGCCTGCAGACCTCGGGAACCGTGTTCACCGTGTGGATGCAGTTGCGCGGCAGCGCCTGGGTCGAATCCAGGGAAGGCCGCTTCCGCCTGCGCCAGCGTGAATGGATCGCGTTCGAGAAGGACTCGCGGCCGCTGATCCAGGCCAGCCGCGACGGGCTGTGCATCGGCGTGGCGCTGGATGCCAATGCGCTGCGTACCCTGGGCGACCTGGCCGACAGCGGGCTGTACGCCGGGCATGGCCTCATGAGCCGGGCCGAGGCGCGCACGGCGCTGCACCTGTGGCGCGAGGCGCAGGCCAGGGAGCCGGGCTCGCATGTCCTGCGCCCGCTGCTGCTGCACGTGGCGTCGCTGCAGCGGGACTATTCCGAGGGCGTGCAGCGCTGCCCGGGACGGTCGCGCCTGCGCAAGCGCCAGGTGTTCAGCCGCATGCAGCGCGCGCGCATGTACCTGGAGGGCAACAGCCACCGCGTGGTGCGCATCGGCGAGCTGGCCGAGCTGACCAACTTCTCCAGTTGGTACCTGTCCAAGACCTTCCAGTGCCTGTACGAGGAAAGCCCGCAGTCGCTGTCCGCGCGCCTGCGCCTGGAGCGTGCGGCCATGCTGCTGCGCGATACCGACATGATGATCAGCGAAGTCGCCGCGGCCAGCGGTTTTGACAACTGCTGCAGTTTCGCCCGCGCCTTCCGCGCCCGTTTCGGGGTCCCGGCCAGCCGTTACCGCGAGGCGGTCTGTGCCGGCCTTCCGCCACAATCGGCAAAGTCTGCGACTGCTTCGCGCAAACCCATGGCTTCGGTACGAACGTAACGTTCGGGGGTGTTTTAACGCACCACTAACGTAATCGGAGAGATTGATGAATTTTCGTACTCCCGCCGTGCGGTTGGGCCTGCTCCCGGCTGGCATTGCCATTGCGCTGACTCCTGCGTTCGCTTCGGCGCAGGACGCCACTGCCGGCGCCACCACCCTGGACCGCCTGGAAGTCACCGGTTCGCGCATCCGCGGCGCCAACATGGAGACGCAGCAGCCGATCCTGACCCTGACCCGTGAAAACCTGGAAAAGCAGGGCTACACCTCGGTCGCCGACGTACTGCAGAACATGACCTCGGCGGGTTCGCCGGCAATCTCCCGTTCCGAAGCCCTGGCTTCGGGCGAGAACGTGGGTGGCTACTACATCGACATCCGCAACCTGGGCGCCAACCGCACCCTGGTGCTGATGAACGGCAAGCGCCTGGGCGCCACCACGGGTGGTTACCAGGATCTGAGCCAGATCCCGATGTCCGCCATCGAGCGCATTGAAGTCCTGAAGGACGGCGCCTCGGCCATCTACGGTTCCGACGCCATCGCCGGCGTGGTCAACGTGATCACCCGCAAGCGGTTCGACGGGGCTGAAGCGCAGGTCTACCTGGGCCAGTACGGCGAGGGCGACGGCGAAACCAACCAGTACTCCTTCACCATGGGTTCGGAAGGCGAGCGTGGTGGCATCACCCTGTCCGCCGAGTACTCGAAGCAGGACCCGGTGATGGCCAAGGACCGCTGGTTCTCCCGCGACGGCGGCAAGGGTCCCAACACCACCCCCGCTGACCTGAGCCCGATCGGTCCGAACGGCGTGTGGTGCGATCCGCGCGTGTTCGGCGACTGCAAGCCGACCAAGGACAAGACCCCGATCTGGCAGACGCTGAATCCGGGTGGCGATCCGACCAACCCGAACGACTACCACCCGATCACCCCGGCCGAGTACGCCAACGCCAACCAGCAGATGATGCTGCAGACCGGCATTGAGCGTAAGTCGGTCTACGTGAACGGCAACTACGATTTCACCGACAACGTCTCGTTCAACGCGGACATCCTGTACAACGAGCGCACCACCGATCAGCAGATCGCCGGCTACCCGTACCAGTCGCAGTCGTTCGGCACCCCGCTGTCGGCCGACAGTGCGTTCAACCCGATCGGCCAGGACGTCGAGTTCCGCCGCCGTCTGTGGGAAATGCCGCGTACCACCGAAAGCAAGCTCAAGACCCTGCGCTTTGCGCCGACCATCAGCGGCTTCTTCGAGTTCGCCGACAAGTCGTTCGACTGGAACGTCGGTGCGCTGTTCAACCGCAACGAGTCGACCAAGACCAACCACGGCGACATGAGCCTGATCGCCGCGCGCCAGGCGCTGGGCCCGTCGTTCATCGACGCCAACGGCGTTGCCCGCTGCGGCACCGCTGCCAAGCCGATCGAAGGCTGCTATGCGTGGAACCCGCTGCTGCCGGCCGGCGTCGCCGGCCCCGGTTCGCTGGACAACAAGGACCTGCAGAACTTCCTGTTCCCGTCCTTCACCACCACCGGCGTGACCAAGACCACCTCGTTCACCGCTGACCTGGCCGGTTCGATCATGACCCTGCCGGCGGGTGACCTGGGCTTCGCCATCGGCGTCGAACACCGCGAGGAAGAAGGCCGCTTCGTGCCGGACGCCTTCACCAAGACCACCTCGTTCACCGCTGACCTGGCCGGTTCGATCATGACCCTGCCGGCGGGTGACCTGGGCTTCGCCATCGGCGTCGAACACCGCGAGGAAGAAGGCCGCTTCGTGCCGGACGCCTTCATGCAGTCCGGCGAGTACACCGGCCTGGGCCAGACCACCACCAACGGCAAGTACGAGCTGGACGAGGTCTACCTCGAACTGAACATCCCGGTGCTGGCCGACATGGCCTTCGCCAAGGAACTGACCGTCAACGTCGCCGGCCGTTACTCGGACTACAGCAACTTCGGCGGCACCATGAACGGCAAGTTCGGCGTCACCTGGCGTCCGCTCGATGAGCTGCTGGTCCGCGGTACCTACGCCCAGGGCTTCCGTGCGCCGTCGGTCGACAACATGTACGGCGGCCTGGGTTCCAGCTTCGAGAAGTACACCGATCCGTGCTCGGTCGGCGTGGCCGGCAGCGTCGCCGGCAATGCCGCCTGCACCGCCGCGGGCGTCGCTCCGGACTACAAGCAGCTGGGTCAGGGCCTGATTCCGTGCACCACCTGGCCGTGCGCGACCCCGGACCAGTTCATCTCCGGTTCCAACCCGAACCTCAAGCCGGAAACCTCCACCAGCAAGACCGTCGGTCTGGTGTGGAGCCCGCGCTGGGTGCAGGGCCTGGACATCTCGCTTGACTGGTACAACTACCAGATCAACGACATGATCATCTCCGATAGCGTCGACCGCATCCTGCGCGACTGCTACGTGCTGGGCAACAGCAGCCGTTGCGCCGGTATCGTGCGTGCCGCCGATGGTCACATCACCGAGATGTTCTACGGCCTGGCCAACCTGGGCCAGATGGAGACCGAAGGCTACGACCTGGGCGTCAAGTACCGCCTGCCGGAACTGGCCATCGGCCAGATCTCGCTGGATTGGCAGACCACCTACACCGCCAAGTACGATGAAGTCGGCCAGAACAAGGCCGGCGACAAGATCATCATCGGCAACGTCGGCAGCCCGGGCATCTTCCGCGTGCGTTCGAACCTGGGCGTGAACTGGGAGTACGGCAGCTTCGGTGCCACCTACACCGCGCGCTACTACTCGGGCATGAAGGAAGGCTGCGTCAGCCTGGCTGACGGCTGGTGCGACCTGTCCGACCGTTACGCCAATGGCGAGTGGGAACCGCTGCGCAGCACCGGTTCCAACACCTTCCACGACCTGCAGGTCAACTACAAGGCACCGTGGAATGCCACCATCGCCCTCGGTGCGAACAACGTGTTCAACCACCGTGGCTCGCTGCAGTACTCGGCACCGAACAGCGATTTCGCCTACTACGGCGGCTTCGACATCGGTCGCTTCATCTACATGAAGTACACCCAGCGCTTCTGATCCATCGAAGTTCTGTGCAGCATGACGAAGGGCGGGCCGCAAGGCCCGCCCTTCTTCTTTTGCGCGGGTGGCCGCATGCGGACGGTGGCGGCGCGCCGGCAGGGTGCGTCATCCGCCGGCGGCTGTGATCGCGCCGCTGGGTGCGCACGGATCGCTACGGGGGCCGTGGCCGCGCAGGTTCGGCTGATGGACACGCAAACGGAAACGGCCGCATCGGGTGCGGCCGTTCCAGGCAAGGCAGGGGGAGATCCCGCCTCAGGCGATGTCGGACAGCCCGGCGAGGTCGCTGGCCATCTCGCGCCAGCCTTGGAGCCGCGGCAGCACCGCGGTGCGTTCCAGGTACTGCTCGTCCACCGGGTTGCCGCTGGCCAGTGCCGTTGCCACGTGCACGGCGCCGGTGACCCAGAAGCTGCGTACGTTCGAACGCTGCGGCTGCAGGTGGAACGCGACCGCTTCGATGATCGGCATCGGCAGGCCCCACAGCCCCAGCAGGTAGGCGCCGGCCTCGTCGTGGCCCGGGCGGTCGTCGCCCTCGGCCGCCGGCTCGCGCGCGTCGCGCACGCCGGGCAACAGCAGGCCGATATCGGCCAGCAGGGCAGCAGTCGAGCCCAGCTCGGCGCTGGAGGACGGGAGCATCCTGGCGGCCAGGCGCGATGCGGTCAGCGCGCGTGCCTGCAGTGCGTTGCGCTCGGCCGGGGACACCGACGGCACCGAGAACACCTCGCTGGCGAGCACCAGGTCGCGCAGCGTGGACAGGCCCAGCCGGGTCACCGCGCCGCGCAGGTCGGAAATCGCCCGGCCAGTGTTGAAGAAGGCGGAGTTGGACAGCTGCAGCACCTTGGCGGCGATGGCCGGGTCGGCCGACACCAGCTTGGCGATATCGCTGGCATCGCTGTTCTCGTCCTCCTCCAGCGCATGCATCAGGCTCAGGTACAGGTGCGGCGGCGACGGCAGTTTCTCGATGCGGCCGATGGCCGCGCGCAGGCGCGGGCTGTCCAGCAGGTCGCGCAGCTCTTCCAGGCTGGTCAGCGCCTCCAGCAGCACCTCGGGCGACAGCGGCAGCGGCAGGAAGCGGTGCGCCACGCCGATGATGCGGGCCGAGGGCGCGCGCTGGCTGTGCGCGGCTTCGATCAGCGCGATGCGGATCGTTTCCGGGCGCAGGGTGCGGATCTGGCCGAGCAGGGTGGCGGGCGTGAGGTCGGGCAGCGCCGGGGCGACGATGACGGCGTCGATGGGGCTGGACGCCACCGTGGCGATGGCGGCATTGCCGTCCGGAGCGGTCTGGACCTGCCAGTCCTCGCCCAGGTCGGTGATGTACTCGAGGAGTTCGGCCGACAGGCTGGCTTCGTCGCCGACTAGCAGGATACGCAAGACATTTCCCCCAATGGAACCGTCCGGCCGCAACTGGAACAGGCCGGAAAACCGGCCTGCCAATGTAACGGAACACCCCGCCAAGGTCATGCACCCCGCGGATGAAACGTGATGGTCGTCGCTGGCGGCGGCGCGGCGTGGCACCGCCGCCGGCGTGACTCAGTCCTGCTGGGCGACGAAGGCTTCGTGCGCCTGGACCAGGATGCGCTTGGCCTCGGCGGCGTCACCCCAGCCTTCGATCTTGACCCACTTGCCCTTTTCCAGGTCCTTGTAGTGCTCGAAGAAGTGGCCGATGCGTTCCAGCCAGTGGCTGGACACCTGGGCGATGTCCTCGACGTGGCCGTAGCCGCTGAAGATCTTCGCCACCGGCACGGCCAGGATCTTCTCGTCGCTGCCGGCCTCGTCGCTCATCTTCAGCACGCCCACCGGGCGGCAGCGCACCACCGAGCCGGGCACCAGCGACAGCGGCAGCACCACCAGCACGTCGGCCGGGTCGCCATCGCCGCACAGGGTGCTGGGGACATAGCCGTAGTTGCAGGGGTAGCGCATCGGCGTGGAGAGGATGCGGTCGACGAAGATTGCGCCCGATTCCTTGTCCACTTCGTACTTCACCGGCTCCGAGTCCTTCGGAATCTCGATGATGACGTTGATTTCTTCCGGGGGGTTCTTGCCCGCGGAAACGAGTTCCAGACCCATGCGCTGCTCCGAATCGTGCGTTTGACAGAAGGACGCCATTCTACGCCGGCTGCTGGTGCGGCGCACCAAACAGCCGCCGGTCGTGAGGCCGGGCGTGGGGGCTGCCGGGGCCGCGCCGGTGGTTGCGGGCAGGCGGGGCTGACGGTTGGCCGGGCCGGGGCGGGCGCCGTGCTGCCGGGTGCCTGCGGCCAGGTGCCGGCCTGCGTGCCGGCGCGAACCCCGGCAGTGGCGCCCTGGCGCGGCCCGGCGCCGGCCCCCGTCCGCACGCGCGGGAGGGACCGGGGGCCTGCCAACCGGGCTGGCCTACAGCAGCGGCACCAGCAGCAGCGCCACGATGTTGATGATCTTGATCAGCGGGTTGATCGCCGGGCCGGCGGTGTCCTTGTAGGGATCGCCGACGGTGTCGCCGGTCACCGCGGCCTTGTGCGCCTCGCTGCCCTTGCCGCCGAAGTGGCCGTCCTCGATGTACTTCTTGGCGTTGTCCCAGGCGCCGCCGCCGGTGGTCATCGAGATCGCCACGAAGATGCCGGTGACGATGGTGCCGATCAGCAGCCCGCCCAGCGCTTCGGGCCCGAGCAGCAGGCCGACCACGATCGGCACCGCCACCGGCAGCAGCGACGGCACGATCATTTCCCTGATCGCCGAGCGGGTCAGCATGTCCACCGCCCTGTCGTACTGCGGCTTGCCGCTGCCGTCCATGATCCCGGCGATCTCGCGGAACTGGCGGCGCACTTCCTCCACCACCGCGCCGGCGGCGCGGCCCACCGCCTCCATCGCCATCGCACCGAACAGATAGGGGATCAGGCCGCCGACCAGCAGGCCGATGATCACCCGGTGGTCGGACAGGTCGAACACGAACGACCTGCCGGGGTGTGCCGCCTGCAGGTTGTGGGTGTAGTCGGCGAACAGCACCAGCGCGGCGAGCGCGGCCGAGCCGATCGCATAGCCCTTGGTGACCGCCTTGGTGGTGTTGCCCACGGCATCGAGCGGGTCGGTGATGTCGCGGATCTCCGGCGGCAGCTCGGCCATCTCGGCGATGCCGCCGGCGTTGTCGGTGATCGGCCCATAGGCATCGAGCGCGACGATCATGCCGGCCATCGACAGCATCGCGGTGGCGGCGATGGCGATGCCGTACAGGCCGCCGTGCAGGAACGCGAACCAGATCGCCGCGCACACTGCCACCACCGGCAGCGCGGTGGACTTCATCGACACGCCCAGCCCGGCGATGATGTTGGTGCCGTGGCCGGTGGTGGAGGCCTTGGCCACGTGCTGCACCGGCTTGTACTGGGTGCCGGTGTAGTACTCGGTGATCCACACGATCAGGCCGGTCAGCAGCAGGCCGATCAGCGCGCAGATGTACAGGTTCATCGCGCCGTGGGCGTTGTCGCCCATCAGCGCGGTGGTGATCGGGTAGAACGCGATCGCGGCCAGCACGCCGGAGACGATCACGCCCTTGTACAGCGCGCCCATGATGTTGGGCTTGCTGCCGGAGACCTTGACGAACATCGCGCCGATGATCGAGGCGAGGATCGATACGCCGCCCAGCACCAGCGGATACAGCACCGCGTTCTTGCCAGCGAAGTCGGCCGAGCCCGGCACCATCATCATGCCGCCCAGCAGCATGGTGGCGATCACCGTCACCGCATAGGTTTCGAACAGGTCGGCGGCCATGCCGGCGCAGTCGCCGACGTTGTCGCCGACGTTGTCGGCGATCACCGCCGGGTTGCGCGGGTCGTCCTCGGGAATGCCGGCTTCGACCTTGCCCACCAGGTCGGCGCCCACGTCCGCGCCCTTGGTGAAGATGCCGCCACCCAGGCGCGCGAAGATCGAGATCAGCGACGAGCCGAAGGCCAGGCCGACCAGCGCGTGCAGGTTGTCGGCCTGCGGCAGGCCCAGCTTCTGCAGCACGAAGAAGTAGCCGGCCACGCCCAGCAGGCCCAGCCCCACCACCAGCATGCCGGTGATCGCGCCGCCCTTGAAGGCCACGTCCATCGCCGCGCCCATGCCGTTGCGCGCGGCTTCGGCGGTGCGCACGTTGGCGCGCACCGAGACGTTCATGCCGATGTAGCCGGCCACGCCGGACAGCACCGCGCCAACCGCGAAGCCGACCGCGGTGTACCAGCTCAGGAACACGCCCACCAGCACGAACAGCACCACGCCGGCGATGGCGATGGTCAGGTACTGGCGGTTGAGATAGGCGCGCGCGCCCTCCTGGATCGCCGAGGCGATCTCCTGCATGCGTGCGTTGCCGGCCGGCTGGCGCAATATCCAGCGGGCGGCGAACAGACCATAGGCGATGGCGATGACCGCGCACGCCAGCGCGAAGACGAGACCGTAGTGTTCCAGCATGAACCCCTCCAGCACAGGTGGATGTCGTCCAGCAGCGCTGAACGCGGGACACGCCGGGATGAAGCACTGGAACAGACCCGGAGCCATGCAGCGGCCGTGGTACGTGTCGCGGTGTTCAACGATTCCTGGAGCTGCGGCGAGTATGGGTCAGCTGCCGTTCACTGTCACGGCCCGCACGCGCTTGCCATGCCGTTCAGCGCCGCGCTGGCACCGTGCGCTCTGGACGAAAAGCGAGGCTGGACGATGAAGATGCGGGGTGGAATGCGGTCGATACCGTTGCTGGCGCTGTTGCCGCTGGCCGCAGGCGCACAGGCGCCGGCGGCCGCGCAACCGGAGATCCAGCGCCCGCCGGGTACGGCGCAGGCGGTGGGGGCGGTGCATACCGTACGGCAGATTCCCGAGGCCTGCGTGCGCATCGAGGGACGTTTCACCGGCCAGGCCGACGCACCCTACGCCATGCAACTGGTACGCACCGATGCGCGCTGCCAGCCGCGCGCGGTACTGCGGGAAGCAACCCGGGTCACGCCGGGCGAGGACGGGTGGCGGCTCAATGACCGCATCCGCATACCGTCCGCGGCCTGCCCGGGCCAGCAGGCGGTGGTCGAGGTCTGGCGGCGCCCGGTCGAGCAGCCGCTGGCGCGCGACGGGCAGGGGCAGGTGCGCGTGTACCTGGGCGAAGCGCGGCAGCAGGCCGATGCCGGCAAGCTGGCATCGCTGCCGGCGTTCGCGGTGGACATGCGGGTGCAGGGCACGCCGTGCCGCTGAGGCGGGCGGTGGCGCGAATGCAAAGGGGGGCGGGGATGCCGCCCCCGTTGGTGAGGCTGGGTCACTCGCGGAGCTTGAGCTTGTCCGCCATGCCGTTGAAGGTCGCTTCGTCGGACGGGGACAGGTTGGGGCGGCCGGCCAGCACGCCCATCGTGATCGTCCCCTGCACGAAGTAGGTTTCGCCCTCCTCGACCTCCATGGTCAGCACGTCCTTGGCTTCGGAGTGGACGGTGTAGTGGTGGGTGCCGGGCTCGGCGAAGTGGATGAAGTAGTTGCCGCTGCGGAGCTTGCCCAGCTCCTGTTCGCCTTCGCGCACCTTGAAGCCGATTGCGCCACCAGCGAACTTGCTGGGGCGGAAGAACACGATCTGTGCCTTGTCGGCCGGGGCCGGCGCGATCCTGCCATTGCTTGCCACGGTTTCGGGTGCCGCTGCCGGGGTGCTGGCCGCGGCGTTGACCTCGGCCGCTTCGTTGCCTGCCTGCGTGTCGGCAGCCGCGGCGGCCGGAGGGGGCGTCAGCGCTTCTTCCACCTGCTGCGCCGCACCACTGAACGGGATCAGCAGTGCCGCGGAAAGCGTCAACGTGCACAAGCGTACTTGCATGGAACTACTCCTTGGGTTGGTCCCGGGTGTCGGGTGTGGGTGAAAGGGAAGGATCGGAATCGAGAGTCGGAGCCGGGCCGGTGGCCGGTGGCGCGACGGGGGCCGGGATGGGGGCGGAGTCCGCGGCGGCGCCTGGCTCGGCCCGCGGCTGGGCACGGATTCTGGCGATGTCACGGGTCCCTTCGGGTATCACTACTTCGCGGCCGCGGATGAACATCGCGAACGGTCCCGCAGCGAATGAAACGCCCAACGCCATGCCGCTGTTGTCGTCACCGCTGGCCCCCACTTTGAAGCCTCGCAGCAGCAGTGGACCGGCGGGTGTTTCCAGCATGCGCGCGGCAATGATCAGTTCGCCGGGAGCACCGCCTCCCCGCGCGGGGGCGGCGTGGACGACCTGGCCGGTTCCGCGGGTGCCGGCGGCAACCCGCTCGATGCCATCGAGCAGCAGTGGTTCGACCAGCACGATCGGAAAAACGTCGCCGCGCTTGTGTGTGGATGAGGCCAGCGATTCGCCGAGTTCGATGGTTACCGGCATGCCGGCTGGAAGCGGGGTGGCGGCACCATCCGGCGCGGCGGAGGCTGCAGGTGCGGCAGGCGGGTCGGGCGCCACGCTGGCGGCCGTGCCCGGTTGCTGGCCGGAGATGGCACTGGACAGCACGTGCAGAAGCAGCGCCAGAATGGCGCCGGGTGGTGCGTCGCTGGACATCCTGTCGGCCCCCTGCCTGTGGGCACGATCGTAGCCGTGGGCGGGCGCTTTGGGAACACGTCGGTGCCGTGGGCCTGGCCGGGTGCCGGCGCCGTGGCCAGCGCTCCTCCATGGTGCCGGCAATGCCGCTGCCGGCATGCGTCGCGATCAGTCGCGACGCATCTGTCCACTGGCCGCTGCAGCTGAGGGCTGGGCGATGGCCTGGCGCCGCCGCATGGATGGGCTCAGCCCTCCCAGGCCGGGAGCTTCCTGGCGACCGCCACGTTCTTCAGGGTCACGTACTTCGGCAGTCCGTCGCGGCCCCACGGCAGCGGCGCTTCGCCACGGATCAGCGGCTGCAGGTAGCGGCGCGCCTTGTCGGTGATGCCGAAGCCGTCGCGGCGGATGAAGCTGGCCGGCATCTTCTTCTCGTGGTTGGCCACCCTGGACAGCGGCGCGGCCTCGATCTTCCAGCGGTAGGGGGCATCGGAGGTGCGCGCGATCACCGGCATCACCGAGTTGCGCCCGGCCAGCGCGAACCGCACCGCCGCCCTGCCCACGGCCTGCGCCTGCTCCCAGTCGGTCTTCGAGGCGACGTGGCGGGCCGAGCGCTGCAGGTAGTCCGGCAGGGTCCAGTGCACCTTGTAGCCCAGCTCGGCCTTGACCCGGCCGGCGAGGTAGGACGCCACGCCGCCGAGCTGGGTGTGGCCGAACGAGTCGGTGGCGCCACCGGCGTCGGCGACGAAGCGGCCATCGGCGCTCTGGATGCCCTCGCTGGCGACCACCACGCACCAGCCCACCCTGGCCACCACCTGCTTCACCTTCGCCAGGAAGGCGGCCTCGTCGTAGGCGCGTTCGGGCAGCAGGATGATCTGCGGCGCATCGTCGGGGTTTTCCCCGGCCAGCCCGGCCGCGGCGGCCAGCCAGCCGGCATGGCGGCCCATCGCCTCGTAGATGAACACGCGGGTGGAGGTCTCGGCCATCGCCGCAACGTCCAGCGCGGCCTCGCGCACCGACACCGCGGTGTACTTGGCCGCCGAGCCGAAGCCGGGGCAGGTGTCGGTGACCGCCAGGTCGTTGTCGATGGTCTTGGGCACGCCGACGCAGGTCAGCGGGTAGTCGAACTCGCGGGCCAGCTGCGAGACCTTCAGCGCGGTATCGGCCGAATCGTTGCCGCCGTTGTAGAGGAACCAGCGCACGTCGTGCGCCCTGAACACCTCCAGCAGGCGCGCGTAGCGGGCCCGGTCCGCCTCCAGCGACTTGAGCTTGTAGCGGCACGAGCCGAACGCGCCGCCCGGGGTATGGGCCAGCGCGGCGATGCTGGCGGCCGACTCGCGGGAGGTGTCGATCAGGTCCTCGCGCAGCGCGCCCAGGATGCCGTTGCGAGCGGCCAACACCTTGATTCTGCTGGCCCTTGCTTCGGCGATGACGGCCGACGCGGTGGCGTTGATGACGGCGGTCACGCCACCTGACTGGGCGTAGAGCAGGGTACCTTTGGACATGGGCGGGATTCTCCGGGCGGGGGACATTTCCGGGACATTGGCCGGATGCGGTAAGCTGCGTTATTGCGGTGCAGCGTGAATCGGCCCATGAGTCTAACGCCGCTGTCCGTCCCTGAAAGAAACGTCCTCTACATACAAGGGAGTCAGGAATGCGATTGGTTCTGTTGGGACCGCCCGGTTCGGGCAAGGGCACGCAGGCGACCCGCCTGAAGGAAGAGCTGCGGATCCCGCACATCTCCACCGGCGACCTGCTGCGCGCCGAAGTGGCTGCCGGCACCGAGCTGGGCAAGCAGGCCAAGGCGGTGATGGACGCCGGCAACCTGGTGTCCGACGACATCCTGCTGGGCATGCTCGAAGCGCGCCTGGCCCAGGCCGACGTCGCCAACGGCTTCATTCTCGACGGTTACCCGCGCAACGTGGCCCAGGCCAACGCGCTGGGCGAACTGCTGGCCCGCCTGCAGCAGCCGCTGGACGCCATCGTGCAGCTGGATGTGCCGACCGAGCTGCTGGTCGAGCGCATCGCCGGCCGCGCCAAGGAGCAGGGTCGTGCCGACGACAACCCCGAATCGGTGCGCCAGCGCCTGCAGGTCTACAACGACTCCACCGCGCCGGTGATCGATTTCTACGCCGGCAAGGGCACGCTGGCCCGTGTCGACGGCGTCGGCGCGCTGGACGAAGTGCTGGCCCGCATCCTGGCGGCGATCAAGCGCTGATGCCTTGCCTCCCGCTCCGGACCTGCGCCGGAGCGGGCGCACAAGCGAACGCCCCGGACCATCGGCTGGTCCGGGGCGTTCGTCGTACAGGGGCCAGCAGGTGGGCGTGCTCAGAGCCCCGCAGCATGAGCTCCCTGGGGATGGCCTCTTGGGGAGTAGGACCTGAGGGATACTGCGGCTGGCCCGTGTATTCTCGGTATGAATGCCCCCCAGCGGTATAGGAGTTTCCCCTACAGGCGGGTAGGGGTAATGCCGGGATGACATACCCGCGCGCCGCCGCATCGGCGACAATCGGCGCATGAGCAAGCTCCATATCCTCGGCATCGCCGGTACTTTCATGGGCGGCGTGGCCGCCCTGGCCCGCGAACTCGGCCACGCGGTCGAAGGCAGCGACCAGGCGGTGTACCCGCCCATGTCCACCCAGCTGGAGACGCTGGGCATCAGCCTGGCGCAGGGCTACCTGCCCGGCAACATCGGCGCCGATTGCGACGAGATCGTGATCGGCAACGCGCTGTCGCGCGGCAACGCGGCGGTGGAGGCGGTGCTCGATGCCGGCCGCCGCTACACCAGCGGCGCGCAGTGGCTGGCCGAAAACGTGCTGCCGGGCCGCGACACGCTGGCGGTGGCCGGTACCCATGGCAAGACCACCACGACCACCATCCTGGCCTTCCTGCTGCAGGCGGCCGGGCGCGAGCCGGGCTTCCTGATCGGCGGCGTGGCCGAGGACTTCGGGGTTTCGGCACGCCTCGGCGGCGGTCGCGAGTTCGTGGTCGAGGCCGACGAATACGACACCGCGTTTTTCGACAAGCGCAGCAAGTTCGTCCATTACCGGCCGCTGGTGGCGATCCTCAACAACCTGGAATACGACCACGCCGACATCTTCCCGGACGTGGCCGCGATCCAGCGCCAGTTCCACCACCTGGTGCGCACCGTGCCCGGGCGCGGCCGGCTGATCGTCAACGGCGAGGACGAGCGCCTGGCCGAGGTGTTGGCGATGGGCTGCTGGACGCCGGTTGATCGCTTCGGTTTCGACCCCGCGCTGGAATGGAGCGCGCGCCTGGTCGAGCAGGACGGCAGCGCGTTCGCGGTGCTGCACCGGGGCATTGAGGTGGCGCAGGTGCGCTGGCCTCTGCTGGGCCGCCACAACGTGCTCAACGGCCTGGCGGCGCTGGCCGCCGCGCATGCGGTGGGCGTGGACGTGGCCGCGGTGGCGCCGGCGCTGGCCGGCTTCCAGAGCGTCAAGCGCCGGCTGGAAGTGATCGGCCAGGCGCGCGGCGTGACCATCTACGACGACTTCGCCCACCATCCCACCGCCATCCACACCACGCTGGAAGGCCTGCGCGCGAAGGTCGGGCCGGCGCGGATCGTGGTGGCGATGGAGCCACGCAGCAATTCGATGCGGCTGGGCGCGCATGCCGCGGCGCTGGCGCCGTCGCTGGACATCGCCGACGCGGTGGTGTTCCTTGCCCGCCCGGAGCTGCCGTGGGATGCGGCCGCGGTGATCGCGGCGGTGCGCGGGCAGGCGCAGGCGGTGGCCGATACCGACGCGCTGCTGGCGCGGCTGGGCGAAGCGGTGCGTGATGGCGACCACGTGGTGTTCATGTCCAACGGTGGCTTCGACGGCGCGCCACGCCGTTTCCTGGCGCGACTGCAGGGCTGATACCGCTGCCGGGCGCAGCGCGGGGGTGGCGCGGGACATGCGCTACCCTCGTTGTGGATTTTTCCGCCCGTGGAGCCCGGCCCGGCCGATGACCGATACCCAGACCCTGCCCCTGTTCCCGTTGCACGGCGTGTTGTTGCCCGGCGCCGCGCTCGGCCTGCGCGTGTTCGAGCCGCGCTACATGGACCTGGTGCGCGAATGCGGCCGCCACGGCGGCACCTTCGGCATCTGCCTGATCCTGGACGGCGAAGAAGTCGGTGCGCCGGCCACGCCCGCGGCGTGGGGCGTGGAGGCGTTGATCGAGGATTTCGATGTCGGTGCCGACGGCGTGCTGCTGCTGCGCCTGCGTGGCGGCCGCCGCTTCCACGTCGAGCGCACGCGGGTGCGCGACAACGGCCTGGTGGTGGGCGAGATCCAATGGCGCGAGCCGGACCACGACGACGAGCTGCGCCCGGAGCATGCGCTGCTGGGCCTGCTGCTGGAGCGCATCCTGGAACAGGCCGGCGGCGAGTTCGCCGGCGCCGGCCCGGCGCAGCTGGACCAGGCCGCCTGGGTGGGCTGGCGGCTGGGCGAACTGCTGCCGCTGGACGAGGAGCAGCGGCTGGTGCTGCTGCAGGAAGACGATCCGCACCTGCGGCTGGAGCGGCTGATCAGCTGGATTCCCGATTTCGAACCGCCCGCCGGGGCGGAGCCGTAGCCGCGCCACGAGACCCGCCGCGGGCAGGCCGGCACCGCGCCGCCGTGGTCACGGGGCGCGGTCGCTGCGGATCATCAGCAGCTGCATTCCGTTCTCGGGCATGGGCTGGGTGCGGGTTTCCATTCCGTCCAGCGACTGCGTCACCGCCTCCAGCGCCGGGTCCACGCCGCGCAGCGGCAGCCACAGCCCGAACAGCTTGAAGTGCCGCTGGTAGCGCAGGGTCTGCGCGCTGCCCAGCCACAGCGGCGCCTGGCCCGGTTGCAGCCGCACCGGTGCCGGCCACAGGCGCAGCGCATACAGCTCGTCCGGGCGCGTGCCCCGGCGCAGCATCAGCAGCGATTCGACATGGGTGTCCAGCGTTGCCGGCAACACCGGCACCTGGTCCGGCGTGGCCTTGCTGTCGAGCATGCTCAATGCCTGCTGCCAGCCGGCCTGCGGCTGCAGCGTCCAGCCATTGCGTTCCAGCTGCTGGCGCAGCGGCGCCAGCGGCCCGGCCACCTGCACGTCCAGCGGCCAGCGCTGGTCGTCGTCGAATTCGTTGCGGCGCGCCGGCAGCTCGCGCCAGCCGTCCTGCCACCACCACGCCGCATCCATCATCCGTGGCGCCTCGGCCGCCGGTTCGAACTTGGCCAGCTTGGCGGCCACGTTGCGCGGCGCATACCAGAACCCGGCCAGCAGGAAGACGCCGTAGAACAGCCAGGTCACCGGCTTGACCCAGAACGAGCGGTTGAAGCGGCGGCGGTAGGCGATGCCCAGCACCAGCAGCCAGAAGATGCCGAACAACATGCCGCCGATGACGTCGCTGAGCCAGTGCGCGCCCAGGTACAGGCGGGCGAAGCCGATGATGGTGACCACGATGCCCGACACCAGGTACGGCCACACCCGCGTGCGCCCGGGCAGCTCGCGGCTGATCAGCACGGCGAAGAAGCCGAAGGTGATGGTGGCCATGGTCACCGACACCGACGGGAAGCCGAAGCCGCTGCTGGCGGCCGGTGGCCGCACCACGTCCACGGTGGCGCCCAGCAGCTTGGTCAGCGCCAGGCCGAACGCCAGCGCCGCCAGCCAGTGCGCGGCGGCCATCCAGCGCCGCCGCCAGGCCAGGTAGCCCATGCCCGCGGCGATCGCCGGCAGCAGCACCTGCCAGTCGCCCAGCGAGGCCAGCGCCGCCATCGGGTAGTCGGCCAGCGGGTTGCGCAGGGCCAGCATCAGGTGGTGCACGGCCAGGTCCAGCGACAGCGGCTCGCCGTGGCCGACCACCACCATCAGCAGCACGAACCAGCCCCAGCCCAGCAGCAGCAGCATCAATGCCAGCATCGCCAGCGGCACCGATTCGCGCCGGCGCGGGTCGAACAGGTCGTTCCAGTAGCGGCCGAGCAGGTGCGGGTGGCGCTGCGACCAGCGCAGCAGGCGCGCCAGCCAGCCGTCCATGCGCGCGGCCGACCAGCGGTAGCCATACAGCACGATGGCCCATACCAGGCCCAGCATCACCCCGAGCAGCGCCACCACCACGAACAGCCGGCCGGCGACCGCGGCCACCGCGTCGTAGGCCTGTCCCAGCGCCCAGCCCGGCAGCAGGAACAGCACCGCCCACGACAGGCTGGCGACGGCGCTGGGTTGTGCGTAGCGCGCCAGCGGCATCCTGGCCATGCCGGCGATGGCCGGCACGAACGGACGGATCGCGCCGACATAGCGCGCCACCAGGATGCTCTTGAAGGCGTTGCGCCTGAACAGCAGTTCGCCGCGTTCCAGCAGCTGCGGGTAGCGGCTGAACGGCCAGACCCCGCGCAGGCGGTCGCCCCAGCGCCGGCCGACCCAGTAGCTCAGGCCGTCGCCGCAGAAGGCACCGAGCGCGGCGCAGGCCACCGCGTAGGGGCCGGAGATTTCGCCCATGCCGATCAGCACGCCGACGGCGATCATCAACGGCAATGCCGGCACGATCGCGCCGAGGATGATCACGGCGTCGCAGAAGGCGATGGCGAAGACGGCGCCGCCGGCCAGTACCGGGTGCGCGGCGATCCAGGCCAGGAGGGAGTCGATCCAGGAAGGTTGCATCGCGGGATTATAGAAGGGCGCGGGTGTCTGACCGCTCGCTTGCGCCGCGGTTCCCGACAGCGGCCATGCAGGTAGCGCGGTGCCCGTGCAGGGCCGCGACCGGTCCGGCCGGTGACGGCCAGCGGCTAGAATGGCGGCGATGGCCACTCCCCACGACGACGGCGTCCAGATCCTCAAATCCGACAGCTTCGGCCGCATCCTGGTGGTGCGCGAGGGCGGCCGCCGCTTCGTGCGCCGCGATCTCGGCGCCACCGCGTGGTGGCTGCGGCTGCCGGCCTGGTGGCTGGCGCGGCGCGAGGCGCGCGCGCTGGCGAAGCTGGGCGGAATGGAGGCCACCCCGCGGCTGCTGGCCTGGGACGGGCGCTGGCTGGACCGCAGCTACATGGAGGGCGCGGCCATGCACCTGCGCCCGCCGCGTGGCGACGTGGCCTGGTTCCATGCCGCGCGCCGCCTGCTGCAGCAGGTGCACCGCCAGGGCATCGCCCACAACGACCTGGCCAAGGAAGCCAACTGGCTGGTGCGCGCCGATGGCTCGCCGGCGCTGATCGACTTCCAGCTCGCGGTCTGCGGCGATCCGCGCTCGCGCTGGATGCGCCTGCTCGCGCGCGAGGACCTGCGCCATCTGCTCAAGCACAAGCGCATGTACTGCCGGCAGGCGTTGACCCCGGTGGAGCTGCGCCTGCTCAAGCGCCATTCGTGGGTGCGCGAGCTGTGGTTCGCCACCGGCAAGCCGGTGTACCGCTTCGTGACCCGGCGCATCCTGCACTGGGAAGACAACGAGGGGCAGGGCCCGAAGATGTGACGGGGCCGGCGTGGCGGACTGCATCCCAGAACCCTGCCGTGCGGCTTTGGGCTCCGACTCGCCACCTTGCCGTCCGCCGCGGCTTTGGCGCGCCCTCTCGACAGAATGGGGGGCGCTGCTCCATCAGGTTGGCAATGCGCGTGGAGCGGCGCTTGCTCCGCTCCACGGTGGGTTCGTCGCAGCGTTGCGATCCTGCGCGGCTGCCTTGCGCCGGCCTTGCGGACAGCGCGCTGGCGCGGCTCAGCGCACCTCCACCACCTGCCGGCCGATGTAGCGGCGCCCGGCGTCGAAGTCGTAGCCCAGCGTGAGCGTGCCATCGTCGGCGCAGGCATGGCAGCCGCGCAGCGGCATGGCGTACAGCAGGCGCACGCCGCCGTCGGGCAGCGGCGCGGTGCCGGCGGGCTGCGCCGGTGCGAATGGCACGGCCTGCGGGTGCCTGTCGAAAAATGCCCTGGCCTGCGCCTGGCTGCGGGCACTGTCGGGCAGCACGTCCGCATCCACGTCGATGGTCCGGCCGCTGGCGTCCACCAGCCAGGTGCCCTGGTTGGTGTTGGCGCGCAACGGGAACTCCAGGGTCGCCACGCCCACCCCGGACTGGTCGTCCCAGGCGCTGACATAGCCGGACTCGCCCTGTGCCGCCAGGCGCTGCGCGGCGGCGATCGCGGCCGGTGTCGCGCCGGCGCTGCGCAGCGCATCGACCACGCAGTGGCTGCCCGCCGGCGTGGCCGCCTGGCGGCAGGCATCGGTCGAGCCGCTCCATACCGCGCTGGCGTCGATCCGCACCGGCGTGGCATCGCCGTTGCCCAGGCCGGTGGTCTGCCCGGCGACGTCGCGCGGGTATGTCGCCTCGCCGGGCGACGCGGCGCGCTTCTGGCAGGCGGGCAGGGACAGGGCGAGCAGCAGGCAGACGGCAACAGGCAGGGATTTCATGGCAACGCACGACAACTGTGGAAGGGCGCCAGTATCGGCATCGCGGATTAACGGCAGGTGTTCGCGCGCTGCCGGAAGGGGTGGCGGTGCCGGTGGCGCATAATGCACTTCGCTTCCATCGGCATCGCGGAGTCGCGCATGAGCACCCTGCAAGGCAAGACCCTCTTCATCACCGGCGCCCACCGCGGCATCGGCCTGGCGACCGCGCTGCCCGCCCCCGCCGACGGCGCCAACGTGGCCATCGCCGCCAAA
>NZ_LDJO01000007.1 GCF_001431595.1 Stenotrophomonas acidaminiphila
GTAGGTCATCGCCAGGGGCTTTATCCCCAAACCCCCGCTGCCTATGCAGCGGGGGTTTGCTTTTTTGCCGCATCCAAAACCCGGATGTCGCATAAACCAGAACGGCGCCTAAAGGCGCCGTTGGCGTTTTCCACGCCCTCAGATCAGCGTGGCTGCGGGTGTTGCACGGCGACGGCCGCCCTGCAGGCGCGCGACACAGAGAAAGGCCACGGGCCTGGCGGCTGCGCCGGAACGGAGCCTCGCAAGCGAACGCGTGCAGCACGGGCTGCCTCACGTAGATCCGCGACCACCGCGCATACGACAACGGCGCCAAAAGGCGCCGTTGCTTGAACCTCCTCGATGTCCCGCCCTTACACCCGGCCGAACACCAGCGTCGCGTTCGTACCCCCAAAACCAAAGCTGTTCGACATCACCGTCTCAAGACGCCCTTCCTGCGTCTGACGGAGTATCGGGAAGCCTTCCGCGCGCGGATCCAGCGTCTCGATGTTCGCTGAGCCGGCCATGAAGCCGTCACGCATCATCAGCAGGCAGAAGATCGCCTCGTGCACGCTGGCCGCGCCGAGCGAGTGGCCGGACAGCGCCTTGGTCGAGGAGATCGGCGGCACCCGCTCGCCGAAGACCTCGCGCACCGCACCCAGCTCGGTGATGTCGCCCAGCGGGGTGGAGGTGCCGTGGGTATTGAGGTAATCGATCGGGCGGTCGATGCCGGCCAGCGCCATGTGCATGCAGCGCACCGCGCCTTCGCCGGACGGGGCGACCATGTCGGCACCGTCGGACGTCACGCCGTAGCCGATCAGTTCGGCATGGATATGCGCGCCGCGCGCCATGGCGTGGTCGTAGTCTTCCAGTACCAGCATGCCGGCGCCGCCGGCGATGACGAAGCCGTCGCGGTTGGCGTCATAGGGGCGCGACGCGGATGCCGGGGTGTCGTTGAAGCCGGTGGACAGCGCGCCCATGGCATCGAACATCACGCTCATCGACCAGTGCAGGTCCTCGCCGCCGCCGGCGAACACGATGTCCTGCGCGCCGTGGCGGATCAGGTCGGCGGCCGCGCCGATGCAGTGCGCCGAGGTGGCGCAGGCAGCCGACAGCGAGTAGCTCAGTCCCTTGATGCTGAAGGCGGTGGCCAGGTTGGCCGAGACCGTCGAGCACATCGTGCGCGGCACCATGTACGGGCCGACCTTGCGCACGCCGCGGTTGCGCAGCAGGTCGGCGGCTTCCACCTGCCACTGGCTGGAGCCGCCGCCGGAGCCGGCGATCAGGCCGGTACGGACATTGCTGACCTGGGCCTGGTCCAGGCCGGCGTCGGCGATGGCATCGCGCAGGGCGATGTAGCTGTAGGCCGCCGCGTCGCTCATGAAACGCTTGAGCTTGCGGTCGATCTGCGCGTCCAGGTCGATGTCGACGCGGCCGCCGATCTGGCTGCGCAGGCCGGCTTCGGCATGGTCGGGCAGGGCGACGATGCCGGGACGGCTTTCGCGCAGGGCACTGGAAACGGTATCCAGATCGTTGCCAAGGCAGGAGTTGATCCCCATGCCGGTGATGACGACACGACGCATCAGAAGCTCTCGGTGGAAGTGAACAGGCCCACGCGCAGGTCCTTGGCGGTATAGATCTCGCGCCCGTCGACCAGCATGCGGGCGTCGGCCTGGGCCATGACCAGCTTGCGGTTGATCACGCGCGAAATGTCGATTTCATACTGCACCAGCCTGGCGCTGGGCAGCACCTGGCCGGTGAACTTGACCTCACCGCAGCCCAGGGCGCGGCCGCGCCCCTCGGCGCCCAGCCAGGTCAGGAAGAAGCCGGTCAGCTGCCACATCGCATCCAGGCCGAGGCAGCCAGGCATCACCGGGTCGCCGATGAAGTGGCAGCCGAAGAACCACAGGTCGGGGCGGATATCGAGCTCGGCGCGCACCAGGCCCTTGCCGTGGGGCCCCCCGTCGTCGCGGATGTCGGTGATGCGGTCGAACATCAGCATCGGGTCGTTGGGCAGGCGGCCCTTGTTGGGCCCGAACAGCTCGCCGCGGGCACTGGCCAGCAGCTGTTCGCGCGAGAACGCATTGAGACGGTTCATCGAAGCGGTAATCCGGAGCACGAAAACGTGGGTTAACGCCCGAGCATGCATGATGCGCGGGCTTTCAATCAACAGTTTTATCCGTACGCATCCGTAGTGTTGCGGGGAAAAGGCGGCACGTTCGTCGTAGATCGTACCGGTGCGTATGGAGCGCGGCGCTATGATGGCGGTCCTTCGTTCCGCGGTCATGTTGCTCGCCATGCGCAAGATCATCCACATCGACATGGACGCGTTCTACGCGTCGGTCGAGCAGCGGGACGATCCGGCGTTGCGGGGGCGGCCGGTGGTGGTGGCCTGGCGCGGTGCCCGGTCGGTGGTATGCGCGGCCTCCTACGAGGCGCGCAGGTTCGGCGTGCGCTCGGCGATGCCCGCGGTGCGCGCCGAGCGGCTGTGTCCGGACGCGGTGTTCGTGCCGCCGGATTTCGCCCGCTACAAGGCCGTGTCGCGGCAGATCCGCGAGATCTTCCTGCAGCACACCCCGCTGGTCGAGCCGCTGTCGCTGGACGAGGCCTACCTGGACGTGAGCGGATCGCCGACCTGCGACGGCATCGCCACCGAGATCGCACGCACCATCCGTGCGCAGATCCGCGAGGTGACCTCGCTCACCGCCTCGGCCGGCATCGCGCCGAACAAGTTCCTGGCCAAGATCGCCTCCGACTGGCGCAAGCCCGATGGCCAGTTCGTGGTGCCGCCTGCGCGGGTGGAGCAGTTCCTGACGCCGCTGCCGGTCAGCCGCGTGCCCGGCGTGGGCAAGGTCATGGAAGGACGCCTGGCGGCGCTGGGCATCGCTACCGTCGGCGATCTGCGCGGGCTGCCGCTGGAGCAGCTCGAAGCGCTGTTCGGCACGTTCGGGCAACGCCTGTACCGGCGCGCGCGCGGCATCGACGAGCGCCCGGTGGAGCCCGACCAGCCGGTGCAGTCGATCTCCTCGGAGGACACGTTCGCCGAGGACCTGCGGCTGGGCGAGTTCGACGAACTGATCGCCCAGCTGGCGGCGCGGACGTGGCGCGCGACCGGGCGCACCGAACGCATCGGCCATACCGTGGTGCTCAAGCTCAAGACCGCCCAGTTCCGGATCCTCACCCGCAGCCTCACGCCGGATGCGCCGCCGGCCTCGGAGGAGGAACTGCGCGACATCGCGCTGGCGCTGTGCCAGCGCGTGCAGCTGCCGCCGGACACGCGCTACCGGCTGGTGGGCGTGGGCCTGTCCGGGTTCCGCGACCGCGAGGATACGGTGGTGCAGGGCGACCTTTTCCGCGATGCGGCCGTGGACTGACGGGTTTCCGCGCCCCGGTACAATCGACGGTTCACTGTCATGGAGTGGGTGCGTGGGCATTGCAGCGCTGGTATTCGATCTGGACGGTACGCTGGTGGACAGCGCCGAGGACATCGCCGAGGCGATCAACCGCTCGCTGGAGGAGCTGTCACTGTCGCGCGTGTCCGAGGCGACGGTCCGCAGCTGGATCGGCGAAGGCGTGCGCCGCCTGGTCGCCATCGCGCTGGCGCACGCCGGCAGCGAGCGCACGCCGGACGAGGTGATGCCGCTGTTCATGCGCCACTACCATGACTGCCTGCTGCGCAGCCCGCGCCTGTACGACGGCGTGGCCGACGCCCTGCAGCAGGCGCAGGCGCGTGGGCTGCCGATGGCGATCTGCACCAACAAGCCATCGGCACTGGTACCGCCGCTGCTCGCGCACCTGGGCATCGCCGGATACTTCGCGCACATCGTCGGTGGCGACACGCTGCCGCAGCGCAAGCCGTCGCCCGAGCCGGTACTGCATGCGGCGCGGCTGCTCGGCCGCGCGCCGGCGCAGTGCCTGATGGTCGGTGACTCGGCCACCGACCTGGAGGCGGCCAACGCCGCCGGCATGCCCATCGCCCTGGTGCGCTACGGTTACCCGCGCGATCTCGACCTGGATGCGGCCGGTGCGGTCGCGGTGATCGACGATATGCGGGAACTGCTCGCAGGCGTCTGAGCGACGATTCGCCGGCCTGTGCGGCGCGCGGGCATGGTGCCAGGCGCCGCCCGGTCCACTGCCGGACGTCCGGCGTGGATGATGCCGGCATGGCCCTCGTGGTCATGGAACGACGCCCCGGCATGAGGCCGGAGCGTCGTCGGAGCCGCCGTGGTGGCCGCTTCAGCGCGAGCGGTAGCGCAGCGTCAACTGGTACTCGCGACCGGGCTGGTTGTACCAGGCCACGGTTTCGTACTCGCGATCGAACACGTTGGCCGCCCGGGCCTGCAGGCTCCATGCCTCGTTGATGGCGTACTCCACGCGCAGGTCCACCGTGCCGTAGCCGGCCAGGCGCAGGCTGTTGGCGACGTTGTCGAAACGGTGCCCGGTGGCGGTGGCGGTCACGCCCACGCGCAGCGGCCCGAAGCCACGATCCACGTCGAGGCGGCCGCTGCTGCGGGCACGGCGTGGCAGCCAGTTGTCGTAGCTGGCCGCGCCGCGGGTGTGGTCGCGCGGATCGGTGAAGCTGGCCTGGGCGTTGATGTCGAACCCGGCCAGCGATGCGAAGCCGGTCAGCTCGGCACCGCGGATGCGCGCCTTGGCGATGTTGTACGGGGTATAGGTGCTGTCCAGCGCGATCAACTGGTCGATGCGGCTTTCGTAGGCGTTGAAGGTCCAGTTCCAGCCCTCGCCGTACTGCGCGATGCCGACGTTCACGCTGGTGGATTCCTCCGGCTTCAATGCCGGGTTGCTCGACCACGGGAAGTACAGGTCGTTGAAGGTCGGTGCCTTGAAGCCGGTGCCGGCGCTGGCGGTGAGGCGCAGGCCGTGGCCGAGCGCCAGACCGTAGCCGAGGCTGCCGGTGGTGTGGTTGCCGAACTGCTCGTTGTCGTCGTTGCGCACGCTGGCCTGCAGCGAGTGCGCGCCGAAGCGGCCCTGGTACTCGGCGAACACGCCGGTGTTGTCGCGGCTGTCGATCGAATAGGCGGTGGTGCTGGTCACCTGGTCCTTCTGCCAGTCGCCGCCGACGCTCAGCTGCTGGCCCTCGGCGAACAGGAAGTCGCCCTGCACGCTGGCGGTGTCGCGGCGCGTGTCGAAGGTGGAAACGAAGCTGCGCTTGCCGGCCTGGACGTAGTAGCTGTCGGCCTGGTCGTCGTTGCGGCCCACCTGGACGGACAGGCCGAACGCGTCACCCGGGGTCCAGCGCAGCTTGCCGCCGTATACCCGCTGCTGGTTGTCGGCCTCGTTGCCGCCATAGATGCTGCCGTCGTACTGGTTGCGGCTGGCGGCGTCGAGCATGTGGCCTTCCACGCTCAGGGTTTCGCCCAGCGCGTAGCCGCCGCGCACGTTGAGCGAGGTGTTGCGGTAGCCGTCGCGGTCGGGCTCGTCGACATAGCAGCCCTGGAACAGCGTGGCCGACCCGTTGCACGCGTTGATGCCGTCGGTCTTCTGCCAGGCGCCCTGCGCCGACACCCAGCCGCGTTCGCCGCGGTTGCTGAACCCGGCGCTGGCCTGGCGCAGGTTGTGGCTGCCGGCGGTCAGTGCCAGGTTCTGTTGCAGGCCCTGGCCGGCGGCGCGGGTGAAGATCTGGATGACGCCGCCGATCGCCTCGGAGCCGTACAGGCTCGAACGCGGCCCGCGCACGATCTCCACGCGCTCGATCTGGTCGATCGGCAGGTCCTGCAGCGCCGGCATGCCGCTGGAGGCGGCGCCGATGCGCACGCCGTCGACCAGCACCAGTACCTGGCTTGAGGCGCTGCCGCGCATGAACAGCGAGGTGATCTTGCCGGGGCCGCCCTGGTTGACGAAGTCCAGGCCGGCGCGGCCGCGCAGCAGGTCCATCAGCGAGGCGGCCTGGCTGCGGTCGATCTGCTCGCGGTCGATCACCTGCACCGGCACCACGCTGTCGGCGATGGAAACCGGTGTACGGGTGGCGGTGACCACCACGTCGTCGAGTTCGGTGGGCGCCTGCTCGGCGCTGGCGATGCCCGGCAGCGCCAGCGCAAGGGCGAGGGAAAGGGTGTGGTATGGCAGTTTCATCTGAACTCCTGGATCCGCGCGCTCCCGCGCGGATGGACGGTGGAGGCTGCCAGGAGAAGGGAAACGACGGAGTGCGCGCACGGCGCCACTGCCGCCGCCATGCCCTCCGCATCGCAACCAGTCGGCTTCCGGGCCGGTCTCCGGGCTCGCAGGCGAAGCGCGCATCGACGCTTCCGGCCAGGCGCCTTCCCGTGCGATGGATGCACAGTGGCGGTATGCCTGTCCTTGTCCTGCTTACCGTTGCGGGGGCAGCGCCGGACTGGCGCGGGCCAGGATGTTCCTGGCAGGCGCGGCACCGGCTTCCCGTTTCAACCGGCCAGAGCGAGTCCGGCCGGTCACCCGAAAGTGCGGGCATTCTATGCCATCACCCGCCGCGCTGCCGGGGGAGACCGGTGTGGGGCAGGCGGCGGCGCCCGCCACGGCACATCGTGCAGGCGCCATGCGCCCTACAATGCGCGATTGCAACGCGGTATCGGAACACACGTGACAGACGCATGGTTCACCCGGGCCTGCCCCGCGCCTTCGCAGGCGCACCGGCAGCGTGCCATCGCCCGCCAGCGGCAACTGACCAAACCCGAGGGGGCGCTGGGGCGCCTGGAAACCCTCGCCATCGAACTGGCCGCTCTGCAGGGGCGCGAGCAGCCGCAGGCCACGCGGGTACCGGTGCTGGTGTTCGCCGGCGACCATGGCATCGCCGCACAGGGCGTGTCGGCGTATCCGGCGGAAGTGACGGTGCAGATGCTGCGCAACTTCGCCACCGGTGGCGCCGCCATTGCCGTGCTGGCGCGCGAACTGGGCGTGCCGCTGCATGTCTGGGACGTGGGCAGCCTGGCCGATGCGCCGGTCAGCGGCGTGACCTGTGACAAGCCGCGTCGCGGCACCGACGATTTCACCGCCGGTCCGGCCATGGCCGCGGCCGACCTGGATGCGGTGTTTGCCGCCGGCCGGCGCGCGGTGTCCGCGGCCTGCGGCGATGGCGCCGACCTGCTGCTGCTTGGCGAGATGGGCATCGGCAACACCACCTCGGCCAGCGCGCTGGCAGCGGTGCTGGGGCCGTTGCCGCTGGCGGAACTGGTGGGGGCCGGCACCGGCCTGGATGCGGCGCGCATCGCCCACAAGCAGGCCGTGATCGCACGGGCGCTGGCGCTGCACGGTGCCGCGATTACCGCGGCCGGGGACCCGGGCCGCGAGGCCCTGTGCCGCGTCGGTGGGCTCGAGATCGCGGCACTGGCCGCGGCCATGATCGCCGCCGCCCAGCGTGGCGTGCCGGTGCTGGTCGACGGCTTCATCGTCTCCGCCGCGGCGTTGGCGGCGGTGCGCATCAATCCTTCGCTGCGGCCGTGGCTGCTGTTCTCGCACCGCTCCGCCGAGCGTGGCCACGCACGCGTACTGGAGCAGCTGCAGGCCGACCCGCTGCTGCAGCTGGACCTGCGCCTGGGCGAAGGTTCCGGCGCGGCGCTGGCGCTGCCGCTGCTGCGCCTGGCCAGCGCGCTGCACAACGGCATGGCGACGTTCGCCGAAGCCGCGGTTGCCGACCGGAGCGCCGCGCCATGATCCTGGACCTGATGCGCCATGCCTCCACCGGCCGCCAGGGCCATCTGGACGGCCGCAGCGATCCGCCCTTGCTCGACGGCGCGGTGGACGCGCTGCTGCAGCGCCACGGTGATGGCCAGTGGAGCCGGGTGATCGCCTCGCCGCGGCGCCGTGCGCTGGATACCGCCACCGCGCTGCTTGCCGGTCGCGAACTGTTCTGCGAAATCCACCCGGACTGGGCCGAACTGGATTTCGGCGACTGGGACGGGCGCCATTACGACGAGATCCCCGCCGAACTGCTGGCCGGGCTCTACGACGCGCCGCATGCCGTGGTGCCGCCCAACGGCGAGAGCTGGCAGCAGTTCCAGCAGCGCGTCGATGCCCAGCTGCAGCGGCTGCTGGACGAGGACGAGCATGACGGACCGGTGCTGGTGGTCAGTCATGCCGGCGTACTGCGGCTGGTGGTGTCGCGCGTGTGTGGCATCCCGCTGGCGGCCCTGTGGGCGATGCGCATCGATTACGGCACCCGCGTGCGCCTGCGCGTGGAGCGCGCGCAGGACGGACAGGTGTGGGGCGAGCTGCTGGAGTTGTGCCAGCCGTGAGCGTGCGCCGCCTGGTCCTGGCCATCCAGTTCCTGACCCGGCTGCCGACGCCCCAGGTCAAGGACTTCCGCGACGACGACCTCAGCCGTGCGGCGGTGTACTACCCGCTGGTCGGTGTGATCATCGGCGCGCTGCTGGCCGCGCCGTTGTACCTGCTCGGCGACCGGCCCTGGCTGGCCGGCGTGCTCACGCTGCTGGCGTGGGTGTGGGTGACCGGCGCGCTGCACCTGGACGGGCTGGGTGATGTCGCCGATGCCTTCGGCGCCGCGCACCGCGACCCGCAGCGTTTCCTTGAAGTGCTCAAGGACCCGCACATGGGCGTGTTCGGCGTGGTCACCCTGGTGATGCAGCTGCTGCTCAAGTTCGTGCTGCTGGCCGAGCTGTCGGCCAGCCCGCTGTGGTACGGCATCGTGCTGGTGCCGGCGTGGGCGCGCTGGGGCACGCTGTGGTGGAGCCGGTTGTTGCCGTCGCTGCACGGTGCGGGCATGGCCGAACGCTTTTCATGGCAGCTGAGCCTGCGCTCGATGTGGGTGTGGGCGCTGCTGCTGGCAGTGGTCACCGCCTTCGTGGCCTGGCCGCTGCTGCTTGCGCTGCCGCTGGTGGCGCTGATCGCGGCCTGGTGGCGGCGCCGGCTGGGCGGTATTTCCGGCGACTGCCTGGGCGCCAGCGTCGAGGTCACCGAAAGCCTGCTGCTGCTGGCACTGGTGCTGCTGGGCGGGGTCGAACGGGTACTGCCGTAGCGGCCCGGCCGCCGGCTTCAGTCCTCGCCGAAACGGATCTCGCCGGTCTCGTCGCCGCCGTCGTCGAGGTCCGCATGCGGCTGCATGCGGGTCTCGCGGACCGGCCCGGCCATCTGCCCGGCGCGCGCGGCAGGCAGCCCGCCGGCCGCTGCTTCGTATTCGGAGACCAGTTGCTGGCGGCGCGCGTCGGGTACTTCCTGCCAGTGGCAGCCGACCAGCGCACCTTCCAGCGAGTAGAGCAGGTTGAGGCTGGGCTTGAAGCCGGCGCGGCGTACCTTGACGAAGGCACCGACGGCGCCCACCGCGGCCAGGTCCTCGGCGCTGCGCAACCCGACCTGGCGCAGCCACGCCGCGCTCTTGGGGCCGATGTTGCGCAGCTTGAGCGCACTCATGCCAGCGCCTCGACGAACACCCGGGCGATGGCCTCCAGCCCCGCCTGGTCGTCGGCGTCGAAGCGCGAGGTGACCGGGCTGTCGAGGTCGAACACGCCGACCAGCGCGCCGCCATGGACCAGCGGCACCACCAGTTCCGAGCGCGAGGCCGAGTCGCAGGCAATATGGCCGGGGAAGGCATCCACGTCGTCCACGCGCTGGGTCTGGCGGGTGCTGGCGGCTGCCCCGCACACGCCCTTGTGCAGCGGGATGCGCACGCAGGCCGGCAAGCCCTGGAACGGGCCGACCACCAGCTCGGTGCCATCGAAGAAATAGAAACCCACCCAGTTGAGTTGCGGCAGCGCGTGGTACACCAGTGCCGACAGGTTGGCGGCATTGGCGATGCGGTCGCTCTCGCCGTGGACCAGGGCGCGTGCCTGTGCCAGCAACTGGGCGTACTGTTCCGGCTTGCTGCCGGTGAGCGTTGTGGAACTGAACATGGGGCGAAGTCTAACCGTTGCGCCCCCGCGATGGTGTCCGCTGGGGGCGGCAGCGCCCGTTGCGCGATGACCGCCCGGGGCACGCCATCGCGCTTGATGGCGTGCGGTGAAACGTCGGGAAAAGAAAGACCCGGCAACGGGAGAGAGCTCGTTGCCGGGTCCGGACAGGGCGCGGGGGAGGGGGATCCGCGCGCTGTTGAGGGGGAGTCAGCGGGTCTTGGTGCCTTGGTGCTTGCCGTTGCCGGCCTGGAAGGGCTGCCGTGCCAGTTCGGCCAGCGCCTGTCCGGTCTGCAGCCCGAGCCCGGCGATCTCCTGCCCGGCCGAGGCCAGCCGCTGCAGGTTTTCCCGGGCTATCCGCAGGCCCTTGGGCAGCAGCGATGGCAGGTCGGCCGCCGGGTCGGGATGGACCAGCTCGCCGAGGAAGCCGGCGGTGGCGTTGGCATTGCGCTCGAAGGTACGCAGCTGCACGCCGAACGCGCTCTCCGCGTTTTCCAGTGCCAGCCGGTTGGCGCGATGGGCCAGTGCCGCGAACTGCCGGGTGTAGTCGCTGAAACCGTCGTCGAACCGGGCGGACATGCCGTTGCTCCGTCGTTTGTTGCGACGCAGCATAACGTTCGCCATGGCGGCGCGGAAGTCCGGTGCCTGCGGCCGCCGGGGAATCGTTCAGCTCAGATGCCGCGGTAGCGGCAGCCGGAGGTGCAGGTCTCGTGCACGGTCACCGCGCTGAGCTGCGGCAGAACCGGCTGGAGCCGGTCCCAGATCCAGATCGCCAGGCGCTCGCTGGTGGGGTTTTCCAGCCCGGGGATGTCGTTGAGGTAATGGTGGTCGAGCTGCTCGTAGAGCGGCTGGAAGGCGGCCTTGATGTCGCCGAAGTCCATCACCCAGCCGGACTCGGCGCCGGGTTCGCCGCTGACTTCCAGGCGCACGCGGAACGAGTGCCCGTGCAGGCGCGCGCACTTGTGGCCGGCGGGAACGTTGGGCAGCCGGTGGGCGGCCTCGAGGGTGAAGTCTTTGAAGATGTCCATGACGCGATTGTAGTAGCCGGTGGGCGTGTGCCGGGTGTCCGGCGGGCGCAGGCGGGGTCAACGGCGAACGGCCGCAATGCGGCCGTTCGCTACGGGTCCAGTCGGGTCGGTCAGACCGCGCTGTTGGGCTGCGGCGCCTTGCCGCGGCCACGGCCGCCACGGCGGCGGCGTGCGGCGCCGGCCGGCTGGCCTTCGCGGCGCTGGCCGTTGTTCTCGCCACGCGGGGCGCCGGACGGCGCACCCGCCCCGCCACGGCGCTGGCCCGGCGCGGCGTCGCGGTGGCCACCGGGGCGGCCGCCATTGCCGCGGCGCGGCGGACGTTCGCCGCCGGGCTGCTCGGCCTTGCCCGGGGCACTGTTGCCCCAGCGGATCGGCGTGTGCGGCTCGAAGCCCGGCACGTCGCGGATGTCCATGTCGCGGTCCAGCAGGCGCACGATCTGGCGCAGGTACTTGGCATCTTCCTGCGCCACCAGCGAAACCGCCTGGCCGCTGGCGCCGTTGCGGCCGGTACGGCCGATGCGGTGCACGTAATCCTCGGCCACCATCGGCAGGTCGTAGTTGATGACCTTGGGCAGCTCGTTGATGTCGATGCCACGCGCGGCGATGTCGGTGGCCACCAGCACGGTGACGCGGCCGGCCTTGAAGTCGCCCAGTGCGCGCAGGCGCTGGCTCTGGCTCTTGTTGCCGTGGATCGCCGCGGTCTTGATGCCGGACTTGTCCAGGAACGTGGCCAGCTTGTCGCTGCCGTGCTTGGTCTTGGCGAACACCAGGGTCTGCTCGCGCGAGTCCTGCGCCAGCAGGTGCAGCAGCAGTTCGCGCTTGCGCCCGGCGTCGACCGGGTGCACGCGGTGGGCGATGGTCTCGGCCACGGTGTTGCGCGGGGTCACCATCACCTCGCGCGGGTTGCGCATGAACTCCAGCGCCAGCTGCTTGATCGGGTCGGCGAAGGTGGCCGAGAACAGCAGGGTCTGCCGGTTCTGCTTGGGCAGCTTGGCCAGGATGCGCTTGATCGATGGCAGGAAGCCCATGTCGAGCATGCGGTCGGCTTCGTCCAGCACCAGCACCTCGATGCCGGACAGGTCGATGCTGCGGCGCTCCAGGTGGTCGATCAGGCGGCCCGGGCAGGCCACCAGCAGGTCCACGCCACGGCGCAGGATGTCGAGCTGGTTGCCCATGCCGACGCCGCCGTAGATGCAGGTGCTGGGGATGCGCAGGTACTTGCTGTAGCCGCGCAGGCTGTCATGCACCTGGGTGGCCAGTTCGCGGGTGGGGGTCAGGATCAGCGCACGCGGCCGGCGCGGGCCGTTGCGCACTTCCTGCGCCGAGGTGGCCAGGTGTTGCAGCAGCGGCAGGCCGAACGCGGCGGTCTTGCCGGTGCCGGTCTGTGCGCCGGCCAGCAGGTCGTGGCCTTCCAGCACCAGCGGGATGGCCTGCTGCTGGATCGGGGTGGGGTTTTCGTAACCCTGCTCGGCGAGCGCGCGCAGCAGGAAGGGCGCAAGGCCCAGATCTTCGAACGACATGGAAACTCCGCAATATGGGGACGCGCCGGCCCGGATGGGTCTGCGCTGCCGGTCATGGCGACCGGTCGGCTCGGAGCGTTCCCGTAAAACCGCGCTGCGAGATCATGGGTGCGACCAGCGCAAGGCGCGCTGGCCGGAATGCGAGACGAATGGCGTCGGAATGGGGGCGGGCGGGCGGACCGGGCGACGAGGCCTGCGGTCCTGCGCCGCCGGCGATCCCGGAAGGGAAACGGACGGCCGCTGGCAGACCGCGATAGTCTAAGGGATGTTCGGGAACGGCACAAAAATCCCTGTTCAGGTACGGTCGGGGGCGCGGGTTCCCGATCGGCCCGGCAGGGCGCGGTGCCGTCGCTGGTTGCCGCGCGGCACCCGGTGGCGCGGCAGCCGGGTGGATTCCCGGCAGTGCCCGCGTGGCGCTGGTCGCCGCCGGACTATTCGTTACAATCGAAACTTGTTTCCCGCCCCTGGACTGGACGCTCCGATGAAGCTTGGTTCCCTGAAGGAAGGTGGCCGCGACGGCACCCTGATCGTGGTCTCGCGTGACCTGGCCCGTGCCGTGCGCGCCACCGGCATCGCCGCCACCCTGCAGCAGGCGCTGGAGGACTGGTCCAACGTCGCGCCGCGGCTGAACGCGCTGTCCGAGTCGCTCAACCACGGCGATGCCGATGGCGTGTTCGACCTGGACATGCAGGCGCTGGCCGCACCGCTGCCGCGCGCGTACGAGTTCGTCGATGGCAGCGCCTACCTGCCGCACGTGGCACGGGTACGCAAGGCACGCGGCGCCGAGGTCCCGGAGAGCTTCTACACCGATCCGCTGATGTACCAGGCCACCAGCGCCGGCTTCTATGGCCCGCGCGACGCGGTCAAGGTGGTCAGCGAGGACTACGGCATCGACCTGGAAGCCGAGATCGTGGTGATCACCGACGACGTGCCGATGGCGGTGACGCCGGAGCAGGCCGCCGGCCACATCCAGCTGGTCGGCCTGGTCAACGACGTCAGCCTGCGCAACCTGATCCCGGCCGAACTGGCCAAGGGCTTCGGCTTCCTGCAGTCCAAGCCGCGTTCGGCGCTGAGCCCGGTATTCGTCACCCCGGACGAACTGGGCGAGGCCTGGCAGGGCAGCAAGGTGCACCTGCCGCTGGTGACCCACATCAATGGCGAATGGTTCGGCGCGCCGGAAGCGGGCGTGGACATGCAGTTCGATTTCGCCCAGCTGGTCGCGCATGCGGCCAAGACCCGTCCGCTGTCGGCCGGCGCCATCGTCGGTTCGGGCACCATCGCCAACGAGGACACCGCGCTGGGTGCGTCCTGCTTCGCCGAGCGCCGTACCGTGGAAACCCTGCGCGACGGCAAACCGTCCACGCCGTTCATGAGCTTCGGCGACGTGGTGCGGATCGAAATGTTCGACCGCGCCGGCAACAGCATTTTCGGCGCCATCGAACAGCGCATCGAGCAGGCCGCGCGGCCCTGAGGGCGGCGCGCACCTTCACCGGTGCGCGCGGGTACCCGCCGACCGGCCGGGGGCATTCCCGGCCGACGGCGCGATGGACCGACCGGCGGCACGGACGCTTCCGTCACCGGCGGGTATGGTGGCCTGCAGGCAAAAGGACATGGACATGCAACAGGCATTGACGCTCTACAGCTACTGGCGCTCCAGCGCCGCCTACCGCGTACGCATCGGCCTGAACCTGAAAGGGCTGGACTACGCCATCGTGCCGGTGCACCTGGTGCGCGACGGCGGCCAGCAGCACGCCCCGGCGTATGCCGCGCTCAACCCGCAGGAACTGGTGCCGACGCTGTGCGATGGCGAACGCGTGCTGACGCAGTCGCTGGCGATCCTCGAGTACCTGGAGGAAACCCGCCCGCAACCGGCGCTGCTGCCGGCCGCTGCCGGCGACCGCGCGCGGGTGCGCGCGCTGGCGCAACTGGTGGCCTGCGACATCCATCCGCTCAACAACCTGCGCGTGCTGCAGTTCTTCGACCAGGAATGGCACGTGCCGCAGTCCGAGCGCGACGATTGGATCCTGCACTGGATGCGCATGGGCTTTTCGGCGCTGGAGACGGCGCTGGCGGGCTCGGCGCAGACCGGCCGCTTCTGCCATGGCGACGCGCCCGGGCTGGCCGATTGCTGCCTGGTGCCGCAGCTGTACAACGCGCGTCGCTTCAACCTGGATCTGGACGCCTTTCCGACCCTGCGGCGGATCGAAGCCGCCTGTCTGGCGCTGCCGGCATTCGACCGCGCGCGGCCGGAGAACCAGCCGGACGCGGCCTGACCTCCCCGCGCTGCAGCCGGGAGCCACGCAAAAGCCCCGCCGCAGCGGGGCTTCGTGGTGCGCCATCACGGCGGTGGTGCGCCTCAGAACCCGTGGGTGATCGACGCCGGTGCCGCCGCCGCGGAGAAATCCGCGTAGGGGTCGTGCTCGCCGCTGGCGCCTTCGGACAGCCGGAACTTGAGCGCCAGGCCGTCGCGCGAATCGGCCGCGCGCAGCGCCTCCTCCTGCTCGATCACGCCCTCCTTGGCCAGCCGGAACAGGCACTGGTCGAAGCTGTGCATGCCCTCCTCCAGCGACTGTTCCATGGCCTGCTTGATCTCGTGCACCTGCCCGCGGCGCAGCAGGTCGCGGATCATCGGCGTGTTGATCAGCACCTCGGTCGCGGGCCGGCGGCGGCCGTCGGTGCCCTTGACCAGGCGCTGACTGATCACCGCGCGCAGGTTCAGCGACAGGTTCATCAGCACGTTGCGGTGCGCGCTCTCGGGGAAGAAGTTGAGGATGCGCTCGATGGTCTGGTCGGCGTTGTTGGAGTGCAGCGTGGCCAGGCACAGGTGGCCGGTCTCGGCGAAGGCGATGGCCGCTTCCATGGTCTCGGCGTCGAGGATTTCGCCGATCAGGATCACGTCCGGCGCCTCGCGCATCGCGTTCTTCAGCGCGTTGTGGAAGGCATGGGTATCAAGCCCGACTTCGCGCTGGTTGACGATGGACTGCTTGTGCCGGTGCAGGAATTCGATCGGGTCCTCGATGGTGAGGATGTGCCCGGTGGTGGTGGCGTTGCGGTGGTCGATCATCGACGCCAGCGACGTGGACTTGCCCGAGCCGGTGGAGCCGACCACCAGCACCAGCCCACGCGGGGTCATGATCACGTCCTTGAGCACGTCCGGCAGCTTCAGTTCCTCGATCGAGGGAATCCGGTTCTTGATCGCGCGGATGACCATGCCCACTTCGCCGCGCTGCTTGAACACGTTCACGCGGAACCGGCCCACGTCGGCCAGCGCGATGGCCATGTTCAGCTCCAGGTCGCGCTCGAACTGCGGCACCTGGCCTTCGTCCATCAGCGAGTAGGCGATCTTCTTGACCATGCCCGGCGGCAGGCCGGTATTGCCCAGGGGGTACAGCTTTCCTTCGATCTTGATGTGGACCGGCGCACCCGTCGTCAGGAACATGTCCGACGCGTTTTTTTCGGTCATCAGCTTCAGGAAATAGCCGATATCCATGGAAGGTTCCCCAAGCAGGAGCCACCCGGCGTTGCAAGCACGTGGCAGCCTTGACGACAATGGCCGTGCTCAACTTTCCGCGACGGCTCCCCAATGAAACCTAGCTTCGCACACTTACGACGTTTCCTGTATGTGACCGCGTGCGCATCTGCGCTCTGTGCCAGCGCGATGGCGCAGGACCCGGCCGCGGCCGACCTGCTTGCCGCCCAGCAGGCGGTCGAACGCGCCGACCGCGCCGATGCCGACCAGTACGCGCCGGACACCATCGCCCTGGCCCGGCAGCAGCTGGAGCAGGCCCAGCGCGCGGCCGGCGACCGCCGCGAGCGCAAGCAGGCGCCACTGCTGGCACAGCGTGCCGCGGTCGACGCCGACCTTGCACGGGCCCAGAGCGAGGAGGCCGTGGCGCTGGCCATGCTGGCCCAGCGCAGGGCCGAAGTGGAGCGCCTGCAACGCCAGCTGGCGACCGGGGAGGGACACTGATGGGCATCCGCATCCTGCTCGTGGCCGGCCTGCTGGCCGTGCCGCTGCTCGCCACCGCTGCCGAAGACCCGGCGGTGGCGATGTTGAACCAGCGCCTGGTCACCCTGCAGGCCGACGCGCGTACCACCGACCTGGCGGCACTGGAACGATTGCAGGCACAGCAGGCGATCGCCGTGCTGGCCAAGGCCAGGCGCAAGGAACTGGACCAGGCGCGTTACCTGGCCGAGCGCCGGGTGGCGATCGCCGAGGCCAGTGCCCGCGCCGAAGCCGCCCGCCGCGAAGTCGACCAGCTCGAACGCACCCGCAGCGAACTGCTGGTCGAGGCCAGCCGCCGCGAGGCCGCGCGCGCCCGCCAGGAGGCCGAGCGGCTGCGCGTGCAGGCGCAGATCCAGGCCGAGGAAGCCGAACGCCTGCGCCAGGCCGCCGAGGCCGAGACGCTGGCCCGGCAGGACGCCGAGGCGGCGCTGACCAGCGTCGCCGGCAAGCAGGCCGCGCGGGTGAGCTCGGCCCAGCAGAACGCCGCCAAGCTGGCCCGCGAGGAGGCCGAACTGGTTTCCGGCAAGAAGCTGCCTGCGTCCAGGTTCGACAACCGCGGCGAGGTGTTCACCCTGGCCGGCGACGCCTTCGCGGCGGGCCAGGCGACCCCGTCGGCTGCCGCGCGCGACCAGCTCAAGGCATTGGCCGAGTACCTGAACATCGGCAAGAAGGGGCGGGTGACCATCGAGGGGTACGACAGCGCCAGCGGTGTCGGCCAGCGCCGCGCGCAGGCGTTGAAGGATGCCCTGGTGGCGGCCGGCGTCGGCGCCAACCGCATCCAGGTCAGCGGCAAAAAGGCCGCCGCCACCCGGGCCCGTTCGGCCGAGGTGGTCGTCGCACCGTGATGCCGTGCCGGCGCTGCCGGCACCCACCGGGTGGGGTGCCGGCCGGTTCCGGCACTACTGCTTGTGTTGCCTGAGCGCATGCGCTGGCGTGCCGTGCGGCGGTGTCGTGAACACTGAATGTGCGGCCGTTGCTGAACCTTTTCAGACTCCCTGCGGTGCGCTTGCCGGAACTATTTTTCAGGCGTAGGGTCAATCGTCCGGGCGACATTTTCGTCGTCCGTACAGCGGAGGACCGGGCCAGTGCAACCGTGGCGCGAACCAGTACCAGACAGCTTCCGGGCAGTAGGCCGGAACGCAGCCGGGGGTTCGGCCGTGCTCCGTCCGGACCTCCATCCCAGAGCGCCCCGTGCCGCAAGGCCGGGGCGTTCGTGTTTCCGCATGTAGGAGGTAGTCATGTTCGAAGGGCAGCCGCAGAGTGAGATCGACGCGTTGATCAAGGTCAACCCCGAGTTCAAGCAGCTCTATCAGCAGCACCAGAAGCTGAACAAGAAATGCATGGATGCGGAACTGGGAGTACTTCCCATCGACGATGTGACCCTGGGGCAGATGAAACGCGAAAAGCTGCTGGCCAAGCAGAAACTGCTGCGGATCTATGAAGACCGGCTCAACTGAACCTTCCCCACGCTGAAGTCTTTCCGTCGCGGGCAATGGCGGCCTCCTCGTCGGTCGCCATTGCCCGCGCCGCTTGCGCAAAGGCGCGCTGGCAATGATCCAAGAACCGATCGTCGCCTGACTTTCGCGCATATCCATCGGATAATCGGGCTCCGGCCGCCGCGCGGCGCGATCCCAAGCATATCGATGGCAATCCACTCCTCCGTACTTGAACTCATCGGGCGCACGCCGATCGTCAAGGCCCAGCGCCTGGATACTGGCGTCTGCGAGCTCTATCTCAAGCTCGAAAGCGCCAACCCGGGCGGTTCGATCAAGGACCGCATCGGCCTGTCGATGATCGAGGCGGCGGAGAAGCGTGGCGACCTCAAGCCCGGCGCGACGCTGGTGGAAGGTACCGCCGGCAACACCGGGCTGGGCCTGGCGCTGGTCGCCCAGCAGAAGGGCTACAAGCTGATCCTGGTGGTTCCGGACAAGATGAGCCGGGAGAAGATCTTCAACCTCAAGGCGATGGGCGCCGAGGTGGTGCTGACCCGCTCGGACGTGGCCAAGGGCCACCCCGAGTACTACCAGGACCTGGCCAAGACCATCGCCGAGCGCACCCCGGGCGCCTATTTCGTCAACCAGTTCGGCAACCCGGACAACCCGGCCGCGCACGAGTTCGGCACCGGCCCGGAGATCCTCGAGCAGATGGACGGCGACCTGGACGCCATCGTGTTCGGCTGCGGCAGCTCCGGCACCATGACCGGGTTGTCGCGCGCCTTTGCCCGGCTGTCGCCGAAGACCGAGCTGGTGCTGGCCGACCCGGTCGGTTCGATCCTGGCCGAGTACATCAACGAAGGCACGCTCAACGAGAAGTCGGGTTCGTGGCTGGTGGAGGGCATCGGCGAGGATTTCCTGCCGTCGATCTCCGATTTCAGCCGGGTCGGCAAGGCCTATGCCATCACCGATGCGGAGAGCTTCCACACCGCGCGCGAGCTGCTGGGCAAGGAAGGCATCCTCGGCGGTTCCTCCACCGGCACCCTGCTGGCGGCGGCGTTGAAGTACTGCCGCGAGCAGACCACCCCGAAGAAGGTGCTGGTGCTGGTGTGCGATACCGGCAACAAGTACCTGTCGAAGATGTACAACGACTACTGGATGCTGGACAACGGCTTCCTCGAGCGTCCGCGCTACGGTGACCTGCGCGACCTGATCCTGCGCCCGTACAGCCAGCGCGACACCGTGGTGGTCGGCCCCAACGACCTGCTGACCACCGCCTACCAGCGCATGAAGCTGTACGACGTCTCGCAGCTGCCGGTGATGGATGGCGACCGCCTGGTCGGCATCATCGACGAGAGCGACGTGCTGTTGCATGTCTACGGCGACGAGGCGCGGTTCCGCGACCCGGTGGCCATCGCCATGGTCAGCAAACTCGACCGCCTGGACGTGAAGTCGCCGATCGAGGCGCTGCTGCCGGTATTCGACCGCGGCCAGGTCGCCATCATCATGGACGGCGCCGATTTCCTCGGCCTGATCACCCGCATCGACCTGCTGAACTACCTGCGGCGGCGGGTGCAGTGACCGCCGCGCGTGTGGAACGACAGGTCTGGACCTTCGAGTGACTGGGACGACAATGCAGAACAGTGTGCAGGCGGGCCATACAACAGCGTCGCAGTATCTCCTGCTGGGCGAGTTGCTGATCGACCGGCAACTGATCAGCGCGGGCGACGTGCAGAAGGCGCTGGCCTTCCAGGCGCAATTCGGTGGCCGGATCGGCAGTGTGCTGGTGCGGCTGGGAGCGCTGTCGGAGGATTCCCTGTTGCCGGTACTGTCCGACCAGTTGGGCATTCCGGTGCTTGGCGGCGATGAATGGCCGGCCAGCGGCGATGACGTGCGCTCGGTGCTCAGTGGCGCCGGTTACAGCCTGGAATGGTGGCTGGACAACGGCGTGGTCGCCTGGGAGCTCGCCGAAGGCAAGGTGCTTGCCGTGGCGCGGGACCCGCTCGATCCCTTGGTGAACGAGGCCTTGGACAAGGCATTTGGGCAGACGTGGGCATGGCGCCTGGCACGCTCGCAGGAGACGGAAAGGCTGATCGACATGGTCGGCAATTCCCGTTCCCGTGGCGACATGGACTTGGACGATGACGTCAGCCATCTGCGTGAACTCGCGGAGGAGGCGCCTGTCATAGAATTGGTCAACAATATCCTTGCCCAGGCAATGGACCAGCGCGCCTCGGACATTCATATCGAACCGGAAGAGTCGGTGTTCAACGTGCGCCTGCGTACGGATGGGATCCTGCATACGCGTATGGTCCTCCCGGCCAGCCGATACCCTGCGGTTGCTTCTCGGGTAAAGCTGATCTCTGGGATGGACATTGCCGAGCGCCGCCTGCCTCAGGACGGGCGGCTTAGCGTACGCGTTAGCGGCCAAGAGGTGGACGTACGTGCTTCCGCTGTGCCTGCCGTCCATGGCGAATCGATTGTGCTGCGTCTGCTGCCGAAGGAACGGGACGATCTGAGCCTGGAGCGGCTGGGGTTTTCCGCGCGCGACCTTGCCTTGTTCCGCACCTGGGCTGCCGAGCCCCATGGCGTGGTCCTGGTGACGGGCCCGACGGGCTCGGGCAAATCGACCACACTCTACGCGACGCTGGAGGAAATGAACCAGCGGGACCGCAAGATCATCACCGTTGAGGATCCGGTGGAATACGAGGTGGAGGGTGTCACCCAGATCCAGGCCAACTCGGACATAGGCTATACCTTCGCGCGCGCGCTGCGCGCCATCCTGCGCCAGGACCCTGACGTCATCATGATCGGCGAAATCCGCGACCTGGAAACGGCGGAGATTGCCGTCCAGTCGTCCCTGACAGGTCACCTCGTGCTCTCGACCCTGCATACCAACGACGCGGTGAGCGCGTTCACGCGCCTGGTCGACATGGGCCTTGAGCCGTTCCTCGTAGCGACCAGCGTGCGCGCCGTACAGGCCCAGCGCCTCGTGCGCCGGTTGTGTCCGCATTGTAGCCGTCCCGCCGCGGTACTGCCGGTATTCGAGCAGATGGCGGGCCCACTTGCCGGCGAAGACGCCGAGGCCTGCTGGAAGGAGGCGGTAGGCTGCCCACGTTGCCAAGGTACGGGATACAGAGGACGGCTGGGTATCTACGAATTGGTGGACGTGACCCCGGAGCTGCAGGAACTGGTCATCGCGGGCGCGACTGCCGAGAAGATGCGCAGCTTGGTCAATGCCCAGGGGGGCAGGACCTTGCGCGACGATGGTCTGCTGAAGGCGCGTGCCGGCCTGACCACCGTGGAAGAAGTCGTGCGCGTCACCGGCGGTCTGGCGTCCGATGAGTGACATGTCGCAGTACCGCTACGAAGCCCTCGACCGCAGCGGTAGCAAGTTGACCGGTGCCGTTGACGCTTCCTCCGAGGTGGATGCTGCTCGGCGTCTGGCGGCCATGGGATTGACCCCCTACTCGATGAAGCAAATCAAGGGGGGACGTTCGCTGTCCAGCCGGCGCAAGACCGCTTCGACGCGCGAATTGCAGCTCGTGCTGCAGGAGTTCACCGCGCTGCTGGAGGCGGGAGTCGGTCTGGTGACCTGTCTCTCTTCCTTGGCCAAATCCAGTCACCATCCGTCCCTGACCAATGCCTTCGCCTCGATGGAGAAGGCGGTGCGCCGGGGTGAGAGCTTCAGCACGGCGTTGCGCGAATCCAAGCTCCCCGTACCCGAGTACCTGCACCAGTTGATGCAGGCCGGCGAGGCGACGGGACGCATGGCTGAGTCGATGCGTGGCGGTGTCCGCCAGTTCGAATACGACCAACGCGTCCGCCAGGAAATGACCGGAGCGATGATCTATCCGGCGGTGCTGGTGCTTTCGGGTGTGGCGGCCGTGGGCATCATCTTCATGTGGGTCGTTCCGCGCTTCGGTGGCCTGTTGACCCAGCACGGGGAGAGCATGCCCGCTCTTTCGCGCTGGGTCATCAGTACCGGGGTGTGGCTCAGCTCGCATGCCTGGTGGGTAGCCGGCGCGTTGATCACCGTCGCGGCGGTGGCCCGTGCGCTGTTCGGCCTTCCCGGTTTCAGGGAAAAACTGGCCGAGACGCTCATCAAGCTGCCCGTCGTTGGAGAATGGGTGCTGGAGGCGGAGGTTGGCCGCTGGGCCAGCACATTGGCCGCCCTGCTGGAGGGTAAGGTCGAGCTGGTGCGTGCGCTGGGGCTGTCGGCGGCGGCGGTGCGCTTCGGTTTCCTGCGCAACCGGCTTTCGGCGGTGGTCAAGGGCGTCAAGGGCGGCATGACCCTGTCGGCCGCCCTCCGCGAACACCGGGCGCTCAACCCCACTGGCTATGATCTTGTAGCGGTGGGCGAGGCCAGCGGCGAACTGCCCAAGCTGCTGTCGGCGCTGGCCGGGTTGTATGAAGCAACGGGGCGCGATCGCATGAAGCGCGCCCTGCAGTTGATCGAGCCATTGGCGATCATCCTTATCGGCGTCGTGGTCGGCGTGATCATGACGGCGATCATTCTTGCGATCACGAGCGTAAACGATGTTCCACTATGAAGATCCGGAGAAAAAGATGAAGTTGCGCGGATATCGACGCATGCGGGGTTTCACCCTGCTGGAGATGCTGGTGGTCCTGGTGATCATCGGCCTCATCGCCAGCCTTGTTGGCCCGCGTCTGTTCAGCCGGGTCGACAGCTCCAAGGTGCAGGTGGCCGAAACCCAGACCCGCCTGCTGCGTGGCGCGATCGAGACGTTTCGCCTCGAGGTAGGGCGCCTGCCGACCACCGAGGAGGGTCTGGCCGTGCTCTACACCGCACCGGCGGACGATCGTTCTAAGGCGCGTTGGCGTGGCCCCTATCTGGATGAGAGGGTTCCGGCTGATCCTTGGGGCAATCCCTACCAGTACGCTATTCCCGGGCGCGACGGAATGCCGTTCGCCATCTATTCCTTTGGAGCCGACGGCAAGTCCGGTGGCGAAGGCAACGACACAGATGTGGGCTTCCTGCCGCAGGGACAGTGACAGTTCGGCAACAAGGGCCTGGGACGGTGGCTTCTCTTTGCTGGAGTTACTGGTCGTTCTGGCGCTGATTTCGTTTATGACGGCATTGGTCGCCCCGCGCCTGAAGAACACTGTGGACGCCATCAGCCGCAGCGGCGAACGTGCGGATGCCGTGAGGCAGCTGGAGCGGTTGCCCCTGCTAGCGAGGCGCGACGGCACGCCGCTGGCGGTTGACAAGGGGCATGCGTTGTCCATCCCCGGCCTTGAACTCCCCGAGGGCTGGAGTGTCCAGGTGATTGATCGGCTGCGGGTCGCCGCCAACGGCTACTGTGCACCGGCACAGCTTGAAGTCACCACGCTGGAGGGAAAGGAGCGCTGGATGCTGGGTACGCCTGATTGCAGGATTTCCGATGCGCCGCTTTGAGCCGCCAAGAGGCTTTTCCCTGCTGGAGGCCATTGTCGCGCTGGCGATCGTCGCCACCGCAGGGCTGGCCCTGTTCGCGGCGATGAACCAGTCCATCCAGATGGCGCTTAGGGCAGAAGACGCGCGCAAGAGCGACACCGCCATGCGCAATGCCCTGGCTTGGATGGAGGTCGTGAACCCCGGGCAGACTCCCAGTGGCGAGAAGCGACTTGGTGGAATGGTGCTTGAATGGAAGTCGAAGCCCGTCGAGCCGCCCCGCGATGCGATGACTGGCTATTTGCAGGCAGGTCTCTACCAGGTGGGGTTATATGACGTGACCGTTGATGTCCGTGGCGAGGACGGCGTCTCCGCTTCCTTCCAACTGCGCAAGGTGGGGTACAAGCAGGTCAGGGAGCCTGCTCAGCTATGAGTGCCGCAAGCCTCTGCACATCCGGTGCACGCCAGGGCGGCTTCACCCTGCTCGAGGCGATCGTCACCCTGGTGATCGTGTCCCTGCTGGTTACCATCCTGATGCAGGCCCTGGGGCAGGCCATGAGCCTGCGTACCCGCCTGCTGCGTTTCGACGGTGAAAATCGCATTGCCGGTCTGCAGGAAGCGTGGTTCCGGGAGACGGTGGCTGGCCTGCAGCGGGACCTTGAAGAGCTGGGTGAAGGGGCGTTGGGGAATCGCGAGTCGCTGGAGTATTCGACGCCATCGCCGTTGGCGGCGCAGGGGTTCTCAGGTGTGCGCTGGTGGCTAGAGGACGGCAGCCTGCACTATGCCGACGTGACAGTGCCGGATGTTGTGATCATTAAAGGCCCCCTGAAGGACGCGGCCTTCTCGTATCTGGACGAGGGCGGAGCCTGGGTGGACGAATGGAAATGGAAGGACCACAAGTCGCCGCCTAGAATGGTCCGGTTCACCGCCAGCACTGCACGTGGGTCCCTCGACTGGCTGGTGCCTGTCATAGCCGATGGCATGGATCCGGAGGATATGAAACTTTTGGAAGAGAACGGCGCCAGTGGCATGTGATCGCTCCCCGGGCAGGGTGCGGGCCCGTGGCTTCATCCTCGCCGTCACATTGTGGATCCTCGCCGGTATCACCATCGCCGTGGCGTTGATGACATTGTGGGCAGTCTCTCAGGTCCAGGACGCACAGGTGGCGCGTGGGCAGTTCGAGGATGAGGCCTCTCTATATGAGACGCGGGACACCTTGTTGTACCTAATGGCGACGAGGGAAAAAACGTTGGCTGGCCAGCCCACCCGAGCGTTAAGTGACGCTGAGGTGGCCTATCGCCGGCTCAGCGAGTTCGGTGGCCTTTCCCGTGAGCCAATTGGGGGGGAGTTGCGGCTGGATGGACATCCCTACAAGGGGCTGGCAAGTACCGCGTTCTCGCTGCAGGATGAGGCAGGCTTGTTCGCTGTAGTCTGGCCGAATCCGTCAGACTTGGATCGATTCCTCAATCTGTATGGCGTCAGGCCGGAGCAATGGGCGCGGCTGCGCGATACCCTGCTGGATTACATCGATTCCGATGACCTGGCGCGAGTCAATGGAGCTGAGGTCCGTGAATACGAGGGAGAGGGGCATAGGCCGCCTCCAAATCGCCGTCTTCTGGTTCCAGGTGAGCTAGCCATGGTATTGGGATGGGGTAGCCTGCCGCCGGAAAAGCTCTCTGCCATGATCGAGCACCTCACGCCCTACTACGCCGGAGGCATAAACCCCAACACCATGCCCGAAAATTTGCTGCCGCTACGTATTCCGGGTTGCCCGGAGACTTGTCGGCGACTCGTTGAGCAGCGGCGCCTGCGCCCCTTCACGTCCACTTTCGACCTGCAGAGCCGGCTGGCCGTCCGAGTGCCGGGTGACGATGCCTTGGACTATCGCTATGTGGCCGACGATACCGTGCGGATCACCCTGTGGAGGCGCACGGGCGCGGGCTGGCGGATGCATGTAAGATTGACGCCCCTTGCGGACCAGCAGGGCCCATGGTCGATCCTGGCCGCCTATCCCATCGCCCGCCCCTCACCCAATGAACCTGTGGAACAAACTGGCAGCCCTCTTTTTGCCGACAAGACGCCTGGTGAATGATGACCAGGGCAGCGTTTCGCGTGGTGGTCCATTCGGAGGCCAGCAATGGGTGGTAAGCCGGGGCGAGTGCCAGTACCGGCGTGAGGATCTGCGGGCGCTGCCGGCACGCAAGCGCATGCAGGCGGGTAAGCTGGCATTGGCCCGGCACATGCCCTCGTCCTCCGCGCGCTCATATGTGGCCTGGACAGGGGGCGTAGCTCACTTCTGGTTCTGGACGGCTGCGGAGGCCGACGAGCATAACGCGGCAGGTCAGCGACGCTGGATACCGGAAACCCTGCTGCTGGCCCCCCCGGCCTCTGACGGTGTACGTCTGCTCAGGCTCTCGCAGGGGTACGAGGCACAATTCTGGCAGAACGGAACCCTTGCCAGCAGCCAGTGGTGGGAGCAGTTGCCTGCGCATGAGGCGTGGTTGCGCTTTGTACGTTCCACTGGGCTGGATCCGATTACAGTCCAGGACGTTCCCGCGCCGACTAGCCTGCCGTGGTCGAACAAGTCCTGGGGTGAAGCCAGTTGGGCACAGCAACTGATGGACTTGCTTGATGAGAAGACCGTATGGCTGCTGCTCTTCGCCATTCTGGCTGCTGGGGTTGCATGGCAGGTGTTTTCCCTGCTGCGCTGGCAAGCGGCCGGAGATCAGTTGTCCGTCCGCGTGGAGCGCTTGCGCGAGGAAGTGGGGCCGCTGCTGACAGCAAGGGAACAGGCCGAGCAGGCTCTGGCAGAGTTGGAGCACCTCAGTGCTCTGCGTACGCCGAACGACGATTACGTGCTGATGGCTGATGTGGCCACCCGCTTGCCTGAGAACAGCAAGTTTGCTTCCTGGAAACGGGAGGCGGGCAAGCTGCAAGTCATCTTGCGCAGTGCCGAAGCCGATCCGCGGGCCTTCGTCCTTGCATTCGAGGGGAGTGATCGCCTGTCCGACGTCACGGTGACGCCTCTGGCCAACGGCGCGATGCAACTGGTGTTCGAATTGCCTGTGACTCATGCCGAGGAAGCGAAGGGGGGCGACCATGAGTAACCGTCGTCGGTGGCAGCTGCTCCGCGATGAATGGCGCAGCAATCCTCGTCTGCGCTACGGCGCAATGGTTATCTTGGCCATTCTCGGCATGCAGGGGTGGTTCCTGCTATCGGACCAAGTGGAAAAGCGCATGAAAGCTTATGCCAGCGACATGGAAATGCTGGCTCGCCTTGAGGGGGTGCGCAAGGAAGTATGGTGGCCGGAGCGTGCGGGCAAGGTCGCCGAATTGCTGCAGACCGTTACCGGGACAATCCCTGAGGTCGCCGGCAAGGGTATGGCCCAAGCCGAGTCTCAGGCGTGGCTCGCTCACTTGGTGGCTGAGCAGAAAATTGGCGAGCCTCGTGTGAAGGTAGAGGACACCGTTGACGTGGATGGTTATCCGGACATGTGGCAGGTGATCTCGCGGCTGGAGGGCAATCTTCCGAATCTCGGCCATCAGGCATTCATGCACTCGCTGGCTGAGGCATTGCCTTGGGTACAGGTGGAGCGGATTGAGATTGGCGAGGGTGAGGCGCCGCGCGTGGTGGTGACGCTTCGCAGCTACTACCGCAAGGGCGTGCCCGCCGTCGACGGCCACCTGCTGCAGCAAGTGTCTAATCAGCAGGAATCCACCACCAATAATCCCGATGCAGCGGACCTGGCCCGATGAGATCCCACCTGCGCACACTTGCTGTGATTCTGTTGGCCTTGCTTCTGGGTGCTGGCTCCAGCTATTGGTTCGGTGCCTCTCCGACTGCCGTGCGGCCATTGGAGCTGCAGGCGCAGGCGTGGCGCGACGGCTGGAGTGGCGATGATGACCTGCTCGCCGCCAGTGCAATATGGCAGGAGCGCGCTCCTTGGGGAGCGCCTCCTGCACCGCCCGTGGAAGCATCTCCCCCCGCCCCGCCGCCGCCGATGCCGGTAGGAGTGTCCAAGGACGGTCGGAACTATACGGCCATCTTCCAGGTCAACGGCACCGGTGTAGTTCGCCTTCGTGCCGGAGGCCGCTTGCCGGATGGCGGTCATGTGCTGCAGGTAAGTGGTCGCCGTATCGTCTGGCTGGATGCCGAAGGCAAGCGGCAGCAGCGTGAGATTTTCAATGAATTCCAGGGTGGGCAATGATCTTTCCCGAGCGTCGTCCGGGACGGGTTGGCCGCATCCGGCGCACCTTTGCGCGAGCTTCGAATATGGTGAGTACCAGCATGATGAATCGGTCGCATGGGGGCCTTTCGAGCAGCCGGCATGCTGCTTGGCACGCTTTTCTTGGGGTCTTCCTGCTCAGCCTGCTGGCCGGTTGCGCCAGTACCGCGGTGAAGTTTCCCGAACCCCTGCGTCCGCCCAAGGAAATGGCGGGCAGCAATGAAGTGCTGGAGGGGGAGAGCACCGCTGTTCGTAAACGACCGCTGGTAGAGGAAGGGCCTGTCCTTGCTCCCCCGAGGGCTGCGGCATCGGCGGCTGAGGTGAAGCAGGCCCCAAGTCCGGTGCCAGATGTAATTCCGCGCAAGCGTCCGGTCGCGATCGTGCTCGAGGGAGTCTCTATAGAGTCCTTCATCAACGTCGTGTTCGGTATGGAACTGGGGTTTGGCGTGCAGATTGACCAATCGCTGCGTTCCCGACCGGAACTGCTGAGCCTGAGTCTGACCGAACCTCAGCCACCGGCGAAGGCTTACACCATTGCCCAAGAGGTCCTTTCGGCATATGGCGTCAAGATCAACGAGCTGGGAGGTGTGCTGCAGTTCCAGCCGGCGAATCAGGGGGGGCGTGGCGGTGGTGATCTTCCTGCCCTGATTGCCACCCGATCGCTGCCGGACGTGCCGGCTGGCCAGCGCACGGTGTTTGTCGCCATGCCCTTGGAAATTTCACAGCCCGGCGCCGTGGCAGCTCAGGTACGTGGCCTGTTTGGTGCTCATCAGGTTAGTTTTACAGAGCTGGCCGATGCCAACGCATTGCTCATCAGTGGTCCTGGAGATGCGGTGCGCGCGGCCATGAGTGCTGTCTTGACTCTCGACGGGGGAGGGCTGATCGGCAAGCGATCATTGCGCATTAATCCACTTTACCTGCCCGCAGATTTGCTGGCCAAGGAGCTGCGCGATGTGCTCGCTGGTCAAGGCATTGCGGTCAAGAGTGGGCCTGGCACGAACGGCGTGGTGACCTTCGTGCCCGTTTCCTCGGCCAACGCGCTTCTTGTATTCAGCGAATCCGAAGCGGCGCTGAAGGCGACGCAAGAGTGGGCCGACCGGCTGGATCAGCCCAGCGAGGACAGCGCTGGCGGTGGCATGTACTTGTACGCTGCGCGGCATACGACAGTGGAGACGCTGCTGCCGGTGCTTCAGTCGCTGCTCGGAGCGGGTGCCGGGGGCGGCACGCCACGTACCACTACCGGTGCCGGGCCTGGTCAGGCTGCTGCGGGAGGCGGTGAAATGGCTGCGTCTCGAGGGGCGGGCAACAGTACAGGTAATGCAAGCACCTCCATTTCTGGCCAGAATGGCCAGGTGGCAGTGGATCCCATTCGTAATGTGATCGTCTTCCAAGGCGAGGCGCAGCGCTGGCGTGCCATTCAGGGGGTTCTCGCGAGGCTGGATCAGCCGGCGCGACAGGTGGTGATCGAAGTGACCGTGGCCGAGGTCACCATGACCGACGAGTTCAGTCACGGCGTTGAGTGGGCGCTACGCAACATCAGCATCAATGGCATGTCTGGTCCAGTCACGGCGCTGCAGGGGTTGGCAGGTACGGGTGGTGGCGGTCTGGTATGGCAGGGGTTGTCGTCCTCAGGCCAGGTCAAGGCGATCCTCAATTTGTTTGCCAAGGATAGTCGCGTCTCGATCCTTTCCACTCCGCGCATTCTGGTAAAGAGTGGCGAGTCGGCCAGCATCGATGTAGGTACGGAAGTTCCAATCATCACCAGTCAGGCGACCGCGCCCGACCTGCCCAGTACCGGTGGCAACAGTTCCATCCTGCAATCGGTGCAGTACCGCAAGACTGGCGTGCTGCTGGACATCGAAGCAGTGGTCCACTCTGGTCAGCGCGTGGACTTGAAGATCAGTCAGGAGGTGAGCGAGGCCACGCCTACCGACACTAGCGAAATTTCATCGCCTAGTGTATTCAGTCGCAAGCTCAAGACCAGTCTGAGTCTGGCTGACGGTGAGAGCACGTTGCTCGGTGGATTGATCTCCAGCAATCGCAGCGACGGCAAGACCAAGGTGCCCCTGCTGGGTGACATCCCGATCCTGGGGCGGGCATTCCAGAGTCGCAAACAGACGGGAACGCGCACCGAGCTGTTGATGCTCATCACGCCCTATGTGGTGGAAGACGCCGCGCAGACCCGTGCCATCACCGATGCCATCCGCAGCCGCTTTGGTGCCGGTGAGAGCTGGGGCGAGGGCATGCGCCGCCAGCCTGCCTCTCTGCGCTCCGGAGAGTCCAGTGCTCCGGAGTCACTGGCGCGGCCTGACGTGCAGCCGGAACAATAAATATGAACGAGAAAAGGCGCTATCCCGTCGCATTTAGGACTATTGACGGTGGCTTAACCCCATCCTATAGTTCTGCTGCACTGGGGACTGCGCACGGGTAAAGGCATGCGCAGAAAGGGTGCCGGGGGGCAATGAGTCAGGGGGATTCCTGAGCATGCTTCCAGGTACCAAGTGCCGGCGCCGGCACGTGCATGCGAGCGGCGTGTGGTGTCCAGTGAAGCTGTTGTATACAAACAACAAACCTAAGCTTAGGAGTTTTTCAAACATGTTGAACAAGAAGGTTCTCGTCGCTGCTGTCATCGGCGGCCTGTTCGCAGGCAATGCCGCAGCTGCCAACCTGTCGGCCAGCCCGGTCGTCCCGGCGTACTTCGCCAAGGAAATCATCGCGACTCCGGCTGCTCCGGTCACCCTGACCACCTCGGCTTCGCCCGCTACGCAGCTGACCTGGAACATCGGCTACAACTTCTCGCAGACCGAAGTCCGCTACGTCCGCGTTGAGTGCTCGAACAACATCGCTTTCGATCCGGCTACCGCCGTTACCCTGAGCGACCCCGCTGCCGGCAATATCGGTGCCATCAACGGCCTCGGCACCAACGTGCTGACCTTCTCGATCACCTCCGTCGGTGGTCCGGCCAACAACGTCGTCGAGGCCGATACCGTGCTGCTCGCCGGTGACCATGACATCACGGGCACCGACCAGAACGTGAACTGCTCGGTCGGCATGTACGATCAGCCGTCGCAGGCCCAGGCCGGCGGTACCCCGGGTCTGATCGCCAACACCAGCTTCTCGGGTCCGTACCTGGTGTTCGCTCCCAGCTATGAGCTGGTTGCCAGTGCCACCACGCACACCGCCGACGTTGAGGCCAATCCGTCGTTCAGCCGCTTCCTGCCGGATACCTACACCACCGCCACCACTGCGTCGATGGGTAAGGGTAGTTCGCTCACTTCGATCGCGTACCGCCTGCGTGATCCGGATGGCGCTGGCGCCCAGAACGCTCCGTTCCAGATCGACGGTACCGAAATCGCCCTCGCCACCCTGCTGGCCCCGACCACCTCGGTGGCTGTTGCCGGTGACTACACCCTGGCCGCCAATGCCACCGGTGCTGCTTACACGGGTGGCGCACTGGCTCGCGCTCAGCTGAACGGCGCCAACGCCGCTACTCTGTCCTCGACCTCGGCCTCGTTCACCGTCGGCAGCACCGGCTTCTCGGGGGCTGAGTTCGACCTGACCGTCAACGGTTCGAACCAGATTCAGGTTTCCGACTACGTCGCCACCCTGAAGGCTGTTGCGGCCGCTCCGACCGTTTACAAGGTCAATGACATCAGCGGTGTCAAGTTCGGCAGCATCGTGCGTAACGGTACTGAGCTGCAGGCTCCGCTGGTGCAGACCCCGGGTGGTTGGATCAGCCGCCTGGTGCTGACCAACACCGGTTCTGTTGCGCGCCCCTACACCATCTCGATCATGACCGAGACGGGTGTTAATGCCACCGCTGGCACTGTGACCGGCACCATTCCGGCTCATGGCACCAAGGTGATTGATGACCTGAAGACCGTGTTCTCCACTGATGCTGCCCCGCGTGGCACTCTGAACGTGAACGTGGCTGGCCCGACTGGCCAGATCCAGGGTCTGTACCAGATCGTCAACCCGGATAAGGGTTCGATCAGCAACCACGTCCTGGTTCGCCCGGGCACCAACTAATCTCCGGATTGGTTGAAGCAATACAGAAAGGCCCGCTTCGGCGGGCCTTTCTTTTTTTTTGGTTTGCCCTCTTGAATGCGGCGGGGAAGGTGTTGATCACGTTATTCTGCAGCGCGATCTGATCAAGGGCCAGTGACGCATGGGCAAGATGGGTGGGGCTTTCTTTCTGCAGGCGGCGGCAGGTCCGGCGCATGTGCTGGCGTTGGACGGGCTGCGTGGATTGGCGGTGCTGATCGTCATCGGCTCGCACCTTTCCAATGACGGCTGGCTCCCATTGCCCAATCTGTCGGGTACCGGCAAGAGTGGTGTTTACCTGTTCTTCGTTCTTAGTGCCTACTTGCTGTCCAGCATGATGCTGGCCCGTCCACCTGGAGGGCTGTCCAGTGCGAGCTACTGGATCGACTATGCTCTTCGCCGGGTGCTGCGGATATGGCCGCTTTATCTGGTTGTTCTGCTACTCAGCTGGATACTGAGCCGCGCGGGCGTTCCTTGGCACTACAAGATCGACACTGCCGCGCTCGTTGATCATCTGACCCTGCGCGCAGGGCAGAGCGTGCTCTGGTCGATACCGGTGGAGTTCACCTTCTACCTATGGTTGCCTCTGATCGTGCTGGCGCTGCGGGCGATGCACGGCCGCGCAGGGGCCCGTTGGTCAGGTCTGGCGTTGCTCATCGTACTGATGCTGCTGGCTACATGGTATTGGCCTGCTACGTTGGCACCTGTCAATGGCGTACAGCTTGGCCCTTATCTGGTGATATTTCTGTGTGGTGTTGCCGCGGCCTGGATCCAGCAGGAATGGCCGCAGCTGGCCCGCTGGCGGCTTGGTTGGCGCATGCTTGGTTGGGTACTGCTGGCTTGCCTCGTGCTCATCACCCCATCGCTGTGGGCTCTGCTCACCGGGGGCGAGTTCGACCAAGGCTTCAACAGTCGCTGGTTCACGACATTTGGCGTTGGCTGGGCGCTATTGCTGCTGGCAGTCTTGTGGGGTGATGGGGCGCTTAGGCGATTCTTCGCCTGCGTTCCCATGCGGCTGTTGGGTGTGGTTAGTTTCAGCGCATATCTATGGCACATGCCAGTGCTGCAGGTCGCTGATGCCCTTGGTGCGCGCGCATGGGGATGGCTTGGTCTTCTTCTCATCTTGGTTTGCATATTGCTGGTGGCCATGGCGTCCTTTCTGCTGTTTGAGCGCCCTTGGCGATGGATCCGCTATGGAGCGCGTGCGTCCATAAGCAAAGCTCAGCCCCTGCCACATCGGCGGTGAATACCAGCTGCCGGGCCATACTCGACTCGGGGCGGAGGATGCAGGCGCTCGGGTATCATTGGCCGTTTCCAACAGGAACGGAGCGGGACCATGACACACCGCCTTGCAACGCTGGCCATCCACGGCGGCCAGTCGCCGGATCCCAGCACCGGCGCGGTGATGCCGCCGATCTACGCGACCTCGACCTATGCGCAATCCAGCCCGGGCGTGCACCAGGGCTTCGAGTATTCGCGAACCCATAATCCGACCCGTTTCGCCTACGAACGCTGCGTGGCCGCGCTGGAAGGCGGCAGCCGTGGCTATGCGTTCGCATCGGGCATGGCCGCTACCTCGACGGTAATCGAACTGCTCGATGCCGGCAGCCACGTGGTGGCAATGGACGACATCTACGGCGGCAGCTTCCGCCTGTTCGAGCGCGTGCGCCGCCGCACTGCCGCGCTGGATTTCAGCTTCGTCGACTTGGCTGATCCGGGCGCGGTCGAGGCGGCGATCACGCCGCTGACGAAGATGGTTTGGATCGAAACGCCTACCAACCCGATGCTGAAGATCGTGGACATCGCCGCGGTCGCGACCATCGCCCGCCGCCACGGCCTGATCGTGGTAGTGGACAACACTTTCGCCTCGCCGATGCAGCAGCGTCCGTTGCAATTGGGGGCGGACATTGTCGTGCACTCGGCCACAAAGTACCTAAATGGGCACTCGGATATGATCGGCGGCATGGTCGTCGTCGGTGACAACACCGAACTCGTCGAACAGATGGCTTTCCTGCAGAACTCGGTGGGTGGCGTTCAGGGGCCGTTCGACAGCTTCCTGGCCCTGCGTGGGCTGAAGACGTTGCCGTTGCGCATGAAGGCGCACTGCGCCAACGCGCTGGAGCTGGCGCAGTGGCTGGAAGCCCATCCCGCCGTAGAAAAAGTGATCTATCCGGGACTGGCTTCGCACCCGCAGCATGCGCTCGCGTCCCGGCAGATGAGTGGCTACGGTGGCATCATCTCCATCGTGCTCAAAGGCGGCTTCGAAGCCGCGAAGCGCTTCTGCGAGCGCGCCGAACTGTTTACCCTGGCCGAGTCCCTGGGCGGCGTGGAAAGCCTGGTCAACCACCCCGCGGTGATGACTCATGCCTCGATTCCGCCGGCCCGCCGCCAGCAGCTGGGCATCACTGACGCGCTGGTTCGCCTGAGCGTCGGCGTGGAGGATGTCGAGGACCTGCGCATGGACCTCCAAAGTGCCCTTGTCGGTGAAGGTACGCATGGTTGAACCTCATTCCGGTACGCCTTCTGCCCTACTTGCGACGCTGCTGCGCAACCGCGGGCTGATACGCCAGTTGGCTTGGCAAGAGATCGCCGGACGCTACCGGGCGTCTGTGCTGGGAGTGGCATGGATGGTGATCACTCCCTTGCTGATGCTGGCGGTCTATACCTTTGTGTTCGCGGTCGTATTCCAGTCGCGATGGGGAGGCGTTGGCGATACGGACAAGGCGAAGTTTGCAGTAGTGTTGTTCGCAGGTTTGGCTGTGTTCAATCTGTTCGCCGAGTGCGTAAATCGTGCGCCTGGCCTGATCGTTGCCAACTCCAACTATGTCAAGCGGGTGGTGTTCCCGCTTGAGCTGCTTCCGGTCATTACATTGTGTGGGGCGCTGTTCCATTTTGCGGCCAGCATGCTGGTATGGATGATCGCATCGTGGATACTTATCGGGCCGCCCCCACCAACAGTGTTGCTGCTGCCTTTAATGGTGCTGCCGCTGCTGATCGGCACGCTTGGGCTGGGCTGGCTGCTATCCGCGTTGGGTGTGTATCTGCGCGATGTAGGTCAGGTGGTAGGTGTTGTGGTGACAGGTCTGCTTTTCCTTTCGCCGATTTTCTATCCGATCGAGGCCGTTCCCGAGTCCGTGCGGGACCTGATACGGCTCAATCCCGTCGGCTATATGGTCGACATCGCCCGGGGCGTACTGGTATTCGGCACTCTCCCGAGTCTGGCTGGCTATCTGATAGCCTTTTTCTCGAGCGTGCTGCTGGCATGGGTGGGCTTCTGGTGGTTCCAGAAGACCCGTAAGGGGTTCGCGGATGTCCTGTGACGATTACGCTATTTCCGTGGAGGGGGTTGGCAAGTGTTATCACCTCTACAGCCATCCCTCTGATCGGCTCAAGCAGTTCGTGCTGCCGCGGCTAGCTTCGTTAGCGGGAATGCCGCTGCGCCGTTACTACCGCGAGTTCTGGGCGTTGCGCAACATCGGCTTTCAGGTGCGCAAGGGTGACCAGGTAGGGATTGTCGGGCGCAATGGCGCGGGCAAATCGACCTTGCTGCAGATCATCTGCGGAACGCTGGCTGCCACAGAAGGCAGCGTACAGGTGAATGGTCGGGTAGCGGCGCTGCTTGAACTTGGCGCAGGCTTCAATCCCGAGCTGACCGGCGCTGAGAACGTCTTTCTCAATGGTGCCGTACTGGGTCTTGACCGGCAGCATATGGAGCAGCGCTACGAGCGGATACTGTCTTTTGCCGACATCGGCGAGTTCATCGGCCAGCCGGTGAAGAACTATTCCAGCGGCATGTACATGCGGCTGGCGTTTGCGGTCGCTGCGCATGTCGATCCCGAGATCCTGGTAGTGGACGAAGCCTTGTCGGTGGGTGACGAAGCTTTCCAGCGGAAGTGCAACCTAAAGATCCAGTCATTGCGGGAGGCAGGGGCCACGGTGCTGTTCGTGTCGCATTCGGCAAGTCATGTGATCGAGGTATGCAACCGCGCGTTGCTGATAGACAAGGGGCAACTGGTCTGCGAAGGCGAGCCGAAGAGGATCGTTTCCACCTATCACCGGATGATCCACGCTGCGGCCAGGCAGGACTTAGAAGCGGAGGTCGATGCAGCACCGGTTGAGACGATCGAGCGTGGCAAGGAAGGTGATGTCGTCGCCCCGCTTGCCAGCAACGATGACGAAGCCTTCTGGGATCCGGGTCTGGTATCGACGACGGCGGTGGACTACCCATCGCTGGACTGCCGGATCCTTTCACCACGTCTGCTTGCTAGGGATGGACGCAAAGTCAACGTCCTGGCCGGTGGCGGCGATTACGTCTATGCCTACGAGGTCCATTTCGAGGCTGCGGCTGCGGCTGTCCGTTTTGGCATGATGATCCGGACCATGCGTGGCCTCGACCTCGGTGGCGGCGTCTCGACGCCAGCAGGTTCATCACACGATTTCTTCGTCCGTGGCAGCGTGGTGGAAGTTCGTTTCCGCTTCCATGCAGCCATGGAGGCCGGCGTCTATTTCCTGAATGCCGGTGTGGTCACCATTCTCGGTGATGAGGAAAAATATCTCGCCCGCATCGTTGATGCGGTGATGTTCCGAGTTCTGGCGAAGCGAGATTCACTGGTAACGGGCATGGTGGATTTCGGCATATCACCGAGCATCGCGTTACAGAAGGCAGCGGATTGAGGAGGCTGTTCCGCTCGGCGGCAGACGGCTGGACATGCATGAAGGACAGGAAATGAATCAACGGAGTTCGCACGCGCTGCTGGTGCTGGGTATGCATCGCAGTGGCACTTCCGCGGTGACGGGAGCACTGGCACTGCGGGGCGTGTTCCTGGGGCGGGATCTGATGGCCCCCGGCCCGGACAACCCAAAGGGTTTCTGGGAGCATGTCGGCGTGGTGGACATCCACGAGCGCCTGCTCGATGCGCTCGGTCGCAGCTGGGACGATCCGCGCACGCTGCCGGATGGTTGGCTGGAAACTCCGGCTGCTGAAGCTGCGCGCGAACAACTGCGTGAACTGCTGCTGGCCGAGTTCGGTGAGCAGCCTTTGTGGGCGATGAAGGACCCTCGCCTGTGCCGGCTGCTGCCGTTGTGGTTGCCGTTGCTGGCTGAAATGGGAATCGCTGCCAGTGCGGTGATAGTGGCGCGCGATCCGCGCGAAGTCGCCTCCTCGCTGTGGGCGCGCAATCGCTGGCCCGGTGCGCTTTCGCGCGAACTGTGGGTGCGACATGTCTCCGATGCGATCGCCGACAGCGCAACGTTGGCGAGGTGCGTGCTGGTCTATCCACGGCTTCTGGTCGATCCGGTCGGGGAGATCGAGGCGCTGGTCAATACGTTGCAACTGCCTGCGCCGGTGCCGGCGGAAGGCCGGTTCGAACGTATCCGGGAATTCATCAGTGGTGACGAACGTCATCACCAGACCGAAGCCGATCCCGTTCCGGATTGGCAGGCAGCAGTATCGCTCTACCGCTTGATGCTGCGGCAGCCGGCACCTTGGGACGAACTCCAGTCGGCCGCATCGGCCATTGCGATGGATAGCCGGCCTCTAGCCGGCGCGCTGGCTGAGTACGCCGGCTTGCATGCGGCGCAGCGGCGCTCATTGGCGGAGGCGAGCGATCAGACACAACGGCTGCAGATGCAATGCGAGCAGTTTGGTCACCGTGTGGAAGAGCTGGAGTTGGCGCTGGCAAAGGCAGGTACGGAGCTTGACCGGGTAAATCATGAATTGGACGCGCGCACGGACTGGGCAAGAGAGCTGGATGCCGGCCTGCAATCGCTGCGAGCTATGCATGCAGCGCTGGAGTTGCGTAGTGCGGAAGTCGAAGCGCAATTTGTGCGGACGATCCAGGTGCAACAACGGCATATCGAGCATCAAGAGCATACGCTTGCACAGGTGTTGGGCTCGCGCTCGTGGCGATTGACCCGACCACTGCGCGGCTTAGCGCGCCTGCTGCGCGGTGATTGGCAAACGCTTGCGCGGGTGTTCCATCAGAGCGGTCTGGCGCGGTTGCCAGGAATGTCACTGTTACGTCCGCTGGGCAGGCGGCTGCTGATACGGGAGCGCACGCCTGCAAATGGAGCGGGGGTGAAAATACCGCCACCTACGGTGGAAGTGGACCTCACGGGGCTTTCATTCCCGTCCATCGCCGATCCCGACGTGTCGATCATCATTCCGGCCTATGGCAATCTGCCCTATACGGCGGCCTGCCTGCGTTCCATCGCCGATAACCTGCCGATGGCGACAGTGGAGGTGATCGTCGCCGAGGATGCGTCCGGTGATGCCCAGATCGACCGTCTTGCGCAGGTGCCGGGGCTCATGTACAGACGTTACCCGTCCAATCTGGGTTTCGTGCGCTCCTGCAATGCGGCTGCTGGGTTTGCGAAGGGGCGATACATCTATCTCCTCAACAACGATACGCAGGTGACGGCGGGTTGGCTGGATGCGCTGTTGGAAGTGTTCGTGCGCAAGCCCGATGCCGGCTTGGTTGGATCCAAGCTCGTCTATCCAGACGGCCGCCTGCAGGAGGCAGGCGGCATCGTCTGGAGAGATGGCAGCGCCTGGAATCATGGACGGCTTGATGACCCAACTCGCGCGCAGTATGGCTACCTGAAAACTGTCGACTATGTTTCCGGTGCCTCGATCATGCTGCCGAGGGTCGTGTGGGACCAATTGGGCGGCTTCGACGAACGGTATGTGCCTGCCTATTATGAAGACACGGATATCGCATTCAGGGTCCGGGAGGCGGGATTGCAGGTCTATCTACAGCCTTCTTCCGTGGTGGTGCATTTCGAGGGAATCTCTAACGGTACCGACGAGGGAAGTGGCATAAAGGCTCACCAGGTCAGTAACGGCAGGAAGTTCCTGGAGCGCTGGCGCGGGGTGCTTGAGCAGGGACACTTCGATAACGGGCAACACGTGTTTCTCGCGCGTGATCGCGGCCAGTTCCGCCGTTCGACGGTGCTAGTGGTAGACCACTATGTACCGCAGCCAGACCGTGACGCGGGCTCACGCGCGACTTGGCAGGTGATGGAGCTGCTTGTCGCCAAGGGTTGCAACGTCAAGTTCTGGCCCGACAACCTCAATTACGACCCGGCCTATGCACCCGCTCTCCAGACGCTGGGTGTGGAGGTGATGCATGGGCCGGAATACGTGGGGCGCTTCGAGGACTGGGCGAACGAAAATGGAAAGTATCTCGATGTCGCCATCCTCAATCGTCCCCATATCGCGGTGAAATACCTGCGTGCGCTGCGCGAACATAGCGAGGCCCGCGTGTTGTACTACGGCCATGACATCCACCATCTTCGCCTGGAGCAGCAACTGAGGCTTGCTGCCGATGCGGACGTTCAACGCGAAATGGAAAAAGTGCGCGCACAAGAGTGGAGCTTGTGGCGGGACTCCGACGCGGTGTTGTATCCCTCCGAGGACGAAACCGCACATGTGAAGCAATGGCTGCGATCTAGCGGGGGGCATGCCCAGGCGCTGACCGTCCCCCTGTATGGATATCCCGATGTGAAGCGGGCTTACCAGGGAGGTCCACTCGGACGCCATGACATCCTGTTTGTCGCCGGCTTCGCCCACTCGCCGAACGTGGACGCGGCACGTTGGCTGGTGCACGACATCCTGCCGCGTGTACGTGAGCGGCATCCCGGCATACAGCTGTATCTGGTGGGGTCCAACCCGACGGTCGAGGTCTGGGACTTGGCCAGCGCCGATGTGCATGTCACCGGCTACGTCAGCGACGAAGTACTGAAAGACTACTATGCGCGCTCCAGGGTTGCAGTGGCGCCGTTGCGCTTTGGTGGTGGCATGAAGGGTAAGGTGCTGGAGAGCATGTGCCATGGCCTGCCGATGGTGACCACGCCGGTGGGCGTGCAGGGGCTGTCTGCGGCGACGTTCCTGCCCCACTCGGAGGATGCCGTGGAGCTGGCCAATGAGATCTGCCGGCTGCTGGTCGATGACGAGCACTGGCGCCAGGTGTCGCGGGCCTCAACGCAGTTCATTGCCGACAATTACTCGGTGCAGGCATTGTGGCGGGTCCTTGAGACACAGCTAAAGACGAGTTCCTGAGATTCTTTGATTCAAGCGAGGCGACGTGACGTTCATGCTTGCGTATGGCCAACCCCCAGCCGGTTGGCGGAGGATGTTCAGGGGGCTGCCGCGGCGCACTCTGTCACGTTCAGGTCGGCTTGGGCCAGAACAATGCCATCGCCGTTACCCACGAGCATAAGATGTGATTTATTGGGCAGCTGCTTGATCAAGCGCACAGGCGCACCCGAGTTCGCCGGCGTAGTGTCCAATAACTGCCTGGAGCCTCCTACGGCTTCAAGCCAAAGTTGGGCATCTTGGTTGGCCAAATTGTTGGTGCGGATGTCGATGGTTACTTGCATCAATGAGCCAGGTGTGGCGCAGCGCTCTTTACTGCTGACGGTAATTTCCGCCGGCTGCTCCGCTTCAAGATAGACTTCAGAGGAGGGCTGTGCAGCTTCGGCGCCACTGAATCCAGGAATGGTCTTTAACTCTGGATAGAGCCGGTTGCGCATCTGGAAACTGGTAGAGAATACATTGAGCTTGCGTTGGACAAGCATATCCATGAGCTGCTTGCGGCGCTCCGGTGGATATCCGCATACGTACATGATATCAGGGCATTGTCCGGTAGCCGCCTGCGGTGCATTGGCTACTCGTTGCATGGCCAGCGCCGCGTTCTGCCAATAAGGTGTCAGATACTGCGGCAGTATCCAAGACTCACGTGAAACCAAAAGTTGTACGGAAAACAGACAGGCGATCACGACGATTCCGGACGCTGGCTCGACAAGGCGTATGTTCCAACTGGGGCGGGCCTCACGGATAACCGCCTGTAGCATGATCGCGAGAGCAACGAGGGATACCTGATAGGATTGCACATAGCGAGGCTGGTGGAGGTAACTCCAATCGAATAATGTAACGCGACCGATGATGATGGAAGCGGTCATGCCGTATGACAGCAGCATCAGGAAAACGGAAAGGGCGGTAATCCGTGTATAACGATTATTGCGCCAAGAGAAATAAGTCCGGGCCCAGAACCAAACGTGTAGTGAAATTATGATCGCTGCGCAGGCAGCCATCGCGAGCGATTGGTTTTCGGGAAAGTGCTTGGCAAGGTGTTCGGCGTGGATAAGGCTGTCAGAAAAGGGAATAAGCAACCCAGTGATGGCATCGGGTTTGGTGAAAGTGGAGGCCAGGGCGCGCCAGTCAAGACCCGCACCTCCTTCCAACCCTGTATGTCGAGCTATTAGCCACAGGCAGAGGCGTGCCGCCAATAGCCCTGCTACCGCTGCGAGGGCCTGCCGCCACGCTTCGCGCCTGCTGGCGCTCTGCATTGGAGCCAAAGCCATCATTGTTGCCAGAAGCGCTACGATCGCCTGAGAATCAATGCACATTCCAAGTGCGGCCGTCGCCACAAATATCTGCAAAGGTTGCGGACGGTTGCATCTATTCATTGCGAACACGAAGTACGCAGTGGCCAGAAGTAGTGCGATATAGCCGAGTGTTACCAATGGCCAGGTGAACACGTTCGTACTGTTGAGTGACAGGCCCAGTGCGAACACTAGTGAAACGCCAATGGCTACGATGACTCTTTGTCCGGGAGTTTCAATCGACAGGCGGAGCAGTTCTGCAGCGATGATCGTGCACCAAACAATGCCGAAAAGGACGCCGATCAGTCCCTCGATACGGAAATCCATGTCGAAGAAGTGCGTATGAAAAAGAAGTACGAGCTTCTGTAGTGGCTGTGCATGATCAATACCATTTCGCTTCATGAACAGATCGAGGATGCCCATCGATCCATCGAAGTAGCGGGGCAGAAAATACTCTAAAAAGTCCCACCCATCAGCCTGGATCAGCGGCGTAGCGGCCGCGAGGCTGAACAGCAGGGCATTGCCGCATGCAAGCACAACTAAGAGCACGGTCGCTCTGTTGATCCACTGTGCGCTTCCAAGGCGTTGAAATAGTCGATTCATTCTGACGCACCGAGCGCTTGGTCGGCTGCGGCGAGAATATCGGGCAAGTGCTCTTCCACCCCGATCCACAGCGGCATCCGCACCAGGCGCTCGCTGAGCGCGTCGGTATTGTGCAGCTGGCCATGGGTACGCGCGGTCTGCAGGCCGGCCGGCGCCGAGTGCAGGGGAATGTAGTGGAACACCGTCTGCACCCCCCGGGCCTTCATTTCCGCGATGAAGCGGGTCCGCGTCTCGAGATCGGGCAACAGCATGTAGTACATGTGCGCGTTGTGCTCGCAGTCGCCGGGGACGACCGGGCGGCGCAGGCGGCCGGCCTTCTCGTGCGGCGCGGCCCACTGGTGGTAGCGCTCCCAGATGGCCAGGCGCCGGGCGGTGATCTGGTCGGCCTCCTCGATCTGGGCGCACAGGAATGCGGCGGTGATCTCGCCAGGCAGGAACGACGAACCGACATCCACCCAGGTGTACTTGTCGACCTGGCCGCGGAAGAAGCGGCTGCGGTTGGTGCCCTTCTCGCGCAGGATCTCGGCGCGCTCGCCGAAGCGCGCGTCACGGCACAGCAGAGCGCCGCCTTCGCCGGAGATGATGTTCTTGGTCTCGTGGAAACTCAGCGCACCCAGTTCGCCGATGGTGCCCAGCGGACGTCCCTTGTAGGTGGACATGATGGCCTGTGCCGCATCCTCCACGACCGCCAGCCCGTGGCGGGCGGCGATGTCCATCAGCGTATCCATCTCGCAGGCCACGCCGGCGTAGTGGACCACGCAGATGGCGCGGGTGCGCGGGGTGATCGCGGCCTCGACCAGGCGCTCGTCCAGGTTCAGGGTGTCCTCGCGCACGTCCACGAACACCGGCACCGCACCGCGCAGCACGAAGGCGTTGGCGGTGGACACGAAGGTGTAGGACGGCATGATCACTTCATCGCCGGGCTGCAGGTCGAGCAGCAGGGCCGCCATTTCCAGCGCCGCGGTGCAGCTGTGGGTGAGCAGCGCACGCTGCGCTCCGGTGCGCTGCTCCAGCCATGCATGGCTGCGCTTGGTGAACTGGCCGTCGCCGGACAGGTGGCCATTGGCATGCGCCTGGGCGATGTGCCACAGCTCGCGGCCGGTCATGAAAGGCTTGTTGAAGGGAATCAAGGGTGGCCTCGCGGGATGCGTTGAGGTGGTTCAGGCGACCGATCGCGAAAGCACGACCACGCCGAGCATGATGATCAGCGTGCCGGCGATCTTGTAGCCGTCCAGCTGCTCATGGAAGAGCGCCACGGCCAGCAGCGCGACCAGGAAGAAGTTGATCGCCATGTACGGATAGGCGCGGCTGATCGGCATCTTGCTGATCGCCGCCATCCAGCACAACGAAGCGCCGAACGCCGCGGCGAAGGCGGAAATCACCCATGGCTTGAGCAGCAGCTGCACCAGGTTCAATGGCTGCAGCGGGGCCGCCAGCAGGTGCCCATGCACGCCGACCTGCCATTTCAGGATCAGTTGGCCGTAGACGGTCAACATGATGGTCAGGGCGATGAATACATAGCTCATCGGGTCAGTTTCCAGGCAGGGTGATCTTGCGGGTGAGCACGTCCAGCAGGTCGGTGCCATCCCAGACCGGATGGAAATCCAATGCGCGGCCGAACGGCACGATGCGGTCCAGCGCGCGGTTGCCAAGCTGGTCCAGCAGGGCGACCAGCGCCTCGCGGGAGAAGCCGTGCTGGACCAGGGTCTGGTCGCGGTCGTCCAGCTGCGGTGCGAGCTCGACGAGCGAACCGAGCCGGACATCCACCACCAGCCCATGCCCGCTCTGCAGTTCGCGCAGCCGCCCGTCGGCACGCCCGGCATCCAGGGTCAGGGGGTAGTTGCCCAGGGCGCTGCCGGCATGCAGGCCCGGCGCCAGCGCCGCCATCAGGTGCGCGTCGGTGACCCGGGCCATCAGTGCGGCGGGCTCATCGGCGACCTGCCCGGACTGCGCACGCACGGCCGCCCAGAAGCGCGCGCGCGCGGCTTCCACCGTGTCCGCCGTGCCGACCCAGTACAACGTACGCGGCGAGGAGCAGGCCTGCTGGCCGAACCAGAGCACGTCGTTGATGAAGCGGTGCGCGAGCTGGCCCAGCTCGGCGTCGTCGCTGGCCGCGAGCGTGGCCGCATCGATGGCCGCCACCCCGAACCGGTCGGGGAAGGCCAGTTCCAGCGCCAGCGGTGCCAGCGGCAGCGAGCGGATCTTGGCCACGGTCGCGTCGCCGCCCCAGATGATGCGCGCGTGGCACTGGCGCGACAGCAACGTGGTTGTCGCGTCGTCGTGCGGATAGGTCAGCAGCACGCTGCGCTGCAGGACGTCGTCGTGCAGGCCTTCGGCCCGCATCGCGTGCAGGATCGAGACGAGCGCCTCGCGCTGGGTGCTGGGCTTCTGCGACAGGCGCGCGACGTTGCGGTTGCCGGCAAGCACCGACATCAGCCAGGCGTAGGCGAACAGGACATCGACGTTGGCCGGCGCAAGGTGGAACACCAGCCCGCGCGCGAGCAGGTGTTCGTTGGCCGGCGATTGCAGGCGGCGCGAAAGGTGTTCCTGCGCGGCCGGCCGGAACCAGTGGGCCAGGGTGGCAAGCTCTGGATGGTCGCGCAGTACCGGCAGGGCGAACACCCGGCGCGCGAAGTCGGTCACGAAGGCCCGTGCCTGCGCACTGAACGGCGGCAGTGGCGCCAGCGCGGCGATGCGCGCCAGCTGCGCATCGAGCGGTGCGGTGCCGTCGACGGAAAACAGGATGCGGGTCATGCGTTCGGTACCGTCCTTGTGTCGCTGCAGCCACGTACTTCGACGTTCCTGATGCGGCCGAGCACGCCGAAATGCTTGCCCGGGCGCCCGCACCGGCAGTCGTCCTCGCCATGGATCACGCCCAGGTCCTCGGTGAGCAGGCTGTGCCCCGGATAGCTGCCGGGCAGCAGGCTCAGTACCTGTATCGCGCCGACGGTACCGTCGGCGACCGGGGCAAGATCCTTCAGGTCGCGGATGATGACGTCCGCATAGGCCGGTGCGTGCAGGTGCCCGTGCTCGCATTCGAAGAAGATCGACCCGACCTGCTCGACCATGCCGTAGTAGTTGTGCACCCGATCAATGCCGAATGTGGTGGACAGCGCGGCCTTGTAGGCGGCGTTGTCGACCTTCTGCTCGTCCATCTTCTTCCAGCCACCGCCGTGCACCAGCATGCTGCCGGCCGGGAAACGCAGTTCGACCCCGTCGCGCCGCGCCGCCTGCACGAAGGATTGCCAGACGATGAAGGTGAACCCGAACAGCAGCACCGGTTCCTCCGGCGCCCTGGACAGCCATTGCGCCAGGGCAACCCAGTCGGGCTGCAACTGCTCGTCAAGCAGATAGAGATGATCGCGGCCGAAGTTGGAGAAGCCCAGGATGCCGGCCGCGCGCGCGTTGAAGCGGCTGCGGTCGCGCAGGAAACTGTCGTCGTCGACCACCAGCATGCGCATTCGGCGGTTGCCGGCGAAGTGCGAGAAGATCCGTGCCAAGGCACGGGTCTGCGCGCGCGCGGTGTCAGCATCGAGGAAGATGCGCGATACCGCCGCGCCGGTCGTGCCGCTGGAAACCAGCGTGCGCAGCACCTGGTCATCGGCGACGCTCTTGAGCTCCAGCTGCTTGAACAGGCGCACGGGCAGCCACGGCAGCGCCTCCAGGCTGTCGGCCGCGCCACCCTGCCAGAGCGCGTCGAGCATCGCCGCGTAGGGTGCGCAATGCGCATGATGGTGGCGGGTGAGCGACTGCAGCCCATGCAGCAGCCACTCGCGCTTGGCCTGGCGGTCCAGGCCGAAGACATCGACGTCCAGTGCGGCCGCGGCCAGCGGCGTCGCGGGTGCCATGTTCACTTTCCGGCTCCTTCCCCGGCCAGCTGCCGGAGCGACGGATAATCGATCTTGCCGTTGGACAGCAGCGGCAAGGCCTCCAGGTGGATGCAGCGCACCAGCCCGCCGAACAGCTTGTAGCGCGCCTGTACCAGGCGTCGCACCTCATCCGGCGGCGCAGCCTCGCCGCCATGGCTGAACACCACCAGGTCGTCGTCGCTGCCCGAGCAGGCGATCTGCCGGCCCAGCGCCGCCGACAGCATCGCTTCAACCTCGTCCAGGTTGACGCGGTTGCCGGACATCTTCAGGAAGCGCTTGGCGCGGCCGGTGATGTAGTGGAAGCCGTCGGCATCGACACGGGCCAGGTCGCCGGTGCGCAGCACGCCGTGCTGTTGGTCGGCAGCAGCCAGTTCGCCGCGCGAGGTGGCGTAGCCCATCATCACGTTGGGGCCTTCGTACACCAGCTCGCCGCTGTCGCCATCGACGTGCATGCGGCCGCCGGGGACCGGAATGCCGATGCTGCCGATCTTGTCCAGCAGGCGTTCCGGTGGCACGTAGCTGATCCGCGGGGATGCCTCGGTCTGGCCGTACATCACGAAGAACTGAAGGCCGTGGTCGCGTGCCGATTCGGCGAAATGCCGTACCAGTTCGTCGCGTAGGCGCCCGCCGGCCTGGGTCAGCATGCGCAGGCCCGGCAGTTGCAGTCGCGCCAGTCCCATGCGCCGCAGGATCTCGTAGGTGGCCGGGACGCCCGAAAGCGAAGTGACGGCGTTGCCGCGCGCGGCTTCCCAGAACTCGCGCGTCATCAGGCTGTCCTCGCTGAGCACCACGCAGCCACCGCATGCGAGGTGGCTGTTGAGGATCGACATGCCGAAAGAGTAGGCCAGCGGCAGGGTGGTGATGGCACGGTCGTCGGCGGTCAGGCCCAGGTAGGCGACGATTGACGCGGCGTTGCTGGCCAGCCCCTGCGCGGACAGCCGCACCAGCTTCGACGAGCCGGTGCTGCCGGACGTGCTGAGCAGTAAGGCCAGTTCCGGGTGCGGCGCGGCGCCGGTGGCGGCGTCGCGGACGTGGATGCTCAGGCACCCGCCGGCATGCACGGTGGTGTATCCCCGTGGTGCCGGGCCGGGCAATGCGAGCCACTCGGGGGTGTAGCAGTCGACCAGGGCCGCGAGCAGCTCCGGGTCGGTATCGGCCTGCACCAGCAGCGGTACCTGGCGTGCGCTGCGCAGCGCACCCAGGTACAGCGCCACGGCCTCGATCGTGCTGGGCATCGCCAGGATGCCCATGCCACGGCCGCCCGGGAGCAGGCCGGCCAGGTCATCGGCCAGTCCGGCCAGTTCGCGGTAGCTGAGCGTGCGCGTCCCCTCGATCAGGGCCGTGTGCTCTCCATGGGGCAACTGCCAGAACCGCACTCAGACCACCATCTGCCCGTCGATGCCGATGACCTGGCCGGTGACGTAGGTCGATTGCCCGCCGAGCAGGAACGCGACCAGTTCGGCAACTTCCCGCGGCGTGCCGGCGCGGCCCATGCCGATCGACGCCACGCGCCTGGCATGGGCGGCTTCGGGCATGGCGCGGGTCATGTCGGTGTCGATGAACCCGGGCGAGACCGCGTTGACGCGGATCCCCTTGGCGGCCAGTTCCTTGGCGGCCGAACGCGTCGCCCCGACCAGGGCGGCCTTGCTGGCGGCATAGAGGCTCAGGCCCGCGGCGCCGTTGACGCCCATGATCGACACCAGGTTGACAATGCTGCCGCGCTGCGTGCGCGACATCAGACGCGCCGCGTACTGCATCGCCATCAGTGGCGCCTTCACGTTGATCGCGAGCACGCGGTCGATGTCCTCGGCGCGGATCATCCCGAGCAGGCCTTCGTGCAGGACGCCGGCATTGTTGACCAGGCCGTCGAGGCGGCCGAAGCGATTGAACACCTGTTTGAACAGCCCCGCCACCGCATCCGCGTCGGCCAGGTCGATCACCGCGACCATCGGCTCAGGCGCGCCGTGTGCGGACAGTTCCGTCGCCAGCACCTGCAGCGCTTCGCCGTCGCGCGCCGCCATCACCAGCTGCGCGCCCTGGGTGGCGAGCAGTTCGCAGATGGCCTTGCCTATGCCGCGCGAGGCACCGGTGACCAGGATGACGGGAGCGTCGGCGGTTCCCATCGTCAGAGCGCGGCGCCGTGCTTGCGCAGGATCTCGCGCGCCTTTCCTACCGAGCTCATGTCGATCACGTCATCCATGTCGATCATCACGCCGAAGGCTTCTTCCAGCGCCGCAACCACCGACATGTGGGCAATCGAATCCCACTGCGGGATGGTGTTGTAGCGCAGCTCGTCGGTGACCTGGGCGGCGTCGATGCCCAGCACGCGGGCGAAAACGGCGACGACCTGGTCTTCGTGGGAGGGGTTGTTCATAGGAATTTCCGGAAACCAGTGAGGGAAGTGTTGAACTGGAAGCCAAGCCGCGCATACAGGTTGATGATGCCGGTGTTGGCAGCCGATACCAGCGTGGTGCAGCGCTGGATGTCGCGTGCGGCCAGCGATTCGAGCGCGGTTACCCACAGCGGCATCGCCAGCATCGCATACGGCGCTGCCGCGCCCGTGAGCAGGAGCTCGGCTCGGTGCGCATCGGCGTACACGCGCTCGGCATGGAAGCCGATGACGCGACCACGCGACTCGGCGGTGTAGGCAAGGCCGCCGTTGACCAGGTCCTCGATCCAGTTGGCGGTGCGCTTCCGCGCGTGCGCCGGATCGATCGCCGGATCCTCGAGGAAGCGGCCGTGGCCGAAGTCATCGTGGGCGATGCCGCGCAGCAGCGCGATGTCGCTGGCGACGGCGGGGCGCAACGTCGGCAGCATGCCGCGCGGAACCGGCGGCAGGTTGCCCATGCCGCTGCGCGAAACGGTCAGCGAGGTCTCAACGAACTGGAAGCCATCTGCCAGCAGCGCGCCACGCAGCAGGTGCGCATTGCCGTCGACGCGGCCGAACAGGTAGCGCACGCCCAGCCCATGGGCCCATCGTTCGGCCTCCACCAGCAGGTGCGACGCGCTGTCGGCGCTGTGTGCCTCGAAACCGGTGATCTCGGCGGTGGCGAAGCCCAGCGCGCGCTCGTCCCATGGGGTGAGCCGCGCCTGCAGCGTCGCGCCCTCGCGCTGGAGCGAAAGCTCAGCCATGCGGGGCCTCCGCGGTGGTGTCGGCGACGATGTAGTAGGGGCGCCGCTGCACGTTGCGGAACACCTGGCCGACGTACAGCCCGACCACGCCCATGGAGAACATCATCAGGCCGCCAATCAGCCAGATGGCGGCGATGATGGAGGTATATCCCGCCACCTGGATGTCGCCGTCCCACCAGCGCAGCACGCTGATGGCGACCATCACGAAGGCGACCAGCGCGCAGAATATGCCGGTGCCGGCCACCATGCGCAGCGGCTTCTCGGAGTAGCCCAGCGCTATGTTCATGGCCAGTCGCAGCAGCCGGCGCAGGGTGTAGGACGACTCGCCCTGCGCGCGCTGCTGGTGGCGCACGGGCAGCTTGGCGGTGCGGAAGCCGGCCCACTTCACCATCAACGGGAACGAACGGTCGCGTTCGGGCATCGCGCAGACCGCGTCGATGACCTTGCGGTGGAAAATGCCGAAATTGGCGGTGGACGGATCCTGCGGCACGCCGGTAAGCCAGCCCAGGGTGGCGAAGAAGCCCCACGACGACAGCCGCTTGAGCGGCGTGTCCTGGCGTTCCACGCGCTGGGCGAAGACGACCTCGTAGTTCTCTTCCAGCGCCTTGCGGTACAGCCGCGGGATTTCCGCCGGCACATCCTGCAGGTCGCAGTCCATCACCACGGTCCAGCGCCCGGATGCGTGCTCGATGCCGGCGGAGATGGCCGAATGCTGGCCGAAGTTGCGTGACAGCCGCAGGCCGGTGAGCCATGCCCGGGTGGCCGCCAGTTCCTGGATGCGGCCCCAGGCCCCGTCTGGGCTGGCGTCGTCGACCAGGATCATCTCGAATGCGATATCCATGCCCGCCACCGCGGCCTCCACCTGGTCGGCCAGTTCCTCCAGGCAGCCCACGCAGCCATAGACGGGAACGACCACCGACAGTTCGATTGGCAGCGTGAGGGGGACTGGAGCAGCGGTCATGGAATGTAAGGCCTCGGCGCCATCGATCAATAAGGTCGGACCTGGGGGCGCGATGCCCTCGTCCGTGCGCAGACGGACCCAGCGACGCGAAAGTATAGGCGCCCGCGCAGGCGGGCGGCATGATGGTGGCGGCAACCGGTTGCGGCTGCCGCCACGCGCGGCGTCAGAGCGCCGCTTCCAGCTCGGGCAGGATGGCGAACAGGTCGCCGACCAGGCCGATGTCGGCCACTTCGAAGATCGGCGCGTCGCCGTCCTTGTTGATGGCCACGATGGTGCCGGCGTCCTTGATGCCGGTCAGGTGCTGGATGGCACCGGAAATGCCCACGGCGATGTACAGCTCGGGTGCGATGATCTTGCCGGTCTGGCCGACCTGCATGTCGCTGGGCACGTAGCCGGCGTCGACCGCGGCGCGCGAGGCGCCGACCGCGGCACCGAGCTTGTCGGCCAGCTGGTAGATCACCTTGAAGTTATCTTCCGAACCGACGCCGCGGCCGCCGGACACCACGCGCTTGGCGCTCTGCAGGTCCGGGCGGTCGCTCTTGCCGGCGGCCAGGCCGACGAAACGGGTGTGCGCGGGCAGCGCGACATCGACGCTGATGGCTTCGACCGGGGCGCTGTTGCCCCTGGCCGCCTCCGGCCAGGAGGCGGCACGCACGGTGGCCACCACCACCTGGTCGGCCGGCACCTCGACGGTGATGATGGCGTTGCCGGCGTAGATCGGGCGCTTGAAGGTGTGCGCGCCGTCGACGGCCATCAGGTCGGAGACCTGGTTCACGCCCAGCAGCGCGGCAACCGCCGGCATCAGGTCCTTGCCGGTGGTGGTGGACGGGCCGAACACGTGGCTGTAGCCGGCGGCGGCCTTGGCGATCTGCGGGGCCTGGACCTGGGCCACGGCGTGCTGGTTGGCCGGGTTGGCGATGGTCAGCACCTTGCCGACACCGGCGATCTGCGCGGCTTCGGCGGCGATGACGGCCGGATCGGCGGCCAGCACCAGCACGTCGATGTCGCCACCGATGGCGGCCGCGGCCGAGACCGTCTTGGCCACGGCGCTGTTGAGCTTGCCGTCCAGGTGTTCGGCGATTACGAGAATTTTAGACATCGGAACTTCCTTCAAATGGGGCGCAAGGCTTCGGCATTGGAAAGTCCGGCCATGTATGGCCGGGCTCCTGATCAGGGGTGATCACAAGAGCCCCTTCTGCCTGAGTGCGGCCACCAGTTCGGCGGCGTCTTTCACCATCACGCCCTTGCTGCGCTTGGCCGGCGCGGCGTAGTGGGTGGTCTTGAAGGTGTCGGCGGCTTCGACCCCCAGGTCGGCCAGCTGCAGGGTTTCCAGCGGCTTGGCCTTGGCCTTCATGATGTCCGGCAGCTTGATGAAGCGCGGTTCGTTCAGGCGCAGGTCGGTGGTGATCACCGCCGGCAGTTCCACTTCCAGCGTCTCCAGGCCGGCGTCCACTTCGCGGGTGACCGTGGCCTTGCCGTCGGCGATCTCGACCCTGGAGGCGAACGTGGCCTGCGGGCGTGCCCACAGCGTGGCCAGCATCTGCCCGGTCTGGTTGGCATCGTCGTCGATGGCCTGTTTGCCGAGGATGACCAGGTCCGGCTGTTCCTTTTCCACCAGCTTGAGCAGGGTGCGGGCGGCGGTCAGCGGCTGGATGGCCTGGTCGGTGACCACGTGGATGGCGCGGTTGGCGCCCATGGCCAGGCCGTTGCGCAGGTGCGCCTGGGCGTCGGCCGGGGCGATGGTGGCGACCACCACTTCGCTGGCGATGCCCTTGTCGCGCAGGCGCAGGGCTTCTTCCAGTGCGATTTCGTCGAACGGGTTGGGCGAGAGCTTGACGCCGTCGGTGACCACGCCGGAACCATCCGGCTTGACCTGAATGCGGACGTTGTAGTCCACCACGCGCTTGTACGCGACGAGGATTTTCATGTGCTGCGGGATCCTTCGGTTGCAGGGGGCCGGCGCCAGTGCCGGACAGATGAAGGCCCGATTCTAGCGGGTGGGGAAGTCCCGTGCGAATGCGTATGGATGTGGTCGCCCTGCGTCCACGCAACTGCGCCTGTCCCCCCGCTGGCGGACCATCGCCAGCCTGCGTCCGGATGTACATGCGTCGCCCGGTGTTCAGTGGCGGCAAAGGTGGCGAGGCGGGGCTGCCTGTATCCTGTGCCGCCTGGAGCAAGCCTCGGATCGCGGAGATCCGGGCAAATGGACGTCACAGGAGACAAGAATAGTGCCCACCTGGCTAGTGACCGGCGGTGCCGGCTTCATCGGCGGCAACTTCGTGCTGGAGGCGGTCGCCCGCGGCATCAAGGTCGTCAACCTCGATGCCCTGACCTATGCAGGCAACCTGCGCACACTGGCGAGCCTGGAAGGCAACCCGGCCCATGTTTTCGTCCAGGGCGACATCGGTGACCGTGTCCTGGTCGAGCGCCTGCTGGCCGAGCACCGGCCCGACGCGGTGCTGAACTTCGCCGCCGAGAGCCATGTCGACCGCTCGATCGATGGCCCCGGCGCCTTCATCCAGACCAACGTGGTCGGTACCCTGGGCCTGCTCGAAGCGGTGCGCGACTACTGGAAGGCGCTGCCGGCCGCACAGGGCGAGGCGTTCAGGTTCCTGCACGTGTCCACCGACGAGGTATACGGCACGCTGGGCGAGACCGGCAAGTTCACCGAGACCACGCCGTATGCGCCGAACTCGCCGTATTCGGCGTCCAAGGCCGCCTCGGACCACCTGGTGCGTGCGTTCCACCACACCTACGGGCTGCCGGTGCTGACCACCAACTGCTCCAACAACTACGGTCCGTACCACTTCCCCGAAAAGCTCATCCCGCTGGTGATCGCCAAGGCGCTGGCCGGCGAGCCGCTGCCGGTGTACGGCGATGGCAGGCAGGTGCGCGACTGGCTGTTCGTCACCGACCACTGCGAAGCGATCCGCACGGTGCTGGCCAAGGGCCGGGTGGGCGAGACCTACAACGTCGGCGGCAACTCGGAGAAGCAGAACATCGAGGTGGTGCAGGCGATCTGCGCACTGCTCGATGCCCGCCGCCCGCGCGAGGACGGCAAGCCGCGCAGCAGCCAGATCACCTACGTGGCCGACCGCCCGGGCCACGACCGCCGCTATGCGATCGATGCGTCCAAGCTGAAGGACGAGTTGGGCTGGGAGCCGGCCTACACCTTCGAGCAGGGCATCGCCTTCACCGTGGACTGGTACCTGGACAACCAGGCGTGGGTCAACGGCGTGCTCGACGGCAGCTATCGCCTGCAGCGCATCGGCACCGCTGCCTGACACCGGAGACGACATGACCCAACGCAAAGGCATCATCCTCGCCGGCGGTTCCGGCACGCGGCTGTATCCGATCACCAAGGGCGTCAGCAAGCAGCTGCTGCCGGTGTACGACAAGCCGATGATCTACTACCCGCTCAGCGTATTGATGATGGCTGGCATCCGCGAGGTGCTGATCATCAACACGCCGCATGAGCAGGCGCTGTTCCAGGCGTTGCTGGGCGATGGCTCGCAGTGGGGCATGGACATCCGCTACGCGGTGCAGCCGAGCCCCGACGGGCTGGCGCAGGCCTACCTGATCGGCCGCGATTTCGTCGCCGGCAAGCCGAGCTGCCTGGTGCTGGGCGACAACATCTTCCACGGCCATGGCCTGCGCCAGCTGCTGCGCAGCGCCGACGCGCGCGATACCGGTGCCACCGTGTTCGGCTACTGGGTCAATGACCCGGAGCGCTACGGCGTGGCCGAGTTCGACAAGGACGGCAAGGTCGTCGGGCTGGTCGAGAAGCCGGAGAACCCGCGCTCCAACTACGCGGTCACCGGGCTGTATTTCTATGACGGCAATGCCAGCGACCATGCCGCCGGGCTCAGGCCCTCGCCGCGCGGCGAGCTGGAGATCACCGACCTGAACAAGTGCTACCTGGACGCCGGTGCGCTGTACCTGGAGCAGCTGGGGCGTGGTTACGCCTGGCTCGACACCGGCACCCACCAGTCGCTGCTCGAGGCATCCAACTTCATCGAGACCATCCAGACCCGCCAGGGCCTGCAGGTCTGCTGTCCCGAGGAAATCGCCTACGGGCAGGGCTGGATCGGCGCGGCCGAGCTGGAGGCGCTGGCTGCGCCGCTGCTCAAGAACGGCTATGGCCAGTACCTGCAGAAACTGCTGCAGCGCGGGGTCGTGCCATGAAGGTCATCGAAACCTCGCTGCCCGGCTGCGTGGTGATCGAGCCGGCGGTGTTCGGCGACGCCCGCGGCATGTTCTTCGAGACCTGGAACGCCGAGCGCTTCGCCGCGCACGGGCTGACGACGAAGTTCGTGCAGAGCAACGTCTCCACCTCGGTCAAGGGCGTGCTGCGGGGCCTGCATTACCAGTGGCCGCGGCCGCAGGGCAAGCTGGTCAGCGTGCTCGAGGGCGAGGTCTATGACGTGGCGGTGGACATCCGCCGCGGCTCGCCGACCTTCGGGCGCTGGGAAGCGGTGCTGCTCAGCGCCGGGAACCACCGGCAGTTCTGGATCCCCGAAGGCTTTGCGCACGGTTTCGCGGTGCTCTCCGAGCGGGCGGTGTTCAGCTATCTGTGCACCGATGTCTACGTCAAGGAAGCCGATGCCGGCGTGCGCTGGAACGATGCCGACATCGCTGTCGACTGGCCGATCGGCGCGCCGACGCTGTCGGCCAAGGACGAGAGCGCGCCGTTCCTGGCGGAGATCGCCGAGGAGCGGCTGCCGGTGTACATGCCATGACGGTGCTGGTGTTCGGCGGCAACGGCCAGATCGGCCGGGAGCTGCTGCGCGCGCTGGCGCCGCTGGGTACGGTGGTCGCCACCACCCGCAGCGGCACGCTGGCCGACGGCAGTGTCTGTGAGGTGGCCGATTTCGACCGCCCCGACAGCTTGCCGGCGCTGCTGGACCGCCTGCAGCCGGCGGTCGTGATCAATGCCGCGGCCCATACCGCGGTGGACCGTGCCGAGCAGGAGCCGGAGGCCGCGTTCCGCGCCAATGCGCAGGCCCCGGGTGTGCTCGCGCGCTGGTGCGCCGCCCATGACGTGCCGCTGGTGCACTATTCCACCGACTACGTGTTCGACGGGCAGGGCGGCACGCCTTACCGCGAGGACGCGTCGACCGCGCCGCTGGGCGTCTACGGCACCAGCAAGCGCGACGGCGAGGATGCGGTGCGCGCCGCCGGCGGACGCCACCTGATCTTCCGCACCGCGTGGGTGTATGCCGCGCATGGCGGCAATTTCCTGCGCACCATGCTGCGCCTGGGCGCCGAGCGCGACCAGCTGCGCGTGGTCGCCGACCAGATCGGCACGCCGACCCCGGCGGGGCTGATCGCCGACGTCACCGCGCAGGCGCTGCGGCACCCGGGCGGCCTGTCCGGCACCTGGCACCTGACCGCATCGGGGCAGACCAGCTGGCACGGTTTCGCCGAGGCGATCTTCGCCGAGGCGCAGGCTACCGGGGTGCTGGCGAAGACGCCGGTGGTGGATGCCATCGCCAGTTCGGACTATCCGACGCCGGCCAGGCGTCCGGCGTGGTCGGTGCTGGACAACCGCCGGCTGCAGCAGGACTTCGGCATCGTACTGCCGGCCTGGCAGGATGGCCTGAAGCGGGTGATGGCGGAAATCGCTGTGACCTGACCTGGGTCGCGTCGAGTACAGACATGAAGCCCGGCCAGTGGCCGGGCCTCCTGTCTGCGCCAGGGCACCTCAGCTGCGCCCGTAGGTATCCTCGAAGCGCACGATGTCGTCCTCGCCCAGGTAGCTGCCGGACTGGACCTCGATCAGCTCCAGCGGCAGCTTGCCGGGGTTGCGCAGCCGGTGCGTCACCCCCAGCGGGATGTAGGTACTCTGGTTCTCGCTGAGCAGCAACACCTCGTCGCCGCGGGTGACCTCGGCGGTGCCGCTGACAACCACCCAGTGCTCGGCGCGGTGGTGGTGCATCTGCAGGCTCAGGGTGCCGCCGGGCTTGACCGTGATGCGCTTGACCTGGAAGCGCTCGCCGTTGTCGATGGAGTCGTAGGCGCCCCACGGGCGGTAGACCTTGCGGTGCCAGGCGGCCTCGCTGCGGCCCTCGGCCTTCAGTCGCGCGACGACGTCCTTGACCTCCTGCATGCGGTCGGCCCTGCCGACCAGCACCGCGTCATCGGTCTCGACCACGATCACGTCATCCAGTCCCACCAGCGCGACCAGCCGTTCGCCGTAGGCGTATGTGTTGCGGCAGTCGATGGCGATCACATCGCCGTGGTGGGCGTTGCCATCGCCATCGCGCGGGGAGACGTCGCGCAGCGCGGTCCAGGAGCCGACATCGCTCCAGCCGGCGTCCAGCGCCACCACCACCGCATCGGCGGTCTTCTCCATCACTGCATAGTCGATCGAATCCGACGGCACCGCGGCGAACGTCTCGGCGTCGAGCCGGGTGAAGTCGGCATCACGGCGGGCGCTTTCCCAGGCGCTACGGCTGCGTTCGAGCATGGCCGGGTTGAACCGGGCCAGTTCCTCCAGGTAGCGCGATGCGCGGAACAGGAACATGCCGCTGTTCCACAGGTACTGGCCGCTGGCGACATACGCGGTGGCGGTATCCAGGTCGGGCTTCTCGACGAAGCGCTCGACCGGGCGGGCGCCGCTGCCGGGTGCGGCCTTGATGTAGCCGTAGCCGGTCTCCGGGCCGGTCGGGACGATGCCGAACGTCACCAGCTTGCCGGCATCGGCCGCGGTCGCCGCCTGGCGCACGGCGGCATGGAAACCAGCCTCGTCGGTGATCACGTGGTCCGACGGCAACACCAGCAGCAGCGGGTCCTCGCCCTGGCGGCTGGCTTCCAGTGCGGCTACCGCGATGGCCGGCGCGGTATTGCGCCCCATCGGCTCGAGGATGATCGCCTGCGGCTCCGCGCCGACCTGCTGCAGCTGCTCGGCGGCGACGAAGCGGTGCGCCTCGTTGGCGATCACCAGCGGGCCGCGCGCCGCGACGGCCGCGACCCGGTGCCAGGTCGCCTGCAGCATGGTCTGCGTGCCGGTCAGTGGCAGGAACTGTTTGGGGTAGGTCTCGCGCGAGAGCGGCCACAAGCGGGTGCCGGAGCCGCCGGACAGGATGACGGGCGTGATGTTGCTCATGTTGAAGCCTCAGGCCGAAAGCAGGGTGGATATCTCGTCGGTACGCGCCTGCAGCAGCGCCGCATCGCCGCGCGTCTCGACATTGAGCCGCAGCAGCGGCTCGGTGTTGGAACTGCGCAGGTTGAAGCGCCAGTCGCCGAAATCGGCGCTGACGCCATCGGTGTGGTCCAGCGCCGGCGCCAGCGGGGCGAAGTGGCGCATCACCCGCTCGACCGAGGCCTTGGCGTCTGCCACCTTGAAGTTGATCTCGCCGCTGCAGGGATAGGCGGCCATGCGGTCCTCGACCAGTTCGGCCAGCGACTGGCCGCTGGTGGAAACCAGCTGCGCGATCAGCAGCCATGGAATCATGCCCGAATCGGCATAGGCGAACGCGCGGAAATAGTGGTGCGCACTCATTTCGCCGCCGTAGACGGCGTTCTCCGCGCGCATCTTCTCCTTGATGAAGGCGTGGCCGCTCTTGCACAGCACCGGCACGCCGCCGGCGGCCTCCACCATTTCCACGGTGTTCCAGACCAGGCGCGGATCATGCACGACCCTGCCGCCGGGATTGCGCGCCAGGATCGCCTTGGCGAGCAGGCCGACCAGGTAGTAACCCTCGATGAAGCGGCCGTTGTGGTCGAAGAAGAAGCAGCGGTCGAAGTCGCCGTCCCAGGCAATGCCGAAATCGGCGCCATGCGCGCGCACCGCGTCGGCGGTGGCGGCGCGGTTCTCCGGCAGCAGCGGATTGGGGATGCCGTTGGGGAAGCTGCCATCGGGTTCGTGGCAGATGCGCACGAATTCCAGCGGCAGGTGCGGGGCAAGCAGGTCGATGATGGCGCCGGCGCCGCCGTTGCCGGCATTGACCACCAGCTTCAGCGGCCGCAGCGTGGCCACGTCCACATAGGACAGCAGGTGCGCGATGTAGGCGCTCTTGTCGTGCCGTTGCACCTGCCCGGCGCGTGGCGCCTGCGCCGGTGCGGCATCGGCTGCCACCGCGTCGGAAATGGCGAACAGGCCGGTATCCGAGCTGATCGGCCGCGCCTGCGCCTTGACCAGCTTCATGCCGTTGTAGTCCATCGGGTTGTGGCTGGCAGTGACCATCACCCCGCCAGCCGCGCCCAGGTGGTCGGTCTGGAAATAGACCTCCTCGGTGCCGCACAGGCCGATGTCGATCACCTCGCGGCCCTCGCCGCGCAGTCCGGCGGCCAGCGCGTCCTGCAGGCCCGGGCTGGTCAGGCGCACGTCGTGGCCCAGCACCACCGGACCGTCTTCGAGCCGGGCCGACAAGGCCTTGCCGATCCTGCGCGCGAGGTCCTCGTTGAGTTCCTCGGGCACGCGGCCGCGGATGTCGTAGGCCTTGAACGCGGGTAATGGCATGCGGGCAACCTGTCGAAGCGTGGAAAGGCGCCCAGTTTAGTCGCTTGGCGGTTAGCGGGCCGTTCGCGGCTGGACGAAGGTCCAAGAGGGCCGCCGCTGGACTGGGGCTAGAATGCCGCCATCCTTATGACTGTGGGCATGATGCGATGAGCGATCCTTCAACCCTGGACGGGCGGCGCGGCAAGGTGGTGGCCAGCGCGGCCCTGGCGCTGGACGGCGTGGTCGCCGACGGCCAGACCCTGGCGGTCGGTGGCTTCGGCCTGTGCGGAATTCCCGAGGCGCTGATCGCGGCGCTGCGCGATTCCGGCGTGACCGGCCTGACCGTGATCTCCAACAACGCCGGCGTCGACGGCTTCGGCCTCGGCCAGCTGCTGGAAACCCGCCAGATCCGCAAGATGATTTCGTCCTACGTGGGCGAGAACAAGGAGTTCGAGCGGCAGTTCCTGGCCGGTGAGCTCGAGCTGGAGTTCAACCCGCAGGGCACCCTGGCCGAGCGCCTGCGCGCCGGCGGCGCGGGCATCCCGGCGTTCTTCACTGCCACCGGCTACGGCACCGTGGTGGCCGAGGGCAAGGAAACCCGCGAGTTCGACGGCAAGCACTACGTGATGGAGACCGCGCTCAAGGCCGATGTCTCGCTGGTCAAGGCGTGGAAGGCCGACGCGGCCGGAAACCTGGTGTTCCGCAAGACCGCGCGCAACTTCAATCCGGCCTGCGCCATGGCCGGCAGGGTCTGCGTGGTCGAAGTGGAGGAGATCGTGCCGGTGGGCGCGATCGACCCGGACCAGGTGCACCTGCCGGGCATCTACGTCGACCGCATCGTGTTGAACGCCACGCCGGAGAAGCGCATCGAACAGCGCACCGTGCGTCAGGAGGAGAACTGAAATGGCCTGGACCCGTGACGAGATGGCGCAGCGCGCCGCGCGCGAACTGACCGACGGCGCGTACGTGAACCTGGGCATCGGCCTGCCGACGCTGGTGGCCAACCACATTCCCGAGGGCATGGACGTGTGGCTGCAGTCGGAGAACGGCCTGCTGGGCATCGGCCCGTTCCCGACCGAAGCCGAAGTCGACGCCGACCTGATCAACGCCGGCAAGCAGACCGTGACGGCCCGCGCCGGCGCCAGCTACTTCGGCAGCCACGATTCGTTCGCGATGATCCGCGGCGGCCATATCGACCTGGCCATCCTCGGCGCCATGCAGGTCACCGCCAAGGGCGACCTGGCCAACTGGATGGTGCCCGGCAAGATGGTCAAGGGCATGGGCGGCGCAATGGACCTGGTGGCCGGCGTGCAGCGCGTGGTGGTGCTGATGGAGCACACCGCCAAGAACGGCGAGCACAAGATCCTGCCCGAATGCACGCTGCCGCTGACCGGCGTGGGCGTGGTCGACCGCATCATCACCGACCTGGCGGTGTTCGACGTCACCGATGCCGGGCTCGCCTTGGTCGAAGCCGCTCCCGGGGTGGACATGGAAGAGCTGAAGGCCCGCACCGGCGTGCCGTTCGCGCACGCCTGAACCATGCCGCGGGGCCACCACGTGGCCCCGCCTGCTCAGTGGCGGCGGGCGTAGGCGTAGGGCGCCGCCGCATCCACGGGCAGGCCGAGCAGTTCGGCGGCCGTGGCCTGGCGGAAGCCCGCATCGCGCGCGGCCAGGGTGAAGATCCGCTCGATCGCGTGCGCCAGCGTGCCGTCCACCTGCGCGGCCTCGGCCTCGAACTGCGATGGCTGCAGGTGACCGTCTAGCAGCGGGCGCAGTGCCGGAAGGCGTACCCAGAACATGCTGCCGGCAATGAACGTGTCGCGCTCGAGGTCAGGCTGCGCAATGCCCAGGCGGCCGAGCAGGGCGCGCACGTTGCCCTGGTTGGCGCCCCAGTAGAAATGCAGTGGCTGCACATGGCCTTCCGGTGCGACCAGCCCGAGGCCGGGCTGCTCGCCGAACGCACGCACGATGGCCGCCGCCCTGTCCGGCGCCAGCAGGCGCCCGATCAGCTCGTTGCGCCACTGCTCGCCGTCCTGGCGGTGCGTGGAGCGCTTGGTATGCAGCTTGAGCACCACGTCCTCGCCCTCGTCGAGCAGGCGCCCGGCGACGTGCAGGAACGGCAGGATGTCGCGGCCGCGGTTGGCGAAGGCGTGCACCTCCACCTGCATGCCGCGCGCGCGCGCGATGCGTTCGATCTCGCCCTTCCGCTCCGGCGGCGTGGTGGCCACGACCCGCCAGCTCAGGCCACTGGATTGCAGGGCCTGCAGCAACGCGTCGAAGACGTCCGGGTACCAGGCATGGATGACCGCGCACGGGCGGGTGCCGGCCCGCGGGGCGTCGCATGGCGCCAGCGCCTGCCGCGTGGCCTCCAGCCAGGCGTGGCCCAGCCGCGCATCGGGTTCCAGCACCGCCCCTTCGGCCCATTCGTTCCATGCGTTGACGAACACCAGGCGCCGCTCGGTGGGCACCGTGGCCAGGCGCTCGTGCACGGTCGTGCGCAGCCAGTCGCGGTAACCGCGCGGCGAGGCATGCACGAAGATGCGTCCCGCGCCCGGGCGCCGCGGCTCGTTGTCCCAGCCGGGGTTCACCCCGGGATACAGCGTATAGGCGGGCAGCGGCCGTGCCGCCGCCTCGCGTGCGAGCTCGCGCCAGTCGCGCACGTCGCCGGCGAAGTCCGGGTTGATCAGCCACTGTTCGGCGGCCAGTGAGCGTGGGTTGCTCATGTTCGGCGGGAACTCGACCGCTGCGTCGAAGCCGATCTCGCGCGGATCGGGGCGTTCGAAGCCCTGCACATAGGCCAGGTGCAGCTCGCCGATGCCGTTGTCGCGGCACCACTGGCGCCAGCGCTGCGCGGTGGCGCGCGGGTCGGGCAGCAGGTGCGGGCGGTAGACCAGCAGCATCGGCCGGCCGTCGACCTTCAGCGCGCGGCGGTCGCGCAGGTAGGGGGCGACGTGGGCGATGAAGGCCAGGTCGTCCGCGGCGCTGTGCTGCTGTCCTATCAGGATCTCGCCGTCGCGCCCGTCCCAGCGCCGGGTCCAGTTCTCGTTGGCCCAGCACAGGCAGAACGGCAGGTCGATGTCGTCGTCGGCCAGCCATTGCCGCAGCGGATCCTCCATCAGGGTGCGGCCGCTGAACCAGTAGTAGTAGAAGCAGAACGCGCCAATGCCGTACTCCGCGGCCAGGCGCGCCTGGTCGCGCATCACCTGCGGGTTGCGCAGGTCGTAGAAGCCCAGGTCCGCCGGCAGCCGCGGCTGCGCATGGCCTTCGAACTGCGGCAGTGCCCGGGTGACGTTGCGCCACTCGGTGAACCCTTTGCCCCACCAGGCGTCGTTCTCGGCGAACGCATGGAACTGCGGCAGGTAGAACGCCACCAGCGTGGCCGGCAGCGGGCTGGGCAGGGCCGCCCTAGAGTAGGGTACATGGCCGATCGCCGGCTCATCGGCGCGGTGCATGGGCCGGATGATGCGTGGCGAGGCTCCCGCTTCCGGCGCATGCCCGCGTGGCGGCGGCGGCAACAGCCCGCCAAAACGCTCCAGCAGGCGGTTGCGCCACCTGTCGCGGCGGGCGTCGGAGATCGGAAGGGCGCGGAACGCCTGTCGCAGCAGCTGGTGAAGCGCCTGGTGCAGGGAAGGGAAAGGCATCGATCGAGGCATCGCCGGCGACGGGAACGGGGCGCGGTGGTGTGGGGACGCAGCGCCTGCCTTCACCACCGCCATCGGGGATTCTAGGCCAATGCGCCACCGGCCCGCCGCCACGCCACTCCGGCGCACCCTCCAGCCGCTGCCATCGGCACATCGCCTACAATCCGCGTCCTTCCGTTCGATGACGATGTGCTGATGCCTGCAAACCCGATGTCCGCCGCTGGAAAGCTGTTCGCCGTCGCCGCCCTGGTCGAGGGCGCGACCTGGGCCGGGTTGCTGGTCGGCATGCTGCTCAAGTACGGCACGCAGACGACCGAGCTGGGCGTATGGCTGTTCGGGCGCCTGCACGGGCTGGCGTTCCTGTTCTACGTGGTCGCCAGCGTGTACGTCGGGGTGCGCCAGCGCTGGCCGTCGTGGGCGCTGCTGCTGGCCCTGCTGGCGGCGGTGCCGCCGCTGGTCACGGTGCCGCTGGAGTGGTGGTTCCGGCGTCGCGGGCTGCTGTCGCCGCTGCGCTGAGCCGGGCGCAGGGCCTGGCCGACCCGCGGCGGTGTGGCCCAAGGGCGCGGCGGCCACTACGATGATGCCGGGTCCGCGGGCCGGGCCCCGGGCCCCAGTGTCCCGGCGGGCGCGACCGGCCGCCGGCACCGGGCATGTTCGCAGCCTGTTTAGGTTCGATCTTCTAGCTTTGGCGCCTGTCTGCCCCCCGGAGAGCCCCGTGCACCACGCACCCCCTGTTGCCGCCGTTTCCGCCCGCCTGCCGGCGGCGGCGCCTGCCTGTTGCCCGGCGCGGCCCGGCGCGCGGTGGATTCCATGACCGGTACACCCGTTGCCGCGCGCGATGCCGGCATCGCCGTACTGCCGCCGGAAAGCCCGCTGCCCATGCCCGTGCAGTCGCTGCGCGAGGGGCGCCTGCACGGGCGGCGGCAGGACACGTCGCCGCCGAACATCGTGCTGCGCCGCCTGTACGTGTTCGGCAGCACCGCGGCAATGACCGCGGTGGCGACGTGGATGATGGCGCGGGTCCTGGCCAACGGCGGCATCAACGTGCTCGAAGCCTGCCTGCTGGCCCTGTTCGTGCTGTTGTTCGCCTGGATCGCATTTTCCTTCGTCAGCAGCCTGGCCGGCCTGCAGGCGCTGCTGCGCGGACGGCGCAAGCTGGGCATCCACCCGGACGCGCCGCTGCCCACGCTGCACAGCCGCACCGCGCTGCTGATGCCCACCTACAACGAGGATCCGCGGCGGATGATGGCCGGGCTGCAGGCCATCTACGAATCGGTGGCGGCCACCGGCCAGCTCGACCGTTTCGATTTCTTCGTGCTCAGCGATACCACCCGCGATGCCATCGGCCGCGCCGAGGAGCAGGTGTTCGCGCGCCTGGTCGAGACCACCGGCGGCCGTGGCCGATTGTTCTACCGGCGCCGCGCCGACAACGCCGGGCGCAAGGCCGGCAACATCGCCGACTGGGTACGCCGCTTCGGCGGCGCCTATCCGCAGATGCTGATCCTGGACGCGGACAGCCTGATGACCGGCGAAGTGATCGTGCGTCTGGCCTCGGCCATGGAAAAACACCCCGACGTCGGCCTGATCCAGTCGCTGCCGGCGGTGGTCGGCGGGCGTACCGCGTTCGCGCGCATGCAGCAGTTCGGTGGCCGCGTCTATGGCCCGGTGATGGCCTACGGCGTGGCCTGGTGGCACGGCGCCGAGAGCAACTACTGGGGCCACAATGCGGTGATCCGTACCCGCGCCTTCGCCGAACAGGCCGGGTTGCCGGAGCTGCCCGGGCGCAAGCCGTTCGGCGGGCACGTGCTCAGCCACGATTTCGTCGAGGCCGCGCTGATGCGCCGTGGCGGCTGGGCGGCGCACATGGTGCCCTACCTCCAGGGCAGCTACGAGGAAGGGCCGCCGACGCTGACCGACCTGCTCATCCGCGACCGCCGCTGGTGCCAGGGCAACCTGCAGCACTCCAAGGTGGTCACCGCCGCCGGCCTGCACTGGATCAGCCGGGTGCACATGCTGGTCGGCATCGGCCACTACTTCACCGCACCGATGTGGGCGATGCTGATGCTGATCGGCATGGCGATCCCGCTGATCCATGGTGGCATCGACCTGGCCGAGGAGCTGCACCTGCGGTTGTCGCCGGCGCACTACTGGCGCGGGCTGGACCAGCAGGGCGTGCTGTGGGTGTTCGCGGTCACCATGGGCGTGCTGCTGGCGCCCAAGGCGATGGGCTACGTGGCCATGCTCAGCGCGCGCAGCGAGCGGCAGGGCTGCGGCGGCGCGCTGCGCGCTTTCGTCTCGATGCTGCTGGAAACGCTGCTGGCGGCACTGATGGCGCCGGTGGTGATGTACGTACAGTCGCGCGGCGTGGCCGAGGTGCTGGCCGGCAAGGACTCGGGCTGGGACGCGCAGCAGCGCGACGACGGCCGGGTGTCATGGATCGCCTTGCTGCGCAGCTACGGCGGGCTGAGCGTGTTCGGCTTGGTGATGGGGGCGATGGCCTACGCCGTGTCGCCGTCGCTGGCGGCGTGGATGGCGCCGGTAGTGATCGGCATGGTGCTGGCGGTGCCGGTGGTGGGGCTGACCTCCTCGCGCAAGATCGGCGACTGGCTGCGCCGGCACCGGTTGCTGTCCATTCCCGAGGAGAGTGCGCCGCCGCCGGTGCTGGTGCGTGCGGCGGAACTGCGTGCGGCGGCGATGCAGACGCCGCTTTCCGTGGAGTAGCAGGGCGGTCCCCGTTCTGCTGACGACCGGCTTCTGGTTTCGGCTGCAGAACGGATCGGGTGTGAAACGGTTCGAGGGGTGAAGATGCCTTCGCCTTCGCCTTCGCCTTCGCTTTCGCTTTCGCGGTTGCTCGTGCTTTTGCTTCTGCGCTTTTGATTTCCGGGTCCCCTTCTGTAGCGACGGAGCCGGCGGGAGTAACCCGAAGGGCGGCGTGCATGGGTTCGGCGGAAATAGGCGAAGCACTGCTTCGCCCCGCCGGACGGGCGGGCGCCGCACGGCGCCTGCCCCGGACTCGGCAGCGAAGCGGGCGGGCACGCCGTTTTTCGATGAGACAGGGATGTCTCGTCGAAAAATCCCGGCGGCGGAGTGGACCCGGAGTGCCGCAGGCACGGAGGGCGCGGAGGCAGGGGCGTGTTGACTCGCCATTCGGCTGTTGAAAAGCGCCTCTTTGGGCCACGTTTCTTTGCACGAGCAAAGAAAGATGGCTCGCTCCTCGAAGGGGAGCGAAAGCCTTTGATCCTGCTTTTGTCGACCTCGATTCCTTGAGGTTCAGAAGCAAGAGGAGGTGCAGGAGGAGAACCAGCTAGCCAAAAACGGGCAAGGCCATGGGAAAGGCTTGAAAGCAGAGCTTTCGCCCCTGCTTCGCAGGAGCAAGTTACTTCTCTTTGCTCGTGCAAAGAGAAGTAACCAAGAGAAAGCAGGGGCCGGGCCGCAAGCCGATGCGGCTGCGCCGCATCGGTCCCCTGCGCGCCTCGCGTGCCGAGGGGGCGGCGCACAACTCGCTTCGCTCAGACACGCGCGCCTCTTTACCCCTCGGCCCGCTGCGGTGCTCGGCTCGCTCTACGGCCAGAGGGAGTCAAAAGCTGGGAGCAACCGCAACCGCAACCGCAACCGCAATGGCTTGGCCGCCTGCCTGCGCAGGCATAATGCGTCCCGGTCCCTTGGAGTCGCATGCAATGCTGGAAACAGTGGAACAGGAAACCGGCGCGGCGCCGGAATGGTCGGTGATCTGGCTGCACGGGCTGGGTGCCGATGGCCATGACTTCGCGCCGATCGTGCCGGAGCTGGTGCGGCCGCACTGGCCGGCGATCCGCTTCGTGTTCCCGCATGCGCCCAAGCGTCCGGTCAGCATCAACAACGGCATGCCGATGCGCGCGTGGTACGACATCGTCAGCCTGGACTTCCGCAGCCGTGCCGACGCCAGCGGCGTGGCCGAATCCGTGGCCCAGGTGGAGGCGTTGATCGCCCGCGAACAGGCCCGTGGCACGCCGCGCGAACGCATCCTGCTGGCCGGCTTTTCGCAGGGCGGCGCCATCACCCTGTCCACCGGCCTGCGGCAGCAGTCGCCGCTGGCCGGGCTGGTCGCGCTGTCCACCTACCTGCCGGAAGTGGATGCCGCCGCCGCGCAGCTGGCAGCAGGCGCCACCGCGCAGCCGGTATTCATGGCCCACGGCAGCGGTGACCCGGTGATCCCGGTACAGGTCGCCGAGCACAGCCTGCAGGTGCTCCGGAAACTGGGGTTCGGGGTGGAATGGCACCGCTATGCGATGGCGCACCAGGTCTGCGCCGAGGAAATCCAGGCCCTTGGCGACTGGCTGCAGGCGCGCTTCGCAGCGGGCTGAATCCGTGGCTGGCGGGGCGGGTGGTGGCTGCCGGAGCGTGCCGGGGTTGGCTAACATGCGTCATCCGGGGAGCAATGCAGGGCAGGGGAGTGGCGATGAAGGTACTCATTGCCGATGACGAGCCGCTGGCGCGCGAACGCCTGCGCATGCTGTTGTCCGCGCACGGTGACGTGGCGGTGGTGGCCGAGGCCGGCGATGGCCAGGCGACGCTCCAAGCCTGCGCGCGCGCGCAGCCGGACGTGGTGCTGCTGGACATCGCCATGCCGGGCATCGACGGCCTGGACGTGGCGCGGCACCTGGCGCGGCTCGAACCGCGCCCGGCGGTGGTGTTCTGCACCGCCTACGAGTCGCATGCGCTGTCGGCGTTCGAGGCGGCGGCCATCGATTACCTGATGAAGCCGGTGCGTGCCGAACGGCTGGCGGCCGCGCTGGAGCGGGCCCGTACCTTCCTGGCCGGACGGGTCGGGGGGGCGGCCCCCGCCGCGGGCGGACGCCGGGTGCTGTGCGCGCGGCTGCGCGGCAACCTGCGGGTGATCCCGCTGGAGGACGTGTTCTACCTGCAGGCCGAGGAGAAGTACGTGGTGGTCCACCATGTGCACGGCGAGGACCTGATCGAGGAATCGCTGCGCTCGCTGGAGGAGGAGTTCGGCACCCGCTTCGTGCGCATCCACCGCAATTGCCTGGTCTCGCGTGAACGCCTACAGGAACTGCGGCGGACCGCGGCCGGGCAGGTGCAGGCGGTGCTGCGCGGGGTGGCGCAGCCGCTGGAGGTCAGCCGCCGCTGCGTGGCGGCGTTGAAGGCGGAACTGGCCGGCACGTGAGTCCTGCGCCGATAATGGCGCCATGAACATGCTGCGCATCGCCACCCGCAAGAGCCCGCTCGCCCTGTGGCAGAGCGAACACGTCGCCGCCCGCCTGCGCCAGGCGCACCCGGGCCTGTCGGTCGAACTGGTGCCGATGAGCACGCGCGGCGACGAGGTCCTGGACCGCTCGCTGGCCGCCATCGGTGGCAAGGGCCTGTTCCTCAAGGAGCTGGAACTGGCGATGCTGCGCGGGGAGGCCGACTGCGCGGTGCACTCGCTCAAGGACGTGCCGATGGAACTGGATGCGCCGTTCGCGCTGCCGGCGATCCTGGAACGCGCCGATCCGGCCGATGCCTTCGTTTCCAACCGCCATGCCACCCTGGACGCGCTGCCGCACGGCGCGGTGGTGGGCACCTCGTCGTTGCGCCGCCAGGCGCAGTTGCGCGCGCTGCGCCCGGACCTGCAGGCGCGCGACCTGCGCGGCAACGTCAATACCCGCCTGGCCAAGCTCGACGCCGGCGATTACGACGCCATCATCCTGGCCTGCGCCGGGCTCGAGCGCCTGGAGCTGGGTACGCGGATCCGCGACCGCCTGCGCGCACCGCAGTGGCTGCCGGCGCCGGCGCAGGCAGCGGTGGCGGTGGAATGCCGCGCCGATGCGGCCGACGTGATCGCGCTGCTGGCGGTGCTGGACCATGCCGGTACCCGCGCCTGCGTGGAGGCCGAGCGGGCGATGAACCGCGCGCTGGACGGAAGCTGCCACGTGCCGGTGGCCGGGCTGGCGCAATGGCGCGGCGAGGACCTGTGGCTGCAGGGGCTGGTCGGCGGTGTCGCCGACGGGCGCGCGGTGCGCGCGCAGGCCCAGGGCCCGGGCAATGATCCGGAAGCGCTGGGCCGGGATGTCGCGCGCCAGCTGCTGGACGGCGGCGCCGGCGAACTGCTGCGCTGAGACCGCGGCGCCGGCGGGAACGGCGGCCCGCCGCCGGCGGTCAGCCGCCGGCCCGGGCCACCCCCGCGTCGTGCTCGCTTACTTGAAGCTGTAGACCACGTTCATCGTGGCCAGGGTGTCGGTCTTGCGCTTGTCCTCGGCCACGTCGCTGTTGTAGCGGGCCTGCCAGCCGGCCTTGAGCGCGAAATGGCGGTTCATCGCCACCGAGACGCCGAAATCGTTCTGCGCGAAGGTGTTGTACGAGCCGGATTCGACCAGCAGGGTGTTCACCAGGTCGGTGTTGTCGGTGAGGCCGAACTTCAGGTCGAACAGGCCGCGGCCGATCAGCCCGGTGCGGTTCTCGTCGGTCTCGGAGTTGTGCGAGCGGCGCACGCCGGGGCCGATCTGGGTGTCCAGCACCAGGCGCTCGCCGTCGATCAGCCGGGTACCGTAGCCGAGACCGAAGCTGCCCTGGCGGTCGTAGGTCGCGAAATCATCGCTTTCGTAGCGCACCGTGGCGGTCAGCTGGCGGTGTTCGCCCAGCTGCAGGGCGCTGCCGGCGCCCGCGGTATAGCGGTTGGCGGTGGTCTGGCGCTCGCGGTAGGTGTTGCCGTTGTCGTCGGTCTGCTTGTACTCGGCGCTGGAGCGCAGGCCGAACAGGTCCATGCTGTGCACCCAGTCGTCGTCGGTGTAGCGCAGCTTGAGGCGGCCATTGAGGCTTTCGGTGGAGCTGTTGCCACGCGCCGAGGCGAACCCGAGCTCGCCGCCGCTGCCGCTCCAGGGCGAGGTCATCGCGGCAGGGTCGGAAGCATCGTCCGCCCACGCCATCGGGGCGCACAACAGCAGCGGCAGGAGCAGGGAAACACGCAGGGACATCGGGAAGTCTCCAGGGAGAAGGCGGGAACGGGAACCGTTTTCATGATACCGGATGACCCCGCCGCGCCCGCTGCGCCCGCCGGGCGGCGCTTGGCCCACGGTTAAGCCTGGCGCCATGCCCGCCGCGCGCCATTCACCTCCGAGTCGGACATAATCGGGCCATGGACCGCTATGAACGCATCAACGCACTGCATCGCCTGCTCAAGTCCGCGCGCTACCCGATCACGGTGGCGCGCCTGCAGGAGGAACTGGGCTGTTCACGGGCCACGGTCTACCGCGACCTGGCCTTCCTGCGCGACGCCCTGATGGCGCCGGTGGAGGGCGACGGCGAGGCGGGTTTCCGCTACCAGAGCGGGGAAAGCGACCGTTTCGAGCTGCCCGGGCTGTGGCTGAGCTCGGAGGAGCTGCATGCGCTGCTGGCGTCCCAGCACCTGCTGGCACGCACCGGCGGCGGCGTGCTGTCCTCGGTGCTGGCACCGCTGCAGCAGCGCATCGAAAGCCTGCTGGCGGCCCAGGCCGGTGCGTCGACGTGGCCGGTGGAGCGGGTGCGGGTGATCCCGCATCGCGGCCGCAAGCTCGACGAGGCCAGCTTCCGCACGGTGGCTTCGGGCGTGCTCGAGCGCCGCCAGCTGTCCTTCGATTACCGGGCGCGTTCCACCGACGAGGTCACCCGGCGCACGGTCTCGCCGCAGCGCATCACCCATTACCGCGACAACTGGTACCTGGATGCCTGGGACCATGGTCGCGAGGCGCTGCGCAGCTTCGCCGTGGACCGCATCCACAAGGCGCGGGTGATCGACCAGGCCGCGCGCGACATCGATGACAGCGAACTGGACGCGCAGCTGGGCGCCGGCTACGGCATCTTCTCCGGCGCGCCCAAGGGCTGGGCGACCATCGTGTTCAGCGCCAAGGCGGCGCGCTGGGTGGCCGACGAGCACTGGCACTCCAGGCAGCAGGGCCGCTTCCTGGCCGACGGCCGCTATGAGCTGAAGGTGCCGTACAGCGTGTCGCGGGAACTGCTGATGGATGTGCTGCATTACGGCTCGGACGCCGAGATCGTCGAGCCGCAGTCGCTGCGCGAGCAGGCCAAGGCGCTGCTGTCGCTGGCGCTGAGCAACTACGACTGACCCGGCCCGCGCCGCAAAGGCGGCGCGCTTGACCCAGGTCATGGGGCGATGCCGGCCGCGTCGCCAGAATCGGTGTCCCCGATGGCCCGGAGCCGCCGCATGGCCTTCCACGATCTGCGCGGTTTCCTGCAGCACCTGGGTGCCTGCGGCCAGCTGCGCGAACTCGCCGTGCCGGTGGATCCGGAACTGGAAAGCACCGCGCTGTGCCTGCGCGCGCTGCGGGCGCAGGGGCCGGCGCTGCTGATGCCGGCAACCGGCTCGGCGCACCCGCTGCTGGGCAACCTGTTCGGGCACAGCCGCCGGATCGAGCTGGCCCTGGCCGGGCGCCCGCTGGCCTCGCTGCGCGAACTCGGCGAACTGCTGGCCGCGGTCAAGGAGCCGCGCTGGCCCGGCAACCTGCGCCAGGCGCTGGCGCACTGGCCGGAACTGGCGCAGCTGGCGCACGTGGCGCCGCGCCGGGTGGACGAGGCCGCGTTCGACGCGGACGTGCGCAGCGGCGAGGACGTCGATCTGGGCGTGCTGCCGGTGCAGCGCTGCTGGCCGCAGGACGCGGGCAAGCTGATCACCTTCGGCCTGGTGGTCACCCGCGGCACCCGCCAGCCACGGCAGAACGTGGCCATCTACCGCCAGCAGGTGATCGGCCGCAACCGGGTGATCATGCGCTGGCTGCCGCACCGCGGTGGCGCGCTGGACTTCGCCGACTGGCAGGCCGCGCACCCGGGCAGGCCGTTCCCGGTGCTGGTGGCGATCGGCGCCGACCCGGCGACCCTGCTGGCCGCGGTGGCGCCGGTACCCGACACGCTGTCCGAATACGAGTTCGCGGGGCTGCTGCGTGCATCGCGCACCCGGCTGTGGCGCAGCGCCCTGACCGGGCTGGACGCACCGGCCGGCGCGGAGATCCTGCTGGAGGGCTTCATCCACCCCGGTGACACCGCGCTGGAAGGTCCGTTCGGCGACCACACCGGCTACTACAACGCGCAGGACACCTTCCCGGTGCTCACCGTCGAACGCATGCGCATGCGCACCGGCGCGATCTACCACGGCAGCTACATGGGGCGCGCCCCGTACGACGAGCCCTCGGTGCTGTCGATGGCGCTGAACGACGTGTTCGTGCCGATCCTGCGCAAGGTGTTCCCCGAGATCGTGGATTTCTACCTGCCACCTGAGGCATGTTCGTACCGGATCGCGGTGGTGAGCATCCGCAAGCAGTACGCGGGCCACGCGCGGCGGATCATGATGGGCATCTGGTCCTACCTGCGCCAGTTCACCTACACCAAGTTCGTGATCGTCACCGACGACGACATCGACGTGCGCGACTGGTCGCAGGTGATCTGGGCGATCTCGACGCGGGTGGACCCGGCGCGCGACAGCATGCTGGTGGAGAACACGCCCATCGATTACCTGGACTTCTCCAGCCCGACCCCGAACCTGGGGTCCAAGCTGGGACTGGATGCCACCCACAAATGGCCGGCGGAAACCTCCCGCACCTGGAGCCGGCCGATCCAGCCCGACCCGGAGGTGGAGCGCCGCGTCGACGCGCTGTGGCGCGCGGTGATCGCGCACTGATCAGTCGGTGGCGGCATCCCATGCCGGGTCGTCGAACAGCTGCGGGTAGCGTGCCAGCGCCGCGCGCATGGCGGCGATCTCCGCCACCGGCACCTGCTGCGACGTGCGCACCGCCTCGGCACCGGCCAGGAACCGTGCCAGCAGGCCATGCAGTGCCACGTCGGCTTCGGGCTCGAGCCTGCAGTTGGCGAAGATGTCGTTGACCGCGGTATCGATCAGCGCCACCGTGCTGCTCGCCTGGGCGATGCCCATGTGGCCGTGCTCGTAGTGCTCCAGCGCCTGCACCGCCACGCGGATGGAACGCATGCCCTCGCGCAGCGGCGCGTCGCTGGCCCAGCGCTGCGCGGGTGCCGTCGCCGTCGCGGTGGTCGGCGCATGCGCGGCATGCCCCTCGTGGGCTGACTGTGCGGCGGCGGTCGCGGAGGAAAGCGCGCCCGCGAGGATGAGCAGCGGGGCGCAAAGCAGGGTCGTGCGTAACATGGTGTTCTCCGGAACGATGGGCCCATGCCCATCCGTGCCGCAGCATCACATGCAGGCGCGCCGGTGCCCATGATCCACGTCAACGGCGTGCGGGCGCGGCGCTTGACCCACGTCAAGGACGCATGTGGCTGCCCGCAGGATCATGCCGGCTCCCCCGGGCCGGAGCCTCCGCATGCAACTGGTATGTCCCGCCGGCAACCTGCCGGCCCTGCAGGCGGCGGTGGATGCCGGGGCCAACGCGGTGTACGCGGGCTTCCGCGACCAGACCAATGCACGTGCATTCCCCGGCCTGAACTTCTCGGACGACGAACTGCGTGCCGGCATCCGCTATGCGCATGCGCACGGCGCATCCGTCTACCTGGCATTGAACACCTATCCCGACAGCGCGCGCCTGGGCGACTGGTACGCGGCCGTGGACAAGGCCGCCGCGCTTGGCGCCGACGCCATCATCGCTGCGGAGATGGCGGTGCTTGATTACGCCATGCGCACGCACCCGCGGCTGCCGCGCCATCTGTCGGTGCAGGGCTCGGCCACCACTGCGCCGGCGCTGCGCTATGCGTACGAGCGCTTCGGCATCAGCCGCGCGGTATTGCCGCGGGTGTTGTCCATCCAGCAGGTCGAACGCCTGTGCGAAAGGTCGCCGGTCGCACTGGAGGTGTTCGCCTTCGGCAGCCTGTGCATCATGGTCGAAGGCCGCTGCCAGCTGTCCAGCTACGTTACCGGTGCCTCGCCGAACCGCCATGGCGTGTGTTCCCCGGCCAAATTCGTGCGCTGGGACGAGCACACCGACGGCAGCCGCAGCGTGCGCCTCAACGACGTGCTGATCGACGCGTTCAAGCCGGACGAGCCGGCCGGCTACCCGACCGTGTGCAAGGGCCGCTTCGAGGTCGGCGACGAGGTTTTCCATGCACTGGAAGAGCCGACCAGCCTCAACACCATGGAGCTGCTTCCGCGGCTCAAGCAGATCGGCGTGGCCGCACTGAAGATCGAGGGCCGCCAGCGTGGCGTGGCCTACGTCGGTTCGGTCACGCGCACCTGGCGCAGGGCCATCGACCAGCTCGCCGCCGATCCCGCGCACTGGCAGGCACGGCCCGAGTGGCAGGCCGAACTGGCGCGCCACGCCGAAGGCCACCAGACCACGCTCGGCCCGTACCACCGCGCCTGGCATTGAAGGAGCGACGATGAAGATCAGCCTTGGCCCGCTGCAGTACTTCTGGCCGCGCGAGCGCACGCTGGCGTTCTATCGCGAGGCGATCCACTGGCCGCTGGACGTGGTCTACCTGGGCGAGACCGTGTGCAGCAAACGCCGCGAACTGCGCACTGCCGACTGGCTGGCGCTCGCCGAGGAGCTGGCCGCTTCCGGCAAGCAGATCGTGCTGTCGACGCTGGCGCTGATCGAGGCCGAGTCGGAACTGGGCGTGCTTGACCGCCAGGTGTCGCACGGCGGCTTCTGGATAGAGGCCAACGACCTGTCCGCGGTGCAACTGTGCCGGGAGAAGGGCCGGCCGTTCGTGGCCGGGCCTTCGCTCAACGTCTACAACCATCGCGCGCTGGCGATGCTGGCCGAGGACGGCATGCGCCGCTGGGTGCCCGGCGTCGAGCAGGGGCGCACGCTGATCGGCGAACTCAAGCAGGCCTTCGTCGCCGCCGGCGGCGCGATGCCGGAACTGGAAGTGACCGCCTGGGGCCGGTTGCCGCTGTCGTACTCGGCGCGCTGCTTCACCGCGCGCGCGCTGGACGTGCCCAAGGACCAGTGCGGCTTCCGCTGCATCGACCATCCCGACGGCATGCCGCTGGCCACCCGCGAGGGCCGTCCGTTCCTGCGCATCAACGGCATCTCGGTGCAGGGCGAGGAAACCACCGACCTTGGGCCCGAACTGCCGGAGCTGCGCACGCTGGGCGTGGACATCCTGCGCCTGTATCCGCAGGCCGAAGGCATGGAAGCGGTGGTGCGGCATTTCGACGAGGCACGCACCAGTGCGACGGTGCCGCCGCGGCTGGGCCAGCGCAACGGCTACTGGCACGGCGAGCCGGGCATGCGCATGCAGGCCTGAGCGGGCACCCGCGGTCGCGTTGCCGCACCGCGGTGCGGAAATGCGGCCCACAGGCCGCGCCTACCGGCCTGAATGGGCAGTGTTCCGGCCATGAGTGCGCGCGGATCTGGAATGCGGGGGCGCGATGGTCGCGTCAGCCAACCCGGCCGCCACTGCATGCGTGGTTCGGTCCCGCTGCCGCCAGCCATGGGCAGCCGGCATGCCGCGACGGGTTCAGTCGGCCAGGAAGTGCGCGCCCAGGCTCTGCGTGCGGCGCAGCGCCGCCGCCAGCAGCGTGCGCGCCAGTTCGCCCTGCCACCCGTCCGCTGCCTGGTACTGGCGCAGGGCGGCCTGCAGGGCCTTGCCGCTGCGCACCGGCCCCATGGCCTGCATCATCGTTTCGCGCAGGCCGGCAATGCGTATGGCATCGAGCGATGGGCCGCGCCGCACCAGCGTGCATCCGCCGTGCCTTGCGCCGGTGCCCGGCAGTGCACCCAGCAGCGTCCCCAGCCTGCGGCCGAAGACCACGCCTTCCAGCAGGGAGTTGCTGGCCAGGCGGTTGGCCCCGTGCACGCCGTTGCAGGCTGCTTCGCCCACCGCGTACAGGCCGGGCAGCGAGCTGCGGCCATCGGTATCGACGGCGATGCCGCCCATGTGGAAATGCGCGGCCGGCGTTACCGGGATCGGCTGCAGGCGCGGGTCGATGTCGTGCTGCATGCAGGCTGCGAACACCGTGGGGAAGCGCGCGGGAAAAGTCGTGCCGATGCCGCGCGCATCCAGCCATGCGCCGCCCTCGCGGCAGGCCTGCCAGACCTGCCGCGCGACGACATCGCGCGGCGCCAGATCGGCCAGCGGATGCACGCCGTCCATCAATGGCCGGCCTTCGGCGTCGAGCAGCCGCGCGCCGGCGCCGCGCAGCGCCTCGGTGACCAGCGGCAGGCTGTGCAGCCCGGGCACGGCAAGCGCGGTGGGATGGAACTGCACGAACTCCAGGTCGCGCAGCGCGGCGCCCGCGGCCAGGGCCAGCGCCAGCCCGTTGCCGTCGGCATCGGCCGGGTTGCTGGTCCGGGCGAACAGCCCGCCGATGCCGCCGGTGGCGAGCACCACCGCGCACCCGTGGATCCGCTCGGCATGGCTAAAGGCATCGAGCGCATGGACGCCACAGGCGTGGCCATCGCGCAGCAGCAGGCCGGTGACATCCAGGCCCGCGCAGCGATGGATGTGCGGCGCGCGGCGCGCGGCCGTGACCAGGGCCTGCATCACTTTCGCGCCGGTGGCATCGCCGCCTGCATGGACGATGCGCGCGCGGTCATGGCCACCCTCGCGGCCGAGCTGCAGCGCACCCCCGGGGTCGCGGTCGAAGGCGACGCCCTGGTGCTGCAGCCATTCGACCGCGGCCACCGCGTCGCCGGTCAGCCGCTCGACCGCGGCAAGGTCGTTGTGCTGGCTGCCGGCCACGCAGGTGTCGTGCGCATGGGCCTGTGCGGTGTCGCCATCGCCGACCGGCGCGGCGATGCCGCCCTGCGCCAGCGTGCTGGCCACATCATTGCCTTCACGCGCACGGGTGAGCAGCAGTACCGGCGTTGGCGCGGCGGCCAGCGCCGTCGCCAGCCCGGCGATGCCCCCGCCGACGATGAGGATGGGCGCGTTCACACCGCGTCGCGACGGCCCACCGCCAACATGCGCTGCAGTGCCGTGCGCGCGCGCCGGGCGATGTCGTCCGGCACCATGACCTCGTGGCGCAGCTCGCGCAGGCAGGCATGGATGTTGGGCAGGGTGATCCGCTTCATGTGCGGGCACAGGTTGCAGGGCTTGATGAACTCGACCTGCGGGAACTGGTTGCGCAGGTTGTCGGCCATCGAGCACTCGGTGATCATCGCCACCCGCGCCGGCTTTTCCTGCGCCAGCCAGCGTCCCATCGCGCTGGTCGAGCCGACGAAATCGGCTTCGGCCAGCACGTCCGGCGGGCATTCCGGGTGCGCCACGATCTTCGCGTCGAAGCGCTCGCGGGTGTGCCGGGCTTCGATCGCGGTGAACTTCTCGTGCACCTCGCACTGGCCGTTCCACAGCACCAGTTCGACACCGGTCTGCTGTGCGACCCAGGCGCCGAGGTAGCGGTCGGGCAGGAAGATCACCTTGCCGGTGCCGAACTCGGCGGCAATGGCTTCGACCACCTGCGCCGCGTTGGCCGAGGTGCAGCAGGCGTCGGATTCGGCCTTCACCGCCGCGCTGGTGTTGACGTAGCTCACCACCGGTATGCCCGGATGCTGCGCGCGCAGGGCGCGCACGTCGTCGGCGGTGATCGAGGCGGCCAGCGAGCAGCCGGCGTCCGGGTCGGGGATCAGCACGGTCTTGCCCGGGGCCAGGATCTTGGCGCTTTCGGCCATGAAGTGGACGCCGCACAGCACGATCAGCCCGCTGTCGCAGTCGGCCGCCGCCTGCGCCAGCGCCAGCGAATCGCCGGTGACGTCGGCCACGCCGTGGAAGATCTCGGGCGACTGGTAACTGTGCGCCATGATCACCGCGCCGCGCTGGCGCTTGAGTTCGCCGATGGCGTCGATCCAGGGCAGGTGCAGCGGAACCTCCAGGCACGGGATCAGCCGTTCCAGGGTGTCGACCAGCGGTGCGTAGCGCACTTCGAGCTCGGGGTGCCAGGCGGGCGTGGTGGAGGCGTTCATGCGGTACCGGGATGGGAGGGAGGGCTCCCGCGCGGTGCCGGCGCGGGCATCGGAGGCGCGCCGCTGCTCAGGCCCGTGCCTGGTGCGCGCTGCGTGCCGCGCGGGCCAGGCGTGCGCCGCGGTTGAGCGCGATGCGCAACCCCAGCGGCACGCTTTCCCACGGCAGCCGGTCCAGCAGGTTGCGTGCGGTCAGGCCCAGCTCGACGTCGCCGGTGAGCACCAGTCGCCGCTGGAAGAACAGGGTGTCGGCGTCTTCCAGCCGCCCGGCCAGCAGCAGCAGGTCGGTGGCGCTGCCGCGCACGGTGGCTTCGGCAGCGGCGTCGACCGCTGCCAGGCGCTGGCCCTGCAGCTCCACCACCCAGCGCAGGCCAAGGTCGCTGACCTCGATGCCCAGCCGGCGGCCGGCCATGAAATCCAGCGTGCCGTCGCGCAGCGGCGCGGCCAGTACCCGGGCCATCGCCCGTTCCAGCAGGCGCTTGTGCACCGGCGGCGGCATCACCCGCAGCAGCGGGGCGATGCGGCGGGGCGGCGGCAGCAGCCGCAGCAGGGTCTGCGCCGGTGTCGGCGGGTAAGCGTCATGGGTGTGCATCATGGGGGCGATGATCGGGGCATTGCCCGCGATTGCTCCTTGATCCAGATCAGGTTCAAGCCCTTGCGTGCGGCAGGCGTCGCCGATGGCCAGTGCCAGCACGCCGCTGGCGGTCTCCGGCGGTACCCCCAGCACCGAGGCCAGGCGCTCGGCCCGATGGCGCACGCGCTGTTCGCGCGCGCCATCGCGGCCCTGGACGCCCGCATGGGCCTTGATGCGCCCGGCCAGCCGTGCCAGCCGCTTGCGCGTGGCCAGCAGCAGCACCAGCCCGTCATCCACGCCGTCGATGGCCAGCCGCACCGGTGCCAGCCCGCGTGCCTGTTCAGCCATGCGTTTTTTCCTGGTTGAGCGCCTGCACGGCCGGCAGCACCTGCGTGGCGTAGACCGCTTCGGCCTCGGTGGCATCGAAATCGGCATGCTTGAGCTTCTTCACCCCGTAATCGGACAGGACGAGGTGGGTGTCGGCGACCACGCCCGCGTTCGCCAGGCAGGCGGAAACGCAATGCAGCACGCAGCCGTCCAGGGCGAGGATGGGGCGCCGGCTGCGCGCGGTGCGTACCAGCCCGGCAACGCCGCCCCCGACCCCGGCGATGCAGGACATCTCCGCCTGGCCGGCACGGTCCAGCCGCAGTGCCAGGTGGTTGGCCATCTGCGCCGCGCTGGAGCAGCCCGAACACGAATACACCAGCGGCCGCGAGCGGCTCATGCCGCCACCCGCCGGTTGCGGGAATGCCGGCGTGCTGCCGGCCGTTGCCGCCGCGCGTTCATCGTCGCCGCGCAGGCCGGGGAGCGGAAGGACGGGCAGGAGCATCGGTCATGGCGTTGTCCCGATCGAAGGACACCCATGCTAGGCCGCGGCAGGCGCGCGGCCATTGACGCAGGTCAAACCCACCGGCTTCGGCGGGGCCGCTCAGTCGCGGTTGGGGACCTCGAAGCCGAGCTTGCCGACCTGCGCCGGGTGCTGCGGCACGCGCTTGAGCTTGTCGGTGTTGACCTCGTAGCGGTCGCGCAGGCGCAATGCCAGCTGCCGGTAAAGCGTGGCGTCCATGTCCGGCTCGCGCGCGAAGATCCACGCCATTTCGCGGCCCGGGTAGCCGATCAGCGCCCAGGAATAATCCGGCGCCACTTCCAGCACGCGGGTGTGGGTGGGCACCACCTTGTAGAACCAGGTGCGCCAGCGGCGGTTGCCGCTGTCCTCGTCCACGCGCGCGCGCAGGTCGAGCTCTTCTTCAGGCGCATTGAAGCCGTCGCGGAACTGGTAGCGGATCGACACCCGGTCGCCACCGCGCAGGGTGTAGGTGTTGACGCTGGCGACATGGCCGCGCTCGACGAAATTCGGCACCCGTCCGATCACGTACCAGCGCCCCATGAAGCGCTGCAGGTCGATCGGGCCTTCGGCGATGCCCTCGGCCTGGGGGGCGGCCGCGGTGGCGTCCTGTGCGAGGGCCGGCGCCAGCGGCAGGGTCAGGCTCAGCAACAAAGCGGACAGGAACGCGGGAATGGGTCGCATTGCGGAGTGGAGCGCCATGGTGGGTGACACAAGCATGTTCGATGGGCGGCGATGGATGCGTCAATGCCCGGTCGCAACCTCTGAGATGGATGCCCGGCAGCATGTGCCCCAACCCGTTACCGGAGCGTGTCATGACCGAGTCGTCCCGCCGCACTGCCGTCGAACATCCCGATCCGCGCGTGCTGCGCTGCGTCAGGCAGGCCGCGCTTGCGGGGCTGGCCCTGGTACTGGTGTGGCCGGCCATGCGCGGCAGCAACGCCTGGATCGGCTGGCTGCCGTTGTGGCTGCTGGGCATGCCGTTGAGTGCGTGGTGGGCGCTGTACCGGTTCCGCCTGCCCGCGGCCTGGCGCAACCGGCGCCAGCATGCGGGCGGCCGGCAGCGGCCGCAGGCGCGGCGCCTGCGCCGGGCGCGCCGAGTCGGCGCGGTGCGGGCGGCCTGACCTTCGACAGGGGAACGCGGCAGGGCGGCTGTGCTAGCGTGCGCGGCTTATGACCGCATGGAGCCATCATGTCCCGACTCACTTCCGCCTGCCTCGCCGCGGGCCTGATTTCCGCCAGCCTGTCCGGAGCCGTCATGGCTGCCGATGAAGGCAAGGACACGTATGCCTGGCTGGAGGACGTCACCGGCGACAAGCCACTGGCATGGGTAAAGGAACAGAACGCCAAGGCCGAGGCACGGCTGGCGCAGAGCCCGCAGTTCAAGGAGATGGAGGCCGGCATCCGCGCGGTGCTGGATTCGGACGCCAAGATCCCCGGCGTCGAGAAGATCGGCGATTACTACTACAACTTCTGGAAGGACAAGCAGCACGAGCGCGGCGTCTGGCGCCGCACCACGCTGGTTGAGTACCGCAAGGCCGAACCACTGTGGGAAACCGTGCTGGACCTGGACGCGCTGAACAAGGCCGAGGGCGAGAACTGGGTGTGGCATGGCGCCAACTGCCTGCGCCCGCAGTACACGCGCTGCCTGATCGCGCTGTCGCGCGGCGGTGCCGACGCCGACGTCACCCGCGAGTTCGACGTCGCCAGGAAGGAATGGATCAAGGACGGCTTCTTCCGTCCGGAGGCCAAGGGCGGGTTGGGCTGGATCGACCAGGACAACGTGTTCGTCTACACCGATTTCGGCGACGGCACGATGACCACTTCCGGCTATCCGCGCGTGGTCAAGCGCTGGAAGCGCGGCACGCCGATGTCGGCGGCCACCCCGGTGTACGAGGGCACGCCGCAGGACATGTACATCGCGGCGATGCATGACGACACCCCGGGCTTCGAGCGCGACTTCGTCAGCCGCACCATCGCCTTCTACAACAACGAGCTGTTCCTGATCGGCGCCGACGGCGCGCTGACCAAGGTCGACGCGCCCAATTCGGCCGAGAAGGGCGTGCGCCGCGAGTGGCTGACGCTGGAACTGCGCGAGCCGTGGACCGTGGGCGGCAAGACCTACGCCGCCGGCTCGCTGCTGGCGACGAAGTTCGACGACTTCATGGCCGGCAAGCGCGAGTTCGACGTGCTGTTCGCACCGACCGACACCACCTCGCTGGCCGGCGCGGCATGGACCCGCAACCATGTCGTGCTCAACGTGCTCGATGACGTCAAGAACCGCCTGAAGGTGCTGACCCACGGCAAGGACGGCTGGAGCAGCAGCGATTTCGTCGGCGCCCCGGCCTTCGGCACCATCGGGGTCGGCGCCGTCGATCCGGACGAAAGCGACGCGGTGTGGATGACCGTCACCGACTACCTGACCCCGACCACGCTGTCGCTGGCGCAGATCGGCCAGCAGCCGGAAGTGCTCAAGACCATGCCGGCGTTCTTCGACGCCAGCGGCAAGGTGATCGAACAGCACTTCGCCACCAGCAAGGACGGCACCCGCGTGCCGTACTTCGTGGTGCACGGCAAGGACATGAAGCTGGACGGCTCCAACCCGACCCTGCTGTACGGCTACGGCGGTTTCGAGATCTCGCTGACCCCGTCCTATTCCGGTGGCATGGGCCGCGCATGGCTGGACAAGGGCGGCGTGTATGTCGTGGCCAACATCCGCGGCGGCGGCGAGTACGGCCCGCGTTGGCACCAGGCGGCGCTGAAGCAGAACCGCCACAAGGCCTATGAGGACATGGCGGCGGTGGCGCAGGACCTGGTCAGCCGCAGGATCACCAGCGCCAGGCACCTGGGCGTGCAGGGCGGCAGCAACGGCGGCCTGCTCACCGGCAACATGCTCACCCAGTATCCGGAGCTGTTCGGTGCGGTGGTGGTGCAGGTGCCGCTGCTGGACATGAAGCGTTACAGCCACCTGCTGGCCGGCGCCTCGTGGATGGCCGAGTACGGCAACCCGGACACCGCGGACTGGGAGTTCATCAAGACATTCTCGCCGTACCACCTGTTCGACCCGGCGAAGGACTACCCGCCGGTGCTGTTCACCACCTCCACCCGCGACGACCGCGTGCACCCGGGCCATGCCCGCAAGATGGCGGCCAGGATGATCGACGCCGGCAAGAACGTGACCTACTACGAGAACATCGAAGGTGGCCACGGCGGCGCAGCCAACAATGCGCAGGCTGCGCACATGTCGGCGCTGGCCTACAGCTTCCTGTGGGAGCAGCTGGGCGGGAAATGATCCGCTGCGGATGAACCGCTTCGTGCCTGGATGAAACGACGACGCCACCGCAACGGTGGCGTCGTCGTTTCCGGCGTTTCCACTGGCGGCGCGGCCTGCGCCCGTGGTGTGTGCGGCGCGGCTATGCCCCGCGCCAGCTTTCCAGCCCGCGCCGGATCCGCGTCACCGCTTCCTGCAGCCGCGCCACGTCCTGGGTATAGGCGATGCGCACGTGCTGGTGGGCGCGGTGGTGGCCGAAGTCCAGCCCCGGGGTGAACGCCACGTGCTCGGTCTCCAGGAAGTGCGCGCAGAACGCCTGTGTGTCGTCGGTGAACCCACTGACGTCGCAGTACAGGTAGAACGCGCCCTGCGGCTCCACGTCGATGCGGAAGCCGAGGCTGCGCAGCGCCGGCAGCAGGTAATCGCGGCGCTGGCGGAACTGTTCGCGGCGCTGCTCGAAGATGGCGATGGTTTCCGGCTCGAAGCAGGCCAGCGCCGCGTGCTGGGCCATCGACGGCGCGCTGATGTACAGGTTCTGCGCCAGCTTCTCGAGCTCGGGCACCGCCGCCGGTGGCGCGACCAGCCAGCCCAGGCGCCAGCCGGTCATGCCGAAATACTTGGAGAAGCTGTTCAGCACGAACGCATCGTCGTCCACCTGCAGCACGCTGGGGGCGTCGAAACCGTAGGTCAGGCCGTGGTAGATCTCGTCCACCACCAGGTTCCCGCCGCGCGCCTTGAGCGTGGCCGACAGCGCCGCCAGTTGCGCGGCATCGAGCGTGGTGCCGGTGGGATTGGCCGGCGAGGCGACCAGTGCGCCGACGCTGTCATCGTTCCAGTGCCGCTCGACCAGCGCCGGGGTCAGCTGGTAGCCGCTGTCCGGGCCAACCGGTACCAGCTGCGCGGCGCCCTCGACCAGGCGCAGGAAATGGCGGTTGCACGGATAGCCCGGGTCGGCCAGCAGCCAGTGCCGGCCCGGGTCGACCAGCAGGCTGGAGGCCAGCAGCAGCGCGCCCGATCCGCCCGGGGTCACCAGGATCCGTTCCGGGTCGATCTTCAGGCCGTAGCGGCCGCGGTAGAAGCCGGCGATGGCCTCGCGCAGCGCCGGCAGGCCGCGCGCGGCGGTGTAGCGGGTATGGCCCGCGGCGAGCGCGGCCTGGCCGGCGCGGATGATCGGTCCGGCGGTGGTGAAATCGGGTTCGCCGATCTCCAGGTGGATCACGTCGAAGCCGGCCTGCTCCAGCGCATTGGCGCGGGCCAGCAGGGACATGACGTGGAACGGGGCGATCTCGTGGCTGCGCCGGCTGTAGCCGGACGGGGTGGGGGCGGCGGTGTTCATCGCCGCCATCATAGGCCGCGGCGCGGCGGGCGGTGCCTGCGGCAAGGTCCATGGCACACTGTCGGGCATCGCCCGGGCGGCAACGTGCCCGTCCATGGAGCCCGTACCGTGAAACCCGCCCTCTGCCTGTTGGTCGCAAGCCTGATGATGAATACCGCCACCGCTTCCCCGCCCGTTCCACCCGATGCCGAAAAGCGCCCCCACCAGGTCAAGGCGCCGTTCGGCGCGGTGCGCGAGGACGTGTACTACTGGCTGCGCGACGATGAGCGCAAGGACCCGGCGATGCTGGCCTACCTCAACGCCGAGAATGCCTACACCGATGCGCTGATGGCGCCGCTCAAGCCGCTGCAGGACGCGCTCTACGCCGAGATCGTCGGCCGCATCAAGCAGGACGACGCCAGCGTGCCGTACCGCGAGCGCGGCTACTGGTATTACACCCGCTACGAGACCGGCAAGGACTACCCGGTCCACGCCCGCCGCAAGGGCGACATGCAGGCGCCGGAAGAGGTGCTGCTGGACCTGAACGCCATGGCCGAGGGCAAGGGCTACTTCGCCGTCGACGACATGGAAGTGAGCCAGGACAACCGCCTGCTGGCCTGGGCCGAGGATGACGTCGGCCGCCGCCAGTACGTGATCCGCTTCAAGGACCTCACCACCGGGCAGCTGCTGCCGGACGTGATCCAGGGGGTATCGCCGAACGTGGTGTGGGCCGACGACAACCGTACCCTGTTCTACGTCGAGAACGACCCGGAAACCCTGCTCACGGTGCGGGTCAGGAAGCACGTGCTGGGCACCCCGGCCAGCAGCGACGCGCTGGTCTACGAGGAAGACGACGACAGCTTCTACATGGGCGTGGGCCGTACCCGCGACGACCGCTACATCACCATCGGCGTGGACAGCACCGTGTCCTCGGAGCTGCGCTACGCGCCGGCCAACGACCCGGCGGCCTTCACCGTGCTGGCGCCGCGGGCGCGCGACGTGGAATACGACGCCGACCATTTCGACGGCCGCTGGGTGATCCGTACCAATGCCGACGGCGCGAAGAACTTCAAGCTGGTCACCGCGCCGGACGGTGCCACCTCGCGCGCGCAGTGGCAGGACTGGGTGAAGCACGATCCGCAGGTGCTGGTGGAAGGCTTCGAGCTGTTCGACGGCTATACCGCCATCGCCGAACGCGCCGAGGCGCTGGAACGCGTGCGCCTGTTGTTCGCCGATGGGCGCAGCGAGCTGGTCAGGGCCGATGAGCCGGCGTATTCGATGGGCCTGTCGGTCAACGCCGAGCCGGACACCGACTGGCTGCGCTACAGCTACACCTCGCTGACCACGCCGGCCACCACCTACGAACTGAACGTGAAGACCGGCGAGCGGCGCCAGCTCAAGCAGCAGCCGGTGATCGGCTACGACCCGTCGCTGTACCAGACCGAGCGTGTCTGGGTGACCGCGCGCGACGGTGCCCGGGTACCGGTGTCGCTGGTCTACAGGAAGGGCTTCAGCAAGGACGGCAGCGCCGCGCTGTACCAGTACGCCTACGGCAGCTACGGCATGTCGATGGATCCGTATTTCAACCAGAGCGTGGTCAGCCTGCTGGACCGCGGCGTGGTCTATGCCATCGCCCATATCCGCGGCGGCGAGGAAATGGGCCGCCACTGGTACGAGGACGGCAAGCTGCTGCACAAGCAGAACACCTTCAACGATTTCGTCGACGTCACCCGCGCGCTGGTGGCGCAGGGCTACGCGGCGAAGGACCGGGTGGCCGCGTCCGGTGGCAGCGCCGGCGGCCTGCTGATGGGCGCGGTCGCCAACCAGGCGCCGGGCGACTACCGGGTGATGGTGGCGCAGGTGCCGTTCGTGGACGTGGTCACCACCATGCTCGACGCCAGCATCCCGCTGACCACCAACGAGTACGACGAGTGGGGCAACCCCGAGCAGAAGCCGTACTACGACTACATGCTCGGCTACTCGCCCTACGACAACGTGCGGGCGCAGGCCTACCCGGCGCTGTTCGTGGGCACCGGCCTGTGGGATTCGCAGGTGCAGTACTGGGAGCCGGCCAAGTGGGTGGCGCGCCTGCGCGACGTCAACACCGGCACCCATCCCATCGTGTTCCGCACCAACATGGAAGCCGGCCATGGCGGCAAGTCCGGCCGCTTCCAGCGCTACCACGAACTGGCCGAGTCCTACGCGTTCGTGCTGTCGCAGCTGGACGTGGCGCACTGACGGCAGCGGTGCCCGTGCCGGAGCCGCCCATACCGCCCGGACGACGCCCGGCGCGCCTGCGCTGGGCGTGGTGGCTGCTGGCCTATGCCAGCCTCGGGGTGGGCATCGTCGGCATCTTCGTGCCGGGGTTGCCGACCACGGTGTTCGTGCTGATCGCGGCCTGGGCCGCCTCGCATGGCTCCGACCGGCTGCACCGCTGGCTGCTGTCGCATCCGCGCTTCGGCAAGGCCATCGCCGACTGGCAGGCGCATGGCGCGGTCAGTCGCCGGGGCAAGTGGATGGCCACCCTCACCATGCTGGTGTGCGCGCTGGTCATGCTGTGGTGCGTCCCGCCGGCCTGGGTGAAGTGGTTTTCGATCGGCAGCATGGCCTGCGTCTGCACCTGGCTGTGGCTGCGCCCGCTGCCGCCACCGGGATGAGGCGGCACGTGCGCTGGCGCGGCTGCATTTACCCGCGAGTGGATATACTCGGGCCATGAACAAGACGTCCCGCCTTCCGATGCTCGTTGCAGCCGCCTGTGCGCTGCTGGTCCTCACCGCCTGCGGCAACAAGGGGCCGCTGGTGATGCCGCAGAAGCCGGTGCCGGTGGAAGAGCAGGAAGTGAAACCCGCCACGCAACCCCAGGCCGACGGCCCCGCACAGGAAGCGAAGGCCGACGGCCACGACCATGAATAGGCCGGCCATGCCGCGCCTGCGTTTCACCAAGATGCATGGCGCCGGCAACGATTTCGTGGTGCTGGACCTGCGCGATGGCGCGCCGCCGCCCGACGCCGACCTTGCCGGGCGCCTGGCCGACCGCCACCGTGGCGTCGGCTGCGACCAGATCCTGACCATCGAGCCGCCGCGCACCACCGGCTCGGTTGCCGCGTACCGGATCTGGAACGCCGACGGCTCCACCTCCCAGCAGTGCGGCAACGGCGCGCGCTGCGTGGGCGCCTGGCTGGTACGCGATGGCGCGGCGCAGGGGGATGAATTCCTGATCGACAGCCCGCTGCGCACGCATGTCGTGCGGCGGCTGGACGCCGGGCATTACGCGGTGGCGATGGGCCGGCCCGAGTTCGAGCCGGCGCGGATTCCGCTGATCGGCTTCCCGCGCGCGCGCGAGGAATACGTGATGCCGCTGCAGGGCGAGAACGTGCGCTTCGGCGCGGTGTCGATGGGCAACCCGCACGCGGTGCTGGAAGTGGGCCTGATCGATGCCGCCCCGGTGGAGCGGATCGGTCCGCTGCTGCAGCAGCATGCATCGTTCCCGGAGTCGGTGAACGTCGGTTTCGCCCAGGTGCTGGGCCCCGGCCACGTGCGCCTGCGGGTGTTCGAGCGCGGCGTCGGCGAGACCCTGGCCTGTGGCAGTGGCGCCTGCGCGGCGGCGGCGGTGCTGATGCAGCGCGGCCGGTTGGCGCGCGATGCGGTGATCTCGCTGCCCGGTGGCGACCTGCGCATCCAGTGGCCGGCCGACGATGCGCAGATCGTGATGTCCGGCCCGGCGGCCTTCGTATTCGATGGAGAGTGGATGGGATGAACGAGACCCTGGAGAAAATCGGCGCCCACGAAGTCGCGGCCTGGCTGCGGCGCCATCCGACCTTCCTCAAGCAGTTCCCCGACCTGGCATTGACGCTGGTGGTGCCGCGCGACGACGGCCCGACCGCGTCGCTGGCCAGCTACCAGCTGGAAGTGCTGCGCGACAAGAATCGCGAGCTGTCGCGGCGGCTGGCCGAGCTGGGCACCAATGCGCAGGTCAACGAGCGCCTGGCGGTCCGCACCCACCAGTTGACCCTGGCGCTGATGCGCCAGGGCACTGCCGCCGACACCCTGCGCGCGATGGCCGCGTCGCTGGAAGAGGACTTCGCCGGCGACCTGGTGCGCATCGTCAGCCTGCAGCCGGTGGCGGAACTGGAGCAGGCGCCGTGGCTGCAGGTCATCGCCGCCGGTGATGCGCGGCTGGCGCCGTTCCACGACTGCCTGCAGGATGGCGAGCCGATCTGCGGCCGCCTGCAGCCGGAGAAGAACGACGTGCTGTATGGCGAGCGGGTCGGCGAGGTGATGTCCACCGCGCTGCTGCCGCTGCCGGGCGTCGGCCTGATCGCCGTCGGCAGCCACGACTCCAACCGTTTCTATCCCGGCATGGGCACGCTGTTCCTGCGCATGATGGGCGAATCGCTGGTGGTGGCGCTGCAGCGCTTCCGCGCCGGCTGAGGTGGCCGCGGCGATGGGCGCCGTCGAAGCTTTCCTGTCCTACCTGCAGGTCGAGCGGCGCATGTCCGCGCACACGCTCGATGCGTATCGGCGTGATCTGGCGGCGCTGGCGCAGTGGTGCGATGCGCAGGGGGCCGGCGAACCGCTGGCGCTGGCAACCGACCAACTGCGCGCATTCATCGCCGCCGGGCACCGCCGCGGCCTGTCGCCGCGCAGCCTGCAGCGGCGCCTGTCGGCGATCCGCAGCTTCTACGCCTGGCTGCTCAAGCGCGGGACGATCGGCAGCAGCCCGGCGGCCGGGCTGCGCGCGCCCAAGGCGCCGCGCAAGCTGCCACAGGTGCTCGATGCCGACGAGGCGGTGCGCCTGGTCGAGCTGCCGACCGACGCGCCGCTGGGCCTGCGCGACCGCGCGCTGCTGGAGCTGTTCTATTCCTCGGGCCTGCGCCTAAGCGAGCTGTGCGCGCTGCGCTGGCGCGATATCGACCTGGCCAGCGCGATGGTGCTGGTGCATGGCAAGGGCAACCGCGAGCGCACCGTGCCGGTCGGCTCGCACGCGATGGCGGCACTGCTGGCGTGGCGCAAGGACAGTGGCGGGGCCAACGACGGCCCGGTGTTCCCCGGCCGCGGCGGCGGTGCGATCAGCCAGCGCGCGGTGCAGATCCGGATCAAGCAGCTGGCGCAGCGCCAGGGGCTGTTCAAGCACGTGCATCCGCACATGCTGCGGCACAGCTTCGCCAGCCACATCCTGGAGTCGTCCGGCGACCTGCGGGGCGTGCAGGAGCTGCTTGGCCATGCCGACATCGCCACCACCCAGATCTACACCCACCTGGATTTCCAGCACCTGGCCAAGGTCTACGACGCGGCGCATCCGCGCGCCAAGCGGCGCAGCTCACCGTCGGACTGAGCGGCGGGGCCGCGCGCGGACGCAATGCCGGGTCTGGATATGGCCGGCCGGCACGCCATCGCGGCGGCATCCTGCGTGCCTGTCCCGCTTCCCGTTGACCGCCATGGCCGCCTTCGTGCTTTCCGGCATCGATCCCGCATCGCTGCAGCCCCTGTTCGATCTCGATGACGCCGGGCTGGCGGCGCGCTATGCCGTGCGCCGCATCGCCGACAGCGCGCGCGGCTTCCCCTGTCGCGTCAGCCTGCGTGACGCCGCGGTCGGCGAGGAACTGCTGCTGGTGCCGTACTGGCACCAGCCCGCGGCTTCGCCGTACCGCGCCTGCGGGCCGGTGTTCATCCGCCGCGGCGCGATGCCGGCGCGGTTGGCGGCCAACGAGGTGCCACCGTATGTCGCGCAACGGCTGGTGTCGGTGCGTGCCTACGACCACGCCGACTGCCTGGTGGCCGCCGAGGTGATGGAGGGCGTGCAGGTGGGGGCGTGGCTGGGCAGCCAGCTGGACGACCCGGGCATCGCGTATGCGCACCTGCACAGCGCCCGCCATGGCTGCTACCTGTGCCATGCCGCGCGCGCGCTCAGGTGAGATAGAACATCGCCTTTGCCAGCAGCACGATGCCGAGCATGTGGCAGAACACGCTGAGGTGGATGCGCCGGAAGCGGCGGGTGATGCGCTCGCCGTGGCCGCGCGTGGCCATCGCCACGGCGAAATGGCCGAGCACGCTCAGCGCCAGCGCGATCTTCAGCGTGAGCATCAGCGCGAAGCTGCTGGCCAGCGGCTGCGCCAGCGCCACGCGGTAATGCCAGGCCATGCCCAGGCCGCTGGCGTATAGCACCGCCAGTACCCAGGGCATCACCCGGCGCGCGCGGCGGGCAATGGCCGCCTCGATGCGCTGCCGGGTCGCCGCCGACACCCGGGACAGGGCGTTGCCGAGGATCAGCACCTCGAAGAACACCGCGCCGACGAACATCAATGCGGCGAACAGGTGGGCGATGAGCAGCAGCGGGTAGGGGATCACGGTGTTCCTCGGGTGGCCGGGCCACGTCGCCATGATCGTCCCGCCGCCGCGGGCGCTGCTTGACCTGAATCAAGCAGTGGCTGCCCGGGCGCGGATGCTTGAACCGCCCGCTGCTGCCCCCATTGTTGCCGGGACACCCCGGAGGCTCCAATGGATCCCAGCCAGAACCCGAATGTTTTCCATGCCACCACCATCTGCTGCGTGCGCCGCGGCGAGCACGTGGCGATCGCCGGCGATGGCCAGGTCACGCTGGGCCACACGGTGATGAAAGGCAATGCGCGCAAGGTGCGCCGGCTCGGCCGCGACGGCCAGGTGCTGGCCGGCTTCGCCGGTGCCGCCGCCGATGCTTTCACCCTGTTCGAGCTGTTCGAAGCCAAGCTGGAAAAGCACGGCCAGCTGACCCGTGCGGCGGTGGAGCTGGCCAAGGACTGGCGCACCGAGCGCCGCCTGGGCAAGCTCGAGGCGCTGCTGGCCGTGGCCGACAGGGAAACCTCGCTGATCATCAGCGGTACCGGCGACGTGATCGAACCGGAAGACGGCATCATCGCCATCGGCTCCGGCGGCTCCTATGCCCTGAGCGCGGCGCGCGCGCTGCTGGCGCATACCCAGATGGACGCGCGCGCGGTGGCCACCGAGGCGATCAGCATCGCCGGCGGCATCTGCATCTATACCAATACCAACGTGGTGGTCGAAGAACTCTGAGGCACGTGCCGCATGCACCCGTGAAGCCGGTGGGGCCGATGCGCGGCATCCCCGCGCTCATCGGTTCCGGCGTTCCGTGCAGCCCGCGACTCCCGCCACCCCCGGCGCCATCGTTTCCCAGGTAAAGCCATGAACCACAAGATCGAAGTGTCCTCCGCCACCATGACCCCGCGCGAGATCGTGCAGGAGCTTGACCGCCACATCGTCGGCCAGCACGACGCCAAGCGCGCGGTCGCCATCGCCCTGCGCAACCGCTGGCGCCGCATGCAGCTGCCGGCCGAGCTGCGCAACGAGGTGATGCCCAAGAACATCCTGATGATCGGCCCCACCGGCGTCGGCAAGACCGAGATCGCCCGGCGCCTGGCCACGCTGGCCAATGCGCCGTTCGTGAAGGTCGAGGCCACGCGCTTCACCGAGGTCGGCTACGTCGGCAAGGACGTTGAGCAGATCATCCGCGACCTGGCCGACACGGCGGTCAAGCTGTACCGCGAGCAGGCCAAGGTGCGGGTGCGCACCCAGGCTGAGGAAAAGGCCGAGGACCGCATCCTCGACGCGCTGCTGCCGCGCCGCAGCGTCGGCATCGGCTTCGATCCGGAGGCCGCGCGCAACGAGCCGTCGGCATCCGACGGCGAGACCCGCATCAAGTTCCGGCGCATGCTGCGCAACGGCGAGCTGGACGAGCGCGAGATCGAACTGGAGATGTCCGCCAGCGTCAGCATGGACATCATGACCCCGCCGGGCATGGAGGAAATGGGCCAGCAGCTGCGCTCGATGTTCGCCAACCTCGGCAACGCCAAGTCGAACAAGCGCACCCTGACCATCAAGGCCGCGCGCCCGCTGCTGGTGGAAGAGGAGGCCGGCAAGCTGGTCAACGAGGACGACATCCGCGGCGCGGCCATCGAGGCCTGCGAGCAGCACGGCATCGTGTTCATCGACGAGATCGACAAGGTCGCCAAGCGCGGTGATTCGAACGCGTCCGGTGGCGACGTCTCGCGCGAAGGCGTGCAGCGCGACCTGCTGCCGCTGGTGGAAGGCTCCAACGTGTCCACCAAATACGGCACGGTCAAGACCGACCACATCCTGTTCATCGCCTCCGGCGCGTTCCACCTGGCCAAGCCCAGCGACCTGATCCCGGAACTGCAGGGCCGTTTCCCGATCCGCGTGGAGCTGGGTGCGCTGAGCAAGAACGACTTCGTGCGCATCCTCACCGAGCCGAAGGCGGCGCTGACCAAGCAGTACGAGGCGCTGCTGGCCACCGAGGGCGTCAAGGTGAGCTTCACCGGCGACGCCATCGAGCGCCTGGCCGAGATCGCCTTCCAGGTCAACGAGCGCCAGGAGAACATCGGTGCCCGTCGCCTGCACACGGTGCTGGAACGGCTGCTGGACACGCTCAGCTACGAGGCGCCGGATCGCGACGGCGAGACCCTCGCCATCGACACCGCTTACGTCGACAGGCACCTGGGCGAACTGGTGCAGGACCCGGACCTGAGCCGCTACATCCTGTAAGCAGGCCGCAATTGCGACAACGGCGCCCCGAGGGCGCCGTTGTCGTTGGTGCCGGTGGCGCGGGATCAGGCGTCCCAGCCGGCGCTGTCGGCCTGGGCCGGGAACACGCCCGGCTGGAACACCCCGTCGCGGACGTAGGCCAGCAGCACCACGTCCATCACCATCAGCCCGTCGCGTTCCAGGTCGTACTGCTCCGGCTGCGCCATGGCGTTGTACAGCGCGCCGGTCAGGCTGATGTGCAGCATGCGGCTGGCGGCGGCGGGATCGACGCCCGGGCGCAGCTGCCCCAGCTCGCGCGCGCGTTCCAGGGTGCGGGTGACCATGTCCAGCTCCTCCTGCGAGTTCTGGCGCTGCATCGCCTGGACGCTCAGGCTTTCGCTGGACTGCTCGCTGCGCAACAGGATCTCCATCAGGCTGCGCTGGCGCGGGTCGCCGACCAGCTCGGCGAGCGAGACGCGGATGACCTCGCGCAGGTCCAGGATCGGGGTCTGCCGCTGCGGCGCGTAGGTGCGCTGCAGGCGCTGCACGAACGGCATGCGGTCGCGCTCGATCATCGCCTCCAGCACTTCGGTCTTGTTCTTGAAGTGCCAGTACACCGCGCCGCGGGTATAGCCGGCGCGGGTGGCGATCATCGCCAGCGTGGTACCGACCACCCCATGTTCGTGGAAACAGGCGATCGCCGCGTCGAGGATGCCCTCGCGGGTCGCCTGCGCGTCCTCTTTGCTCTTACGCGCCATCGCACTGCCGTTGCTCACAGCTGACATGAAACATGTCTGAATTCTACCAATTTACAAACAGACGTGCATGTATGTATTCTTCCGCGCTCTTTTCCCGTCGTCCGATCACGGCCGCGTGCGCAGGTTCGCCCCGCGCACCGTCGCGGGTGGCCGCCCTCCGGGGCGGGCCGTCCCGGTCGGGTGGCTTCCTTACCTACTGCCGAGTCTCCCCGCCATGAATCGATCGATTCTCCGTCCCGCCCTCCTGTCGCTGCTGGTTGCCGCCGCGCTGGCCGCCTGTGGCGGGCAGCCGCCGCAGCAGGGCGGTGGTCCCGGCCAGGTCACCGTCGTCACCCTGAAGGCCGGGCCGCTCACCCTGACCCGTGAACTGGCCGGCCGTGCCACCGGCTACCAGGTCGCCGAGGTGCGCCCGCAGGTCAGCGGCATCGTCGCCAAGCGCCTGTTCACCGAAGGCAGCGTGGTCAAGCAGGGTCAGCCGCTGTACCAGCTCGACGACGCCGCCTACCGCGCCCAGGCCAACAGTGCCCGCGCCCAGCTGGCACGGGCCGAGGCCAGCGCCAACGCCGCGCGCCTGGCCGCGCGCCGCAGCAGCGAGCTGGTCAAGAGCAGGGTCATCAGCGTGCAGGACGACGAGAACGCGCAGGCCGCCTGGAAGCAGGCCGAGGCCGACGTCGGCGCCGCCCGCGCCGCGCTGGACGCGGCCAACGTGACCCTGGGCTACGCCCGCATCACCGCGCCGATCAGCGGCCAGATCGGCAAGTCCAGCGTCACCCAGGGCGCGCTGGTCAGCGCCGGCCAGGCCGAAGCGCTGGCCACGATCAACCAGCTGGACCCGATCTACATCGACGTCAGCCAGTCCTCGGCCGAGCTGCTGCAGCTGCGCCGCGAGCTGGCTGCCGGGCGCCTGCAGGGCGCTTCCGAGCTGCCGGTGGACATCGTGCTCGAAGACGGCAGCACCTACGCGCACAAGGGCACGCTGGAGTTCTCCGAGGTCAGCGTCGACCCCAGCACCGGCAGCTATGGCCTGCGCGTGCGGGTGGACAACCCCGACCAGGTGCTGATGCCGGGCATGTTCGTGCGCGCGGTGCTGGGCAGCGGCGTGCGCCAGGACGCGTTGCTGGTGCCGATGCAGGGCATTGCCCGCGATCCCCGCGGCAACACCAGCGCGATGGTGGTCGACGCCGAGGGCAAGGTCGCGCAGCGCGCGGTCACCGTCAGCCGCGCCATCGGCGATGCGTGGCTGGTCGAGGACGGCCTGAAGGCCGGCGACAAGGTCATCGTCGAGGGCCTGCAGAAGATCGCCCCGGGCATGCCGGTGCAGGCCACCGAGAAGGGCGCCGCGCCCGCCAAGCCCGCCGCGCCGTCCGCGCCGGCCGCCAAGCAGTAAGCGGAGACGCACATGGCTCGCTTCTTCATCGACCGGCCCATCTTCGCGTGGGTCATCGCCATCATCATCATGCTCGCCGGCGCGCTGGCGATGCTCAAGCTGCCGATTTCGATGTACCCGGAGGTCGCACCGCCGGCGGTATCGATCTCGGCCAACTACCCGGGTGCCTCGGCCAAGGTGGTCGAGGACTCGGTGACGCAGATCATCGAGCAGAACATGAAGGGCCTGGACGGGTTGATCTACTTCTCGTCCAACAGCTCTTCCAACGGCCAGACGAGCATCACCCTGACCTTCGAGAGCGGCACCAACCCGGACATCGCCCAGGTGCAGGTGCAGAACAAGCTGCAGCTGGCCATGCCGCTGCTGCCGCAGGAAGTGCAGCGGCAGGGCATCAACGTCGCCAAGTCCAGCTCGGGCTTCCTCAACGTCATCGGCTTCGTGTCCGAGGACGGCAGCATGGACGAGCACGACATCTCCGACTACGTCGGTTCCAACGTGATCGACCCGCTCAGCCGCGTGCCGGGCGTGGGCTCGATCCAGGTGTTCGGCGGCAAGTACGCCATGCGCATCTGGCTGGATCCGAACAAGCTGCAGACCTACCGGGTCTCGGTGGACGAGGTGACCGCGGCGGTGCGCGCGCAGAACGCGCAGGTGGCCGTGGGCCAGCTGGGCGGTGCGCCGGCGGTGAAGGGCCAGCAGCTCAACGCCACCATCAACGCGCAGGACCGGCTGCAGACCCCGCAGCAGTTCCGCGACATCGTGCTGCGCACCGAGGCCGATGGCTCGACGCTGAAGCTGGGTGACGTGGCGCGCGTGGAGCTGGGCGCGGAAACCTATGACTTCGTCACCCGGTACAACGGCAAGCCGGCCTCGGGCCTGGCCGTCACCCTGGCCACCGGCGCCAACGCGCTGGCCACCGCCGAGGGCGTGCGCAAGACCCTGGACGAGTTGGCGGCCAACTACCCGCACGGGCTCAAGGCGGTGATCCCGTACGACACCACGCCGTTCGTGAAGGTGTCGATCAAGGGCGTGGTCAAGACCCTGCTCGAGGCGATCGTGCTGGTGTTCCTGGTGATGTACCTGTTCCTGCAGAACTTCCGCGCCACGCTGATCCCGACGATCGCGGTGCCGGTGGTGCTGCTGGGTACCTTCGGCGTGCTGGCCGCGCTGGGCTTCTCGATCAACATGCTGACCATGTTCGCCATGGTGCTGGCGATCGGCCTGCTGGTGGACGACGCCATCGTGGTGGTGGAGAACGTCGAGCGCATCATGTCCGAGGAAGGGCTGTCGCCGCTGGAGGCCACGCGCAAGTCGATGGGCCAGATCACCGGCGCGCTGGTCGGCATCGGCCTGGTGCTGTCGGCGGTGTTCGTGCCGATGGCGTTCATGAGCGGCTCCACCGGCGTGATCTACCGCCAGTTCTCGGCGACCATCGTCTCGGCGATGGCGCTGTCGGTGCTGGTGGCGATCGTGCTGACCCCGGCGCTGTGCGCGACCATGCTCAAGCCGCTGAAGAAGGGCGAGCACCACGTCGCCCACCGCGGCCTGGCCGGGCGCTTCTTCAATGGCTTCAACAACGGCTTCGACCGCACCAGCAGCACCTACCAGCGCGGCGTGCGCGGCATCCTGGCGCGGCCGTGGCGCTTCATGGCGGTGTTCGCGGCGCTGGCGGTGGCCATGGGCGTGCTGTTCATGCGCCTGCCCAGCTCGTTCCTGCCCAACGAGGACCAGGGCATCCTGATGGCGCTGGTGCAGGCCCCGGTGGGCGCCACCCAGGAGCGCACCCTGGAGTCGATCTACAAGCTGGAGGACCACTTCCTGCAGAACGAGAAGGACGCCGTGGAATCGGTGTTCTCGGTGCAGGGCTTCAGCTTCTCCGGCATGGGCCAGAACTCGGGCATGGCCTTCGTCAAGCTCAAGGACTGGCACGAGCGCACCCCCGACCAGGGCGTGGGCCCGATCACCGGGCGCGCGATGGCCGCGCTGGGGCAGATCAAGGACGCGTTCATCTTCGCCTTCCCGCCGCCGGCGATGCCGGAGCTGGGCACCGCCTCGGGCTATACCTTCTTCCTGAAGGACAACACCGGGCAGGGCCACGATGCGCTGGTCAACGCGCGCAACCAGCTGCTGGGCATGGCCGGCAACAGCGACAAGCTGGCCAACGTCCGTCCCAACGGCCTGGACGATACCCCGCAGCTGCGGCTGGACATCGACGTGGCCAAGGCCGGCGCGCACGGGCTGTCGCTGGATGCGATCAACAGCACCCTGGCCACCGCATGGGGCTCGAGCTACGTCGATGACTTCATCGACCGCGGCCGGGTCAAGCGCGTGTACATGCAGGCCGACGACGGGTTCCGCATGAACCCGGAGGACTTCAACCTGTGGACGGTGAAGAACAGCGCCGGGCAGATGGTGCCGTTCTCGGCCTTCGCCAGCCAGCGCTGGGACTACGGTTCGCCGCGCCTGGAGCGCTACAACGGCGTTTCGGCGCTGGAGATCCAGGGCGAGGCGGCGCCGGGCGTGGCCTCGGGCGACGCCATGGCCGAGGTGGAGAAGCTGGCCAGCCAGTTGCCGCCGGGGTTCAGCATCGAATGGACCGCGGTGTCCTACCAGGAGCGCGAGGCCGGTTCGCAGACGCCGCTGCTGTACACCCTGTCGCTGCTGATCGTGTTCCTGTGCCTGGCCGCGCTGTACGAAAGCTGGAGCGTGCCGACCGCGGTGCTGCTGGTGGCGCCGCTGGGCATCCTCGGCGCGGTGCTGGCCAACACCTTCCGCGGCATGGAACGCGACGTCTACTTCCAGGTGGCGATGCTGACCACAGTGGGCCTGACCTCGAAGAACGCGATCCTGATCGTCGAGTTCGCCAAGGAGCACCTGGAGAAGGGCGCGGGCGTGATCGAGGCGACGATGCATGCGGTACGCGACCGCCTGCGCCCGATCGTGATGACCTCGCTGGCGTTCGGCCTGGGCGTGCTGCCGCTGGCCATCGCCTCGGGCGCCGGTTCCGGTGCGCAGCGCGCCATCGGCACCGGCGTGCTGGGCGGCATGATCGCCGGCACGGTGCTCGGCCTGTTCTTCATCCCGCTGTTCTTCGTGGTGGTGCAGCGCCTGTTCAATCGCCGCCGTCTGGCCGCGAATGGGGAACCGCCGCAGGCGTGACCCCTGTGCCGCGGGGGCCGGCGTGGCGCCGGCCGCCCCGCCAGCATGGCGACGCCGGGGCATGCCCCAGCGTCGTCGTCATGTGCCCTGGCGGTCAGCCCGGGCGGACCGCCGCATCCACCAGCTGCGCCTCCTCCACCGCACCCAGGCGCTGGGCGAAGGCGGCCATGCGGTTGCACAGTTCGGCGCGGTGTTCTGGGAAGGCCTCGGCCAGCTCGTTCTGGATCTGCTGGTAGGCGTCCCAGAAGGCGGCGGAGCGGCGATGGCGGGCGTAGTGGGCGCGCAGGCGTTCTCCGGCCTGGCGCAGCGAGTCCCGATGGCGTCCGTGTACGGGCGAAAATTGCATCGCGTCACCTTGATGGCAGTGCCCCCTGCACGACCGAGCATAGCCGGTGCCGATGACACCGGGGTGGCGGCGCGATGGCGGAATCGCGCGGATGTGGAGCGCGTCACATCCGGTGGCAGCGCGCCGGGCCTATTCGCCGATGTCCTCGTTCCAGACTTCCGGATTGCCGGCGATGAAGCCGCGCATCATCTCGATGCAGCCGGCATCGTTCAGGTCGATGACCCTGACCCCGTTCTCGCGCAGCCAGTCGATGCCGCCGGCGAAGGTGACCGATTCGCCGACCACGACGGTGCCGATGTTGAACTGGCGCACCAGCCCGGAGCAGTACCAGCACGGGGCCAGGGTGGTGACCATGATGGTGTCGCGGTAGCCGCGCTGGCGGCCGGCCTTGCGGAAGGCGTCGGTTTCGCCGTGGATGGAGGGGTCGCCCTCCTGCACCCGGCGGTTGTGGCCGCAGCCGAGCAGGCGGCCGTCGTTGTGGTACAGCGCCGCGCCGATCGGGATGCCGCCCTCGGCCAGGCCCTGGCGGGCCTCGGCGATGGCGGTGTCGAGCAGGGCGCGGTAGTCGGGCGTGGCGATCATCGGGGCGGGCATCCGTCGGGTGGCCGGCCATGATAACGGCCCGTTCCCGGGCCCCGGCACGCCGCCGCCGCGGGAGTGCGATAATCGGGCGCATGAGCGAATCCCCCTACAAGAGCGGCACCACCCACTTCGGCTTCCGCGACGTGCCGGCCAAGGACAAGCAGAAGCTTGTCGGCCAGGTGTTCACGTCGGTGGCCGACAACTACGACCTGATGAACGACCTGATGAGCCTGGGCATCCATCGGTTGTGGAAGCGTTACTTCGTGGCCACCGCCCAGGTGAAGCCGGGCGACCGCGTGCTCGACCTGGCCGGCGGCACCGGCGACATCGCCGTGCTGCTCAAGGAGCGGCTGGGCGCCGAAGGCAGCGTGGTGCTGGGCGACATCAACGCCGGCATGCTGTCGGTGGGCCGCGACCGCCTGACCAACCGCGGCCACGTGTCCGGCTTCGAGTGGGTGCAGCTCAACGCCGAGGCGCTGCCGTTCCCGGACCAGAGCTTCGACCTGGTGACCATTTCCTTCGGCCTGCGCAACGTCACCGACAAGGACGCCGCGCTGCGCGAGATGTACCGCGTGCTAAAGGTCGGCGGCCAGGCCCGCGTGCTGGAGTTCTCCGAGGTCACCGCCGACTGGTTCAAGCCGATCTACGACTTCCATTCGTTCAAGGTGCTGCCGCGGCTCGGCAAGCTGTTCGCGCGCGGCGACGGCGACAGCTACCAGTACCTGGCCGAGAGCATCCGCAAGCATCCGCCGCAGGAAGAGCTCAAGGCGATGATGGCCGAGGCCGGCTTCGCCCGCTGCCATTACAAGAACCTCAGCGGCGGCATCGTCGCCATCCACTCCGGCTACAAGATCTAGGCATGGGGGAGGGGCCGGGTACCGGGGACGGGCGCTGCCCGGGTCCGCGTTCCCGCCTTCTTCCGCGCCTCGCCTGCTGCACCCACTCCTTCGCTGCAAAGGTAATCCCATGCGTTCACCCTTCCTGATGCTGCCCCTGGCCGTCGCGCTCGCCGCCGTGAACACCGTCAGCCGCAGCCACGATGAAA
>NZ_LDJO01000070.1 GCF_001431595.1 Stenotrophomonas acidaminiphila
GGCGCGCCGGCCGGCGCGCCCGTACGATCACGGCACGAACAGGTAGTAGTCGTGCGCGGCGCGTGCCAACTGGGCAATGGCGGCATCGCGCGCTTCGCTGGAGGCGCGCGAGCGGATGAACACCGCCGCCACCACGTGGCCGCGGCCATTGGGCAGTTCGATCACACCGACGTCGTTGATCACATCGCCGACGGTGCCGGTCTTGTGCGCCACCGGCGTGCCGCTGGGCAGCATGCCCCGCAGCCGCGCGCTGCCGGTGCGGGTGTCGAGCATGATCTGCTGCAATACGGCGGTCGAGGCCGGCGACAGGATCTCGCCCTTCCATGTGCGCTGCAGCAGCTGCGCCATGGCGCGGGCGCTGCTGGTATCGCGCGGATCGGCGTTCCAGGCGTCCATGTTGGTGCGCCGCTGCTCCTGGCTGCGCTCGCTGCGCGACAGCTCGCCGTAGGCGGCCGGCCCCAGCGGACGCGCGTGCGAGGCGGCATCACCGTAATAGTTGGCCAGCAGCTCCCAGATGTAGCGGTCCACGCGCAGGCCATCGACGCCCAGCGCGCGCATGCGCTGCTGCACCGCTTCGGGGCCGCCGCCGGTGCGCACCAGGATGTCGGTGGCGTTGTTGTCGCTGACCGTGATCATCATGTGCAGCAGGTCGCGGATGGTGATGGCCGAACCGGCGCTGAGGTGGGTGTCCATCGGCCCGCCCATGTCGGGGTAGATGTCCTCCGGCCCCAGCAGCACCTGCTGCTGCAGGCCCAGCTTGCCTTCGTCGACCAGTTTGAGGATGTGCACCGCCACCGGCACCTTCATGGTGCTGGCCATCGGCAGCGGCTGGTCGGCGTTGAGGTAGACCGCGCGGCCGCTTTCCAGGTGCACCAGCGCCGCGCCGACGTCGCCCGGCAGCTGCGCCGCAAGGCGCTCGGCCTCGGCCTGCAGCGCGGTCGTCTGCGCTTGCGCCGGCCGCGCCAGGACCGGTGCCGGCGTAGCCCACAGGCTGCCCAGCAGCAGGGCCGAGGCCAGCAGGGACGCCTGCAGGCGCGGGTGCGGGGAACGACGGACGCGGACGGTCATGAAAGATCCTCTGGCAACGGAACGGATGTGAAAGCGCGACCGGCATGGTAACGGCATGGCGGAGCCGCGCGGCACCCCCGGGCGTAGCGAAGGCCACTCGCCGGCGGGTGGCCTTCAATGCGTCTTCTTCCAGGCAGCGATCGGGGATCGGCGGCCTGGCAGCCGTTGCGGCAGGGCCTGGCTCGTGCCTGCAATGCATGGATCCGGCCTGCATGCCAGCGCCCTGTCGTCGCCGCAGGGGGGAGGGCAGCTACGCTGCGGCGTTCGTGTCAGGCGGTGCGGATCGGTGGCGCCATGCGGGGCGCGGGGCGGCGATGGGCATGTCGGGCGCCTCCTGCCGGCAAGCGCCGGAGCGGTGTGGCCGACGCGAGCCCGGCGGCGGGCACGCCGCCGCCGGTCAGCCGGCCACGCTCATCGCGGTGGCCGGGGTGCGCGCGTCGGGCCAGCGCCGGAGGATGGCGTCGCGGATGCCGGCCGCGTCGATGCCGGCTTCGGCCAGCAGGTCTTCGCGACTGGCATGGTGCTGGAAGCTGTCCGGCAGGCCCAGGTGCAGCACCGGCATGACGATGGCTTCGGCGTTGAGCAGTTCGGACACGCCCGAGCCGGCACCGCCGGCGACCACGTTGTCCTCGACCGTGACGAACCCCTCGTGGGTGCGGGCCAGTTCGAGCAGCAGGGTCCGGTCCAGCGGCTTGATGAAACGCATGTTCACCACGGTCAGGCCGAGCTCGCGGCCGACCTGCTCGGCGGCGGCCACGGTCGAACCGAACGCGAGGATGGCCAGGCGCTGGCCCTGCGCGCGCAGCTGAGCCTTGCCGACCGGCAGGGGGGACAGATCGACGCCCGGGGCTACGCCCGGGCCGGTGCCACGCGGGTAGCGCACCGCCGCCGGGCCCTTGTACTGCAGGCCGGTGCTGAGCATCTGCCGGCATTCGGCTTCGTCGGCCGGGGCCATCACCAGCATGTTCGGCACGCAGCGCAGGAAGCTCAAGTCGAGGTTGCCGGCATGGGTGGCGCCGTCCGGGCCGACCACGCCGGCACGGTCGATGGCGAACAGCACGTCCAGGTCCTGGATGGCGACGTCGTGCACCAGCTGGTCGTAGGCGCGCTGCAGGAAGGTGGAATAGATCGCCACCACCGGCTTGGCGCCCTGGGTGGCCATGCCCGCGGCCAGGGTCACCGCGTGCTGCTCGGCGATGGCCACGTCGAAATAGCGCTGCGGGTATTCACGGCTGAAACGCACCAGGCCCGAGCCCTCGCGCATCGCCGGGGTGATGCCCATCAGCTGCGGCTCGGCGGCGGCGGCATCGCACAGCCAGTCGCCGAACACGTCGGTGTAGGTCGGCTTCTTCGGCGCGCTCTTGGCTGGCAGGCCCTTGCTCGGGTCGAACGGGCCGACGGCGTGGTAGCCGATCTGGTCGCCTTCGGCCGGCTCGTAGCCCTTGCCCTTGGTGGTCATGATGTGCAGCAGGTGCGGCCCCTTCTTGCCCCTGAGGGTCTTGAGCGTGGACAGCAGCAGCGGCAGGTCGTGGCCGTCGATCGGGCCGGTGTAGTGGAAGCCCATCTGCTCGAACGCCGTGGAGGGCACGAACATGCCCTTCCACTGCTCTTCCCAGCGCTTGACGAAGCGCGCCGGCGGGCTGTGGCGCTTGTCGCCGAGGATCTTCTTGCCGCCCTCGCGCAACGCGTTGAGGGTGCGGCTGGCGGTGGCGCGGCCGAGCATCTTGGTCAGCCCGCCCACCGCCTCGGAGATGGACATGTTGTTGTCGTTGAGGATGACCAGCACGTTCGGCTCCTCGTCCATGCCGCCGGCATGCGCCAGCGCCTCGAACGCCATGCCTGCGGTCATCGCGCCGTCGCCGATCACCGCCACCATCCGGCGCTCGTCGCCCTGGCGCTGGCGGGCGATGGCCATGCCGAGCGCGGCGGAAATCGAGGTCGAGGAATGGCCGACGCCGAACGTGTCGTACTCGCTTTCCTCGCGCTTGGGGAACGGCGCCACGCCATCCTTCTGCTTGACCGTGTGGATGGTGTCGCGGCGGCCGGTGAGGATCTTGTGCGGGTAGGTCTGGTGGCCCACGTCCCACACCAGCTGGTCGACCGGGGTGTCGTAGAGGTAGTGCAGGGCGACGGTCAGTTCGATCACGCCCAGCCCGGCGGCGAAGTGGCCGCCGCTCCGGCCCACGGATTCGATCAGGTAATCGCGCAGCTCGCCGGCGACCGCGGTCAGTTCGGTTTCATCGAACGCGCGCAGGTCGTGCGGGGTCTGGATGCGCGACAGGCGCGGATAGCGGACGGAGTCGATCATTTTCTTCGCGTTTCAGCCGGACCGGTATTTTCGCCCCCATTCCGGGGTGGGGCAAGCAAACCGCCGGTGGCGCGGGCCGCCGATGGGGACTTCCGGGGCGTGGATGCGGGCGTGGTTCAGCTTGTGCCGGGGGCGTTCTGGTGGCGTGCGCGCTTTTCCGCGCCCGGGCACAAGCGCCGGCGGTTCACCGCTGCCGCGCTACGGCGGCGGCGGTGGCTGGGCGCGCCGGGGGCAACGGTGCCGGCATGGCGGCCGGCGGGTCGGGCCGGGTGAATGGAGCCGTGCCGCGCGCAACGGGCATGGGCTGGCCGCTGTTGCGCGGGGTCAGGCGCTGCGTCGCAACGCCTTCTTCGGCAGCTGTGCCTTCAGGAACGCCATCTGGTCGGCCAGGATGTTGCGGTTGGACAGGATCAGGTGCTCGATCCAGCTCGGCCGGTACGGGACCGCCAGCAGCGGCATGTTGGCCTGCTGCGGGGTGCGGTTGCTCTTGCGCGAATTGCACTGGAAGCAGGCGCTGACCACGTTTTCCCAGATGTCGCGGCCGCCCTTGGACAGCGGCATCACGTGGTCGCGGGTCAGGTGCGGGCGGCTGAACTGCTGGCCGCAGTACAGGCACAACTGGGCGTCGCGGGCGAACAGCGCGGTATTGGTGAGGTTGGGGGTCGGGTCGATGGCGCGCGAGCGGGCATGGCCGCGCGAGGCGATGATCGGGTGCAGGTCCAGGCCGCTGCGCAGGCCGCTGGCGCGGTTGATGGCGCCATGCACGTGCAGGCAGGGATCGCCCAGGGTCCATGCCACCGCGCCGCGGGCATAGAGGCAGGAGGCCTCCTGCCAGTTGATCCAGTCGAGTACGCGGCCATGCGCATCCAGCGACAGCAGTCGCACGGAACCGAGGCGGTGCAGGGAGGGCGGGAGCGAAAACTCCACGTCCGGAGCGGATGCGGCGACTCCGGTATCGATCAGACCACGCGGTGTAGTGTCTGTCTCCATCGGGAAAACAGCTTATACACGAAGCGTGACAGTTTGTGTAAACCCGGCCGCCATCGTCGATGGCGGCCGGGCCGGGCTCACTCGCCGAAGCGCGCGGCGTCCATGGCCATCAGCGGCTCGGCGCCGCTCTCAATGCTGGCGGCATGGGCCAGGGTGCGCGGCAGGATGCGCGCGTAGTAGAAGCGCGCGGTTTCCAGCTTGGCCTGCCTGAAGGCCTGCGGGTGGGTGGATTCCTGCGCCGCGGCCACTGCGCGCGCCCACCAGTAGGCCAGGGCGACGTAGCCGCTGTAGAACAGATAGTCCCAGCTGGCCGCGCCCAGTTCTTCCGGGTTGGCGGCCGCGCGCTGCAGGACGGCGCTGGTGAGCTGGCCCCATTCGCGCGCCCTGGCGCCGAGCACCGGCAGGAATTCGGTGACGGCGGCATTGCCGGCATTGGCGGCGATGAACGCCTCGATCTCGGCCAGGAACAGCTTCAGCCCCGCACCCTGCGACATGGCGGTCTTGCGGCCGATCAGGTCCAGCGCCTGGATGCCGGTGGTGCCTTCGTACAGGGTGGTGATGCGGGCGTCGCGGGCCAGCTGCTCCATGCCGTGCTCGGCGATATAGCCGTGGCCGCCGAAGCACTGCTGCGCGTTGTAGGTGGACTCGATGCTCCATTCGGTCAGGCACGCCTTGACGATGGGCGTGAGGAAGCTGACCAGGGTCTCGGCATCGGCGCGCACCTGCGCGTCACCGGCGCTCTGCGCGGCGTCGAGCTGGGTGTAGGCGTGCGCGGCGAGCAGCCGGCCGCCCTCGGTCAGCGCCTTGATCGACAGCAGCATGCGGCGTACGTCGGGCTGGGCGATGATCGGATCGGCCGGCTTGTCGGCCAGCTGCGGCCCCTTGGGCGCGCGCGACTGCAGGCGCTCGCGGGCATAGGCCAGGGCGCCCTGGTAGGCGCGCTCGGACTGCGCCAGGCCCTGGATGCCGACGCCGAGGCGGGCGGAGTTCATCATCACGAACATCGCCTGCAGGCCCTTGTGCGGCTGGCCGACGAGGTAGCCCTGGGCGCCGTCGAAGTTCATCACGCAGGTGGACGACCCGTGGATGCCCATCTTGTGTTCCAGCGCACCGCAGCGTAGGGCATTGCGCTCGCCCATCGCGCCGTCGCGGCCGACCTTGTACTTGGGGGTGACGAACAGCGAGATGCCCTTCGGCCCGGGCGGGGCGTCGGGCAGCTTGGCCAGCACCAGGTGGACGATGTTCTCGCTCAGGTCGTGCTCGCCGGCGGTAATGAAGATCTTGGTGCCGGTGATGGCGTAGCTGCCATCGGCGTTGGGCTCGGCGCGGGTCTTGAGCAGGCCCAGGTCGGTGCCGGCATGCGGCTCGGTCAGGCACATGGTGCCGGTCCAGGTGCCGGCCACCAGCGGCTTGAGGAAGGCTTCCTTCTGCCAGTCCTCGCCATAGTGCCTGAGCGCTTCGACCGCGCCGTGCGACAGCATCGGGAACAGGCTCCAGGCCAGGTTGGCCGAGGACACCATCTCGCTCAGCGCCATGCCCAGCGTCTCCGGCATGCCCTGGCCGCCGAACTCCGGCGCGGCGGTCAGGCCGGTCCAGCCGCCTTCGACGAACTGCGCATAGGCCTCGCGGAAGCCCGGGGTGGTGGTGACCTCGCCGGTCGCCTTGTCCAGCGTGCAGCCATGCTGGTCGCCTGCCGCGTTCAGCGGTGCCAGCACGCTGGCGCTGAAGCGGCCGGCTTCCTCGAGCACGGCGTCGATGACGTCTGCGCTGGCGTCGGCGTGGCCCATCGCGGCAAACAGCGACTCGGCCTTGAGCACGTCGTGCAGGGCGAAACGGAGGTCGGTAACGGGTGCCTTGTAGTTGCTCATCGGTGCGATCTCTGCTGGAACGGAAAGGGGAGGCGGGTCAGCGCAGCACGCCAGGCAGGCCCGGTGCCTGGTTCAGGGTGTTGCGCGCCTTCACCTCGAAGCTGCGCTGCTTCTTTTCTTCGGGCGTGGCCTTGACCGTGCCTTCCAGTTCGTAGAACAGCGAGCGGCCGCCGGCCAGGGCGTCGGCCACGACGATGCGGGCCGGCGAGGCCGGCTGCAGGCGGACCTTGATCACGTCGGCCGATTCGGGGCCGATGGACAGCCCCGGGGCGGCGTTCAGGGTGCCGGCGGCTTCGTCGCCGACCTTGATCCGCAGGGACACGTCGTCGAAGCGCATCGGCATCGAGCTGTAGTTGCGCAGGCGCAGCTCCACGTCCCAGCTGCCGTCGTTGGCGACGGTGAGCTGCTGGATGCCGGCGGCGGGTTCAGAAACCCGCTTCACCATGCCGCCGCCGCATGCGGCGAGGGTGAGGCTGAGAACTGCGGTCAGGACGTACTGTGGGCGAAAACGCATACTGCTCGGTCCTCGGGATCCGGAGGGGTTGGCCAAAGGATACTACGCCGTATGGCGGGCATGGCCGGGGGGCGATGGTGCGGCCGATGGCGGAACTTCCGCGCAGGCTCATCTAGGCATGTGAGGGGACCGACAGCGTCGCCGCATTCGCATATACCGGAGAGGGGTTGATCAATGCGTTCATTCAAGTTGTTGCCGCTGGCAAGCGCGATCCGTGGCGGCCTGGCCGCCACCGCGCTGTGCGTGGCCATGCCGGCGCTGGCCGCACCGCCGCAGTTCGATATCAACGGTGGCCGCATCGAGGAGGTGCTGCCTGAATTCGCACGCCAGGCGGGCCTGCAGATCATCGCGCCGGCCGCCATGGGCGACGAGGGGCGGATCGAGGTCGGGCAGCTGAAGGGGCAGATGGATCCGCGGCAGGCATTGAACCGCCTGCTCAGCGGCACCGGGCTGGCGGTCGCCTCGGACGACGGCCGTACCATCACCCTGCGTGCCGCCACGCCGATGCTCGCTTCGCTGGGCGGGCTGGGCGGGCTGGCCGTGGCGCAGGCCACCGAGCCGGAGCCGGTGGCCGCGGCGCCGCAGGAGACGCCGGCCAGCGGGCCGGTCAACACGCTGGACCAGATCACCGTGGTCGGCAGCCAGATCAAGGGCAGCAAGTCGGCGGCGATCCTGCCGGTGGCGACCCTGCAGGCCGAGCAGATCGAGGCCACCGGCGCGGTCTCCGGCGACGACCTGTACCGCTCCATCCCGCAGATGGGCAATGTGTCCTTCAGCGGCACCAATGGCGGCAACAGCTCCAACTACGCGCGCGGCGACATCGCCTCGGTCAACCTGCGCGGGCTGGGCGTGGGCAACACGCTGCTGCTGATCAACGGCCGCCGCACCGTGGTGCACCCGACCAGCCAGGCCGACGGCAACCTGGTGCCGGTGCTGACCTACAACGCCAATACCGTGCCGGTGGCCAACCTGCGCCGGGTCGAGGTGCTGCTCGATGGCGCCGCCGCGATCTACGGCACCGACGCGGTGGCCGGCGTGGTCAACAACGTGCTGCGCGACGACATGGATGGCGGCACCCTGAGCGTGCAGAAGGGCGTGGGCGAGGGCACCCACCTGAGCGACGTGTCGGTCAACGGCATGTGGGGCAGGAACTCACAGGACCTGCGCTCCAACGTCACCATCGCCTTCAACTACTACAACACCACCGGCCTGAACTCGCTGGACCAGGACTGGACCCGCAGCGGCAACCGCATCGACGACTTCGCCGGTACCCCGTACGCAGGCCTGGCCGGGGTGGACAACCGCAATACCAACAGCCCGTGGGGCAACTTCACCGCCAACGGCGCGCGCGTGTCGCAGAACGGCAAGTGGCTGACCACCGCCGCCGGCGCGTTCCACGTCAAGCCGACCAGCAACGGCAACTGCGGCGCGACCCTCGGCGACGGCCTGTGCATGCAGTCCGGCAGCAAGGCCACCTCGGGTGCCGACGCCAACCTGCGCGACAACCACCAGTCGCTGTACCCGGTGTCGATCGCGCCGGACGTGCGCCGCATCAACGTGTTCGCCACCGGCAAGCACGATTTCGAGAACGGCATCTCGCTGTTCAGCGAGGCCGGCCTGTACGACTCGCGCGCCTACAGCCTGCAGAACGGCGTGAACACCATTTCCTCGCTGCCGATGACGGTGGCCGCCAGCAATTACTGGAATCCGTTCGGCGCGGTGTACCTGCCCGACGGCACGCTCAACCCGAACCGGCTGCAGGGCCTGAACATCGGCGCCGATGGCCTGCCGGTGACCATCACCAGCTATCGCTTCGAGCGCCCGACCCGGATCGAGGTCAAGAACACCCAGGTGCGCGCACTGGCCGGCCTGCGCGGCTACCACTTCGGTTTCGACTGGGAAAGCGCGGCGCTGTACTCCAAGGCCAAGGTCGAGGATACCCAGGACGCGGTGAGCATGACCCTGTTCCAGCAGGCGCTGGCCGATTCGACGTCGGCGGCCTACAACCCGTTCTGCGGCGGCTGCAACGACTGGAGCAAACTGGACCGGTTCTTCTACAAGGCCAGGCGCCAGAGTGAGACCGAGTTGTACCTGTGGGACGTCAAGGCATCGCGTCCGGACCTGTTCCGCACCTGGGCCGGCGACGTCGGCATGGCGACCGGCCTGGAAGTGCGTCATGAGACCCAGCGCGACGACCGCGATGCCCACGTCGACGGTTCGCTGACCTTCACCGATGCGATCACCGGCATCCAGTACCCGAGCGACATGTACGGCGTCAGCCCGACCCCGGATACCTATGGTTCGCGTACCGTCGCCGGCGTGTTCGCCGAGTTCTCGGTGCCGCTGGTCTCGCCGGGGATGGACATCCCGCTGGTGCGTTCGCTGGACCTGCAGGTGGCCGGCCGCGCCGAGCGCTACAACGACTTCGGCAGCGTGGCCAAGCCGAAGCTGGCGCTGGGCTGGCAGATCATCGACGGCCTGACCGTGCGCTCGTCCTGGGCCAAGGGCTTCCGCGCGCCGAACCTGGAGCAGGTCAACGCGACCATGGTCAGCCGCTCCAACAGCCGCACCGACTGGGTCCAGTGCCTGGCCGACGTGCGCAGCGGCGCGCAGGCTTCGATGGCGGCCTGCAAGGGCTACACCGCCTCGACCACCGCGCGCCGTTCGGGCAACCCGGACCTGAAGCCGGAAACCTCGACCAACACCAGCGCCGGCATCGTGTTCCAGCCGCAGTTCATCCCAGAGAACTTCGGCCGCTTCACCTTCGCGGTGGATTACTACAAGTACGCGCAGGAAGGCATCATCGGCCTGTTCGGCGAGGGCAACGCGCTGATCCTGGACTACGTGCTGCGCCAGCAGGGCAGCAGCAACGCCGACGTGGTGCGCGCCGACCCCACCGCCGACGACATCGCGCGCTACGCCGGTACCGGCCTGGAGGCCGCGGGCAAGGTGCTCTACGTCAGGGACCAGTACGTCAACCTCGAGCCGCAGACCGTGCGCGGCGTGGACTACAGCTTCAGCTGGGCCTCGCCGGAAACCCGCGCCGGGCGTTTCGACGTGTCGCTCAACGGCACCCGCCTGATCGAGTTCTACCGCCAGCGCTCGCCGGCACTGCAGGCACTGGAAGACGCCAAGGGCAGCGGTCTGGTCGATCCGTCGATCCGGGTCACCGGCGGCGGCAACCTGATCGGCAACGGCGGCAACCCGCAGTGGAAGTGGTCCGGCACGCTCACCTGGCGCTACCAGCAGGTGTCGGTCGGCGCCAGCGCGCGCTACAGCAGCTCGTTCGTCGAGAACGGACTGGTGCTGGCCGACGGCACGCCGTGGACGGTGAAGTCGCAGACCCTGGCCAACGCCTTCGTCAAGTACGACTTCAGGGGCGATGGCTGGGTGGACGGACTGTCGCTGAAGGTGGGCGCCAACAACCTGGCCAACAAGCGGCCGCCGGTGTCCAGCGACGCGTTCGGCTATTCCTCGGCCGTGTACCAGGCCTATCCGCGGTACTGGTACGTCAATGTGACCAAGGCGTTCTGATGACCCCGGGCGTTGTCCGTGAAAACGCCCGGCAGGTGCCGGGCACCGCGGGGGTGCCGCGATGAGCGCGGCACTGGCGGCGGAGCGTTCGTTGTGGCTCGCCGAGCACGTGCTGCCGTGCGAGCCGGCCCTGCGCGACTGGCTGCAGCGGCGCTTGCCGGTGCGCCAGGACGTGGACGACGTGATCCAGGAGACCTACGCCATCCTGGCGGCGATGGCGGACGTGTCGCACGTGCGCCAGCCGCGCGCCTACGTGTATTCGGTGGCGCAGTCGGTGGTGCTGCAGCAGCTGCGGCGCGCGCAGGTGGTGTCGATCGAGGCCGTGGCCGAGATCGAGCGGGTGGCCATCGGCGGCGAGGAGGCGTGTCCGGAACGCACCGCGTCCTCGCGGCAGGAGCTGGCACGGATCGGCGCATTGATCGACAGCCTGCCGGACAAATGCCGGCAGGCTTTCGTCCTGCGCCGGGTCGAGGGCTACTCGCAGCGCGAGATCGCCCAGCGGATGCAGATCAGCGAGAACACCGTGGAGAAACACATCTGCAAGGGAATCCGGGTATTGATGGATTCGATGAAGCGCGACGGGAAGGACGCGGAAGAGGGCAGGGAACGGCTCGGAGCAGGAGGAACACGCCATGCGCGCACACGATGAACGCACCATCGACGATATCGCCGCGGCCTGGGTCGCGCGCGAGGACCGGGCGCCGCTGTCCGCCGGCGATGCGATGGCGCGCGATGCCTGGCTGCAGGCCGATGTGCGCCACTTCGGTGCCTATGCGCGGGCCCACGCCGTGCTGGCGCGCACCGCGCGTGCGCGTGCGTTGTCCAATGGCACGGCCGCGATCGCCGCCGATCCTGCGCCGCCGCGCTTCCGGCGTGCGCGGCGGGTGCTGCGCTGGGCGGCCGGCATGGCGGCGGTACTGAGCCTGCTGGCGATCGGCGTGCACCGCCAGCACGACGACGCCGAGTACTACGCCACGCGCCGGGGCGAGATCCTGCGGGTGCCGCTGGAGGATGGCTCGGCGATCACCCTGGATTCGGACTCGCAGGTGCGCGTGCACTACACCGGTGAGCGGCGCAGCATCACCCTGCTGCAGGGCGAAGCGCTGTTCGACGTGGCCAAGAATCCCGGCCGCCCGTTCGTGGTGCGTGCGCAGGAGACCGACGTCACCGCGGTGGGCACCAGTTTCGCGGTCAGCCTCAACGAGCGCCGCAGCGGCGGTGTCGAGGTGCTGGTGCGCGAGGGCGTGGTGGACGTGGCCGATACCCAGGGCGCGGTGGCACCGGCGCGGCTGCTGGCCAACTACCGCGCGCTGGCCAACCGCAGCCACGGCATCCGCATCGAGGCCGTGCCCGCCGAGGACCTGGAACAGCAGCTGGCCTGGCGCGAGGGCATGTTGTCCTTCAATGGCGACACGCTGTCGGTGGCGGCCGCGCAGTTCCTGCGCTACAGCGATACCCGCATCGTCATCGACGACCCGGTGGTCGGCAGCCGCCGCATCGTCGGCCTGTACTCGGCCAGCGACCCGCTGGGCTTCGCCCGCAGCGTCGCCCTGAGCCTGGGGCTGGTGGTCGAGCAGCAGGGCAAGGTCGTGCGCCTGCGCACCCCGGAGAGCGCGCCGCACGCGGCGCATTCCATGCAATGACTCTGGATTGAACCCATGAACATGAACCCCCGCCGCACCCGCGCGCTCGCCTTGCTCACCGCGCTTCTGCTGTCCACCGGGCAGGCCAGCGTGGCCGCCACTTCCGCCGACAGCGCGCTGCTGATCCGCGGTGCCATGGTGTTCGACGGCACCGGTCGCCCGGCGTATCCGGGCAGCGTGCTGGTACGGGACGGCCGCATCGCGGCCATCGCCGCTGCCGGGCAGGCGCTGGCAGCGCCCAAGGGCGCGCGCGTGGTCGACGCCCGCGGCCAGGCGCTGCTGCCGGGGCTGTTCGACCTGCACACGCACTGGACGCCCAATGCGCGCCCGGCCGAGCTGCCGCAGATCGCCAACCTGTACATGGCCGCCGGCGTCACCACCGTCAGCGATTTCCACGAGCCGCCGGAAGCGTATGCGCCGCGCCGCGCGTGGCTGGCCGACATCGCCGCGCCGGACGTGAAGTTCGCCGCGCGCATGAGCACGCCGCTCGGCCACGGTGCCGACTGGGGCGACGAGAACACCACCCGCTGGGTGAATTCGCCGGAGGCCGCGCGCGCCGGCGTGCGTGCCGTGGCCGCCTACAGGCCGGACTTCATCAAGGCCTTCACCGACGGCTGGCGCTATTCCAACGCCGCCGACAACAGCAGCATGGACGAGGAGACCCTGGCCGCGCTGGTGGACGAGGCGCACAGGCACGGCCTGAAGGTGTTCTCGCACACGGTGATGGTCAAGCGTGGCAAGGTCGCCGCGCGCGCCGGCGTGGACGTGATCGCGCATAGCGTGCAGGACATGCCGGTGGACGGCGAACTGGTGCAGCTGATGCGCGAGCATGGCACCGCCTATGCGCCGTCGCTGGCGGTGTACCTGCCCGCGCGCGTGGATGGCAGCGGTGCCGCGGGCACCCGCCCGGAGGTGCTGCGGCAACGCGAGCGCAACTTCGCCGATGCCCTGCGCAACGTGAAGACCCTGCACGATGCCGGCGTCCCGGTGGTGGTCGGGACCGACGCCGGCATGACCGGCACGCCGCACGGTGCATCGACCCTGCGCGAGCTGGAGCTGCTGGTCGAGGCGGGGCTGACCCCGGCCGAAGCGCTGGTCGCCGGCACCGCCAACAGCGCCCGCGCGCTGGGCGTGGACGACCGCGGCACCATCGAGGTCGGCAAGCGTGCCGACCTGCTGCTGGTGAAGGGGCGGCCACGGGAGCGCATCGCCGACATCCGCAACACGCAGCGGGTCTACGTCGCCGGCCGCCAGGTGCACGGCCAGGGCACGGTACTGCCGGCCGGCAACCGCGCGCTGTCGCTGCCGGCTCAGCCGGTGGCGCCGCTGGTCGACGATTTCGAGCGCGCCGACGGGCGCACCACGCTGGATACGCTGCGCATCGACGAAGCCGATGGCGGCAACGACCGCACCGTGCAGGTCAGCGAAACCGTCGCCCGCGAGACCGGCGGCAAGGCGCTCTCGGTCCAGGCCCGGCTGTCCACCAAGCCCACGGCGTATGCCGCGGCGATCCTGCCGCTGAGCCGCGGCTCGGTCGCCCCGGTGGACCTGCGCGCGTACCGCGGCATCCGCTTCGACGTACGCGGCGGCACGCCTGCGCTGCGGCTGGAGGCCAGGGCGCTGGGCGACCGCCGGTTCATCGCCCCGGTCGATGCCGCGCCGCAATGGCGCACCGTTGAAATCCCGTTCTCCGCGCTGCAGGGCCAACCGCCCTACCGCGGCAAGGGGCCGGTAGCCGAATGGAAGGGCGACGACGTGCAGCAACTGGTGTTCTCCGCCGGCGGCGAGGCCGGCGGCAAGGTGTGGTTCGAGATCGACAACGTGGGCTTCTACTGAGGGTGCGGGCGATGGGCGCGAGGCGGGCGTGGTTCCGTATCCGGCTGGGTGCCGGGCTGTTGGCCTGCGGCACCGGGGCGGCCTGGGCCGCCGGGCCGGACGTGCTGCAGGTGCTGGACGCCTATGCGCCGCGCCAGGCGCAGGTGGCGCAGGCATTGTGGCGGCAACCCGAACTGGGCTACCTGGAAGAGCGCTCCTCGCGCCTGTTGCAGCAGGAACTGCGCGAGGCGGGCTTCCGCATCGAGACCGGAGTGGCAGGCATGTCGACGGCATTCGTCGCCTCCTCCGGCACGCGTGGCGGCGGCCCGGTGATCGCGCTGCTGGCCGAGATGGACGCGCTGCCGGGCATGGCGCAGGCGGCCGAGCCGGTGCGCCTGCCGATCGATGGGCAGGATGCCGGCCAGGCCTGCGGCCACAACCTGTTCGGTGCCGCGTCGGTCGGTGCCGCGCGTGCCGTCGCGCAGTGGCTCCAGGCCACCGGCACGCCGGGTGAGGTGCGCCTGTACGGCACGCCGGCCGAGGAGGGTGGTTCGGGCAAGGTCTACCTGGCCCGGGCCGGGCTGTTCGACGACGTGGACGTGGTGCTGCATTGGCACCCGGCCGCGGAGAACTCGGCGGCGCAGGGCACCAGCCTGGCCAACATCAGCGGCAAGTTCCGTTTCCACGGCCTCGCCGCGCACGCGGCCATCGCGCCGGAGCGTGGCCGTTCCGCGCTCGATGCGGTGGAGGCGTTCAACCACATGGCCAACCTGATGCGCGAACACGTGCCCGACGGGACCCGCATCCACTACGTGATCAGCAATGGCGGCAGCGCGCCGAACGTGGTGCCGGATTTCGCCGAGGCCTACTACTACGTGCGCCATGTCGATCCGGCGGTGGTGCGCGAGGTGTTCGCGCGCCTGCGCAGGGCAGCCGACGGCGCGGCGCTGGGCACCGGCACCACGGTCGAGTTCGAGCAGACCGGCGGGGTGTTCTCGCTGCTGCCCAACGACACCCTGGGGCAGGTGATGCAGGCGGCGCTGGAGCAGGTCGGCGGCGTGCGCTACGACGCGAAGGAGCAGGCCTTCGCGCAGACGCTGCAGCAGAGCCTGGAACGGCGCCCGCCACTGGACGCGGCGATGCAGCTGCAGCCGTACCGCGCGGACGTGGCCGGCAGCGCGTCGACCGATGTCGGCGACGTCAGCTGGAACGTGCCTACCGCCGGCCTGGGCACCGCCACCTGGGTGCCGGGCACGCCGGCGCACAGTTGGCAGGCGGTGGCCGCATCGGGTGCCTCGGTGGGCGCCAAGGGCGCGCTGAACGCGGCCAAGGCGCTGGCCTTGGCCGCGGTGCGCTTGTTCCAGTCGCCCGATATCGTCGGCAAGGCCAGGGACGAGTTCGGCCAGCGGCGCGGCGCGGACTTCCGCTACGTGCCGCTGCTGCAGCGCGACGCGCCGCCGCTGGATTACCGGCGCAAGCCTTCGTCGCGATGAACGCGACCGCTCAGTCGACCGGTGCCATCACCTTCAGCGGCGCCAGGTCGTAGCCCATGTCGGTGGCCTGGCGCCTGAGCCGCTCGAGCAGGGCGTCGTCCATCGACGGCGTGCGCGACAGGATCCACAGGTATCTGCGCCCCGGCTCGCCGACCATCGCCCACTGGTAGTCCGGATCCAGCGCGATCACCCAGTAATCGGCCCACGCCCACGGCAGCCAGGACAGCCAGTCCGGTGCGAAGCGGACCTGCAGGCGCCCCGGGTGGCCGCTGACCGGGCGTGCGACGCCCTCGGCTTCGATCATGTCGCCGTCGCTGGTGCGGCAGCGGTTGAGCACGCTGATGCGGCCATCGGCGCGCAGCCGGTAGCTGGCGGTGATGTCGGCCACGCATTTCTTCTGGAACGACACCGGCAGGTGGGCGATCTCGTGCCACTGGCCGGCATAGCGGTCCAGCTCGAAGCGCCCGACCGATTCGACCGGCGATGCCGCCTGTGCGGCGGAGGCGAGCAGCAACGACAGGGGCAACGACAGGAGCAGGCGATGGTGCATGGTCCGTGACCTCCATGGTTGGGATGCAGGCTATGCAAAGCCGCGGGCGGGGAAGTAAAGGTTTTGTTGATGCGGGGCACGGCGCCTGCGCGTCAATCGGCGGCTGCCGCGATCGGCACGCGGCCGCGGGCTGATTGCAGGCGCTGAAAAAAAACTTGTGTGGAACGCTTGCCGAAACTGGAAGACCTCCGTATCATGCGCGTCCTCGCCGGCGGGAACGTCGCGAAGACAAAGTGGCCGGGTAGCTCAGTTGGTAGAGCAGGGGATTGAAAATCCCCGTGTCGGGGGTTCGATTCCCTCCCCGGCCACCACGAATACAAAAGGCCTGCAGTAATGCAGGCCTTTTTTTCTGCACGCATGGCCGCCGGTTGTGCGAAGGTGCCGGCATGCGGCGCCGGAACCTTCGCCTGCAGGCGCTGGCCCGGTCAGTCGTTCATCCCGGTGCGGGAGGGCAACGACGGCTATGGACCTGCGCAAGCTGATACTGGCACTGGCCCTGCTGGGTGCTTTCATTCCGTTCGCCAAGACGCTGCATGCCAGCTACCAGGTGCAACGGCAGCAACTGCTGGACAGCACCCTGGAAAGCAACCTGGCGTACGCCACCAAGCTGGCCAAGAGCACTGACGATTTCGTGCAGTCGGCGCAGTTGCAGCTGGACTACACCGCCCAGCTCCTGGTCGATGAGATGGACGACCCGGCCCGGCTCGATACGGAAGCCGCCCGCCTGCGGCTGACCAGCAAGAGCTTCAATTCCATCGTCATCTTCGACAATACCGGCAAGGTGCTGGCGACCTCGCCGGAAACGCTGCAGCTGCAGGGCAAGGTACTCGCCAGCGCCGCGGTCAGGGAGTCGATCCGCTCGCGCCAGCCGCTGATCAGCCGGCCCTACCTGTCGGCGGCGGGTAATTTCATCGTGCTCATGGTCAGCCCGATCCGCGACCCGCGCGGCGGGTTCCTCGGCGCGATCGGCGGTGCCATCCACCTGCAGAAGGAGAACATCCTTGACCGGCTGCTTGGCCAGCACTTCTACCACGACGGCTCCTACCTGTACGTGGTCGACAGCGAGGGGCGGATCATCTACCACCCCGACCTGAGCCGCATCGGCAAGGTGGTGGCCGGCAACCAGGCGGTCGACGACGTGACCCGTGGCGGCAGCGGCACGGCCTCCATCGTCAACAGCAAGGGCAAGGTCATGCTGGCCGGTTATGCCCCGGTCGCCGCCACCGGCTGGGGCGTGATCGCGCAGCGTCCGCGCGATGTCACCCTGGCGCCGCTGACCTCGTTGATGCGCACCGTGTTCGTCAAGACGCTGCCGCTGGCCCTGGTCACCGTGCTGCTGCTGTGGTGGTGCGCGCGCATCATCGCCCACCCGCTGCGCATGCTGGCCTACGGTGCGCGCAACATGGACCAGCCCGGCACTTCGCAGCGAATCCGTTCGGTGCGCTCCTGGTACTTCGAATCGCGCGAACTGAAAAAGGCGATGCTGCTGGGCATCGGCCTGTTCCAGAAGAGCATCAGCAAGCTGCGCGAGGACGTGAACACCGATCCGCTCACCGGACTGGGCAACCGCCGCCATCTGCAGGCGCGGGTGCAGGAACTGCAGGAGCGGGCCACGCCGTTCGCGGTGGTGTCGCTGGACATCGACCATTTCAAGCGGGTCAACGACACCTGGGGCCACGACGTCGGCGACCTGGTGCTCAAGCAGCTGGCCATGCACATGCAGGACATCTCGCGGGTGGACGACGCGCCCTGCCGGGTGGGCGGCGAGGAGTTCGTGCTGCTGTTGCCCGGCGCTTCGGTGGCCAGCGCCGCGCAGGTCGCCGAACGCCTGCGCCTGCAGATCGAGCGCGCCAACATGGCACCGGTCGACCGGGTCACGGTTTCGCTGGGCGTGTCCGCCTGGCCGGAAAGCAGCCAGGACATCGCCACCGTGTTCAAGACCGCCGATGAGATGCTCTACGTGGCCAAGCGCGGCGGACGCAACCGGGTGGAGATCTACACGCCGCCGGCCTGAACGGCTCGGCATGCGCGCATCCGGCGTGGGGCCGGGCAAGAAAAAACCCCGGGGGATACCCGGGGTTTTCCGTTTGGTGGAGCCAGGGAGGATCGAACTCCCGACCTCGTCATTGCGAACGCGGCATACGATGCGCTCAGGACAGCTAAAAACAAGGGATATATTGAAAGTTGCCATGCGCTTGGGACAAACTTGAGACAGAGCGGGCCTTTCGACGGCCCGAAACCCCGGCAGGCACATGGCCCGACCGCGCAAGCCCAAGCCCAGGAAGGTGACCCGCCACCCTGGCATCTATGACCGCGGCACCTACTGGCAGGTTCGCGTCCGCTACACGGACGACGACACCGGCGAGGTGGTGGAGCTGGAGAACCGCCGGGAGGACTTCGACCCTGCCGACCCTGACAGCAAAGAGGCGGCCCTGCAGCGCGCCATCTCCTATCGGGCCAATGAGCTTGCGACCATTCGCACGCACCGCAAGCCCATGAGCGAGACGGCGGAGAAGCAGGAACTGCGGCACTGGCTGGAGCGGTACCGCAAGGAAGTCCTGCTGCCCCACAAAGACGGCCTGATCCCGCCCCCTGGCCGGAAGGCCACGGCGGCCGAGCTCAAGAAGATCCCGGCCTACTCCCGCGGGCTGGAGTACCGGAAGGGCTGGCGGGAGGAACTGAACTGGGTCGAGCGTTGGCTGGGGATCGACGTGGTCAGGAAGGCCCGGTTTCTGTCCCCGGAGCGCCAGGCGCAGGTGGTTGAAGACCAGGCGTTCTTCCGGACGTTCTTCAAGCGGGATGTGCTCGGGCTCAAGCCGTCCGACTTCCACGGTAAGCCCGACAGCCTGACATCCCGGTCGCGCGACCAGAAGGGCGGGGAGGCCAAAGACCCCACCAAGCTGCGGCATCTGGCGGTGATCAGTGCCGTCTACCGCCGGGCACGATCAGCCTGGGGCTTCGAGGACATCCCCAACCCGATCCGCGCCATGGACAAGAAGCCGAACCCCGGGAAGCGCCGAGAGCGCCCGCTGGGCGAGGACGAATGGGACACGGTCTGGGCGGCGCTCCAAAACACCCACCCCACGACCAAGGCCTTCATTCTGTTTTCGCGATGGTCGGCAGTGCGCCGGGGTGAGCCTGGCAAGCTGCGCTGGGAGGACATCAAGGGCTGGGGAACGGACGCGGTGGTCGCCGGCCTGCGCGAGACCAAGACCCCCGTCCCGGGGGAGGTCAACGCTCGCACCATCCCGCTGCATCCGGAGGCCGTGGCGGCGATCGCCTCGCTGCTGGAAGACCCGACCAAGCCGCCCAGGTCGGGGTGGGTCTTCCCCAGCCCTACCGACGACAAGAAGCCCCTTCCGGGTGGTACCGCCTACCAGGCGTGGAAGCGGGCACGGGAACGCGCTGGACTGCCGCCCAATGATCGAGGCGAGATCCCTACGCTCCACGACCTGCGTCACACCCGGTTGTCCGAGCTGGTGAACGACGGGCTGGAGCTGCCCAAGATGATGTCGGTCAGCGGCCACAAGGACACGCGGACGGCCCTGCGCTACTACCACGCCAAGCCGGCAGACGTGGGCGCGGAAATCCTTGAGCTGGAGAAGAAGCGCAAGAGGAAAGTGGAGCGGACCGCCGAAGCCCTGTCACTGGACGACACCGAGGCCATGGAGCAGGCAATCGCCCAGATGGAGGCTGCCATGAGGAAGAACCCGAAGCTCCGGCGGAAGATGATGGCTGCGGCGGTGGCTGCCGAAGCAGACGAGGACTGAAGACGCCCATGACCACAACAACCGCAGACTGGACCGGCCAGCCTTTCGTAGACACTCGGACGCCATAATTGATGGCAATGACCGAGGTGTTTATGGGCAACAGCAAGCAGTACACGGATGAGTTCCGCGCAGAGGCGGTGAAGCAGGTAATCGAGCGCGGCTTTACAGTCGTGGACGTAGCCTCCCGGATCGGGATTCCCAAGCACACACTGTACGGCTGG